>JBDLTP010000060.1:0-177696 GCA_039805765.1 Pseudomonadota bacterium
TGATAGTGTGGCACTTTGCCATGCGAAAGTAGGGAATCGCCAAGCTCTTATCTTCTAAGCCCTTTATTCTCTATTGGGCTTTTTTTTTGTCCTTCTTTCTTTTGAATATATCTCAATTGCAGAAAGTACACTTAGTTTAAATCACGGCGACAACCAATTTCATCACCTTTCATCTTTTTTTTTTAAAGTCTAAATTTGCGGAATTACATCACATTTTTCAAAAATTTTACTTGCTACTTAGTAGTGCTTTACTATAATGAATACATAGGCTTAATCTTTAGTATATCCTGAAAAGTATATCCTGTTAGAATACTTTTAAAGTATGAATTCATCACACTGAAAAAATTCACTTATAGAGTAGTCTAATTTTTAACATTTAAAAATATTTGCAAGTGAAACGTTTAGTAATGTGATGACTATCGGTGATTGCACAAAGGTTTGTGCAGGTGATATTTTTTATCATGAATTGATTATGCAGCCAGCGTTATTTTTTTAACACTAGATTGGTTGGATTACTAGTGTTTGTGATTTGTGTGAAGTGCTAAAAAATGCTCATGTGATTCAAATTGATTTAAACGTGCACGTAACACGATTAGCTGAAATTTATTTTCAAGAACTGTTTGTATTTATTAATAATCACGGATGTCTATCATGTAGCTATGGCACACGTTTTTTTTAAACCTTTGCTAATTATTAAATTGGTACTTTTATATATGCTCATTTGTATATAGAATGGAGTGTATTTTTCCTATTTTCCGAGATATTTTTATGTTTGACGCTAAAACAATTGACGATATGGCGAATCGTTTAGCTGGTGTTGTTCCTCCTAGTTTACAAGCTGTAAAGGCAGATTTAGAAAAAACTTTCCATGCTATTTTGCAAAGTGCTTTAGGCAAGTTAGATCTTGTTACTCGAGAAGAATTTGAAGTGCAAAAATTAGTCCTTATGAAAACACGTGCGAATTTAGAATTACTTGAAAAACGAGTAGCTGAAATGGAACAGTCTTTTTCAGATTCCAAGCATAATTAATCAATGTCTTTAGCTGTCATTTATAGTCGCGCACGTTCAGGAATTGATGCACCTTTAGTGACAGTTGAAGTTCATATAGCAAATGGTCTGCCAGCGTTAAATATTGTAGGTTTACCTGAAGCCGCTGTCAAAGAAAGTAAGGATCGAGTGCGTGGTGCAATTCAAAATTGTAATTACAATTTTCCTGCCCAGCGTATTACTGTTAATCTAGCGCCTGCTGACTTACCAAAGGAAGGTGGACGTTTTGATTTGGCTATTGCTCTTGGTATTTTAGCGGCTAGCGGTCAAATTCCGTGTGACAATCTAGATCGTTACGAATGTGTGGGTGAGTTATCTTTAGGTGGTGAATTACGTCCGATAATTGGTGTATTACCCGTTGCAATACGTTCGCGAGACTGCCACCGGCAATTAATTTTACCCAAAGAAAACACTAAAGAAGCGGCATTAGTTAAAGATATTGAAATTCTCCCCGCTGCGCATTTACTTGACGTCTGTCGTCATTTAAATGGCCAAAAGCTTATTGTGACAACGTATCAGCAGTCGCAATCAAGCGACATTCAACATAATATTGATTTCTCAGATGTGCATGGTCAATATCATGTCAAAAGAGCATTTGAAATTGCAGCCGCAGGTGCACATAATCTCCTAATGTTGGGGCCTCCAGGTACCGGCAAGTCCATGCTTGCTTCTCGATTGCCTACTATTTTACCCTCATTGACTGAGCAACAGGCACAGGAAACGGCTGCGATTGCATCAATTAGTAATCACGGCTTAGATGTCGATAATTGGCTACGTCCACCCTATCGGGCACCTCATCATACAGCTTCTGCAGCGGCATTAGTAGGTGGTGGTAGTAATCCTCGTCCTGGTGAAATTTCACTTTCGCATCATGGTGCTTTATTTTTGGATGAGTTGCCAGAATTTGATCGTAAAGTATTAGAAGTTTTACGTGAACCATTAGAAACAGGGCATATCACCATTTCTCGCGCAGCAAGACAAGTTGATTTCCCAGCACAATTTCAGCTGATTGCGGCTATGAATCCGTGTCCCTGTGGTTATTTAGGTGATGCATCTGGGCGTTGTCATTGTAGCTCTGAGCAAGTGTTACGTTATCGCTCAAAAATTTCCGGTCCTTTACTTGATAGAATTGATATGCATCTTGAAGTTCCGCGTGTTTCACATGATGTTCTGCGTAAAGGGGCTGCGGAAGGTGAGGAAAGTAGTGCCACTATTCGTGCACGTGTTATTGTGGCAAGAAATGTAGCGCTTGCACGGAGTGGTAAAGCAAATGCTGCGTTAAGTGCGAAAGAAGTAAAGCTACATTGTGAATTATCTGAAGCTGGCGATAAATTGCTCGCGCAAGCTATGGAGCGTTTTGGTTTATCAAATCGCGCTTATCATCGCATATTAAAATTAGCACGAACTATTGCCGATTTGGCAAATTCACAAGATATTGAAATCGCCCATGTAAGTGAAGCAATTGGGTATAGAAAGCTTGATCGTAAAAGTTAAAATTTGATGATTTCTTCTCAATTAATAAAAATTCAAACGCAAATTCATCTAGCTGAAATAAAGCACCAAAGGATTACGCATTCAGTGAAGTTGCTTGCCGTAAGTAAAACGAAACCGGCGAGTGATATTGCGTGTGCTTATCGAGCAGGTCAGCGGCATTTTGGTGAGAATTATGTGCAAGAAGCATTGTTAAAACAAAATTGTTTAAGCGCATTTGATATAACCTGGCATTTTATTGGACCGATTCAATCCAATAAAACAAAAGTGTTGGCAACAAAATTTGATTGGGTACATAGCGTAGATGATGTGAAAATTGCACGGCGTTTAAGTGCGCAGCGCCCCGATTTCTTGCCACCTCTTAATATTTGTATTCAAGTTAATATAAGTGACGAAGAGAGTAAATCAGGTGTGAAATTACACGAATTACCTGAATTAATTGAGACTGTTTCAACATTGCCTAATCTTGCATTACGGGGAGTTATGGCAATCCCAGCTCCTCAAAGTAATTTTTACGCTCAACGTGAACCGTATCAAACATTAGTTTCTAAGGTTAATGCCTTAAACAGGCCTGAGCTAACAACATTTTCATTTGGTATGTCAGACGATTTAGAGGCCGCTATTGCTGAAGGGTCTACGTGGGTTCGGATTGGAACTGCTTTATTTGGCTCAAGAAATTACAATTCATCGCATTGAACCTCTTTAAGTAAGCCTAAATATTTCGTATCGATTTCAATTAAAATTTCACTATCACCAAATTCATCTTCTATTTCGTCTAAAATAGTGGCATGGGCAAACAGTTTTGCACGTATCCCCCCCTGTTTTGCAGAGAGATAACACCGACGACGCACTTGCGTTGAGGCAAATTTTTCTACTAGCACTTGCAATAGTAATTCTATTCCTTCACCCGTTACGGCAGATAACCAAACACGAACCGCATTTCCAGCATCATCTCGCTCAATGTGAGGAGAAATAGTGTCGAGTAAATCAATTTTATTAAATACTTCAAGTCGTGGAATTTTTGCAGCGCCAATATCTTCAAGTACTAACTCAACTTGATGCATTAAATCAGCACGGTCATCAGCATGGGCATCAACAACGTGTAATAATAATTCTGCTTCGGTTGCTTCTTGCAGTGTTGACTTAAATGCGGCAACTAGTTCATGTGGAAGATGGCGAATAAATCCCACGGTATCAGCAAAAACGACTTCATTATTGTTTGGTAAAGGGCAGCGGCGTAAGGTTGGATCAAGTGTCGCAAACAGTTGATCTGCAGCGTAAATATCCGAACCGGTGAGGGTGTTGAAAAGTGTTGATTTTCCCGCATTGGTATAACCGACCAATGAGATGGTGGGCGTTTCACTTTTTTTGCGTTGGCTACGTCCTTGATGACGTTGTTTATCGACTTTATCGAGTCTTTGTTGGATTTGTTTTAGGCGGACAGCAAGTAGACGTCGATCTGTTTCCAGCTGTGTTTCACCTGGACCACGCATTCCAATACCGCCTTTTTGGCGCTCTAAATGCGTCCAACCTCGAACAAGTCGCGTCGATAAATGTTTTAATTGCGCTAATTCAACTTGAAGTTTACCTTCAAATGATTGTGCGCGTTGAGCAAAAATATCTAAAATCAATCCATTTCTGTCGACAACTCGCACACCTAAGAAACTTTCTAAATTACGTTCTTGGCTAGGGGATAATGCATGATTAAAAAGTACGACATCGGCTTTAAACATGTCAATAGCCGCTTTTAATTCGTCTAGTTTTCCTGTACCAATGAAATACTTAGAATCTGGACGTTGACGAGCCCCTGTCAAAACGTGGACTGGTTCAGTGCCAGCAGATTTTGCTAATTCTTTTAATTCGTACAGATTTTCTTGACCGCGATAAAACGTCATGTGAACTAAAATCGCTCGTTCACCAGCGTCGGGGCGTTCTGAAACTAAACTCTGCATCATAGATTAATCATCACGATTTTCTTCACCTTCACCGCTTAAACGTACCATTTTGCTGGGTACAATAGTTGAAATAGCGTGTTTGTAGACCATTTGGCTAACAGTGTTTTTTAACATGATGACATATTGGTCAAATGAATCAATTTTCCCTTGTAACTTGATCCCATTTACTAAAAATATTGAAACGGGGGTATGTTCTTTTCTAAGAATGTTCAAAAAGTTATCTTGTAAATTTTGGGTTTTAGACATTCAAATTCTCCTGATTAGATTAATTTTTCTTATTTTTAAATTAACGATGCCATTATACGGCATTTATTTAGGTGGCGTATGTGCTTGTGTGTAAAGTGTCGCCGCAATGATGGCAACAGGTGCGACGATAATGTTGAATAAGGGGATGGATAACCCGAATGTGACAAAACCACCAAAACCTAATGCGCTTATTTTCATTGTTTTTAATTGTTCTTTTTGTTGGGGAAATAATATGCCTTGATTTTCGAGTGGAAAGGCAAAATATTCTAGTGCTACGCACCATGCACTAAACAAAAACCAAACAATCGGTGCGACGATATTAATAACTGGGATGATAAACAATAATAAAATTGGCAATGTGCGCTTTAGTACATAGCTTAGTCGTTTAAACTCGGCTTGCCAAATTTCACGTAAATTGGGTTCGTGTGTTACTAAAACGGATGCATTAATAACGGTTAATGTTTTGGCTGCTAATTTTGCGTAAAAGGGGGCAGCGATAACATTAGCCAATAGTGTAAAGCTAAAAAATCCTACAGTGCAAAAACTAATGAAAAATAGTGGATAAATCAACCAGCGCAGCCAAGATAGCCAATCAGGAATGGCTTGCGTAATCCAGTGGTCTAAGTACAAATAACCTAAAATAAAAGCGATAGTATATAAAACAATATTAATTAAAAATGGAATAAGAATAAAAGGACGCAAGGCAGGCGTTTTGATTAATTGCAGTGCTTTCCATAAATAACCCGTTATTTCAATCATGCGCGTAAACTCGCAATACCGTTAATGTGTTTGGAAGGGTTTAATACGACACCACGCTCCGTGACAATTGCATCAATGAGTTCAGCGGGTGTCACATCGAAAACGGGATTCCATGCACTCACGAGTGACTCTTGAGTATCGTAGCTTTTAGGCAATAATTCAAGTGGATCGCGGCATTCAATTTCGATGCTATTGCCATTTTCAATGGACCAATCGATAGTGGATGTTGGCGCAACGACCATCATTTTAACCCCGTGTTGCTTAGCTAAAACGGCAAGTGAGTATGTCCCAATTTTATTAGCCGCATCACCGTTTGACGCGATACGGTCTGCACCAACAACTACCCAATCGATTGCCCCAGATTTCATTAACCATGCCGCGGCACTATCAGCAATTAACGTCGAAGGAATGCCGTCTTGAGAAAGTTCCCAAACAGTTAAGCGGGCGCCTTGTAGCCAAGGGCGAGTTTCGTTTGCATAAATAGTGACGCTATGACGCGCATAAACACTTCGAATGACGCCTAAAGCCGTGCCATAACCGCCTGTCGCCAAACTTCCCGTATTGCAATGCGTCAAAATACCGTTGGCTTTAGCTATGATATCAGCACCAAATTCGCCCATTGTTCGATTTGCGGCTTTATCTTCTAGATGAATTGTTATTGCACAATCTATTGCGGCGATAAGTAAATTATCGGATTCTTGCGCAATAACGCGCTTCATTTTATCTAACGCCCAAAATAAATTCACTGCAGTTGGGCGAGATTGCGCAAGGATTTCGATGTCTTTTGCCACTATGTCGCGCCATGCACTTGTTTTTTCAAAATGCTGCTGAAGTGATAAGACCACGCCATACGCAGCGGCAATTCCTATCGCGGGCGCTCCGCGTACACGCATTGAGGTAATGGCCTCAGCAACACCTTGCGCATCACTGTAATCATCATAGTGAGTAATACTTGGAAGTTGACGCTGATCGAGTACACTTAGCGCATTGTCTTTCCAAATAAGGGCTTGAACAATTTCGTTTGTCATGATTTGGCTTTATATTTTATGGGTCGTAATGGTTGCACCAGCTTGTTTGTAGGCACTGTAGCGTACTCGGCCAGCTATTTTTGTATTTTCACTATTATCTAAAATTTCTAAAATACGCGTAGAAGATTCCCAATTTACGGGGAGCTGTTTGGATAAGTTAAACACAATACTACGCCACGCAGGTGGCGCATTTTGAACACCGATTAATACTTGTGAAACGACATTTGGCGGCGCTTGCGTCACGAGTTGATGCGGAATAAAACTGCCCGCGCGAAATGTCCAAAGCATATCATCTAAGGTTTGTGCTTCTGCAAGTGAATCCATCAAAACATAACAAAATTGCCCATTTTGATAGGCTTTTTCAATCAAGCGACACGCAAAAAAATAACGATCGTGAAGGGATTCACTTTGCAAAATATAAAAACTAAGCTCCGGCATTGACTCGATTTAATAAATATTGCGTCAGGAGCGCCACAGGGCGACCTGTTGCACCTTTTGTCGGGCCTGTGCGCCATGCAGTCCCTGCGATGTCTAAATGGGCCCAGCGGAACTGTTCAGCAAAATTGGCTAAAAAACACGCTGCGGTTATTGTTCCCGCATCTTTACCACCTATATTGGCTAAGTCGGCAAAATTTGACTTTAATTGTTCTTGATATTCTTCCCACAACGGCAGTCGCCAAACACTATCGCAAGCATTTTCACTTGCGGTAATGAGGTCTTGGCAAAGCTCATCATCATTGCCAAGTAAACCACTAGGAACGCGTCCTAGCGCAACTAAACACGCGCCGGTTAATGTTGCTAAATCAATGACAAATTCAGGTTGGAAACGTTCGGCGTAGGTGAGGGTATCGCATAAAATTAAACGACCTTCCGCATCGGTATTGAGAATTTCAATCGTTTTGCCTGACATACTAGTCAAAATATCACCGGGTTTATTCGCATCACCATCAGGCATATTTTCTGAAGCAGGCACTAATCCAATGACATTGATAGGCAATTTTAATTGCGCTACGGCTTGCATCGTCCCGAACACGGCAGCGCCCCCGCACATGTCGTATTTCATTTCATCCATGCCAGCGCCTGGCTTGAGTGAAATACCCCCAGCATCAAAAGTTAACCCTTTACCAATGAGAACGATAGGTTTGCAATTTTTGTCACCGCCATGATATTCGAGTGTAATTAGTTTGGGGGGTTGACGACTACCGCGTGCGACAGCAAGTAAAGCGCCCATGCCTAATTTTTCCATCTCTGCCGTATCAAGAATTGTCGCTTTAAGGGAATCGTAGCTTAAAGCAAGGGTTAGTGCTTGCTTTGCAAGGTAGCTTGGTGTGCAGATGTTTGCGGGCAAATCGCCGAGGTGTTTTGCAAGTGTCATGCCTTGCGCAATTGCCATGCCTTGAGCTAATCCTATTTTTGCGTCATTGCTATGATTTTCTAAAATCGTAATGGTAACGGTCTCGAGCGGGGTTGTGTCGTCCACTTTACTTTTGCATTGCGTGAATTGATACAGTTTGTCACTAAATACTTCGATAATTTGACGTATTTTCCAAATGAAATCGGCTTTATCTACGTCACATTCCGCAAAGCTCACCGCCGCACTTTTTATATTGGCTTTTTTTAACACAGCAATAGCACTCCCTAGCGCTTTGCGGTAGTTTTTAGCCGTTAATGCGTTTTGCTCGCCAAGGCCAACAAGTAAGATTCTCTCAATCGTGCTATTTGGAACGACATTGATAAGTAAGGTGTCGCAGAGTTTTCCTGTAATATCGCCACGGGTAATCAACGAGTTGATCAACCCTTGAGTGACATCATCTAAGGTTTTAGCTGAGGGGGTGAGTTGTTGGTTTGTATATATTCCCACGCATAACACATCAGATTTTAGTGTTTCAATGGGTTGTGATTCAATAGCGTAATTCATGTCAATTCCTGTTCTTTGTCGTGGTGCGATTTAGTTTACGCGGGGATTATCCAAAAAATAGTGTTGTAAAAATTCTTCAAAATTGGGTTGTATGGCATTTTCGAGCGTATGCTGTTTTCGATGTGACGCACTTGCATTGTCAATAAACGTTTGACGCGTGATAGCATCGATTTGTTGCGTTGCAAAAAATTTCGTGTGCTCAGCGGATTGATTGACAGCAAAACAAGCAAAAGGTTGATTGTATTCGCGCATTTTGACTAACATTTTCGCAGAAGGGGTAAGTTCTGCATTTTCAACTAATGTGCATTGTAATGCGAGCGTATCGGAGTAAGGTTGCCCAATTTCATTTTCATCTAAGGCGGCGCAGATAGGTTGCATTTGCTGCAAAATATCGTTTGCCCATACTTGCAGTGGAATATTTTTTCCATTTCTCACTAATTCTACGTTGGGTTTGCGTCCGTGATTGGCTACCATGAGTTGATTACTATTATTGACCTGTAATTCTTCAGTTGTAATGTCAGGACTGTCTGTGAGTAAACAGGTTAATAATAAGGCTTCAATAAAGCGTGCAGTGGGTTCATCGATGCCCAGTGGCTGAAATGGATTTAAATCCAGCGCGCGCATTTCAACGTATTCTACGCCAGCGCGACGCAGAGCCGCGGTGGGTTTTTCACACGACTGGGCGATTTGTTTAGGGCGCATGATACTGTAGAACTCATTTTCAATTTGCAATATATTGGCATTTAACTGTTTATATTCCCCATCCACGCACACGCCAATTTGTTCATATTCGCGATAAGGCGTGCTAATGGCGGCACTTAAACTTTGCACATAACCATCAAGCGTATTGTAATCAATGGCAAGGTTAGCTTGATTTTTACTTTTATATCCAATGTCACTCATACGGAGCGACGTGGCGTAAGGATGATAAAGTGTGCCGTTATCAAATTCTTCAAATTGCGCCATGAGAAATGGGCGACTTTTGAAAAAGTTTTTACAAATGGCGGGGGATGCGCCAAATAAATATAAAATTAACCAGCCTATTCGCTGAAAATTACGAATCAAGCCAAAATAAGCTGCATTTTTAAATGCTGCTAAGGATTGATTGCCGCCTTGTTTTTCATGCAAGAAATCCCATAAATGGTGCGGCACAGAATAGTTAAAATGGATGCCCGCTATCGCTTGCATAGTGCGTCCATAGCGATGCCAAAGACCGTGACGATAAACATGTTTCATGCGTCCGATATTTGAGGTGCCATATTCTGCGATGCGAATACTCTCGTCGCCATCAATGCCGCAGGGCATGCTAGCGCACAATAACTGTTCCTGCTCCAGATTTTCATAAACAAATTGGTGGATTTTTTGCAATTCCTCAAGTGTATTTTTTATATCAGCATAAGGTGACGTAATCAGCTCAATTAACGCTTCGGAATAATCTGTTGTGATTTGCGAATGCGTTAAAGCAGATCCTAAAGCGTGAGGATGCGTTGCTTTTGAGATGAGTCCTTGTGCGTTGATACGCAGACTTTCTTTTTCGATGCCTTTAAAGCCGCCGCTGAGTAGATGTGGATAATTTGTTAGCCAATGGGTCATGAAAAGTGAAAAAAGAGAAGTAGGATGAATTTCGATATTATACGTTAGAAATCTTAACGGACGGTATTGCGTGACACACTAAACTTTTTCATTTGCGGTATATCTAGTCGTAAAGCGGATAATTCGCGTCCCCAAATACATCCGGTATCAATGCAATAACAATTATTTTTTGTGTAATACCCTAAAGCAGCCCAATGGCCAAAAATCAGTTTCGTTGGAGCGATTTTGCGATTCGGCGCATCAAACCACGGCATTAAATGCGCGGGTTGTGAACCTAATTCACCGCTGTATTGAAAATCAAGTTGACCTTTTTTTGTGCAATATCGCATGCGAGTGAATGCACTGATAATAAACCGCAGCTGCTCCATGCCGGTTAAGTCTTTTGACCATTTATCGGGCTGATCACTGTAGAGTTGTGCGAGCGAGTCGCGGTAGTTGTCTGCACGAAGTGCCTGTTGCGCAATCATCGCCAATTGTTGTGTTATTGCCAAATTCCATTGAGGTGGGATGCCTGCGTGCATCATGCCTATGTTATGCTCGTAATGAAACAGGGGTTGCTTGCGAAGCCAATTGAGTAATTCATCGCAATCAGGCGCGCTGATCACACGTTGTAGGGTATCTTTTTTTTTAATACGTTCAGGGAAATTTGCGCTCACGAGTAAATGAATATCGTGATTACCCAGTACAGTGACAGCACTTGTTCCTAATTGTTTGACAAACCGCAATGTTTCGAGCGATTTTTCACCGCGATTGACCAAATCCCCCGTAAACCATAATTGATCATTTGTGGGATTAAACTCAATTAAGTGAAGCAAAGCTTGCAGTTCATCAAAGCACCCTTGTACATCCCCAATTGCATAGATAGCCATAGAATCGAGTTAGTGAAGTGTACGCGGAATGGAGAGTGTGAAGCGCTCAATAGGGACATCAAAGGTTTGGCCATCCTGGTCGATAAACGTATAGTAACCTTGCATTGTTCCGACAGGACTTTCAATTAATGCGCTACTTGTGTAGCGAAAAGTTTCATCGGGTTGTAGGATTGGAGTTTGCCCAACAACGCCCTCTCCATGGACTTCTTGGACTTTGCCATGGGCGTTGGTTAATACCCAATGGCGTTGTAATAATTGCACCACTCTTTTACCCTTATTAGTGATAGTGATAGTATAGGCAAAGATATAGCGATTTTTCTGTACATCGGACTCTTTTTCAATAAAAGAGGCACTGGTGGTAATGTTAATAATTGGATTTTCGTTCATGTAATCGCAAAATACGTTAGGTTAGCTAATATTTTTGCATTTTATCTTAATTTTCTTATAAACGCAGGCAACGATTCTTTATGAAGTATAAAAATTATCTCCTTATGTTGTTACTCGCTTCTTCACCACAACTTCACGCAGAAGAGGGAAAAGATTTATTTTTAGCCGCAATGAATGGCAAAGAAGATCGCCTAATCACACTACTTAATCAAGGTATTGATGTAAATAGTAAAAACGCGAGCGGTCGCACAGCGCTTATGGCAGCTTGTTTTAGCGGCAATATTCACAGTGTGAAAACATTACTTGCGTACGGCGCTAATGTAAATACCACAGACAACGTGGGTAATGTTGCGCTTATGGATGCGTTAATTTTTGGTGATGTCGACATTATTGATTTGCTCATTAAAGCGGGTGCTGATGTGAACGTCCAAGATGCGCAAAAAGTGCCTATTTTGGAGCGTGCGAAGAAAATTAGCGGTGAAAATGTAATCAAAATGCTCGAAACAGCTGGCGCAAAAGGCGCAGAGCCACCCCCACCCGCAGAGCCCACCGCAGAGGAGCTTGCAGCAAAAGCAGCCGCAGAGAAGGCCGAAGCAGAAAAAAACGAGAAGCCTAAGAAAAAACACTAATTTTTTACAACGAGGGTTAAGTGGTGCGTATGCACTTTGTTGGCGTTGCGACTACGTTTATGGCTGATATTGCAAAGCTTGCAAAACAGGGTGGACACGATGTGACAGCGTCTGATAGTTATATCCCCCCTAAAATGCGATGCGATTTAGAAATTGCAGGTATTATCACTATGGAGGGATTTTCTAGTGATAATATGTCCTATCGCCCTGAACTGGTGATTTTAGGCGATGCGATTGCGGCAAGTAACGTGGAAGTGCGTGAAGCAAATAAACGATTATTGCCGTGCATCAGTGGTGCGCAGTGGCTTGAAGAACATATTGTGCGTGATCGATGGTCGAGAATTCGTCTAGCGCAACTCAATTCATCCTCCTCACCAAAAGCCGCCGTAAAACACGCGCCCAGACCTTCGTTAGCGCATCCTATTAAACCTAGGCGAATTCGTTAGGAGTCCTTATTTATGCATATCCATATTTTAGGTGTTTGTGGAACATTTATGGCAGGGATTGCCGTTTTAGCGAAGCAATTAGGTCATGACGTGAGTGGCAGTGATGAAAATGTTTATCCGCCAATGAGTGATCAGTTAATTGAACAAGGAATTGGACTCAAAAACGGTTACAGTCCCGAAAATTTAATCCCAAGACCAGATTTGGTCATTATTGGTAATGCGCTGTCGCGTGGGAACAGTGAAGTCGAAGCGGTTTTAAATTTAGGCCTTGCCTATAATAGTGGCGCGCAGTGGTTAGCCGAAAATGTGCTACGCGATAAATGGGTGTTAGGCGTTGCGGGTACGCACGGGAAAACGACGACCAGTAGTATGCTGGCGTGGATTTTAGAAAAACAAGGATTTAATCCCAGTTTTTTAATTGGCGGTATTCCGTTGAATTTTGGGATTTCGGCAAAACTCACGGATTCAGATTTCTTTGTAATTGAAGCAGATGAATACGATGCCGCATTTTTTGATAAACGCTCAAAATTTGTGCATTATCGTCCCCGTACCGCTATTTTAAATAATTTGGAGTACGATCACGCCGATATTTTTCCGGATTTATCCGCTATTCAAAAACAATTCCATCATCTTATTCGCACTGTGCCAAGTGAAGGCTTACTCATTGTGCCTGAAGGCGATATCGCGTTAGATGAAACGCTTGCTTTAGGTTGCTGGACACCCGTGATGTATACCAGTATTCACGGTCAAGCCGATTGGAATGCGGATTTATTGTTAACAGATGGCAGTCATTTTTCAGTTTTCTTTGATCATGAGCGTCAGGGCGATGTGAAATGGACATTAACCGGCGATCATAATGTACGCAATGCCTTAAGCGCCATTGCTGCTGCGCGTCATGTGGGTATTTTGCCAAGTGATGCGATTGCTGCGTTATCCGAATTTCAAAGTGTTAAACGTCGAATGGAGGTCGTGGCCTCAAAAGACAATGTCACGATTTATGACGATTTTGCGCACCATCCAACCGCAATTGCAACGACGCTTCACGGTCTGCGTGAACAGGTTGGTGATGCGCGTATTATTGCCATCGTCGAGCCCAGATCCAACACGATGCGTTTAGGCGTTCATCAACACACTTTAGCGGCTTCACTTCGCGCTGCGGATATCGCAATTATTTATCAACCTGAATCCCAAAGTGCCCTAACATTGGCTGCGAATACCGTTGTCTGTCAATCGCTTCCCGATATTGTGGCGCGTTTTCGCAGTGAAAAAGAGCGTGGCTGTCATGTCGTATTAATGAGTAATGGCAGTTTTAGTGGTTTAAAAGGGCAGTTAATGGATGAATTAAATAGTTAATTCATCGAATCATCGAATCATTTTTTAATCGAGTTAAACTTATCAGCATGAATATTGACGATTTATCCACCCAACTTGCAGGTAAAAATCCGCGCGTCATTTTAAAAGCCGCTCTAGAGCAATTTGAACATATCGCCCTCTCTTTTAGTGGCGCAGAAGATGTTGTGTTAATTGATTTGGCGCTGGAGATTCGAAAAGATATCCCCGTTTTTTGCCTTGATACAGGACGTCTGCATCCGCAAACGTATCAATTTATCGAGCAAGTGCGCAAGCATTACGGCATTGAAATTGAGATTTTAAATCCAAATAGAGAATTGCTCGAAACGTTTGTTAAAGAAAAAGGCTTATTTAGCTTTTATGAAGAGGGACATTCTGAGTGCTGTGGTATTCGCAAGGTGGAACCACTACGTCGTAAATTAGCAACGGTGGATGCGTGGATTACAGGGCAACGCAAAGACCAAAGTGTGGATACACGCCAAGATATTCCCGAAGTGCAACAAGACAGTGCATTTTCTACGCCAACGCATACGCTAATTAAGTTTAATCCGCTTTTGAATTGGACATCAGCGCAAGTGTGGGATTATATTGAAGCCTATCAAGTGCCTTATAATTCCCTGCATCAACAAGGTTTTATAAGTATTGGCTGTGAGCCTTGTACGCGGGCGATTCTGCCTAATCAACATGAGCGCGTTGGGCGTTGGTGGTGGGAAGATAGTACGAAAAAAGAATGCGGATTACACGCGGGAAATGTGAAAAAGTAAGAAAGGGAAGGTGACACGATGCTTGGATTTTGCGCATCGTGTTTTACGCCCAAGCTTCGCCCAGCGCCTGCGTTTGCTTTAAAATCAAATCAACAGCAGATTCTTGTTTGTCGGGCGGGTATTTATATTTTTTCAAAATACGTTTTACCCTTAGTCGCAGCGTTGCCCTAACACTTTCGCGTGAATACCAATCGACAGTGATACTTTGTCAGAGCTTTTGCGTGAGTTCTTGTGCAATTTTCTTCATTGTTTCGTCAGAAAGCTCAATCACTGCGGATTCATTCTCCGCTAGCGCATCATAAAAACGGATTTCATCTTCACTCAAGCCCAAATTCTCAGCACGTGCGATGACATGATAAACAATCACGTCATCGCATAGAAAAAATTTTTAGTCTTCTTGCGAATGTTCAACTAAGAAGTTTTTGTAATTAATTGACACTTTCAGTCCGGCAAAACTGCCCCCCATGCGGGTTAGTTCTTGCGTCTTTTTATCAAACGTGAGTTTCACCACGTTTAACGCCCGATCTTCATAGCCTTTTTCAATACCTTGTGTTTCTAGCAGGAAATGATACATATAGATTTCTTGCTCTGGCTCGTCTTTGATTTCAAGGGGGTCACCTAATTTCGCGACCACAGCGGATTTTTTGGGTAATTGTTCGCTGATTTTCTCAAGCAATGCACTGTTGGCTTTGAGCTGTCTTTTTTCTTTGTCAATTTCTGCGCCACCAATGGAGCGGAGCGATACTTCTAAAAATTTAGGCGGTGCAATTTCCAAAAATAAAGAGGAAAACGACCATGCCGTAAGTTTGCTTTCTTTGTTGAAATAAAGGTCTGTGTAAAATTTAATTTCAGGTTTTATGATATTACCTTGTGCATCGATTTTTCTAAACCAGTAACGCCATTTGCGACCTGTTGGAGTTGGGGAATCGTCGCTGGGGAAAAGTTTTGAGAGCGATACAAAATCTTTGTTATATAGCACCGGATCTTTAAATTGCAACGCAAATTCATCCGTCACAACCACAGCGAAATTTTTATCAAAATCACTCATTTGCTGATACACCTGAAACGCACGTAGCCAATAAATACAACCCGTCAGCATCAGCGAAAGAATGACAATGCCGATAAGGGATTTTTTTTCTATAAGGAATTTCATTGTCATTCTCTTTAATTGTCAATAGGTTACGCTAAAACGAGATTTTTTAAATACGCAAGGAATTCTTCATGTACTTCGGGGTGAACTAAGCCTTCTTCAACCGTGGCTTGCAAGTAACCTAATTTAGAGCCGCAATCGTAGCGTTTGCCTTCAAATTCATAAGCAAAGACATTTTGTTCAAGCATCAGTGATGCAATCGCATCAGTTAATTGAATTTCACCGCCAGCGCCTTTTTCAGTTTCTTCAATTTTCTGAAAAATGGCAGGGGTGAGAATATAACGCCCAACTACCGCAAGATTCGATGGCGCGCGGTCTGGTGCGGGTTTTTCAACAATTAAATCGACTTGCCCTAATTTGGGGGTAAGTTCTTTGGTTTTAACAATCCCGTATTTATCGGTTTCTTCAGGATTGATCCGCTCAACACCTAAAATACTGCATTGATTTTTGTGATATTGCGCAACCATTTGCGTTAAACAGCCATTGTCACCATTAAGGATTAAATCGTCAGCCAATATGACGGCAAAGGGTTCATTGCCGATAGCACTTTTTGCGCAATGAACCGCGTGACCTAATCCTAAGGCTTCGGCTTGACGGATAAAAATAAACGTGACATTGGGCGGCATCATTTGGCGAATCATTTTCAATGTTTCGGTTTTGCCACGAATAGTGAGTTCATTTTCAAGTTCGTATGCTTTGTCGAAATGATCCACAATCGCATTTTTGCTACGACCGGTAACAAAAATAATCGTATCAATCCCGGCGGCAACGGCTTCTTCGACAGCATATTGAATTAAGGGTTTATCGACAATCGGCAACATTTCTTTTGGACTGGCTTTGGTTGCGGGCAAAAAACGTGTGCCTAAACCTGCAACGGGGAAAACCGCTTTTCGTATTTTTTGTGACATAGTGATGTAATCTCGTAAAAAATTAAAAGTAAAAAATTAGCCAACGTGTTCGGACACTTCTAAATCAAAGCCTGAAAGAGCAACGTATTTTTTCTGCACACCAAGCACTTTGAGTTTTTTGACGCCCAAATCGCTTAATATGCGCGCGCCAGTGCCGGTGGTACACCAATCGACATCGTTATTTTGCGGTGGCGTTTGATGACCATTGTCGGCAAGTTCATAGCGATGAATCAATTCGGCAAGGGCTTTATTGGTTTCATTTTGACGAATAATAACCAGCACGCCGCAGCCCGCTTGAGCGATTTTTTCCATCGCACTGCGAATAGACATACTCGATTCACTGCGCTTAGAAGAAAACACGTCATCAAGTAAATTGCGAGCATGAACGCGCACTAAAACAGGTTCTTCACCACTCACTTGCCCCATCACCAACGCTAAATGCAGGTTATTATCGTTTCTGTCTTGATACGCATATAAATGAAAATTGCCAAATTCTGTGGGATAGGCACACTCGCTAATTCGATCCAGTGTATTTTCATGTTGAATACGATAATGAATCAAATCGGCAATGGTGCCAATTTTAAGGTCATGTTGCTGTGCAAAGGTTTCTAAATCCGCGCGACGCGCCATAGAGCCGTCTTCGTTTAAAATTTCAACAATCACGGCTGCGGGTTCAACGCCAGCTAGTCGCGCTAAATCACACCCCGCCTCTGTATGGCCTGCGCGATTAAGAACGCCACCCGCTTGCGCCATTAAAGGAAAAATATGACCGGGCTGAACCAAATCTTCTGCTCGCGCGTCTGAGGCGACGGCGGCTTTAATGGTTTGCGCTCTATCTGAAGCTGAAATGCCCGTTGTGACGCCTTCAGCGGCCTCAATAGAGACTGTAAAATTCGTATAATGGGGCGTTTTATTATCGCTCACCATGAGAGGCAAACGTAGCTTTTGGCAACGCTCTTGCGTGAGCGTGAGGCAAATTAAGCCGCGTCCGTAACGCGCCATAAAATTGATATCTTCAGGGCGGGTAAAATGCGCAGCCATGACAAGATCGCCTTCATTTTCGCGGTCTTCATCATCCATAATAATGACCATTTTGCCTTGTCTTAAATCGTCGATAATTTCTTGTGTGCTGTTCATTGCGCTATAAATCCACTGTTTTGTAATAAGTCCATTGTGACGGCAGAATAAGGCTTAGCCGCCGCCTCACCTTTCATTAATCGCTCCATATAACGCGCGAGGAGATCCACTTCTAAATTCACTTGCGTTCCCGCTACAGCATAATTGAGCGTTGTTTCTTTGAGCGTGTAGGGTACGATATTGATATCAAACAGCGCGCCATTGACATGATTGACCGTTAAACTAATGCCATCAATGCAAATAGAGCCTTTTTGTGCGATATATTTTGCCAATTCGTCGGGTGCTTTGAGTGTGAAGCGAATAGAGCGACCATCGTTTTTTTTCTCCATTACCGTGCCAATGCCGTCAACATGACCGCTAACAATATGCCCGCCAAGTCGCGTTGTGGGTGTGAGTGCCAGTTCTAAATTCACGGGTGCGCCAATTTTCGCATGCGCTAAACTCGTGCGTGACAGTGTTTCATTCGACACATCTGCGCTAAAAAAATCTTTTCCAAGTGCAATAGCCGTTAAACAGACGCCATTGACCGCAATGCTGTCACCGAGAACAACGTCGTCAAGTGGCAATTTTCCTGTATGCAATGTTAAACGCACATCGCCCCCGCTCGATTCAATAGCCGCAATTTTGCCGACGGCCAAAATAATTCCTGTAAACATACGCCCCTTTGATTCGTGTTTTTATTGCAATGGTTGGGTATTATAGACAAATTTCAAATTCAAAAATTAAAACCTGCTGAGTGCCGCACGAACGCAACGTAAAACACCGTAGCTGTATTTTTCATCTAACGCTTCATAGACAAGTTTAACGGAGTTTTTATATTCATCGGGTAAACGCTCAATCGCACTTTTAATGGTTTGAATGTCTGTATCGGGGATATCAATAACATCGCTTAGCGATAATTCGTTTTGTCCAATACCGTCGGCTAAATGGCCATAAATCGTGGTTTCTTGCAGTTGACGAACTGTCGCAAGGCTAGCTATATCATGTCCTAATTTAAACAGCGCAATAGAGAGCGCACAACTACTTAAATTGGGGTCTTCAATAAGTGTGAACGTCTGCACAATGTTTAAGAAATCTTGACCATACGCTCGTAATTTATGCTCACCAACACCTGAGATTTCGCCCATTTCGGCAAGCGAGCGAGGTTTAGATTCCAGCATAGCCATGAGCGTGGCATCTTGAAAAATCATATAAGGTGCAATACGTTGATTTTCCGCTAGGATGCGCCGTTTTGCGCGTAGTGTTTCCCAAAAACGCGATTTTATGTCCTCTGACAACTGCGTTTTTTTGATGACTTTGGTTGCGCGAGGTGTTTTAGCCGGCCGCGTTTCGATTCTTAGCATCAAGCGTGCTTCGCCACGCAAAATAGGGCGACTTTTTTCAGTGAGCTGCAAAGTATTAAAATGCTCAAAATCCACGGTGACTAGATTTCGCGCCATTAACTGCCGAAAAACCGAATGCCACTGCGTCTCATCTAACGCTTTACCAATGCCAAAGGTTGATTGTTTATCGTGGTTGAATTGGCGAATACGCTCTGTTTCAACGCCTTGCAGAACGTCAATTAAATAGGCAACCCCAAAACGCTGACCTGTCCGAAAAATGCAAGATAACGCCTGCTGTGCGGCGATTGTTCCGTCCCATGTTTGAGCCGGCTCAATACACGTATCACAATTTTCGCAGCGAGACTTGGGTGTTTCGCCAAAATAATGCAGTAGCGTTTGCCTGCGACAATGTACTTGTTCACATAACGCAAGCATGGCGTCGAGTTTATAATTTTCAAGGCGTTTATGGGTGTCATCTGCGTCGGAAAGTGCAATCCAGCGCCGTAAAATGACAATATCTTGCAAACCATACGCCATCCATGCGTTGGCAGGTTGACCATCACGACCTGCGCGACCCGTTTCTTGATAATAGGCTTCAATGCTTTTAGGTAAATCTAAATGCGCAACAAAGCGCACATTGGGTTTATCGATGCCCATACCAAACGCAATAGTGGCCACGATAATAATGCTGTCTTGCATTAAAAATTCATGTTGATTTTTTTTACGCTCCTCAGCCGATAACCCCGCGTGATAAGGTAGGGCATTTAAGCCTTTTTCACATAACCACTGCGCAACAGCATCAACTTTTTTTCGGGATAAACAATAGACAACGCCAACATCACCTTCATGATGTTTACGAATATAATCGAGCAGTTGATGGCGTTCGCTTTTGCTTTTTGATGTTTGTTTTTGGACGATGGTGTAGCGAATATTGGGGCGATCAAATCCGCTGATATAAAGTGGCGCGTTTTCAAGTTTGAGTCGCTGTTGAATTTCAACGCGTGTTCGCTCATCTGCGGTAGCGGTGAGCGCAATGCGCGGTACAGAAGGAAATTGCTCATGAAGAACGGATAAATTTAGGTAATCCACACGAAAATCATGTCCCCATTGTGAAACACAATGCGCTTCATCAATGGCAAATAAAGCAATAGAAAGTTTTTTTAGAAATCGCTGTGTAGATTCAATGGCAAGACGCTCAGGTGCAAGATAGAGTAAATCAATCTCACCTTGTTGTAATTTCAATTCAACGTTACGTGTTTGCTCGCTTGTTAGGGTTGAATTGAGAAAAGCCGCGCGAATTCCCAGTTGTTGAAGTGTATTGACTTGATCTTGCATGAGTGCAATCAAAGGTGAAATGACGATACCTACGCCTTCGCGCACTAAAGCAGGAATTTGATAGCAAAGCGACTTTCCCCCTCCAGTGGGCATTAAAACAAGTGCGTCATTGCCTGCGATGATGCCATTTATAATCGCTTCTTGTTGTCCGCGAAATTGCGGATAACCAAAAACGGTATTTAAAATGCTAAGCGCTGCGCTCAAGGTGTTTTTGGGATAGCATGAAATAAATGAGGTAACATAGTACGCTGTTTTTCACTGATCATTATTTAGAGTTAACGCCCATTTTATCAGTTAATATTAAAATAATAAGACATTAACCCAATCCCCGTTAGCTATTTGGGTAACCTCTTCATCCAAAATGATATAACAATTTGCCGTACTTGCAGAACTGAGAACATGGGAGCCTTGATGCCCTGATGTAGCCACTTCAAGTACCCCGTCAAGCGTTTGCGTGAGAATACCGCGTTGAAACTCTTGTCGACCCCGTGACTTAGTAAGGGGGGTTTTGCAACAGGCCGAAAATAGGAATGGTTTTTTTGAATAGGTACTCGTTAAATAGCGCAGGGCGGGTTTCAAAATAATATCAAAAGTTGTTGTGACCGCCACGGGATTTCCCGGCAACCCAAAAAAATAACAATGACCTATTTTGCCAAAGGCGAGTGGTTTGCCAGGTTTCATGGCAATTTTCCAAAAATTAACTTCCCCACATTCGGCTAACACGTCTTTAATATAATCAGCGTCACCCACAGATGCGCCGCCAGTGGTAATAACTACATCAAATTTTTCAGCAGCTTGCAGGAGGGTTTGTTTTAGTAAATCGCGGTTGTCTGCTATGACACCGCCATCAAATACTGCATAACTGGGGTTTTGCAATAAACCATGCAAACTGTAGCGATTGCTATCGTAAATTTTTCCGGTAGTCAGCTGCTCACCTAAGCCAATCAACTCATCACCGGTTGAGAAATACGCGATGTTGAGTTTGCGTATAACATTGACATTTTCAATGCCTGCTGAGGCCAAAAAACCTAAATCAATTGCGCTAAGCGTTTTATGTGCAAGGCAAAGTGGATCACCTGCGCGGACATCTTCGCCTATTTGACGAATATTGTTGCCAAATTCTATGCCGGATGGAAAATGAATCGTGGCATCCTTTGCGATGACTTGCTCTTGCATAATCACAGAATCAGCATGATCAGGTACCACCCCTCCTGTGAAAATGCGGACACACTCACCCTTATTTAACTGACCGTTAAAAGGTCTGCCAGCAAAGACAACGCCAATTTGATTGAGTGTAAATGGTGCGCTATTTGAAACTTCGTGGCTACAAAATGCATACCCATCCATCGCGGAATTTCGGGCAAAGGGCAGATGATTTGGCGCATAAACTGTGTGCGCTAAAATTCGCCCAAAAGCCTGTTTTAAGGGAATAAGCTCACTTTGGGTGAGGGGGATGAGTTCTGCGTAAATACGCTCTTGTGCCTCATTCACACTTAGTAGCGGTTTTTTTTCATAGATAACGCACGATTCAATGTTCATGATTTCAGGAAGGTATGCAAAATATACGCTGCAATCTCAGCAGGCTGATTTAAATCTAATAATGCTATGTGGGGTGGCGTATCTATAGCACAGTCACTGGCAAGCGCGATAATATGTTTATCATTGGGATATATAAGTGCCTGTCCTAAACTGGGACGATGCAACTCAATTTTAGCAAATGCCTCACTGCGAAAACCTTCGACTAAAATCAAATCGACCTGCTCTGGTGAAAATAATGCAAGCTGACTCGCTAGATCAGGTTCGGTTTGATGATAAAATTCTTCAATGAGGGCGCGACGATATTTTGAAACCAGCAAAACAGGCGTCGCACCGGCTTCACGCAGGCGAAAGCTATCTTTTCCAGTGTGATCAATATCAAAATTATGATGGCTGTGTTTAACGAGTCCCACGCGCAAACCGTCGGCCTTGAGTAAAGGCAGAACTTGCGTAATTAGGGTGGTTTTTCCTGTGCCACTGGCTGCGGCAAAACCCAATACAGGAATCGTTGAAAAGTTGCTTGTCATTATCTGCAGCCGTTAAAAGAAAATGGGTTCATTAAAATTTAAAAAGAGGGTGGGGTGTGCAACAAATTATTTTATTTTTAGTCGCCTTTTTTATCGCGCAGGCATTAATGCAAACGCCATCAGCGACACTTAAAAGAGTTGGCAAAATTTTGTTGATTAGCATTTTGGGCATGCTGTTTAGCTATTTACTAGCAACGGGGCGTCTCAATTGGTTTTTTGCCTTCATTATTATGACCGTGACGTTTTTATTTCGACTAGTACCTGCCGCGCTACATATTATGCCGCATTGGCAATCGATTCAAAAGCTTTGGATGCAATGGAAAAACACGCGTTTTGAGCAGGGGAATAGTGAGTCAACGCAAGAGGGTTTTCATGAGAGATCGCATCATACGCCGAGTGGAAACAAAATGTCGCGAGAAGAAGCCTACGATGTTTTAGGGTTAACACCGCAGGCATCTCAAGCTGATATCGTAACTGCCCACCGAAAACTGATGCAAAAAATGCATCCAGATCGCGGTGGTTCAACGTATTTAGCCGCAAAAATAAATTTAGCTAAAAAAACACTTTTACCCTAAATGCAATTTAAACGTGATAGTCGTCAATTTGATCAAAATTTAAATAACGATACGTTTCAGCTGAGTTTTGGGTGTGCATCGCTGCATAGTGCATATATTCCTCAAAAGTGGGGATTTTGCCCAAAATAGAGCAAACCGCTGCCAGCTCTGCTGACGATAAAAACACATTCGTGTTGTCACCTAAACGATTTGGGAAATTTCGTGTAGACGTTGATACTACGGTGGCCCCTTCTTTAACGCGAGCTTGGTTGCCCATGCAAAGTGAACAGCCAGGCATTTCAAGTCGCACACCCGCTTTTTCAAACGTATCGTAATAGCCCTCTTGAGTGAGTTGCGTCACGTCCATTTTCGTTGGTGGCGCAATCCAAAGTTTGCTAGGTAATTCACCTTTTTGTTGCTTGAGTAAATTTCCCGCTGCGCGGAAATGGCCAATATTGGTCATACATGAGCCTAAAAAGACTTCATCGATGACGGTTCCCGCCACGTCAGAGAGCGTTTTAATATCATCGGGGTCATTTGGACAAGCAAGTAAGGGCTCTTTAATATCGTCTAAATTAATATCAATAATTTCAAAGTATTCGGCATCGGTGTCCGCTTCAAGTAAAACCGGATGCGCTAGCCAATCTTGCATTTTTGCTATGCGACGCTCAATGGTGCGAACATCCCCATACCCTTTTGAAATCATCCATTTTAACAGGGTAATGTTTGAATTTAAGTATTCTGCAATCGGTGCGGGATTTAATTTTACCGTACAGCCTGCCGCACTCCGCTCGGCAGAGGCATCAGATAATTCAAATGCTTGCTCAACTTTTAAATCAGGCAACCCTTCAATTTCCAAAATGCGCCCTGAAAAGACATTCTTTTTACCTTTTTTATCCACCGTGAGTAACCCACGTTGTATGGCAGCGAAAGGAATAGCATTCACTAAATCACGCAGGGTAATGCCGGGTTGCATTTCACCAGTAAAGCGCACGAGGACAGATTCGGGCATATCCAGCGGCATGACACCCGTGGCGGCCGCAAAGGCCACCAATCCCGATCCGGCAGGAAAAGAGATACCAATAGGGAAGCGTGTGTGTGAATCGCCGCCTGTCCCCACTGTATCGGGTAAAAGCATACGATTGAGCCATGAATGAATAATCCCATCACCAGCACGAAGTGATACCCCCCCCCGATTCATAATGAAGTCAGGCAGCGTATTTTGCATGGTAATGTCAATGGGCTTTGGATAGGCGGCTGTATGACAGAATGATTGCATCACAAGATCGGCCGAGAAGCCTAAACACGCTAAATCTTTCAATTCATCTCGTGTCATGGGGCCTGTTGTATCTTGAGAGCCGACAGTGGTCATTTGTGGCTCACAGTAAGTATTTGGGCGCACACCAACGACACCACAAGCTTTCCCCACCATTTTTTGAGCGAGAGTGAAACCTTTGCCGCTGTCTTGTTCATCGGTTGGGCGTTTGAATACGGTTGATGGCGTCAAATTTAGTGCAATTCGCGCTCTATCGGTTAAACCGCGTCCAATAATTAGTGGAATACGTCCTCCGGCGCGAACTTCATCGAGCAGAACATCTGTTTTTAAAGCAAAATGGCAAATGAGTGAGTTGCTTTCATGGTGGCGTACCTCACCTTGATAGGGATAAATATCAATCACATCTCCCATGTGTAACTGGCTAACATCACATTCAAACGGCAACGCACCAGAGTCTTCCATGGTATTGAAGAAAATTGGCGCAATTTTACCGCCAATACACACCCCGCCTTCACGTTTGTTTGGAATATAGGGGATATCATTTCCCATAAACCATAAAACAGAGTTCGTGGCTGATTTGCGAGAGGATCCCGTACCAACCACATCCCCTACATACGCGACAGGAAATCCTTTGAGTTTGAGTTCATCAATTTGCTGCTGCGCATTGGTTATGCCTTCACGGGGCATTTTGAGCATGGCTTTTGCATGCAGTGGAATGTCGGGTCGTGACCACGCATCTGGGGCAGGTGATAAATCATCCGTATTTGTTTCACCGGTCACTTTAAATACAGTGACCGTCAGTTTTTCAGGTACGGCAGATTTTGCTGTAAACCAGTCCGCCTGCGCCCATGACTGCATCACTTGCGCTGCAAAGGGATTGCCTGCATTCGCTTTAGATTGAACGTCGTGAAAGGCATCAAAAATTAGAAGCGTGTGTGATAAACCGTGGGCAGCAATGCCGCATATCTCGATGTTATCACTGTCAAGCAATTCAATTAAGGGGGCAATATTGTAACCACCGAGCATGGTGCCAAGTAATTGCGATGCATGCTCAGGTGTTAAGATGGGGGAGCTTGTGTCTTTTTTTGCGACAGAAAATAAAAAGCCTGCTTTAACATACGCCGCTTCATCAACACCTGCGGGGATACGATTTTCAAGCAAATCTAGAAGTGTTGATTCCTCGCCGGCAGGAGGATTTTTAAAAAGTTCACATAAGTCTGCGACTTGCTGCGCATCTAAGGGTTTTGGGACAACGCCTTGTTCAGCGCGTTCTGCAACATGTTGGCGATAATTTTCTAACATATGAATCCTGGGTTTTTGATAAAAGTAAAATAAGTAAATAGCATTGAGGGCATTTTATTTTTAAAGTAATTGTCGAAAATTCCGACAATAAGTTAAGGGCGCAATTATCGCGTGCAACATATAATTTATTTTTAATTTATTTTATTCGATTTCATTGCCTAATGAAGGCGAGGTTCGTCATGCCAGATTTTAATGTTTCATCCGCTGCGAATACGGCTGTATATAATACGCAAGCCACAACAAAAGTGGCAACCATGGATAATGGTAATTTAGCAAACCGTGCGGCAAACCAGTCCGCTTTTACATCATACATTAGTCAAGCTTTAGCACAAATAGGGGTGGCTAACCCAACAGCAGTTTTAGCACCTGTCATTAGTGGTACCAGTAAAGCCAATGCAAAAGGTCAAGATTCTCAAAAGTCGGTGAGTAATTTTATCCAAGATCTATTTTCAATCTTGGGTGATAAAGAAACAAGCAAGCTCCCCGCAACCGCTAAACAACAATCAAAATCGCAATCTGCGACGTTAACAAGTGATTTTGCCATTGCATCGTATTCCGCAGAAGAAAGTGTTGCGGTTGATCATATCGTTTCTAATTTACAAGCATTAGTCAATCAATTTGAAACGGCGGAGCGTGAAGGGTCAGGACACTTAGGAGAAATGGCCGTATTAAATCATAGTTTTCAGCAAATTTTGGACGCGCAGGGTGCGGGAGCAAAAAATAAAACCACACTCGGGAGTTTTCTAAATGCGCTTGCTCAAAATCTGCAAGGTAAAAGTCCGTTAGGGATTATTCTTGACGCAAAAGCTTAAAAAACACACATCGTCACCAGCCAAAAAAATAGCGCGGCTCAATAAAGCAGCGCTAATCATTGTAAAATTAAGCGTTCAAATAACGCATAAGCCCAATGCTAGTCAATAATCTTATAATTTTCTGAAGACGCATTTACGCGATCACGCAATTCTTTTCCGGGTTTAAAATGCGGAACATGTTTCTTTGCTAAGGCAACTGATTCGCCTGTTTTTGGATTACGTCCCATGCGGGGGGGACGAAGACGCAATGAAAAGCTGCCGAAACCTCTAATTTCAATACGCTCACCTGCCGCAAGAGCTTGATTCATTTGCTCTATAATACATTTAACGGTTAATTCAACGTCTTTTAGCGCGAGATGGGATTGCTGTTTTGCCAATACGTCAATGAGTTCAGATTTTGTCACTTGTCTTTCCTTCAAAATAAAAAAAAGGGAGGTGCGACAAGACGCTACCTCCCTTCAAATCTTAAGATTTTATTTTTCCATTTGTTGCTTGAAAATATCACCTAAAGTAGGTGATGCAACATTTTGGTTTTGTTGTGAAGCATACTCTTTTGCAGAAATAGTGTGTTCTTTTTCTACATGTTCTTCTTTAGGTTTCATCGATAAGCTAATAGTTTTCGCTTTTTTATCGATGCCAATGAATTTCGCTTCAACACTGTCGCCTTCTTTCAACAGTGTCCGTGCATCTTCTACACGGTCACGTTGGATTTCAGACGCTCTTAAGTAACCTTCAATGCCGTCTTCTAAAGTGACTGTTGCACCTTTCGCATCCACTTCTTTAATCGTGCCTTTTACAACACTTCCTTTTTCATGGGTTGCTAAGAAGTTTTGGAATGGATCTTGTTCTAGCTGTTTAATGCCAAGTGAAATACGTTCACGCTCAGAGTCAACTGCCAAGATAACAGTTTCAAGTTCGTCGCCTTTTTTGAATTCACGAACTGAATTTTCGCCTTCGTCAGCCCAAGAAATATCAGACATGTGAACAAGGCCATCAATGCCGCCTTCAAGACCAATGAAAATACCAAAATCAGTAATTGATTTGATTTTTCCAGTGATTTTGTCGCCTTTATTGTGTGTTGCGGCAAATTCATCCCATGGATTAGGTTTGCATTGTTTCATGCCAAGTGAGATACGACGACGTTCTTCGTCGATTTCAAGTACCATAATTTCAACATCGTCGCCCAATTGAACTAGACGCGAAGGATTAACGTTTTTGTTTGTCCAGTCCATTTCTGAAACGTGAACAAGACCTTCAACGCCTTCTTCGATTTCAACAAAGCAACCGTAATCAGTTAAGTTATTGACTTTACCAAATACGCGTGTGCCTGCAGGGTAGCGACGTGCAATGTTTTGCCATGGATCTTCACCCATTTGTTTCATGCCTAAAGAAACACGGTTTTTATCTTTGTCGTATTTCAAGACTTTAACTTTGATTTCTTGACCGATTTCTACACATTCTGATGGGTGACGAACGCGTCTCCAGGCCATGTCGGTGATGTGGAGTAAACCGTCAATGCCGCCTAAGTCGATGAACGCGCCGTAATCGGTTAAGTTTTTAACCACACCGATAACGCTTGCACCTTCTTCAAGGGTTTTGAGTAATTCTTCGCGTTCTGCGCTGTATTCTTTTTCAACGACCGCGCGACGTGAAAGCACCACGTTATTGCGTTTTTGATCAATTTTGATGACTTTAAATTCTAAGTCACGGCCTTCAAGGAAAGTCGTGTCACGAATTGGACGAACGTCAACAAGTGAACCAGGTAAGAAGGCACGAAGTGCGCCAACATCAACAGTGAAACCACCGCGAACTTTGCCGTTGATGCGACCAATGATGGTTGCATCTTTTTCAAATGCAGTTTCCAATTCAAACCAAGCTTTATTTTTCTTTGCTTTATCGCGCGATAAAATGGTTGAACCTAATCCATCTTCAAATAAATCTAAAGCCACTTCAATTTCATCACCAACTGAAATTTCAAGTTCACCATTCGCGTTCAAAAATTGCCATTTTGGAATCACGCCTTCTGATTTAGAATGCGTGCTGACAATTACCATATCGTTTTCGATATCGATAACTGTGCCAATTAACATAGCACCCGGACTCATTTTAGTACGGGTTAAACTCTCTTCAAGTAATGCAGCAAAGCTTTCGCTCATTGTTGTTTCCCAGATTAGTTAATTTCAAACTAATCTTCTCTGTTATTTAAAAGTTAATAAAAAGCTGCAAACGATGCAGCCATGAAATGGCGTGTCCTTTTATTGGACCAAACTTAACATTTCTTCAACGACCTGATCAATACTCATGTCGGAAGAATCAATATATACCGCGTCTTTCGCGGGAATGAGGGGGGAGAATTCACGCTCACTATCACGTTGATCACGTTCTTTTATATCGGCAGTTATCTCTGAAAGGTTAGCATCAATTCCTTTTTCTTTCAACTGTTTATAGCGTCTTTTTGCACGTGTTAAGGCGCTTGCAGTGAGAAAAACTTTGTATTGCGCTTCAGGAAAAACCACCGTTCCCATATCTCTCCCGTCTGCTACGAGTCCGGGGGATTGTTTGTAGTGTTGTTGCTTTTGCAATAATTCAGCGCGAATTTCGGGAATGGCTGCAATCTTTGATGCAGTATTGCCCGTGCTCTCAAAACTAAGTTGTTCAGTAATATCGTGGCCATCAAGAGTGATATGGCGCTTAGCATCGCATTGGAACACTAAATCCATGTCTTCTGCGGTATTGACAATGGCATCAATTTCATCAATAGCAATTCCTTTTTCGGTAATAGCAATCGCAAGGGCGCGATAAATAGCGCCGCTATCTAAGTAATGCCACCCTAATTTTTGTGCAATCAATCTACTAACGGTGCCTTTTCCCGCACCGCTGGGTCCATCAATGGTAAGAATTGGAACGCCCATCATGCTTCCTCTTGACTTGAGAGTGCTAAGCCTAAATTGGTTGCAATGGCTTTAAAGTCAGGAAAAGACGTGTTGACGTTGGCGCAATCTAAAATAGTAATAGGGGCGTTAGCACGCAAACCAGCAATAGCAAAAGCCATCGCAATGCGGTGATCACCGTGTGATTCAATGACGCCTCCGCCTATCGAGCCACCTTGAATAATCATGCCATCAGGCGTTGCTTTTGCATTTACGCCCAATGTTTGCAGGCCATCTGCCATGACTTGAATACGGTCAGATTCTTTTACACGTAATTCTTCCGCGCCAGTTAAACGTGTCTCACCCGCCGCACATGCCGCCGCAATAAATAAAACGGGAAATTCGTCAATGGCTAACGGTACTAAATGCGCTGGAATGTCAATGCCCTTTAGTTGACTTGAGGTGACGCGCAAATCAGCGACAGGTTCACCGCCCACTTCACGCGCATTTAAAATGTCAATATTGGCGCCCATTAAACGCAAAATATCAATAACGCCTGTACGCGTAGGATTGATACCAACATGTTTTAATAATACATTCGAGTTTGGTGCAATTGATGCGCCCACTAAAAAAAACGCGGCAGAAGAAATATCACAAGGTACATCAATATCACAAGCGGTTAGTTGACCGACTGAATTGATGCTTGCCTGATTTCCTTGTTGCGATACGTGATAGCCAAATCCATTTAACATACGTTCTGTATGGTCGCGTGTAGGAGCGGGCTCTGTAACAGTTGTCTCACCTTGCGCGTACATACCAGCTAATAATAAACAAGATTTAACCTGTGCGCTTGCCATGGGCATGGTGTAATCAATGCCATGTAATTTGCCAGCTTGACCTGTAATATGTAGCGGTGACGTCCCTGTTTCTGATGTTTTAATCACAGCCCCCATTTTGGCAAGTGGTTCTGTCACCCGTTTCATAGGGCGTTTTGAAAGCGATTCATCGCCCGTTAAAACACAATCAAACGCTTGCCCAGCAAGTAGTCCACTTAAAAGACGCATGGATGTACCAGAATTGCCTAAATAAAGTGGCTTTTCGGGGGCTTTCAAACCCTGTTTTCCAACACCATGAATTGTGACGCAACCATTGCCAAGTTGTTCAATGACTACGCCCATATCGCGAAATGCTTGAAGTGTTGCAAGTGCATCCTCGGCCTCTAAAAAGCCAGTGACATGAGTGATACCTTGAGCGAGAGAGCCTAGCATAATGGAGCGATGTGACATGGATTTATCGCCAGCGACTCTCGCCTGACCGTTTAATTGACCGCCATTTTGAATATGGAATGTTATTTTTGTTGTCATTTTTGTTATTTAAATTTAAGTAGTTTTTTATATCGATAAAAAGGCAAATGCTATCACATAGCGCGTGGAATTTAACGCAGATAGGTTATTAGCGTATCTTTAAAAAGGGTTTGTGTACATGGATAATTTGCGTAATTGAGTTTAAAAAGATTTTAGACACCTGTTACACTATTGAGGCTTTTATGAGTAAGCATGAGAACATCATAGAGGCATTTACTTTTATAATAATTAATAATAATGGGGTTTTTATGTCAAAAATAGTTAATGAAGTGATGCTTGCGAACCGCGAATATATAGCTAATTTTACTAAAGGCGATTTAGCCATGCCGCCAGCGCGTCAATTCGCCATTTTAACGTGTATGGATGCACGTTTAGATCCTGCTAAATATGCGGGATTGAGTGAGGGTGATGCGCATGTTATTCGTAATGCTGGGGGGCGTGCAAGTGATGATGCGATTCGCTCACTTGTGATCTCCTATAAATTGCTCGGCACAAAAGAGTGGTTTGTTATTCATCATACCAACTGCGGTATGGAAACGTTTACTGACCACATTATGCGTGATTTGCTGGCAAGTAGTTTAAAAACAGCGTCAGTAGATGAAAATGGATGGCATGATTGCTGTGAAGGTGGTGGTTCACATGAAGCGAAACACATTTCATGGCTTACGATTAGTGACTTAGCGCAAAGTGTTGTGGAAGACGTTGAGCGTATTCGTCATCATCCACTGGTGCCTTCAAATATCCCCGTTTATGGTTATATTTATGACGTGACCACGGGGGGCTTAATTGAGGTCCCCGAAGCAACACGTATTGGTCGCGCGGGTTAGTTAATTTCCTAGATGCCTGCAGTTAGAATTTTAACCGTATGAAGGTCTTGCTCGCCTATCTTGGTATGATTTTACTGTGGGCAACTACCCCCTTAGCTATAAAGTTAAGCGTTGAGGGATTGGGTGTTATCTGGAGCGTCACGTCACGCATGACTGTTGGGTTTGTCTGCATGATTTTTATTGGTTTTGTACTCAAGAAACGTTTACTCTTTTCGCGTTCGGCGATTCTTGCCTATGCGGCGGTTGCTATACAAATTTATGGCGCAATGTCTGTAGTTTACTGGGCGGCGCAGTTTATTCCCTCTGGTTGGATTTCGGTCATTAGTGGCTTAACCCCTTTGATGACTGCATTTTTTGCCGCAATTTGGTTAAATGAGCGTAGTTTAACAATCGGTAAATTACTGTCTTATTTTTTTGCGGTTGTTGGACTTGCTATTATGTTTGGCTCAGCGGAAAAATTGAGTCCGCAAGCCTTATTGGGCATTATTGGCGTATTAATTTCAATTTCACTTCAAGCATTAAGTGCCATTGCAATTAAGCGACTTCAAACACATTTACCCGCATTCATGCAAGTGACTGGAGGGCTTTTGTTTGCACTGCCCTTCTATTTTCTTACCTTGGGAATGGTTGATGAACATATTCCATTGCAGTTCACCCTGGTGAGTTTTATGGCTGTGTTATATTTGGGCGTTATCGCAACGCCTTTGGGTTTTATGCTTTACTATTATTTATTGTCGCAACGCTCAGCAACGCAAGTGTCACTTGTGACCTTATTAAGTCCTGTTCTTGCACTTTGGTTGGGACACCGTATGAATGATGAGCCGATGACGTTATCAATCATAATGGGGACGACTTTAATTTTGCTTGCGTTGCTTATACACAATTTTTTCGATCGGTTTTTCCGCACACTTTTTAATCGATAGGCTCTTTATGTCAGATTCAAAAACGTATGATGTTCCATTGCATGTTGCTAGTTACGCGCATATTAATGCGGATAGCTATGCTCAGCTTTATACGCAATCGATTGAGAAACCAACACAATTTTGGGCTGAGCAAGCGAGTCAATTCCTAGATTGGCATCATCCTTGGCATACGGTTTTGGCGCATGATTTTGGGAAAGCGCATATCAGATGGTTTGAGGGGGGTAAACTCAATGTCAGTTATAATTGCCTTGATCGCCATTTAGAAAAACGAGCTGATCAGGCCGCTATTATTTGGGAAGGGGATAATCCTGATCAAGATAAGACCTTAACGTATCAACAATTACATGAGCAAGTGTGTCAATTTGCGAATGTACTCAAAAAAAATGGTGTTCAACAAGGTGATCGAGTGTGTATTTACATGCCGATGATTGTTGAAGTAGCTATTGCTATGCTGGCATGTACGCGTATTGGGGCAATTCATTCTATTGTCTTTGGCGGATTTTCTGCTGAATCGCTAAAAGAGCGAATACTGGATTGCGACTGTCATTTTGTCATTTGCGCAGACGAAGGTTTGCGGGGCGGCAAGGTAATTCCGATGAAGGCCACGGTAGATAAAGCGCTTCTAAATTGCCCAAATGTGGAGAGGGTTTTTGTTGTTCAAAATACAGCTAATAGGGTGGAATGGACACTGCAACGTGATGTGTGGTTTCATGAAGAGATGAAGTGGGTATCAGCGTATTGTGAGCCGCAGTGGATGGATGCAGAAGATCCGTTGTTTATTTTATATACTTCGGGTTCAACGGGTAAGCCAAAAGGGGTGTTGCATACTACCGGTGGATACTTACTTTACGCAGCAATCACGCACAAATATGTTTTTGATTACCATGATGGTGACATTTACTGGTGCAGTGCGGATGTGGGATGGATTACGGGGCACTCTTATGTGATTTATGGGCCACTCTGTAATGGGGCGACAACACTTATGTTTGAAGGAGTGCCCACCTACCCGAATGTAGATCGTTTTTGGCGTATAATTGATAAACATCAGGTTAATATTTTCTATACCGCACCCACTGCAATTCGAGCGCTTATGGCGCAAGGTGATGATTTGGTTAAGCAAACATCACGGAAAAGTTTACGGGTATTAGGCAGTGTCGGTGAGCCAATCAATTCAGAAGCATGGGAATGGTATTACCACGTCATTGGGGAAGAGCATTGCCCTATTGTGGATACATGGTGGCAAACTGAAACGGGCGGTATTTTAATTACACCGCTGATTGGTGCCACCCAACTTAAACCAGGTTCTGCAACACGTCCTTTTTTGGGGGTTCAACCAGTCATTTTAGATAATGAAGGTCACGAATTGCAGGGAACAGCTGAAGGTCTTTTAGCTATTCGTTTTCCTGTGCCAGGGTTTGCAAGAACAATTTACGGGGATCATTCACGATTTATGGAAACTTACTACGCCCTTTATCCAAATTATTATTTTACGGGTGACGGTGCGCGACGTGATAAAGATGGGGATTATTGGATAACAGGGCGAGTGGATGATGTGTTGAATGTTTCGGGACATCGCATGGGCACGGCTGAAATTGAAAGTGCGCTTGATTTGCATGACAATGTCGCAGAATCGGCGGTTGTTGGTTTTCCTCATGCAATAAAAGGTCAAGGTATTTACGCTTATGTGTCCTTAAAACGAGGGGCAAAACCTTCTCCGATGCTGGAGAAAGAGTTGATTGCCCTCGTGCGATCTGAAATTGGCGTCATTGCCACCATTGATGTTATTCAGTGGGCACCTAATCTACCTAAAACACGCTCAGGTAAGATTATGCGACGTATTTTGCGTAAAGTGGCTGCAGATGAAATGGATTCGTTAGGTGATATCTCAACGCTTGCTGATTCGTCTGTTGTAGATGATATTATTGCACAGCATCTTAAATTGAAATTGTTCATTAATTGAATAAATTGTAAGAATTTTGTCACAATACGTAACTAAAGTTGTTATGAAAATGTGTTCAAATGCGGTGAATTAGTGTTTTAGGGTAAAATAAATTTAATGTAAATAATGTTATTATTGATCTATAATCATGTTTTATTTACTTTTTTTAATAAGCGAGTATTTTAATTATGTCTGCAGTGATGGAAGATAAGACGTTTCGAGGTTTGCGCGAAATTGCATTGTTGAGTGTCATTGCTGTGGCATTGTTTTTTCTTATTTCGCTCATCACTTTTAGAAATGATGACGCGGGATGGACGCACAGTGGATCGGTACAAACGATTGTCAACTCGGGTGGTGTTTTTGGTGCCTGGCTGGCTGATTTTATGCTGAGTTTTTTTGGGCTTTGTGCCTACGTTTTTCCATTTGTGCTGGTTTGGCAAGGGTATTTAACCTACAGTCAGCAGCGTATTGAGCAATCGCGATGGATCATGGCGGTGCAGTGGTTTGGTGCAGTGGTTAGTATTACCACTGCGGATGCCCTGTTTAGTTTCTATCCTTTACATCTTAATATCGAGCTACCTCATAGTGCGGGGGGGATTTTAGGGCAGGAATTTGGGGCGTTTTTAGCGGTCGCTTTTGGTAATACGGGTGCTACGTTGCTTTTGCTGTTGATTCTGTTTGCAAGCTTGCGTTTATTTACCGAAATTTCGGTTGTCAGTGTGCTCGATTTTGTGGGAAAACACAGCTTTAATTTTAGTCGGGCGTTTTACCAAAATGTGTCAACAACGCTTCAACAACACCGTAGCTCGTTAGCAGCCCAAGATAAACACATTGACGAAGTTGAAGTTGAAGTTGATATCGATGAAAAGAAACAAATCAACACACCTCGAAAACGTGGATTCTCCAAAATTACTCCCAATGCTGCTCCTAAATACGCGCCAACAGAAAATGAGAATTCGTCAAATTTCGATGATTTTTTTGATGAGCTTAAAGATGATGTATTTGAAGGAACGGGAAATGTTGCCAAGACCAAGCCGGCAAGAAAGTTAAAGCATGATGAATCAAGCGATAATTTGAATAACGAACATCAAGATGAATCAACTAGTAATAAAAAATTTAATAGTTTTATTGAGAAAATAAAAACAGTTAAAGCAGAAGTAATTGATAAAGTTGCAGAAAAAAAATCATTAAAAGTCGCTGCAGCCAAAAAAGTAAAAGCACCGCATTACCCAAAACGAAATAAATTGCCGACTTTAGATTTACTCGATGAGCGTGATACGCATGTGATTGGGTATTCGGAAACAGATTTAGAGGAAATGTCGCGTCTCGTTGAAGATATTTTAAATGATTTTAACGTGACGGTGACCGTGGTTGGATTTCACCCAGGTCCTGTTATTACCCGATTTGAAGTGCAGCCTGCTGCGGGCGTTAAAGTCAGTCGCATTAGCGGTTTATCCAAAGATTTAGCGCGGGCTTTGTCGGTAACGAGTGTGCGTATTGTGGAAATTATCCCCGGTAAATCAGTTGTTGGCCTTGAAATTCCAAATCAAGAGCGCGAAATGGTGACCTTGCGGGAATTATTGAAGTCCACGCCGTTTGAATATGCAAAATCCTATCTTACATTAGCTTTAGGTAAAGATATTGCTGGCGTGCCAATGGTGGCTGATTTAGCTAAAATGCCGCATGCACTGGTAGCAGGGACAACAGGATCAGGTAAATCCGTTGCCATTAATACCATGATTTTAAGTTTGCTCTACAAAGCGAGTCCTGAGCAAGTACGCTTGATTATGATCGACCCAAAAATGTTAGAATTATCCGTTTACGAGGGAATTCCGCATTTGCTTACCCCTGTGGTCACTGACATGAAAGAGGCAAGTAATGCGCTTCGCTGGGCGGTTGGTGAGATGGAGCGACGTTATAAACTGATGTCTAAAATGGGGGTACGAAATCTGGCGGGCTTTAATCAAGTGATTGAAGAAGCCGCAAGTCGTGGCGAAACCATTCGAGATCCGATGTTTCAATTAATTAATCCGCTAGAAGACGGGGAGGATTTCCCTACGTTATCTACCTTGCCAAGTATTGTCATTGTGATTGACGAACTTGCTGATATGATGATGATCGTTGGTAAGAAAGTAGAGGAGTTAATTGCACGTCTTGCACAAAAGGCGCGTGCAGCGGGTATTCATTTGATTTTAGCGACGCAACGACCTTCAGTTGACGTTCTTACGGGATTAATTAAAGCGAATGTACCTACGCGTATTTCTTTTCAGGTCTCCTCGCGTATTGATTCACGAACGATTTTAGATCAGGGTGGCGCGGAAACTTTGCTGGGAAATGGGGATATGCTATTTTTGCCTTCGGGAACAAGTATTCCTATAAGGGCACATGGCGCGTTTGTTGATGATCACGAGGTGCATCGCGTAGTAGAATTTTTAAAACAAACTGGCCCAACGAATTACCTCACAGAAATTACTAAGGAAGTATCTGATGGGGGCGATGGTTTTGGCGGAGGCAGTAGTGGCTATGGTGGCAATTCAGAATCGGATCCACTTTACGATGAAGCGGTTCGTTTTGTAACCGAGTCGCGTAAAGCATCGATTTCAAGCGTTCAAAGGCGTTTTAAAGTGGGCTATAACCGTGCCGCAACGATTATCGAAGCGATGGAAGTTGCAGGGGTTGTAAGTACAGCTGAAAGTAATGGTACGCGAGTTGTTTTAGCGCCGCCGCCCGTTTAACTTATTCAAATTGAGCGTTCATGTTAAACGCTACAATTTTTTTTTATCACTATTAGGATTATTGAATGAATAGTACTTTTTTTTCGGAAATCACGCGTCAAAATGATATTGACCCCGTGGAAACGCAAGAATGGATTGAAGCCTTAAAATCAGTTTTAGAACGTGAGGGGAGTGAGCGAGCACATTTTATTATTGAAAGTTTAGTGGCCGTCACCCGACATTCAGGTTTTGATATTCCCTTTAGTGCTAATACCGCCTATTTAAATACTATTCCCGTATCGCAACAAGCACAATTCCCCGGTGACGCAACAATTGAGCATCGTATTCGCTCTTATGTGCGATGGAATGCGATGATGATGGTACTGCGTGCAAATAAAGATACCAACGTGGGTGGGCATATTGCGAGTTTCGCATCGGCTGCCACTTTGTATGATGTGGGTTACAATCATTTCTGGCACGCTGCATCTGAAAAACATGGTGGTGATTTAATTTATACACAAGGCCATTCTTCACCGGGTGAATATGCTCGCGCATTTCTGCTAGGTCGACTAACACTGGATCAGATGGATAATTTCCGCCAAGAAGTTGGAGGAAATGGTTTATCGTCCTATCCACATCCGTGGCTGATGCCGGAGTTTTGGCAATTTCCTACTGTATCGATGGGGCTAGGACCTATTTGCGCTATTTATCAAGCACGATTTATGCGCTACTTGCAAGATCGTGGGTTGGCTGATACCACGGGGCGTAAAGTGTGGGCGTTTTTGGGGGATGGTGAAACTGATGAGCCCGAATCACTTGGCGCGATTGGCATGGCGGGTCGTGAACATTTAGATAATTTAATTTTTGTTGTCAATTGTAACTTGCAACGATTAGATGGTCCGGTTCGAGGTAATGGCAAAATCATTCAGGAGCTTGAAAGTGAATTCCGTGGCGCAGGCTGGAATGTTATCAAATTAGTTTGGGGAAATCGTTGGGATAGCTTACTTGCTCGCGATAAAGACGGTATTTTAGCCGCGCGAATGATGGCCTGTGTTGACGGAGATTTCCAAACATTTAAAGCCAAAAATGGCGCCTATGTACGTGAACATTTCTTCAATACACCTGAACTCAAAGCGATGGTTGCAGATTGGTCAGATAAAGATATTTGGGAATTAAATCGCGGTGGACACGACCCCTCTAAAATATTCTCTGCCTTCCAAAAAGCCAGTCATCATAAAGGTCAGCCTACGGTTATTTTGGCTAAAACCATTAAAGGTTACGGCATGGGAGATTCAGGGCAAGCTCAAAATACGACGCATCAACAGAAAAAAATGAGTGATAATTCATTAGCTCGTTTCCGTGATGCGTATGATTTACCAATTACTGATGATGAGCTACAAAATCTCCCTTATATTACCTTCCCCGAAGGTTCAAAAGAACTCAATTACATGCAAGAGCGTCGTGAGGCGTTGGGGGGGTATTTACCAGCGCGTCGTGCAAAATCGATTTCAATTGATGTTCCTGTATTAAACGATTTCAAAGCGTTACTTGAAGCCAATGACAAAGAAGCGTCAACCACGATGGCGTTTGTTCGATTACTCAATATTTTAGTGAAAGATAAAAATATTGGTAAACGTATCGTTCCCATTGTGCCTGATGAATCGCGGACGTTTGGTATGGAGGGGATGTTTAGACAACTTGGCATTTGGTCACAAGTTGGGCAGCTTTATACGCCACAAGATGCCGATCAGCTGATGTTCTACAAAGAAGATAAGCATGGTCAAGTCTTGCAAGAAGGCATTAACGAAGCGGGGGGTTTATGTGACTGGATTGCAGCCGGCACAGCCTATTCAACGCATAACGTGCCCATGATTCCATTTTATATTTTCTATTCGATGTTTGGTTTTCAGCGGGTGGGGGATTTAATTTGGGCAGCGGGTGATCAGCGTACACGTGGCTTTTTACTTGGCGCAACGGCAGGTCGTACCACATTGAATGGTGAGGGTCTCCAACACGAGGATGGTCATAGTCATCTCATGGCCGCTACGGTGCCAAATTGTGTTTCTTATGATCCAACTTATGCGTATGAAGTGGCGGTGATTATTCAAGATGGTCTTCGTCGCATGTATGTAGATCAAGAAGATATTTTCTATTACATCACTGTGATGAATGAAAATTATACACATCCTGCTATGCCAAAAGGTATTGAACAAGATATTTTGAAAGGAATGTATCAATTTAAACAAGGTGATCACAACGCTAAACTGCGAGTGCATTTACTGGGTTCGGGAGCCATTTTCCGTGAAGCTGAATTTGCGGCGGAATTGCTTCGCAGTGATTGGGGCGTGGAGTCGGATTTATGGAGTTGCACCAGCTTTACAGAACTTGCGCGTGATGCACAAAGTTGTGAGCGTTGGAATCGACTTCATCCAACTGAAACACCCAAACAATCACATGTTGCGCATTGTTTGTCTGATGCAAAAACACCTGTTATCGCCGCAACGGATTATATTCGTGCGTTTGCTGAGCAAATCCGCTCAGATATTAAAGCGCCTTATGTTGTGCTGGGTACAGATGGTTTTGGTCGCTCTGATACGCGTGAAAACTTACGTCGTTTCTTTGAAGTGGATCGTTATTATATTGCCGTGGCAGCACTCAAAAGTTTAGCGGATAACGGACAATTTGATTTAGCAAAAGTTGATGTGGCGATTGCTAAATATGGTATTGACGCTGACGTCGTCGCACCTTGGTTAAGATAAGTTAAAGGGACACGCCATTATGAGTAACATTTGTGAAATTAAAGTCCCCGATGTGGGCAATGTGCATGACATTGATGTCGTTGAAGTAAGCATTCAGGCTGGTGATGTGATTGTTATAGATCAGACGATTGCAACACTTGAAACCGATAAAGCGAGTATGGATTTGCCTGCGACAGCCACAGGGACTGTTCAGCAAGTTCACATCAAAGTGGGCGATAAAGTCAACGAAGGGACGTTAATTGCAACGGTTTTAGTAGATGATGTTACAGCAGCGCCTGCAACGCCAGTTTTCGAAACAGTGGCTGTTGCAGAAGTGAAACCCGCAGAAGCCCAGCCAGTTAGTACTATGCCAATGGAAATTCCCGCCCCAATGGCTAAATCAGTGGATGTGCCTGTTGCAAGTCCGGTGCAATCATATTCAGCTCATGCCTCTCCTTCGGTGCGTTTATTGGCAAGAGAGTTGGGTGTTGATTTATCACAAGTGACGCAAGGTAGTGGACGTAAAGGCCGCATATTAAAAGATGATGTAAAAAATTATGTCAAAAAGATTCTTGTTGAAGGAATTAAAATAAGTGGTGGTGCGGGTATTCCGTCAATTTCCGTGCCTGATTTTTCAGTATTTGGTGAAATTGATATTCAGCCGTTGAGTAAAATTAATCGATTGACTGGGCAACACATGACGAGCGTGTGGCTCAATCTGCCGATGGTTACCTATCACGATGAAGTGGATATTACCGACATGGAGGCCTTTCGAGTAGCGTTAAACAATGAAAAAAATAAAGATGGTGTGAAATACACTGGCTTATTGTTTATCGTGAAAGCCTTAGCGGCAGCCATGGGGCAATTTCCACGATTTAATTCATCGCTTTCAAGTGATGGTGAAAGTTTAATTTTCAAAAAATATTTGAACATTGGTATTGCAGTGAATACGCCAAACGGTTTGGTCGTACCCGTGCTACGCGATGTTGCGAGTAAAACGGTAAAACAGCTTGCTATTGAGCTTGCTGAAAAAAGTGAAAAAGCGCGTTCAGGTAAATTACTGCCCGCTGATATGCAAGGTGGATGCATCAGTATTTCGAGTTTAGGTGGTATTGGCGGCACCGCTTTTACGCCTATTGTTAATGCGCCTGAGGTGGCTATTTTAGGGGTGACTAAGTCGAAAATACAGCCTGTTTGGAATGGTGAAATCTTTGAGCCTCGTTTAATGTTACCGCTTGATTTAACTTACGATCATCGTGTTATTGACGGTGCTGAAGGAGCTCAATTCATGGAAGCCATAAAATATTATTTGGGCGATATTCGCCGTTTGCTGGTTTAAAGGGTCGGGGAAATCAAACATGAGTGAAAATTTACAGGCGCAAGTAGTTGTTTTAGGTGGCGGCCCGGGTGGTTACAGTGCGGCATTTCGCGCGGCTGATTTGGGTAAAACAGTTGTTTTAGTTGAGCGTTATCCTGTCCTCGGTGGTGTTTGTTTGAATGTCGGATGTATTCCTTCTAAAGCGATGTTGCATCTTGCGCATACAATTCATGAAGCAGAAGAATCGAAAAATTATGGTGTTACCTTTGCGCAGCCAGAGCTGGATTTAGATAAAATCCGTGCGTGGAAATCAAGTGTGACCAAAGGGCTTAATGACGGTTTGGGCGCGCTAGCTAAACAACGCAGTGTGACGGTGATTCAAGGTGTGGGTCAGTTCACCAGTGCAAATACCTTGGTGGTTGGTGATATGACGGTGACGTTTGAAAATGCCATTATCGCCGCAGGTTCAAAACCTACGCAAATTCCTGTTTTTCCTAATGAGGATCCACGTTTGTGGGATTCGAGTGATGCGCTGGCGTTGCCGTTTATTCCTAAAAAATTATTAATTGTTGGTGGGGGGATTATCGGGCTTGAAATGGCGACGGTTTATCATGCACTGGGCAGTGAAATTCACGTTGTGGAATTGATGGATCAAATCATTTCTGGTTGTGATAAAGATTTGGTGATGCCGCTACACCGTAAAATCAAAAAACAATATAAAAATATTTGGCTAGAAACGAAAGTCACCGCTATTGAGAGCCTATCAGATGGGTTGAAAGTCGCTTTTGAAGGTAAGGGTGCGCCAGAATCGGAGGTATTTGATGCAGTTTTGGTGGCTGTTGGGCGTCGTCCTAACGGTAAAAAAATCGGTGCTGAAAATGCGGGGGTTGTGGTCGATGATTTCGGATTCATTGCCGTTGATAAACAGCAGCGCACCAACGTTGCGCATATTTTTGCGATTGGTGATATTGTCGGGCAGCCAATGCTTGCTCATAAAGCCGTGCATGAAGGAAAAATAGCCGCCGAAGTTATCGCGGGTCATAAGTCATATTTTGATGCCTTAACCATTCCGTCAGTTGCGTATACCGATCCTGAAATTGCATGGATGGGATTAACTGAAACGCAAGCGAAAGCGCAAGGTATTGAATACGAGAAAGGTGCATTCCCTTGGGCAGCCAGTGGACGCTCACTGAGTACGGGGCGTAAAGAAGGTTTAACCAAAATTTTAGCCGATAAAGAAACCGGACGTATTTTAGGTGCAGGAATTGTCGGTTCAAATGCGGGTGAATTGCTTGCCGAAGCCGTGTTGGCGCTTGAAATGGGCGCTGATATGAAAGATATTAGCTTAAGTATTCATGCACATCCTACCTTATCAGAAACAGTTGCTTTTGCAGCTGAAATGATTGAAGGCACCATTACTGATTTGTATGTCAAAAAAGGCTAATGGGTTAAATCTTAAAAATCGCGCTATTTTTGAGTAGCGCGATTTTTTTGAATGGATGTCTCAACTTATTTTGTGGCTATTAGTCAAATAAGCTAAATAAACGCTAGCAGGGTATTGCAATCGGATAAACATAAAATGACCAAAACCAATTTGTTCAAATACGCCCTGCAAATAAGGTGGTTTTTGATAGTTTTTCAACTATAAGAAAAAGCCTGAAAGTTTGATTATTGATTTTTATGTCAATTCAATAGTAAATAGAAAAAAATGGAGTACAGGTTGTGATGCTGGATAAGTCACTGGCATGGGTTAATAAAAATTTATTGACGCTATTATTTGGAGTGACTCTGTTACGTTTAATATTTTTAGCCATGAATGGGTTAGATTTGTTAGGCGATGAAAGTTATTATTGGGACTGGTCACGACAACCGGATTGGTGCTATTACAGTAAACCGCCTATGGTGGCATGGTTGATTGGCGCGTTTACTTGGTTGCTTGGGGATTACGCATTTACGGTACGATTGCCGACAGTAATTTTAGGCGCTGTTTTTTTATGGACATTCCACGCGACAACTAAAGCGTTTTACGGTCAACGAGCTGCGGCGTTTGCGTTGTTGATGGTGTTAGCCACGCCAATAAATATGTTGGCGAATTTCTTAATGACAATTGATCCGCCGCTGTATTGTTTTTGGATGATGAGTTTGTATTACCTGCGTAAAGCCTTGTTCGAGGCGAGTTCCACGGCTTGGGTTTACGCGGGTTTTGCGAGTGGAGCGGCGCTGCTAAGCAAGCAGGTGGCGATTGCTTTACCGTTATTGCTATTAATATTTTTAATCATAGAACCTTCGTGTCGGCGGTTATTAAAGCGTGAATTTTTCTCGTATTTATTGCCGGTTTTGTTGGCGGCTGTGCCGATTTTATTCTGGAATCATCAGCATGATTGGGTGATGTTTGGGCATAGTAAAGGTCATTTTGAGCATAAAGAGGCCGTCAGTTTTGCCAAGCATTTACTAGATGGATTAGAATTTTTGCTTTATCAAGGTTTACTGGTTTCGCCAGTTCTCTTTTCGCTCGTTTTAATAGTTAGTGTAAAAGCCTTATTTCAATTTAGACATTTAACAGCCCAGCAACGCTTTTTATGGTTAATGGGGCCATTATTGTTATTGATGATTCTATTACTGAGCATGGTGCAAAAAGTGCAGGGTAATTGGTCGATGCCATTTTATTTTAGTGGACTGATTTTACTCATTAGTTATTGGAAAGTAGGTGCTTGGCAACGAACGCTGAATGTAGGATTGGTAACAGGGTATTTGATGGTTGGGTTGACCTATTTTTTGCCATTGGTCATTCATTTATTGAATTTGGAAAATACAGTAGTTGATCCTACCCAGCGTTTCAAAAACTGGGAGCAGGTAGCTATCAATATACACAAACAACGATTAAATGCTTTACCTGATTTGAATAACAGCTTTGTCGTGGCTTTAGGTCATCGATATTTAGCAAGTCAATTAGGCTTTTATTTACCAGATCATCCTTCTGTTTTTCGTTTTGAAACTAGTGGACACATTGTTTCTCAATATGAAGTGTGGGAGGGTCCCTTAAAATTTATGGGTAAAAATGCATTTGTCATTAGTGAAAGACCTGAACAGGTTCCCAACGAGTTAAAGTCCGCATTTGCAAGCTTTCGCCTTGTGCAAAAAGTAATTAATCCAAATCAAGCGAACTCTTATTATTTTGTCTATTTAGCTGAAAATTTACAAGTATGGCCTCAAACGGCTCAAACGGCTCAAACGGCTCAAACGGCTCAAACGGGAAAAGTTGAACATTGATATGACCAATTATCGTCGTTTTTATGAAATAATTATTGTGCTACTTTTAGCCATTCTGACTACTTTAGTGTTTTGGTTGACTGATTGGGATTATCGTTTAGCGGCTATTTTCTATCATCCTGAGAAACTGGGTGATGTCTGGCCTATACAGCATCATTGGTTTTTAAAGCTTTTATTTGACAACGCTTTCCCCTTTATATTGGCTGTGGGTGTATCAGCACTATCGATATTTTTGTTAAGTTATGTTCATCATCATAGTCGTCCTTATCGCCGTCAGGCTTTGTATATTTTACTGGTGATTGCTTTAGGGCCTGGGCTGGTGGTGAATTTGATTTTTAAAGATCATTGGGGCAGACCGCGTCCAGTGCACATAGAAGAATTTGGTGGCGAATTTCAATATATTCCACCGGCAAAAATTGGCCATACCCCAGATAAATCCTTTGTTTGTGGTCATTGTTCAGTAGGATATGCATTCTTTGCAGTGTATTTTTTAGCGAAAAATCATAAATTACTCTATCTCGCATTCACATTGGGATTGGCTTGGACGATGGGATTTACCCGAATGACAGCGGGTGGGCATTTTGTCTCGGATATTTTATGGTCGGGCTATTTAGTTTTCTTGGTTGCGTATGCTTTATACTATGGCTGGTATGCTCGAATTAAACCTAGTTCGCTTGAATAGCTGGGTTTTTGAGTTTAGTTTGCGACTATGCACTGTTTTTTGTGATAAGAATATGAAAACGGTATGATTCAAATTAATCATAAGCGAAAAGATTTTCAAAAAATAATCTTTGTCCACATTGACGTTGCAGGGATAATTTTTTTTTGGTTTCGGACTTTACAGTACAAAATTCCCTTACTCGGCTTTGGTTGGGTGGGCCTTTCTTTAGTTAATATTGCTTTATAAAAAACCAAGTTTGCGCAACTAAAAACAACTCGCGATTTCTTTATTTTCACATAAACTCTTCCCCAAATGATAAGAAAATTTGTAATTTTATTAACCTTAACGCTACTCCTTGCGGTCAACTTTAGTATTTGGAGTTACGTTAACAATCCGCTGCAAGTACAGTCATGGACAAAAACCACCATGGGTGTCACCTACGACCCTCTGCGAAAGCAAGATACGCAGACGAGTAACACTTTTCCCAGCGCACAAGAAATTGAAAATGATTTTGAACTGTTAAGAGATAAAGTGTTTGCGGTGCGGACTTATAACGTATCTAAAGAAAAAGGGTTGGATAAAATTCCTGAACTCGCGGCGAAACATAATCTAAATTCTACCGTAGGTGCGTGGATTGGAGTGGATTTAGACGAAAATCGCCGTCAAGTTGATACGCTAATTGAAATTAGCAAACAATACAATCCCAAGTTAATTCGTCTAATGGTCGGCAACGAGGTGCTGTTGCGTGGTGATGTGACCGAAGAAGCGTTAATTGGCTATATTCGTGAGGTACGCCACACCAATCCTAATCGTCCAGTCAGTACATCTGAAACATGGGACGTCTGGATTAAACATCCTAAACTAGTGGATGAAGTGGATTTTATTGCGATTCACGTTCTGCCGTATTGGGAAGGCATTGCGGCTGAAGACGCTGTCGATTATGTGTTTGATCGCTACAACGAAGTGAAAGCGGCATATCCTAATAAACCCATTGTCATTACTGAGGTAGGTTGGCCGTCTGATGGACAGCCTGTGAAGCACGCAACGGCCTCTATTCCAAATCAAGCGACATTCTTGCGTGATTTTCTCAATCGCGCGGATAAAGAAAAAATTACGTATTATGTCGTTGAAGCCTTTGACCAACCATGGAAAAAATCCATTGAAGGCTCAGCCGGTGCATATTGGGGGATTTTCAACGCGGATCGTCAGGCTAAATATCGCATGGATGGTGACGTGATGGCGTTGCCTGATTGGGAAAGTTGGGCGGCTGGCGCAGCAGGCTTTAGCTTACTTTTAATGGGCTTGATTGTTGTTACTCGCAGTAGCTTGAAATTATCGGGTATTTTCTTTTTTGGTTTAATGGCTAACTTAGCTGCATCGGTCATTTTTTGGTCCGTCTCTAGCGGGGCGCATCAATATCAAACAACCATGAGCTTGGCATTGTGGGCACTGATGATTTTGATGCAAGTTCTCGCTACCATTATTTTATTAATTGAAAGTTTGGAAATTGCGGAGGTTGTTTGGCATCGCAAAACGGTGCGGACTTTTCAGCCACTGAAACCGACTGCTGAGTTTACCTATCCCAAAGTTTCGCTACATTTACCCATTCATAATGAACCGCCTTTAATGGTTCGCAAAACTTTAGAAGCATTAGCAAAGGTGGATTATCCCAACTTTGAAGTGCTTGTGATGGATAACAACACCAAAGATCCTGCCGTATGGCAACCTGTCGAAGAAGATTGCAAGCGACTTGGCGAGCGATTTCGTTTCTTCCATTTGGAAAATTGGCCTGGATTTAAAGCCGGTGCCATCAATCATGCGCTTGAACAAACCGCTGAAGATGCTGAAATTATCGCGTTAATTGATAGTGACTATGTATTGTCATCAGATTGGTTAAAATCCATGGTGCCATATTTTGATAATCCTAAAGTGGGTTTTATTCAGTCGCCTCAAGATTACCGCGACCGTCATCAAAGTACCTTTAAAGAATTTTCATATTGGGAGTATGCGGGATTCTTTAACATTGGCATGGTACAGCGTAATGAATATAACGCAATCATTCAACACGGGACGATGACAATGATTCGCAAGTCAGCGTTAATTGAAGTGGGACGCTGGTCGGAATGGTGTATTTGTGAGGATAGTGAGCTGGGTTTGCGTTTATATGAAGCGGGTTATGACTCCGTTTATGTGAAAGATTCCTTTGGACGTGGTTTGATGCCAGATACATTCTCAGGCTATATGACGCAGCGTTTTCGTTGGGTGTATGGGGCGATGCAAATCATCAAAGCCCATTGGAGAAGTTTTCTTCCAACCAAAAAAGCCCCTCTCACCACCGCACAAAAATATTATTTTATTGCCGGTTGGCTGCCTTGGTTCTCGGATGCGTTAGCGTTGGTTTTTACGTTGGCAAGTTTGGCAATCACGGTTCTGATTTGCTTTGCGGCGCATCCTGAATTACCGGCTAATGTTTTCTTGATGCCAACAGTCGGATTATTTGTCTTTAAAATTATTCGCGGACTTTGGCTCTATCAAGCGCGAGTTCCCTGTTCTGTTTGGAATTCACTGGGCGCGGCACTATCGGGTTTAGCCTTAACGCATACGGTTGCGTTAGGCACCATTCAAGGTTTATTCACCTCAGGCAAGCCATTTATGCGTACGCCAAAATATGAAGCACATGGTGCATTATTTGCTGGTTTGCGGGTTATTCAACAGGAAATTTTACTATTACTTTGGCTTGGTTGGGGAATTGTTGAAGTGAGTCAACTTGAATACCTTGATAATTTGAATGGTAAACTTTGGATTGCTATTTTAGCGGTACAAGCAGTGCCTTATTTAGCCACATTAATGATTACATTAATTAGCATTGTACCAAGTTATTTCACGAGTAAATCAGCTGAAGAGTTAGATGATGAAGTATAAAGAACAACTTAATACCCTTATTTACGATAAAAATTATTCAACCAATGCGGTCGCGTTATGCGTTATTCTTATTGGTTTTGTGAGTTCGTCGAATTTGATGAGTTCAATTGGTTTTTTTGCGCTGTCGGGAGCGATTACTAATTGGCTTGCTATTCACATGTTATTTGAAAAAGTGCCTTACTTGCGCGGTTCGGGTGTTATACCAGCGCGTTTTGAAGAATTTAAAAGTGCTATTAAAACACTCATGATGTCACAATTTTTCACGGCAGAAAATATTGAACAATTTATCGAAACCGAAGAGCAGGGAGGGCAAAAAGTTTTAAATTTAGAACCGCTACTCGCTGTCGTTGATTACGATAAAATTTATGATAGTTTGGTGATGGTGATTTTGGAGTCTTCTTTTGGCGGAATGCTGATGATGATGGGCGGTGTTGAAGCATTGACGCCACTCAAAGAACCGTTTGTTGAAAAAGTAAAAGTTACGCTCATTGAAATGGTTGATTCAAGCGAATTTAAAACGGCGCTGCAACACGGTCTGAATGCACAAAAAATTAGTGCTGATTTGATCGTTAAAATTGAAACAGTGATTGATAAACGTTTAAACGAATTGACACCTCAATTAGTTAAAGAAATGGTGCAAGCGATTATGCAAGAACATTTAGGTTGGCTTGTCGTGTGGGGAGGTGTTTTTGGTGGTTTGCTGGGCGGTATTTTCGGTTTAATGCTCTAAAAAGTGTGAATGATGGACTTAGCATTTGAGGTTTTTGGCGAGACGCATAAAAGACCCGTTATCATTTTGCATGGTTTTTTTGCCTCGGTTAGAAACTGGCGTGCGTGCGCTGAAAAATTAAGTAGGGATTACTGTGTGTATGCCTTAGATGCCCGAAATCATGGCGCATCACCGCATCATAGTTTAATGGATTATCATGTGATGGCATGTGATGTGATGCGTTTTATTGAGCAGCAATCGTTAGCTGAAGTGAATATTATCGGTCATAGCATGGGGGGTAAAACGGCTATGTGGCTAGCACTTACTTATCCAGAATATATTGATAATTTAATTGTTGTCGATATTGCTCCCATTGGCTATACACACAGCTTCGCTCCTCTAATTAAGTCGCTAAAAAACTTACCAGTATCCTCCCTCACGAATCGTAAACAAGCTGAATTGCAACTAGCGGAGTCTATTCCTGAATTAAGTTACCGGCAGTTTTTATTGCAAAATTTATTGTTAATAAATGGAACTTATATGTGGCGTATTAATTTGGATATTTTTGAGCGTAATGGGGATAATATCATTGCCTTTCCAAGTACTGACAATATGTCACCCTTCTATGGCAAGACGCTTTTTATCTCTGGTGCGAATTCGAACTACATTCCCAAAAATAGCACAGAGACTTTATTTCCAAGTGCAAAATATCAAATAGTAGCCAACGCAGAGCACTGGGTTCACGTTCAACAACCTGACGCTTTTATAAAAGCGGTGACTGACTTTCTTTCTACATCATGACTAAATCGTTTTTTGCCTTACTGATAGCTCAATTTTTATCTGCTTTTGCCGATAACGCTGTTCTATTTACAATTATTACCATTGTTATACAGTCACCCGATAACCCTCAATGGTATGTTCCTGCGTTGCAAAGTGCCTTTTTAATTGCGTTTGTTTTATTGGCGCCTTGGAGCGGGTATGTTGCGGATAGATTTGCGAAATCATATGTATTATTGTTTGCTAATATTGCTAAAGCTTTTGGTGGCGTATTATTACTAAGTGAAGTTGATCCGCTATTGGCCTATGGCGTTGTGGGCGTGGGGGCCGCGATTTATAGTCCCGCGAAATATGGCATCTTACCCGAATTAGTGAAATCTGATAATTTAGTTAAAGCGAATAGTTGGATTGAAGGATCGACAATTTTAGCTATTTTGCTTGGAATGGTCATTGGCGCAAAAGTGGCGGACGCGTCTACGAATATCGCCCTCAGTGGCGCCGTGAGCTTGTTTTTATTGTCCGCGGTCATTACGTGGTATTTGCCTAAATATCGATGCGATTATGTAGCGGATGCCTATCCCTCATTGGGGAGCTTTTTTAGACAAATAGGACATATTTTTAGGCAACCTTTAGCCTATTTTGTAATTTTTAGCGGGGCATTGTTTTGGGCCGTGGCGGCTACCTTGCGAGTGATATTGGTTGGATGGGCACCTTTAGTCATTAAACTAAATACAGCGTCAGATATTGCGCAATTAACGTTATATCTTGCGATAGGCATTATTATAGGCTCGAGTGTCGTGTCAAAATTAATTTCGCTCAAAAATTTATCGCGTGTTAATTTTGCAGGCTATGCAATGGCGTTATCAATTGTTGGCTTAAGTTATACGGATGTGATGCTGAATGCACAAATGATTTTATTACTCACTGGGATCATGGGGGGGGTATTTATCGTGCCTATCAATGCAGCATTGCAAAATATTGGAGTGAGTGATATCGGTACAGGGCATGCCGTTGCAATACAGGGATTTTTTCAAAATGTTGCGATGTTATGTGCGCTGAGTATTTACAGTTATGCGGTGGCGCAGTTGATTAGTCCAATCGCTGCCATGTTGAGTTTGGGTATTCTATTTTTTGTAGCGGTTTTAGCGTTAAGTTTATATCATTTTTACGTCATTAAGCCTAGTTTATAAACAATATTTGTAAATACCATCGTTGATAATTGGTTGGTTTTTTTTAAAAAAAAGGTAAAATCGAGTAGAATTAGCAAAATTAAAAATTAAATTTTTAGGAATGTATCATGCTACCTGTTAGGAAATTCAAATCAGGCACCATAATTTTTGAAGAGGGAAGTTATGGTGTGATGATGTATATCGTTGTTGAGGGCAGTGTCCAACTTTACGTTGTCAACAATAAAAAAGAAGTTGAACTGTCTGTTGTGCATAAAAATGATTTCTTTGGTGAAATTGAAATGTATGGTAATTCACCGCGTGGTTTTTCTGCAAGGACACTGAGTGATACGCGTTTAGTATGCATTAAGAATCGTATGCAACTTGAGCAATTTTTTGCTGAACACCCTGCATTTTCTGGAAAAATGATGCGAATTATGGGTGAGCGTCTTGCTACCACTACTGCTTTGTTATAAGGCTCTGAATTATGGAATTGTTTACTAAACCAGAAAAAAATGTACTAAAAACAAAGCTTCCAATTATCGAAGTGGCTACCGATGAGGTGATTTTTAAAAAAGGCGCAAATGATCGACGCATGTTTCTTTTGCTTGATGGCTCAGTCAAAATTTACACACAAGGCGAAACGAAAGAAATTGAAATTGCTGTGATTGAGCAATATGAGTTTTTTGGTGAAATTGAAATGTATGTGGAAAAACCGCGCACGGATAACGCAAAAGCAGTTGTTGACAGTCGATTAGTCGTTATTCGCTCCCCAAGTGAGCTTGAGCGATTCACATTAGATAATCCATGGTTATCAGGGAAAATGATGGCAACCATGGGCGTTCGTCAAGCGGCTACGAATACACTTTTAGCGAAGAAATTGGCTAATGCTTCTAAAGGTAGTGTGGATAACACAGCAAGTGTTGACCTTAAAACAGGTGAGCTACATCTAACCCCGGACAGTAATGTAAAAAAAGAAGCCATTGATGCAAATAAATAATAACGTTACTTCATGTTGAAAAGAAAAACAGCGACTTTATCTATAAAGTCGCTGTTTTTTTTTATGTTTAAATTTAAACGTGCTAATCAATATACGGCTTTATTTTCGCGCTCCAGCAGCACTGTCTGGTGTATCTAGAATACGGTTGAGTAAATTCGTTTGTTGAGATACCCTGTCAGCTTGAGTTAAATCAATCATACTTTTAAGGTCAGAGAAGCGTTTTTCAGCTTCATTCAAAAGTTCGGTAGCAAGGGTTAAATTTCCTTCTTGTATAGCCGTTCTTGCTCTTTTCAGGGAATCATTTGCGCGATTACGATTACGATCAAGTTTATCATTAGCGTTGATTTCTTTACTTAATTTTAGCGCTTCTTTGATATTGCTAACGATAAGTTCATCATTTTCCAAATCATTTCCATCATGTCTCGCTTGAATGATTTTCATGGTGATTTTTATTTGATTGGTTGTTGCATCAATGCCTTCAATTGGCGTCATGCGATTATACATACACGCCATGCCAAGACAAAGTGCCGAAGCAGTTGAAGAAAACAGTCCTAAAGAAAGTATCAATGAGAATGCAATGGTTGTTTTTTTTATGGAGTTCATATCGATTTTAGCCCTTGTTATAGTTTTTTTATGGGCATGCAGTAAATAAATAGTTAGTGTTTAAAAAAATTTAGGTAACAGCATGGCTGAGCGAAATTTATCATACTTGTTGTCGTTCTGTATATGATAAGATTCCATTACTGCGTAATTACTTGAAATAATAATGGATACCTTAGGATTGATATCCCAATAAATCATGCAAAAAAAACCGCCTTATTAATGTATCTAAGGCGGTTTTTTTGTGTTATTGCGGTGACTTTTTACACAACAATGTTCACTAATTTGCCTGCTACGATAATCACTTTTTTAATCGTCTGTCCGTCAATAAATTTTGAAACAGCGGCATCACGCAGCGCAATCGTTTCAATTTCTGCATTGGTCGCGCTTGCTGTGGCAGTAATTTTTCCACGTAATTTACCATTTACTTGCACCATCAGCTCTAGCGAATCTTGTACTAACGCACTTTCATCTACAGTTAACCAAGATTCAGAAATAATCGCGTTATCATGACCTAAGTCGCGCCAAAGTTGGTCGCAAATATGTGGCACGATAGGTGAGAGCATAATCGCAATAGCTTCTAAAATTTCATGTCGAATAGCCTTACTATTATTTGAGTCGTCAGTAAATTTTGCTAATGTATTAAGCAACTCCATATTTGCAGCAATCGCAGTATTAAAAATCGTTCTGACTCCCATGTCATGAGTGACTTTTTGAATCGTTTGATGGAGAAAACGACGCACAGATTGTTGCTCTTTGGATAAGTCACCTTGAACTTTAAAACGTGTTCCTTGAACTTGTTGCGAATGCAAATACACTTGACGCCACAAGCGTTTCAAAAAGCGAGAAGCGCCTTCTACACCGTCTGCAGACCATTCAAGTGATTGCTCGGGTGGCGCAGCAAACATAATAAATAAACGCACGGTATCCGCACCGTATTTTTCAATTAATGCTTGAGGATCCACGGTATTGCCTTTGGATTTGGACATTTTACTGCCATCCATAAGAACCATGCCTTGTGTGAGTAATTTTTTGAACGGCTCATCACAAGCGACAAGGCCCTCATCACGCAATAATTTAGTATAAAACCGTGCGTATAGTAAATGCAAAATAGCGTGTTCAATGCCGCCAATATAATAATCGACCGGCAACCAATGTTTCGCACTTTCGCCGAGCATCGCATCATTTGGTTGACTTGCAAAACGGGCGAAATACCACGACGATTCCATAAAAGTATCAAACGTATCGGTTTCGCGTTTCGCCGCTTTACCGCATTTTGGACAATCAACGTCTGAAAAAGTTGGATGTGCAACCAGTGGCGATTGTGAACCGTCCAAAATCACATCACGCGGCAATTGCACAGGTAAATCTTTATCAGGAACAGGTACCGTGCCGCAAGCGTCGCAGTAAATTACAGGAATCGGAGCGCCCCAGTAGCGTTGCCGTGACACGCCCCAATCGCGCAAACGAAAATTCACTTTACGAGTGCCTTTGTTTTGCGCTTCGAGTGTTTCTGCAATTTGTGTAAAGGCATCTTGGGAGCTTAAACCATCAAAACTCCCTGAATTTTTTAATACGCCTTTTTGTGTAAAGGCTTGAGCGCTACAATCGTCATCGATGCCATCTTTAGCAAAAATGACTTGTTTAATGGCAATACCGTATTTTTGTGCAAATTCAAAATCACGTTGATCATGCGCAGGAACTGACATGACAGCGCCCGTTCCGTAATTCATCAAAACGAAATTGGCAATCCAAACTGGCACCGATTCGCCGGTAATCGGATGCACTGCAACGATTCCTGAGTTGATACCGCGTTTTTCCATGGTTTCCATCGCGGCTTCGGATGTTTCCATGGTTTTACAATCATCAATGAACTCGCGAATATCTGCGTTATTTTCAGCCGCTTTTAACGCGAGTGGATGCTCGGCGGCCACGGCTAAATAGGTGACGCCCATGAGTGTATCGGGGCGCGTGGTGTATATGCGCACGGGATTTTCACTTAGCACAGCAAAATCCATTTCAACGCCTTCAGAGCGTCCAATCCAGTTGGCTTGCATGGTTTTAACTTGTTCAGGCCATCCATCGAGTGTTTCGAGTGATTGCAATAATTCATTTCCGTAAGCGGTAATTTTTAAAAACCATTGGGCAATTTCTTTGCGTTCCACTTTAGTGTCGCAACGCCAGCAACAACCGTCAATGACTTGCTCGTTAGCGAGTACCGTCATGTCATTAGGGCACCAATTGACAGGTGCGGTTTTTTTATAAACTAAGCCTTTCTCAAGTAATTTTAAGAAGAACCATTGTTCCCACTTGTAATAATCAGGATCGCAGGTCGCCAGTTCGCGATCCCAGTCATACGCAAAACCTAAACGCTTTAATTGATCACGCATATAGTCAATATTGCTATATGTCCAATCAGCAGGGTGAACATTGTGTTGCATAGCCGCATTTTCTGCAGGCAATCCAAACGCATCCCATCCCATTGGCTGTAGCACGTTTTTTCCAAGCATACGTTGATAGCGTGAAATCACATCACCAAGGGTATAGTTGCGAACGTGTCCCATGTGCAGTTTGCCACTTGGGTAAGGAAACATCGATAAACAATAATATTTTTCTTGTCCGGATTTCTCTGTGACGTTAAAAACTTTTGTGTTTTCCCACGCTTGTTGCACGTTTTTTTCGATGTCTTGCGGTTGATAAATTTCTTGCATGATGTTGTTTTGTTAAAAATGAAAATAAAAGTGAAATTGAAGTAAATTAATTATTAGGTGGTGCGTAATCTATTTAAATTAGCGTTAGAATACCCTACCGCTTTCTAAATCAAAAGTATTCTATGCAGATTCAAGACCATTGGTTAAGTGATGTTACCCGAAGTGTATCCCCGAATTTTAATGATCGCCCTGACGAGAATGACATTTCCTTAGTGGTAATTCATTGTATTAGTTTGCCGCCTAGCGAGTTTGGTGCAAATTATATCGATGATTTATTTTGTAATCGACTGAATCCCTCGCTACATCCCTATTTTCAAACCATTGCCACGCTTAAAGTATCTGCGCATGTGCTTATTCGACGTGATGGCGAGTGTGTTCAGTATGTGCCATTTCATAAACGAGCGTGGCATGCAGGCATTTCGGTTTACGAGGGGCGTGAGAATTGTAATGACTTTTCCATCGGTATTGAACTTGAAGGAACGCAAACAATCGATTACACACAAGCGCAATATGATACTTTAAACAACGTTCTGCATTCTTTACTGAATACTTATCCACAGTTGTCAAAACAACGTATTGCTGGGCATAGCGATATTGCACCTAATCGTAAAACGGATCCAGGGAAGTCATTTGACTGGTCAAAAATTATCGAAGTTGTTGCGTAATGGCCCACTGAATATGTTCACGTACCATGTCGGACTCGATGGTCAATCGTTCTTTAAGCGAGGTTAGAATGGCGCTATCTTTAGGCGCATTCCCAAGGGCGACAGCAATATTTCTCAGCCAGCGTTCGTGTCCAATGCGACGAATGGCAGAACCTTCAGTTTTCGTTAAAAATTCACTTTCGCTCCAAGCAAATACATCAAGCAGTTGCTGCGTGTTTAAACGCTGGCGTGGATGAAAATCCGGTTCTTTAGATAAATTGGCAAAACGATTCCAGGGGCAAATCAGCTGGCAATCATCGCAACCATAAATACGATTACCCATTAATGAGCGCAGCTCAACAGGAATGGCGCCTTGTAACTCAATGGTTAAATACGATACGCAGCGTCGTGCATCGACTTGAAAAGGCGCAATAATGGCCTGTGTTGGGCAGATACTCAAACAGGCACTGCAATCCCCACAATGCGCCGACGTTGATTTATCGGGTGGCAAGGTTAAATCTGTGTAAATTTCACCTAAAAAAAACCATGAACCTGCTTTGCGATTAATTAAATTAGAATGTTTGCCAATCCAACCTAAACCGGCTTTTTCTGCAATCGCTTTTTCTAAAACAGGCGCGCTATCAACAAACGCACGATAACCAAATTCACCAATTTCAGCTTGAATTTTATCCGCGAGTTTCTGTAACCGCTGACGCATTAGTTTGTGATAATCACGACCTAGCGCATAACGTGAAATATAAGCTGACGTGGGAGAATTTAGTGCCGTATTCATGGCTGATGAGTGTTCGGGCAAATAATCCATGCGCACCGAAATAATACTTTGCGTATTGGGATTGAGTAGGGCAGGGCGACTGCGCTTTAAGCCATGCTTTGCCATATAATTGAGTTCGCCGTGAAATCCTTTCTCTAGCCAATGGTGCAGATGGTCTTCAGCATCGTTGAGTTGCGTGTCTGCAATGCCAACTTGCTGAAAACCGAGTTCGAGTCCCCATTTTTTGATATTTTCAACTAGCGTGTGAGACATAAATTAAAGCCTCGCACCCGAAAAACCGGTTTGTCGCCATGCTTCGTAAAGCACAATGGCGACAGTGTTTGACAGATTGAGGCTACGGCTTTCTGGTTGCATGGGAAGAAATAAACAATTCTCGCCAATATCCGCAAGCATTGAAGCCGGTAAACCTCGTGTTTCAGGGCCAAATAGAAACACATCCCCTGCTTGAAAATGAACGTCGCTATAATTTTTTTGCCCTTTTGTCGTCAAGGCAAAAATTTGCTTGGGCTGTTGTTTCTCTAAAAAATCCGCATACGAATCATGTAGTTGCACTGATACCCATTCATGATAATCTAAGCCTGCACGTCGCAGTTTTTTGTCATCTAAATCAAACCCAAGGGGTTTAATTAAGTGCAACTGCATCCCGGCATTTGCACATAACCGAATGATATTGCCTGTGTTTGCCGGAATTTCTGGCTCAAAGAGAACAATATGAAACATAATTTAGAAGTTATTATCGATAGCAACAGCGGGTAATTTCCAAATATCATCGTTGTATTCTGTAATGGTTCGATCGGTAGAGAATTTACCACTTGCCGCGCAATTGAGAATACTCATTTTTGTCCAACGATCTTTGTCTTGATAAGCAATGTCTACGCGACGCTGCGCATCAACAAAACTTCGGAAATCGGCAAGTGTTTTCCATGGATCATTACTGCTTTTGAGTGAATTGATAATATCGTCAAAAATATGTGGTTCAAATTGATTAAAATGCCCACACTCAAGTAAATTTAATGTCCGACGTAAATCTTCATCATGATCAATATAGGATTGTGGGTGGTAATTGTGATTAAGCGCCTCCACTTCTTCTTCGGTTAAGCCAAATAAAAAGAAATTTTCATCGCCAACTTCTTCACGAATTTCAATATTTGCCCCATCTAACGTGCCGATTGTTAATGCGCCATTCATCATGAATTTCATGTTGCCTGTACCGGATGCTTCTTTACCTGCAGTCGAAATTTGTTCCGACAAATCCGCGCCAGGGCAGATTTTTTCCATCGCGGATACACGGTAATTAGGCAAAAAGACAAGTTTTAACTTACCGCCGACATCGGGATCATTGTTAATGACATTTCCCACATTATTAATCAGTTTAATAATGCGCTTTGCCATGTAATATCCAGGCGCGGCTTTACCGCCAATTAATACGCAGCGATCTACCCAGTTTGACGTATCTCCGCGTTTAATGCGGTCATACAAATGAATAACGTGTAGTAAATTTAATAATTGGCGTTTATATTCATGGATGCGTTTAACCTGTACATCAAAAATAGCGTTCACGTTAAATTCAACATCATGCTCAATTTTTTTATAGTCGATTAATTTTTGTTTGGCATGTTGTTTTAACTGATACCAGCGTTCGCGAAAATCTTTGTCTTCTGCATAAGGGGTAAGTAATTTCAATTGCGATAAATCAGTGACCCAACCCGAACCAATAGTTTCTGTAATGAGTTCGGCTAATTCGGGGTTACAGGCTGCAAGCCAGCGGCGTGGCGTGACACCGTTTGTTTTATTGTTAAATTTTGTTGGCCAGAGCTCATAAAAATCACGGAATAAACCTTGTTGCAATAATTTAGAATGCAGTTCAGCCACGCCATTGACAGAATAACTGCCCACAATAGCCAAATAAGCCATCCTCACGTATTGTCCATGACCTTCTTCAATAATAGACATACGGGTGAGTCTATCGGATTCTCCTGGCCAATGGGCGGATACTTGCGCCAGAAAATGCGCATTAATTTCAAAAATAATTTCAATTAAGCGGGGGAGTAATTCTTTAAATAAATCGACACTCCAGCGTTCAAGTGCTTCAGGGAGCAATGTGTGATTTGTGTATGCCATTGTATGGCTAGTAATTTCCCACGCTTCTTTCCATGACAACCCATAGACGTCGATGAATAATCGCATCAGTTCTGCCACTGAAATACTTGGGTGTGTATCATTTAATTGGAAACAGTTTTTGGCGGCAAAATCTTTAAAATTATTTCCATGTCGCCCAACCCACGTTGCAATGACATCTTGAAGGCTGGCTGAGGCAAGTAAATATTGTTGTTTTAAACGCAGCGCTTTGCCGTTTTCATTGGCATCATTTGGATAGAGTACCATGGTGATATTTTCAGCTGTATTTTTTGATGCGACTGATTCAGCGTAATCGCCCGCATTAAATTCTTGCAAATCAAATTCTTCAGTTGCGGTGGCTCGCCACAAACGCAGTGTATTGACAGTGCCGTTTTGATAGCCTGGAATAGGGGTGTCGTAGGGAATAGCAAGCACATCATGTGTGTCAACCCAGTTGACGCGTTTATGACCTTTTTCATCAATATGCGTTTGAGTATGACCGCCAAACTTAACACGTTGAACATATTCAGCACGTTTAATTTCCCAAACATTGCCATTACGCAGCCAGTGATCAGGTTTTTCTACTTGCTCTCCATCAATAATAGCTTGCGTAAACATGCCGTACTCATAACGCAGGCCATAACCCGTAACAGGTAACTGTAACGTAGCGCAGCTATCAATAAAGCATGCAGCTAAACGCCCTAAGCCGCCATTTCCAAGACCTGCATCGGCTTCACTATTAACAAGTTCTTCAATATCTAACCCTAAGTCATACATTGCTTTAGCGACAATGTCATCAATACCTAAATTCAACATGGCATTACTTAACGCGCGACCCATTAAAAATTCCATCGACAAATAATAAGCACGGCGACATTCTGTTTCTTTATAGGTTGTATAGGTGCGTTTCCAGCGCTCGACAATACGATCGCTAATGGCTAAAGAGATAGCTTCGTAAGCATAATAAGGTGAGCGACAGCTTTCATCACGACCTAAACGGTGACTATAATAGCGCTTGAAATCTGCTTCAATATGTTTTTCATCCATGCCTAAATCAGGCAACGTAGTAATTGTGGAACAAGGGTTACTGGTTTTGAAAGTTCTAAATGACATGGTAATCCACCGTTTTGAAGAGAATTAGGAATTCGTAATATTCTAGTCTATATCTTATTATATAAAACGATAAATTCGCAGAATGGAGTAAAAGGTCGTTTTATGTCGATTGAATTTTACTATAACGATATTACAAATAAACGCTTCTAACCTCATACGTATAAAATTTTTTCACTTGTTGGTTTTAATTTATTTACATTTTATTTAGGAAATACCGTGCCAAATACTGCTGCTATTCTTTTTGAACCTGATGCTTATTTATTGTCTGAGCCTAAACTCATGGGTAGACAAGCTGCGGGTAATAGTTTTTTACGGGCAGCAGTAGCCGGGCGTGGTGAGAAAGCTGTGTATGCTTACACGCCAAGTCAAAAATCAGCGGCTGTTTTTAAACAAGTTGTGGAGTCGATAGATTCAAATGCATCGGCACAATGGGTTCCAGCGGATCGTTTAGATTTGCTTGAAAAAATTGGTGCACTGTATCTTCCGGGGCCGGGGCTTGATGTGGCCGCAAAATTGCGTTTGCGAGCAGGAAATCAAGCTTATTCCCTAGTCGGTGTTACGCATACTACCGCGTCACATCGGGCAATGGATGCGATCACAGGATTATTGACGGCGCCTGTTATGCCTTGGGATGCGCTAATTTGTACATCAACGGCAGTGCTTGAAACGGTTAAAATTTTGCTGAATGCTGAGATTGAAGCATTGCGTTGGCGTTTTGGGTCATCAATTCAGATTACGCTGCCTCAGTTGCCGGTGATACCTTTAGGCGTACATTGCAGTGATTTTGATTTTACTGTTGATGAGCGACTTCTTGCGAGAAAATCACTCGACATATCCGAAGAGGAAATTGTACTGGTGTTTGTTGGTAGACTCTCTTTTCATGCCAAGGCGCATCCGCATGCTATGTATCTTGCTGCGCAGGAAGTGGCGTTGAAAACAGGTAAGAAAATCACCTTATTGCAATGCGGATGGTTTGGTAATGACGCAATTAAAGCCAGTTTTATTGAAGGGGCCGCGCAATTTTGCCCTAATGTTCGTGCACTATTTGTGGATGGACGAGAGCCTGAATTAGCGCGTCATAGTTGGGCGGGTGCGGATATATTTCTGTCACTTTCTGATAATATTCAGGAAACGTTCGGTATTACCCCTATTGAGGCAATGGCGGCCGGATTGCCGGTCATTGTCAGTGATTGGAATGGCTATAAAGATACGGTACGTGATGAGGTGGATGGTTTTCGAATCCCTACGTGGATGCCCCCTCCCGCGTTAGGTGAGCAATTTGCAAAAGGCCATGAAGCGGGCACATTAAGTTACGATATTTATTGTGGTCTAAGTTGTCAGACGATTTCAGTTTCTATGCACCGCTTAATTGAAAAGTTAACGCTCTTAGTTGATAACGCTACACTGCGAAAAACAATGGGGCAGGCGGGAAAAGAGCATGCGCAAACTCAATTTGACTGGCGTATTGTTTACCAGCAGTATCAAGCACTTTATCATTATTTACAGAAGCTTCGAACGTCGTCGAGCCCTAAGCAAAAGGCTACATTTCAAGTGGCACCAAATCGTCTTGATCCTTTTTTAAGTTTTGGTCATTATCCTTCTACCTTAATTCAACCCAATACGCGAGTGACTGTTTTAAGCAATGACGTATTACATCAATATCGTTGTTTAATCAAAAATCCGCTGTTTAATTATGCTACGCAAGTTTTACCTAAAGAGGCGTTGGTGGAAAAAATTGACGTTGTATTACAAATGCAAGCCGTCACTTTAGAGGATCTTTCGGTGCGAACTCAAACAAATCTTGGGGAGCTTGTTTTGGCGGTGGCTGTGCTTGCTAAAATGAATTTAGTCCAATTAGGGTGACGCCCTAAAAAACGGCCAGCTTAATGGTTGTCGTAATACGGATATTTTTTATTTCGTTGCGTTTTTCTGTGCGACTTGTGTTGGTTCAATAATCAATAATAGACCTCTTCAACGTGTTTTAGAAACCTTAACGGAACAATAACACGGTAAAAATTAACCTGAGATTAGAGTTGAAACTTTTATTGATGGTTATTCTTGCACATCCCAAATTAAACGTGGATCAAAACTTTTTGCAGCAAACATAGTCAAGACGACAACTGCCGCAAACGCCGTTGAAGCAGTTCCAGCAATGACTTGTGCAACACCGCCTAAATTGACTACGGATACCAAAATAGAAATCATAAAAATATCCAGCATCGACCATCTGCCAACGAATGCAATAATTCGATAGGTTTTTGTCCAATGCTGTGCTTTCACTTGCCAGCGATAGTGAACACAAAGTAGCAGTAAACTAAGGCCCAATAATTTCATTAAGGGCACTAAAATACTAGCCACCAAAACCAATAAGGCAATGGGTAGCATATCGCCATGAATTAGAGAGATAATACCGCCGATAATATTATGCGGTTCACCCACGCCAAAACGCGTGTATGTCATAATAGGAAACACATTAGCGGGGATATATAGGGCATAGCTACTTAATAGCAGGGCAAGTGTGCGCTGAGCGCTTTGTGGTAAACGTGCGTGTAATTGCTTTCCACACCGTGAACACGCCGTGAACTCCGTGTTTCCATGCGCTAATTGTCCACAGTCGTGGCAGCGAATAATGCCTTGTGAAAGTGCAGTTTTTTTAATCATTATGATGTGTGAGGGGTTGTTTTTTAGGTTTTAGTTGATCAATTTTTTGCCAAAATAACGCGCTATCAAAATGGCTTGATAGCATAATTGAAACGATAAGCAGCAACACAAATGCGTTTAAACCTAAACCAAATTTCAATTCTGACATAGAGGACAGTTTGACGCTGGCGACAATAATGCCTATTAAATACACTTCCAGCATAGCCCATTCTTCAATATGATGTAGTACGCGCAAACTGAGACTTAACAAGGGATTGTAGTGATTAAAATATAAGTGAGCACTAATAACGAATGATAAAAGAATGCTTAAAATGGGAAAAAGCATACTGGCTAAAAATACCACGATTGCAACTCCCCACATGCCTTCATGAAATAGCGTGACAACACCTCCCCATAAAGTGCCTGCTTGTGTATTGCCGAGAACTTTGATGCTCATAATCGGTAAAATATTTGCAGGGACTAAGAGAAAAAGTCCCGTTAACGACAAAACAAATGTATGGAAAATACTTTGACTTTTGGGGCGTCGTAGCAAATATTGGCAACGTGGACAATGCGCTGTTTCGCCTTTTTGAAAAATAACTTGCCGTAGTAATAAATCACATTCGGGGCAAGCAAGGTAATTTGAAATATTCAATAGAGTCATTTTAATGCCCTGTGCAACGCGGTATTGTCATTGATGATAAAATCATAATACTTTTTTGCCTACTTTTCGTTTTTGAATGAGTACTTTATGACGTTAACCTCTGATTTGCAATTTAACCATCTAATTGACAATCTCATTCAATCTCAGTATCTAACCATGCAAAGTGCCGCTGATTATTTGCGTGATGCACAGAATGAAAATAGTTCATTTGTCGATTATTTAGTGGTTAAAAATATTGTTCCGTCAATTATTATGGCTTCAAAAATTTCAGTTGCGTTTGGATTACCTTTATTTGATCTAGATTCACTTTTAGTGAAAAGCGAATCTAATGACTTACTTGATGATTTAATAATTCAAAAATATCGCATTTTACCGGTGAAAATACGCGGAAACGCCTTATTCATAGCTATTTCAGATCCATTTTATTTTCTAGGTTTTGAAGAAATACGATTTAGTAGTCGTTTAAACCCTGAACTTATTTTAGTTGAATCGGACAAATTACAACAGCTCATTCATGCTCGATTGGAACACAAAACTGAATCGCTTGGCGATTTTTTTGATTCCAATCAAAGTGATAATGTAACACTATTTCATGATGAAGAAAATAATGTCTTTACCAATAATAATGTGGATGATGCACCTATTGTTCGCTTTGTGAATAAACTTTTATTAGAGGCGATAGAACAAGGTGTTTCAGATATTCATGTGGAATGTTATGAAAAAATGTGTCGTATTCGTTATCGTATTGATGGTGTTTTGACGCCGATCATTTCGCCACCGCTGAAAATGGCAAATCAGCTAATTTCACGCATTAAAGTCATGTCTAAAATGGATATTGCTGAGCGGCGCTTACCGCAAGACGGACGTATTGCTATTTTTATTGAAAAAAATCGTTCGATAGATTTTCGAGTTAATACCTGTCCTACATTATTTGGTGAAAAAGTAGTGTTACGTGTTTTAGATTCTGTTAATGGCCAGTGGAATATTGAAAAATTAGGTTTTGAGCCTTTACAGCAATCGTTGTTTTTAGAGGCTATTGATAAACCCTATGGCATGATTTTGGTCACAGGTCCAACAGGGAGCGGCAAAACGGTAACACTTTATTCGGGCTTAGATAAACTCAATACGCAAGCGCGTAATATTTCAACGGTAGAAGATCCTGTTGAAATTACCATTGAAGGTATTAATCAAGTTAATATCAATCCTAAAATAGGTTTGAGTTTTGCCGCCGTGTTGCGAGCTTTTTTACGACAAGATCCTGATGTGATTATGGTTGGGGAAATTCGAGATTTGGAAACAGCTGAAATTGCTATTAAAGCAGCGCAAACAGGGCATTTGGTGTTATCAACCCTTCATACCAATGATGCACCGCAGACCATAAATCGTTTGATGCTAATGGGCGTGCCGCCTTTTAATATTGTGTCGGCGATTAATTTAATTGTCGCGCAGCGATTAGTGCGTCGTTTGTGCGAGGCTTGTAAAGCACCCGTAAATTATCCTAAAAGTCTATTATTAGCCGCTGGTTTTACGGCGCAGGAAAGTGAAAGTTTAGGCTTATTTCACGCCGTAGGTTGCGGACTTTGTAATCACGGTTTTAGAGGGCGTGTTGCAATTTATCAAGTGATGCCATTAAGTGAGAAAATGCGTTTATTGATTCTGCAAGGTGCTAATGCGCTTGAACTGGCTGAGCAAGCTAGCACTGAGCAGATTGATAATTTACGAGCAAGTGGACTCAATAAAGTACGTTCGGGCGTGACGAGTATTGAAGAGCTTAATCGCGTCACGTTAGATAATTAGACAACATGACAACGACTAAAAAAGAGGCTCAACAGGAACATGTTTTTGTTTGGCGGGGAAAAGATCAATATTTAAAGCCGATTTCGGGTGAGATTTTTGCGGTTGATTTAGAGACTGCACGAAGTAAACTGCGCCAACAAGGTATTAATGCCAATAGACTCTCAAAGAAAGCGGTTGTTCTTTTCGGGCGAAAAAACAAAAAAATTACCACATCCGATATTGCCATTTTTGCACGTCAGTTAGCAACTATGTTGCATGCAGGTATTCCTATTGTTCAAGCAATTGATATTATCGGTCGTGGTCATGAAAATAAAAGTATGCACTTTTTACTTTTAACGCTTAAAACTGATGTGGAAAACGGTGAAAGTTTGGCGTACGCACTAAGTAAACATCCGAGTTATTTTGACAGTTTATTTTGTAACTTGATTAAAGCGGGTGAACATGCCGGTGTTTTGGATTCACTGCTTGATAAAATTGCAACATACAAGGAAAAAAGTGAAGCGCTACAGCAAAAAATTAAAAAAGCCTTAGTTTATCCCGCGGCCGTGATGGCAATTGCGTTTATAGTTACTTTAGTTTTACTGATTGTTGTGGTGCCGGTATTTGAAGATTTATTCCAAAGTTTTGGCGCAGATTTACCGCCTTTTACAAAATTAATCATTGCGCAGTCTAAATGGATGCAGCATTCTTGGTGGCTTGTTATTCTGTTTTTAGTTGGCGGATTTTATGGTTTACGATTTTTTAAACGGACCTATCCTGCAGTTACTATGATGATTGATAGAATATTATTAATGACGCCTATTGTAGGAAAAATCCTTCATCAATCGGAAATTGCCCGTTTTACACGTACTCTCTCAACGTTATCTACAGCGGGTGTTCCGTTAGTGGATGCGCTGAAACTGACTAAAGATACCTGTAGTACGCTTGTTTATCGCGATGTTATTTTGCAAATTCGAGAAGAGGTTGAATCCGGGCAGCGTTTGCAGATATCGATGCGAACGTCGACGTTATTTCCGTATATTGTTGAGCAAATGGTTGCTATTGGCGAAGAATCCGGTACGTTGGACAATATGCTATCTAAAATTGCCGATGTGTATGAGGAGAAGGTGTCCAATTTGATTGATAATTTAAGTAGTTTAATCGAACCCGTTATTATGAGCGTTGTCGGCATTTTAGTCGGCGGACTCATTGTGGCGATGTATTTACCTGTTTTCAAACTTGGTGGAGCAATTCATTGATCATTTCATTTAGCGAGTGGGCATTTTTTAAAGCACCGTATACATTTACACTTTTAGCGGGTGTTTTGGGTTTGCTGATAGGTAGTTTTTTAAATGTGGTTATTTATCGATTACCTATTTTAATGCAACGGCAATGGCGCAAGGAATGCATCGAATTTTTAAAACTTCCTCAAGAGGATGACGCGGGTGAGCTATTCAATTTAGCGTTACCCGCATCGCATTGTATTCATTGCCAATTACCTGTTTTAAAAAGACACAATATTCCGGTCATCAGTTATTTGTGGCTGCGTGGGCGTTGTTTTCATTGTCATGAAAAAATCTCAGCTCGCTACCCAATCATAGAATTACTGACGGCGTTGACATCAATGATTGTGGCGTGGCACTTTGGTTTTGGTGAGCAAGCGTTAGCGGGCTTGCTTTTGACTTGGGGGTTAATTGCATTGAGCTTTATTGATTTAGATCATCAATTATTACCTGATACACTGGTGTTGCCGTTTTTGTGGTTAGGATTACTGCTGAGTCTCTTCGGCGTTTTTGCAGATTGTCAGGCAAGCATTATGGGCGCGACATGCGGGTATTTGATTTTATGGTCGGTGTATCATGCTTTCAAATTGATAACGCGTAAAGAAGGCATGGGGCAGGGCGATTTTAAATTATTGGCGATGCTTGGCGCATGGCTGGGATGGCAATATTTGTCGTTGATTATTTTGCTTTCATCGCTTGCAGGTGTTTTTATTGGAATGACTTTAATATCACTTAATAAACAAAAACGTGAAACACCTATTCCATTTGGCCCTTATTTGGCGATCGCAGGATGGTTGGCGTTGCTTTGGGGAAAAGAGTTGAATTCGTGGTATTTTGGATAGTAAAAAAACGCAATCTAAAAACTACAAGGTAAATGCGTTATAATCAAGATTGTTTATTTTTTGATTCAAATTAAAACTTTATGGCTCAATATCTTGAAATTCATCCCGAAAATCCACAGTTGCGTTTAATTCATCGTGCGATTGAAATTATTCGTAGTGGTGGCGTAATTGTATATCCAACAGACTCTGCGTACGCGATTGCTTGTCAAGTTGATAATAAGCAGGCGTTAGAGCGGATTCGCCGTATTCGCCAATTAGATGAAAAGCATAACTTTACGCTCGTTTGTAAGGATTTAGCACAAGTGTCGAGTTTTAGTAAAATAGGCAATGAGGCTTTTCGTTTAATTAAATCGCTCACACCTGATGCGTTTACGTTTATTTTAGAGGCAACGAAAGAGGTTCCTCGTCGTTTGCAACATCCCAAGAAAAAAACGATTGGTATTTGTATTCCCAAAAATAGCATTGCTCAAAAATTGCTTGATGAGTTGGGTGAGCCGCTGTTTACGACAACACTCATTTTGCCCCCAGATGAGGAGGCGCTTTCACAGCCGTATGAAATACAAGAGCGCCTAGATGATCTAGTCGATTTAATTATAGATGCGGGTGTTATTGAATATCAGCCCACGACAATTATCGATTGTACAGAAGGGAGTTGCGTGATTGTTCGTCAAGGTAAGGGGCTTGCACCCATGATAAATCAATAGAATAAAGAAAAAGGAAAAGCCGATGATGAATGAATTAACGTGGATACAGCGAATTGTAGTTTGGATTTTACCGATTGTTTTCGCCATTACGGTTCACGAAGTAGCACATGGATGGGCTGCAAAAAAATATGGCGATAACACGGCCTATATTTTGGGTCGTTTAACACTCAATCCTATAAAACACATTGACTGGTTTGGGACAGTGATTTTACCCGGATTGCTATTGATGACCGGAACGGGGTTTATTTTTGGTTGGGCAAAGCCGGTGCCAGTTGATGCACGCTATTTTAAAAGACCACGTCACGATATGGCAATTGTTGCGCTTGCAGGCCCCATATCGAATTTACTCATGGCTATTGCTTGGGCGCTTATTGCACGTATTGGCGTCACAATTGGCCATGATAATGAAACTATTGCTTTGCCGCTTATTTACACGGGCGTTGCGGGTATTTCCATTAATTTAGTCCTAATGATTATCAATATGTTGCCTATTCCACCGCTTGACGGTAGTCGCGTTTTATCGGGCTTACTGCCTAGTCATTGGGCGTGGCAATTTAATAAATTAGAGCGTTTTGGGTTTATTATTTTATTGATTTTGCTCTATACAAAAATACTAAATGTATTGCTTGAATATCCCTTATATATTACACAAAAGTGGTTTTTTACCTTAGCAGGATTGTAAATTACGTCAATTATCGTTTTCTCATTTTTACTTACTCACGTTAACTTTTATGAATCCCATTCTTTTAGGCGTCAACATTGACCATATTGCCACATTGCGTCAAGCGCGTGGCACACGCTACCCTGATATTTTGCAAGCAGCGTTAATTGCTGAGCAAGCAGGGGCAGACGGCATTACCGCGCATTTGCGTGAAGATCGACGCCATATTCAAGACCGCGATATTGATTTACTCAAAAACAATATTCACACGCGCCTCAACTTAGAAATGGCAGTCACTGATGAAATGATCGCCATTGCCTGTCGCGTAAAACCCTATGCCTGTTGCCTTGTTCCCGAAAAACGCGAAGAATTAACGACAGAAGGCGGCCTTAATGTGCATGAAAACTTACAGCGCATTAAATTGGCATCTCATCAATTAGCCGATGCAGGCATTGAGGTTTCGTTATTTATTGATGCGGATGAAATACAAATTGATGCCGCTGTGGCAGCGGGCGCGCCTGTGATTGAATTACATACAGGGCATTATGCTGATGCGACAACTCGCCCCGAAAAGCGACAAGAGTTATCACGAATTCAGCACGCTGCGCATTATGCAAAAGCGGCCGGATTGCAAGTGAATGCGGGACATGGACTTCACTTTCATAACGTCGAGGATATTTGCGCCATTACTGAAATTGTGGAACTTAATATTGGGCATGCCATTATTGCGCAATCGGTTTTTTCGGGTTTAGAAAAAACGGTTTTCGATTTAAAAAAACTGATGGAAAAAGCCCGTTTACACGCATCACAGTGAGGTAAAAAAACCATGTTTTTGCATACGATAAAGCAGTGTATCACGAGAAATACCCAATAGTTTTGCTGATTTGCTACGATTACCTTGCGTTCTGTCTAATGCTTGAAGAATTAAATTGGCTTCAAGCGTTTCTAAATTCACCCCAGAACTTGGAAGCGTAAAATCTTGTGATTCCACCTCGGGGATGTGGCTGCGAAATTCGGTGGGTAAATTTTCAGGTTCAATGGTTTTTTCTGCGTATAAAATACTTAATCGCTCACACAAATTTCGCAATTCGCGGATATTCCCCGGCCAATGATATTGTTTTAGCACTTTAAGACTGGCTTTGCTTAGTATGGGGGATTTTATATTATGATCTTTTTCAAATAATTTAAAAAAATGTGTGGAGAGCAATTCAATATCATGACTCCGAGTTGCTAGCGAAGGTAATTCTAATGGCACCACATTGAGGCGATAATATAAATCGGCTCGAAATTCACCATTTTTAATTTGCGCTGTTAAATCCGAGTTTGTTGCAGCAATAATGCGCACATCGACTTTATGGATATGGACATCACCAATCGCTAAATATTCACCCGAGTCTAAAAAACGAAGCAGTTTCGCTTGAATAGCAAGAGGAAGTGAATTAATTTCGTCTAAAAAAAGTGTGCCGCCATCTGCGGCTTTAAATAAACCTTGTGTGTTGTGTGTTGCACCCGTAAAAGAGCCTTTTTTATGTCCAAATAATTCGGATTCTATTAGGCTTTCTGGTAGCGCTGCGCAGTTGAGTTTTAAAAATACTTTTTCTGCACGTTTACTGGCATTTTTAATCGCATGAGCAAAGATTTCTTTGCCTGTGCCGGTCTCACCTTTGAGTAAAACGGTGACATCAGTTGCCGCTACAATTTCTGCGCTACGAATTAGCGCTTCCAATTCAGGGGAATGTCCAATAATAGTTGAAAAATGACTCATATCAAAAAATCGCCTTTCTATTGGTGCATCGAATGTAAATTAGTGAGCGCCATGGGATTCAGTGAAGGGAATGCGGCAAAAAAGGCAAGTGTAATCATAATAATGCCCACGACTTGTTTGAATTGACGCATTGCCGCAAGTTGGGTGAGTACGCTAATCATCACCCCAACACCCATCACAGCAGGTAATGTGCCTAATCCAAACGCGATCATTGTGAGCGCACCTTGAAAAATACTGCCTGTTGCTGCAGTGAGTGCGAGCGCGGCATAAACAAGGCCACATGGCAACCACCCCCAAACCATTCCAAATAAATACGCATGTTTACAATTTTTAACGGGAATTAATTTTCGTCCAAATGGCTCAAGGCGTTTCCAGAAATGCAGGCCGAGTTTTTCAACAAATGCAAAACGCGGAAACCAACCAGCAATGTATAGTCCAGCACCTGTCATAATGAGTGCTGAAATAATTTGCAACAGTCGGTGTCCATGCGCTTGTCCTAGGGGGAGTGAGATGAGCGCTTCAATCAAACCAATTGTTGCACCTGCGATGGCGTAACTGCTGATACGTCCCGCGTTATAGCTTAAAATAAAAGGAAATAGACGCTTTTTATCTTGGCGAATTTCAGGGCTTAAACTAAACGTCAGTGAACCGATAATCGAGCCACACATTCCAATGCAGTGTAAACTGCTAAATAATCCCATGAGCAGCGCAACGAAAAACGATGAAGTAAAATTAGGGTCAAATAACATAAATAGAGTTAGTCCGCTAAAAATTGCTGAGCAATTTGGGATTGAATGGTTTGCGCCATCGCTCTTGGGTCTTTTGCATCACGAATGGGGCGACCCACAACAATATAATCAGCTCCATTTTGGAATGCACTCTCAACGCTGACGACGCGTTTTTGATCGTCTTCTTCGCGGTTATCTACGGGGCGAACACCTGGAGTGATAACGAGTAATTTATGGTCTAATGCTTCGCGCAACATTTGTACTTCAAGCCCTGAAGACACAATGCCATCACAGCCAATGGCAAGGGCTCTTTTAGCGCGGGATAAAACGAGGTCGCGTACATCGCAATCAAATCCTAAGTCGTTTAGGTCACCACGATCTAAACTGGTGAGTGCTGTGACGGCAAGGACTTTTAAATCGCCTTTGTTTGCAGCGGCCGCTTCCATAATGGCATCATTACCGTGAATAGTGGCTAAGTCCACGCCTTTGTGGCTAAGGGCAGCAATTGCACGACCCACAGTGGCAGGAACATCAAAAAATTTTAAGTCTACAAAGACTTTTTTACCTTGTTGTTTAAGCCATTCAATAAAACCAAAGTAGTCGCCGCACATGAAAATTTCCATGCCTACTTTATAAAAAACAACGCTGTCGCCAAGGGCAATAACAAGTGCCTTCGCCTCCTCAATGCTTGGCAAATCAAGTGCCATAATTAAACGTTCATTAACGGGAATAGGTTTGCTAGAAATAAAAGAGTGTGTCATAACATTAACAAGATAGGATAAAAGTAAAAACAATGTGTATCTTACCTTATCAAGCCAAATCTTATCTAGTTAGATAAATGTTATTTATTTTTCGCTAGTTCGCGTAAAATTAGATTGCTACTTTGTTTCCACTCTTGCAGGAATCCTATGAAAAAACTATTTTTATTACCCTTATTGCTCTTTTCAGTCACCTTATTTGCTGAGCCAAGTGCAAACGATGAATGGGAAAACTCAACAATCAATGATGCGACGATTAAAAAGATTCAAGAATCCAAGTACGTTTACAAAAAATGTGTTGCCGATGAAATGCAAAAAGCACCTTATCAAACACAAGAAAGTCGTAAAGCCACCGAAGCTATCGTTAAACAGTGTGAATCAGTGTTAGCGAAAATGCGTGATGTGTACATTACCGAAAAAGTACCTGAAGTAATTGCCGATAGGCATTTAAAGCAAATGCGTTTGCAAACAACGCGTCTTGTTCTCCAAGATATGATGTTTAATGAAGCAGCGCGTTCAACGAAAAAATAATAATTATAAACACTATATAACGAGGTCTTTACAAATGGATATAACAACTTATGCAATTGATTTAACAATCAAACCAACCACCTTTGATTTATGGCATGTTTGTTTAGCTGGCACAGTCGCTGTTTTAGCGGGATTATTAATTGTTGTCATGTTTATGATGCTGTCGAGTTTATTGCGTCGCAATGAAGTGGCAGCGCCAGCGGTTCAAATTGTTGAAAAAGTGGTACATGCTGAGCCAGTGGTGCAAATTGTTGAAAAAATAGTGGAAGTGCCTGTGGACCGAATTGTTGAAGTTGAAAAAATTATTGAAAAAATCGTTCAAGCGCCAGCACCTGCGCCAATTGTGTTAAAAGAATCTAGTCCAGACGCTGCGTTGCAACTACTCTATTTGTTACAAAACGATGCCCGTTTTATAGACTTTATTAAAGAAGATATGACCGAGCATAGTGACGAAGACGTAGGGATGGTTGCGCGCGTTATTCATGAAGGCTGCAATAAAGTGCTGGATGAACATTTCAGTTTTGCGTCCATTTGTAGAGAAAATGAAGGTGACAAAATTGTGTTATCTGATGGATATGACGCCGCTAAAGTGCGTGTGACGGGTAATATTGTAGGTAATCCGCCGTTTACAGGTACTGTTATTCATAAAGGCTGGCAAATTACGGATGTTCGTTTACCTAATACCGTGCAAGGTTACAATGTCAATATCATTGCGCCTGCTGAGGTTGAACTATGAGTTTTTTTGAGCAAATGAAAAAAAAGGCGGTGGAATCAGCGCCTAATAAACCTCATAAAGAAGGTGCTAGTTCGACGGAGCCCATTAAGCAAACAGCGGCAGAGAGTGTGTCAGTAAAAAATGATGGGGATGTTTCCGATAGCGCGCCTTTGAAATCAGACACGGTTTTGGCGTCGTCAAAAGCACCGACTGAATCAAAAACACATGATTTGTCAACAAGTGTTATTAATCATTCAGTGGGTAGAAAATATGCAGTAGGCATTGATTTGGGTACGACACATTGTGTTATGTCTTATGCGGATATTACCGAAGGTGGCGATGATTTCACGCAGCAAGTGATGGGCATATCGCAATTAACCTCACCGAGCGTCATTGAAGAAAAATTACAATTACCTTCATTTTTATATCAAGCACACAGTGCTGAATTGCCTGAAAATTCGATTGTTTTGCCGTGGAATGCGAAGCCAGAGTATATCGTGGGAGAAATTGCGCGAAATTTGGGGAGCAAAACACCGATTCGTTTAGTTTCCAGCGCCAAAAGCTGGTTGTGTCATGCCGGAGTGGATTGCAAATCGCCGATTCTACCTCCAGACGCGCCAGAAGATGTTAAACGTATCTCTCCTTTCCAAGCGACGCAAGCTTATTTAGAGCACATGAGTGCTGCGTGGCTACGTCTCCATCCTAATGCGCCATTAGGTGATCAGGATGTGGTGATTACAGTGCCAGCGTCATTTGATCCCGCTGCGCGTGAATTAACTGTTGAAGCGGCGCGTTCGGTTGGATTAGGACAAGCTATTTTGCTTGAGGAACCCCAAGCAGCCCTTTATAGTTGGATTGATCAAACTCACGGAGAATGGCGCAAACAAGCCAAAACGGGCGATATTATTCTCGTTATTGACGTCGGTGGTGGGACAACAGATTTATCTTTAATTGCCGTTACTGAAAAAGACGGTGTGCTCGATTTGACGCGAATTGCGGTGGGAAATCATATTTTGCTGGGTGGTGATAATATGGATTTAGCACTTGCCTATACCGTGAAAGCCAAAATTGAAAAAGAGGGTAAACGCTTAGAGTCATGGCAAGTGCAAGCCTTAACACATGGTTGCCGTGATGCAAAAGAGAAGCTATTTTCTAGTCAAATGACGAGTGTGCCAATTGTTGTGCCTAGTCGAGGATCTTCGCTTATTGATGGTGTTTTACGCAGCGAATTAACCATTGATGAAGTTAGACGGGTCTTAATTGATGGCTTCTTGCCACAAGTTGCGGTGAGTGAGCGCCCTGTTACACAAACGCGAACAGGTCTTCGTACAACAGGCTTGCCTTATGCGCAAGACGCGGGTATTACGCGTCATCTTGCCGCATTTTTAGCAAAACAGCAAAATGCAGCAGACGAGTTTGAATCAATCAATCTCCCTGAAAATGCGACATTTTTGCATCCTACTGCGGTACTCTTCAATGGTGGTGTATTTAAAGCCCAGGCATTGACTGAGCGATTGATGGCTGTATTGAATAATTGGCTGCGTGTTGAAAACGCACCAGAAGCGCGATTACTTGCTGGTGTGGATTTAGATTTAGCGGTGGCGCGTGGCGCGGCCTATTATGGGTTTGTGCGTAAAGGAAAGGGGGTGCGCATTAAAGGCGGAACCGCCGCATCTTATTACGTTGGTATTGAGAGCGCAATGCCTGCAGTCCCAGGAATGCCGCCAGAAATACACGCTTTGTGTATTGCGCCTTTTGGCATGGAAGAAGGCTCACAAGTCGAATTGCCTGATGAAGAGTTTGGCTTAGTTATTGGTGAGCAGGTACGGTTTAAATTTTTTGCATCGACAACGCGCAGAGAAGATATCGTTGGTACGCGCTTAGATTATTGGCAAGACGATGAATTATCTGAACTCAATGAAATTGAAGTGGTACTCGATACGGAAGGTCGTCGTGCTGGTGAGATTATTCCTGTGCATTTAGGTTCTGCTGTGACGGAAGTGGGTACATTGGAATTGCAAGCGATGTCAAACGTGGATAGTGGGCGCTGGAAAATTGAATTTGACGTGCGAAATTAATTAAAAACCAGGTGAAAAATCATTGAATTTTTCACCTTTTCTGTTGAACTTTTACCTTTTAAAAATGACTGAATATATAATTCGAAATAATACCGATCAAGATGAAGAAGACTTCGAATATGACGATGAAGGTAATATTGTTTATTACGCAGTACGACCCAATAAGACGCAAATTAAAAAAGAAATAGCGGTATTGCTTGCCTTAGGTGAAGAAATTGCTGCACTGCCTTCCCTGCAAATTACGGCATTATCACTGCCTGAAAAGTTGGAAAATGCGATTCGTGAAATTATCAAAATGCCTCATAAAGCGGCACGTAAACGTCAGTTGAAATTTATTGCACAACAATTTTATAAAATGGACAATTTAGAGCCCATTTTAGAAAAAGTAGCTAAGTTTACCAATAAAAGCAGGCATGCTGTGCGTGAGCATCATATTGTGGAAAGTTGGCGTGATCGACTACTCGGTGAGCATCATGATGACGCGTTAACGGATTTATTGAATGAAAAACCGCATGCAGATCGCCAGCATTTGCGGCAACTAGTGCGTAACGCGCAAAAAGAAATTGCAGCAAATAAACCAGCTAAATCACCAAAATTACTTTATCGTTATTTAAAAACACTTTTTGAAGATGACGAATTGGATGATTTTGACGCGCACTCGTTACTTTATGAACATAGCGAAGAGGCTGATGATTTTGATGACGATGAAGAGGATTTTGAAGACGACGATGATGACGAGGATTAATTATGTCTTGGATTGATGAAACAGCGCGGTTTTAGACAATTTATCATGCCAGCATCGCTTATTGGTATCTATTAGAGCCCAAAAAAAACCTAGGCCCAAGGCGCACCAAGACAGTATGGCAATACTAAAACGCAGGAAAGCCTGAATCCATGTAATACGTTGACCTTGAATGGTTAATACTTGCATGTTCCAAGCACGTAGACCCAATGTCTGGCCGCCATGTGTCCAAAACCAACCATAGAAAATAAAACTTATAGTCAGTAAATAAAACCAATAAAATCCCATTTGTGAGTGGCTAATTGCCTGCCCCGCGTTGAAAGGTAAAATTAACGCGGTGGCGACAAAAAGTATGCTGATGAGAAGTAATAAGTCATAAATAATAGCCGCAAAACGCCGTATTAAACTGGGTGGCGACATCATAAATGCGTAAAATATATCACGGGCAAAAATTATAGCTTGAACAAAGCCAATTTTTGGCCAAAATACATCGTCATCGTAAGCAATGCCCCAAACATTAAAACGGAAAATAAGAACGGTGGGCGATGAAATAATAAAATCAATAAGTCGCTCACAAAAAAACTGGTTAAAATGGGTTGGTCAATTAAGCTGGTAAGAATATTTTTAAACATAACAAACTCCAATTTCTGAGTACACATACTCGCGTATGTAAAGAAGTAGAAAACAGTGATTTAAGCGGAGTAAACATTTATTGTTGATGACTTGCTAAAATCAGTGTGATGATTTTACCCTATTCAAAAGGGCAATGTAAAAGAAAAGAAGTGTTGATTAACCGTGCGTGAATTGCAATGATATAGTCAACATTGTGAATAAAACCAATTGAGTGTGAATGCCATTTTAACCTTCCTAAAAAATATTTTAAGTTTGGATAACACTGAGTCAGAAGTCTTTGATGTCATTGATATAAAGCATACGGGCGCAGTGGTTATTGAGCGGCCAGATCATTGCGTGTCACGTCAGCAAGTTAATGAAAATGCATTAAAAGTTTTATATCGTTTGCGAAAAGAAGGCTTTGATTCTTATCTCGTCGGTGGTTGTGTGCGCGACTTATTGCTTGGGCGTGAACCTAAAGACTTTGACGTGGTGACTAATGCAGAACCTGAGCAAATTGCGCGCATTTTTTCTAATTGCCGTTTAATTGGAAAACGTTTTCGCTTAGCACACGTTTGCTATGGTCGTGATGTCATTGAAGTGGCGACATTTCGAAAAGCCATTAGTGATGATAAAACCCAAACGCCACGTTTAAATAAAGACGGTCGATTGTTGCAAGATAATATTTACGGCACAATTGAGGAAGATGTGTGGCGTCGCGATTTCACAATCAACGCGTTATATTACAATATTCGTGATTTCTCGATTATTGATTATGTTGGTGGTATGGAAGACCATCAAGCCGGCATCATTCGGTTAATTGGCGACGCTGATGAGCGTTTTCGAGAAGATCCGGTTCGGATGCTTCGTGCGGTGCGTTTTGCCGTTAAATTAGCGTTTCGATTGCACCCTGATTGCGAACAAGCCATTGCGCCTAATGCCCATTTACTTGCCGGTATTCCTCCTGCGAGGCTTTATGATGAAATATCAAAATTATTTTTGACGGGTTATGGTGTCCAAACTTTTGAATTATTAAGGCAATATGGTCTGTTTTCAGTATTGTTTCCAGCAACTGATAAAAGCTTAATGTACGAAGAAGCAGATTTTCCAAAAATGATGGTGATTAAAGCCTTGGAAAATTCAGATCAACGTATTGCCGATAATAAACCAGTTACCTTATATTTTTTGATTGCCGCGTTATTATGGGAGCCTATGATACGCAAAGCGAAAGAAAAAATAGCGAAGGGGTTTCCTGAATCGAATGCTTACTACGATGCGGCAAGTGAAACACTGACGCAACAAGTGAGGCGGATTGCTATTCCACGTCATTTGACGATGGCTATTCGTGAAGTATGGAATCTTCAGCCTAAATTTAATGTACGTTTAGGCGCAAAACCGAGTCGATTAATCACGCATCCTAGATTTCGTGCGGCGTATGATTTTTTTGTATTGCGAGCGCAAACGGGAGATGTATCACTTGAGGTTGCGCAGTGGTGGGAAACGTATCAACAAGAAAATGAAAATATGCAACGCAAAATGACGCAACCCCAGGCGAATGATAAAGATAAAGCAACGCATCCAAAACGAAAAAGAACGTACCGTAAAAAAACTAAAAGCGTTGCTGTCACTATGCCATTAGATACTCATGACTAAAGTAGTGGCTTATCTCGGATTGGGCTCCAATTTAAAAACGCCTATTTTACAGCTTCAATCTGCTCGCAATGCGATTAAGGCAAGGGCTACGATTGAAGAAATTTCGTTTTCAAGTTTATACCGTAGCCCACCTATGGGACCGCAAGATCAACCAGATTACGTGAATGCTGTTATGCGCATCCAGACAACCTTAGAAGCCTTGGCGCTCTTGTCGGTAGTGCAGCAGATTGAAAATGAACAAGGTCGGGTGCGTTCACAGCGTTGGGGGGCGCGCACATTGGATATCGATATATTGCTTTATGGCGATAAGCAAATCCATTTAGCTGAATTAACGGTGCCGCATATTGGTATTAAAGAGCGTGCTTTTGTCCTTTATCCGTTATTGGAAATTGCACCGAATTTGGTGATTGATAATCAAAAATTAATAGATATGGTTAAGGCTTGCCCTTTGAATGGTTTGGAGCGTATAGCCTAGTGAATACCAGTTATTCTTCGTCGTTAGCGCACAAGCCGTTAACGCATTTAAATTTGCTTGAAATGAAGCAACGCGGTGAAAAAATCACTTGTTTAACTGCTTACGATGCGAGTTTTTCTGCGTTAATTGATGCAACGGGAATTGAGGTGATTTTAGTCGGGGATTCTCTGGGTATGGTTGTGCAGGGACACGCAACCACATTGCCGGTGACACTAGATGACATTATTTATCACACACGATGCGTGATGCGTAGCTGTCGCCGTGCACTGGTGATTGCAGATCTTCCTTTTATGACATACAGCACGCCTGAATTAGCCGCGCAATCAGCCGCGAAATTAATTCAATTAGGCGGGGCACAATTGGTAAAGTTTGAAGGTGCAAGAATTGATATTGTGGAGTTTTTGGTTAAACAAGGTATTGCCGTATGTGGGCATTTAGGGCTATTACCACAATTTATTCATCAGATTGGTGGCTATAAAGTGCAAGGTAAAGCTTGCGATAGCGCTGATCAATTAATAAAGGAGGCACTTGCTTTGCAAAAAGCAGGTGTCAGTTTACTTATTTTAGAATGTGTACCCGCTGAGTTGGCACGCAAAATTAGTGAACAGTTGCATATTCCAGTTATTGGGATAGGTGCTGGCGCAGATTGTGATGGGCAGGTTTTAGTGGTTTACGATATGCTTGGAATGAGTCCTGGAAAACGCCCGCGTTTTTCTAAGGATTTTTTAAGTGAGACAAATTCAATTGAAGCTGCGCTTAAAATTTATTATAACGCTGTAAAACAAGGCGACTTTCCAACTAGCGCACATAGTTTTTAAATGGGCGATTAATAGATTATTCAATGAAAAATTTTCAGACCATTTCAGAAGTTCGCCAGTGTGTCGACATTTGGCGTAGCAGGGGAGAGCGTATTGCATTGGTTGCAACTATGGGAAATTTGCATCAAGGTCATTTGACTTTGGTTCGCGAAGCAAAGCAATGTGCGGATAGAGTGATTGTCAGTATTTTTGTTAATCCGACGCAATTTGGAGTGAATGAAGATTTCTCCAGTTATCCAAGGACAGAAATACTTGATTGTCTAAAACTTACGGATGAAGGCTGTGACGCCGTTTTTTTGCCCAGTGTGGACACGCTTTATGATTCAGAGGCAAAGACGAGTATTCAGGTTGCTGAAATTTCTGATTATTTTTGCGGTGAATCTCGAAGAGGTCATTTTTCAGGTGTGGCGACGGTGGTGTGTAAATTATTGAATATTGTTACGCCCCATTGCGCTTTATTTGGATTAAAAGATTTTCAACAATTTTTGGTGATTCAAACTTTAGTGCGTGACTTGAATTTACCTGTTGAAATTTTAGGGATACCAACTGTTCGTGAGGGAGATGGTTTAGCGATGAGTTCGCGAAATGGGTATTTGACGCCTCAAGAAAGAGATGTTGCTCCACAGATTTATAAAATACTTCAAATTGCACGCCATCAAATAATCAATACATCGATTTCATTTACGCAAATTCAACAACAATCAATTGTAAACCTTACGGAATACGGTTTTGAGGTGGATTATTTTAGTGTGGCTCGTCGAGCTGACTTAATGCTGGCGAGCAGAAATGATCACAATTTAATTATTTTAGTGGCTGCAAAGATCGGAAAAACTCGTTTAATTGATAATTTGTGGATAGATAAATAATGCTAAAGTGTCAAACAAGTAGGACAGTATTGTGAATAAAGAACCACCTAGTTTTGTTGCTGCAGTTGACTTAGGGTCAAATAGTTTTCACATGATTGTTTGCAGTTTGGATAATGGTAAATTGCAAACGGTTGATCGCTTGAAAGAAATGGTTCGATTGGCTTCGGGGCTGGATCAAAAAAATTATCTGGACGAAGTCACTCAATCTCGAGCATTAGCGTGTCTTGAGCGATTTGGCCAGCGTATTCGACATTTTCCGCCAGAAAGTGTGCGTATTGTTGGCACAAGTACGCTACGCACAGCAAAAAATGCCACGCAATTTTTAGAAAAAGCTGAAATTGCACTCAATCATCCCATTCATATTATTTCAGGAATTGAAGAAGCTCGATTAATTTATCAAGGCGTGGCTAATAGTTTAAGTGGTCAACAGAAGTATCGTCTGGTTATGGATATTGGTGGTGGTAGCACGGAATTCATTATTGGATTAGGGGACGATCCGCGTGATAAAGAGAGTTTGCCCATGGGATGTGTGTCGGTAAGTAACACTTTTTTTGAAAATGGGAAGTTATCTAGAGCCTTATTTGATCAAGCCGTTTTACTCGCTCAATGTCGTTTAGAGCCATTTGAGCAAAAATTTCAAAGTAAAAATTGGGATGAAGCGATTGGCGCATCGGGAAGTCTACGGGCTATTGATAAAGTATTAATTGCCAAAAATTGGAGTAATAACGGCATTACATTGGCGGGTTTAGAGCAATTAGTGGCGCATATTGGAACTTGTTCGCACATTGATAATTTGAATTTACCTGAACTGGATTCTGAACGGTTACCGGTTTTTGTCGGGGGGGTTGCGATTGTTTATGCGGCATTTAAAAGTTTAAAAATTATGCAAATGACCGTTTCAGATGGTGCATTACGTGAAGGTTTAATTCATGATTTAGTGGGGCGTATTTATGATCATGATATTCGATCTGCCACCGTGCGAAGCATTGCACAGCGATATCATGTTGATTTTTCACATTCGTTACGAATTAAAACAACAGTAGATTACCTGTTTGAACAGCTACCCGTAAATTATTTTCACGTTGATTTTGAAGAAGCGCAACAGTTTTTGCATTGGGCAGCCGATTTACATGAACTCGGTCACGACATTGCACATAATCAATATCATAAGCACAGTGCGTATGTTATCGAAAATGGGGATTTTGCTGGATTTTCTAGGCAGGATCAAATTGTATTGGCCAGTATTGTGCGTGCGCATCGCCGGAAGTTTCCCGTTAAAATTTTTTCTGATTTACCCGCGCCTTGGCATAAAGATGCACAAAAATTAGCGATTCTTCTGCGACTTGCCGTGCTTCTTCAACGAAGTCGACAAGATTATGAAATACCCAAATTTAAATTATCGTTTAACAAATTAGGCATGAAATTGCGTTTTCCTGATGGCTGGTTGGATGGATCGCCCCTGACGCATGCAGATTTATTGCACGAAGCCTGTCATTTAAAAGCGGTTGGTTTGCAACTCACGATCAAATAATACATGTGGCGAGTTAGCGTTTTTCGTTTGCTGTATTTTTTATCGAGTTTTATTGCGAGTGTATTGTTATTGTGTTTATTGATTTTGGCGTGTGGTTTGAGTTTTCAAACCAATCAACCCACTCCCACCAAATTGACGCAAGAGCATATTACACAAGCACGTAAAATTTTGTATGAAGGAACCAAAATAAAGCCAGCTGAGCTGGCTCGAATTAAGCTCACAGAAACAGATTTAAATTTAGCGGGAAATTATTTGCTCAGTCAATATTTGAATAGCACAATTCACGTTGAGCTAGTGAATCAGAAAGTGCGTTGCAAGGTTTCAGTTGTCCTGCCGACGAAGTCGTGGCCACTCTATTTTAATATGAGTTTCCGGTTAGGAAATGAAACAGGCGAACCACTTCCACGTATTCTCAAATTTAAACTTGGTGAATTACTATTGCCAGCAAATGTTGCAGATACAGTCATCCATACGTTAATTCGATATTCGTTTCTCAATGATTATTTTATTCTAGCGACAAAACCTATTGCGCGTGTTGAAATTGACGCTAACAATTTGACCATTTTTTACGATTCAGCGTTACCCAATCATGAATTCAATGAAGAAAGTCGTCAAATTTATCAACAAAAAATTGTTGAAATTATCGCACAACATGATCCAAAATGGCGCCTATCTTTAGCCGATTTGCTTAAGCCCGTTTTTAAATTAGTCCACGAGCGCGCGACACTAGACAGTGCAATTGAAGAAAATCGAAGCGCTATTTTAGCGATTAATGATTACGTTAATGCTGAAATCCCTCCACTTTATCCTGCATTTTTATACAAACGTCCAGATTTAGCTCAGCATTTTATGGGGGCAGCCACATTAACCGCGTCAACCAATAGCCAAGTCGCAAAAGCTTTGGGTGAGGTCAAAGAATTGCGCGATTCAAAAACGGGTGGCAGTGGATTTAGTTTTGTAGATTTAGCGGCCGATAAGGTGGGGAGTCGGTTTGGCGAAATTGCCGTGTCGTCACCAGAAAGTGCTTATCGGCTAGCACATTTAGTATCACAGATTAAGGATTATCATGATTTTATGCCCGATCCGCGCGATTTACCCGAGCACATGAGTGAAGATGTTTTTAAACAAACATTTGAATCAACAAAAAGTGCTACTTATTTAGCCTTATCTGCGCAAATAGATGCGCGAATGACTTTAATTCCACTTTATCAATTATCGAAAACCCCGTACGATGAAAAAAAACACGCCAAATAATAGTGAATCTTCCTCCCCGCATATATCACCCATTCTAAAATTTGCTTTATTCATGACCGTATTTATAAGTGGCTCGGTTGTTATGGTGATTGAATTACTCGGCACACGATTAATTGCCCCGTTTTACGGCACAAGTTTATATGTTTGGTCATCGCTGATTTCAGTAACGATGATTGCTTTAGCGTTAGGGTATTTTATTGGCGGCCGATGGTCTGACTCGGCTAAACGTACAGGACTTTCTTTAATTATCGCGGTTGCGGCATTATTTACTTTGTTTATACCTTGGATAACTCGCCCTGTGTTATTAGCAACCGATTCGCTTGGATTGCGAAGTGGGGCGTTTGTGAGTGCTTTCATCTTATTTTTGCCTAGTTTAATGATGCTTGGAATGGTTGGGCCTTTTGCTATAAAACTATCTACTACCGCATTAGATAAAATCGGAAATTCCTCAGGGACTATTTATGCCGTTAGCACACTTGGAAGTGTTATTGGCACGTTGACGTTAGGGTTATTTTTATTTCCATTGATTGGATCAAGAGAGATTTTAATTGGCGCAAGTGGACTGCTTTTTATCCTTGCCATAGCAATAGGTATTATTGAGCGCAAATATTTACAGTCAGCGAGTGTTGTTTGGCCAAGTATAGTCCTTGTGGTGATTGGTTTGGGTTTGCTACCAAGTGTTGTGAAAGCGGGGCAAATGCGTCCAAATGATATATTTCAAGTCCACTTTGCGCAAGAGAGTTTATATGGTTGGGTGCGCGTTATTGATCAACCCGCCAAAGATTTGCGTTTATTAACTTCGGATGGTTCTGCTATTGGTGCTTCGAGTATTGCACATGGCGATAGTCAATTGAGCTATCAAGATATTGTGGGGTTAATTCCAGCTCTTCGCCCAAAAATGACTCGTGCATTAATTATTGGTCTTGGTGCGGGACACATGGCAAAAGTGTTAAATGAACGTTACGGCATGATGGTCGATACACTCGAAATTGATCCGCTTGTTGCGCAAGCAGCGGTTGATTATTTTGATTTTAAACCTACAGGTAAAGCGATTGTGGGGGATGCGCGATATGAGATTCGACATTTAACGGGTAATTACGACTTAATTATTCACGATTGCTTTACTGGCGGCTCAGAGCCGGCTCATTTGCTTACGGTTGAAACGCTCAAAGAGTTGCGAGGCTTATTATCACAACAGGGGATTTTAGCGGTGAATTTTGTGGCGTTCGCCAGTGGAAAACAAAGTGCATTAAATACAGTTGGGAAAACATTAGCACAAGTTTTTGAGCAGCAAACCACGTTTATTTCTGAGCCTAATAAAGATTTTAATGACTTTATTTTTCTTGCGTCCACTGAGCCAGTTGACATTCATAATGAACGATTAAATGTAGGTCAACAAGCGTGGCTGCAAAATCGAGTGTTCCCCATTAACACGCAAGATGGCCTCATTTTAACGGATAACTTTAATCCGCTTGAACATTTACAAATCGCAAAAGCCGAAAAATATCGGCATTTTCTATTAGATTTGTTTGGTGAAGCGCTTTTTATTCGTTAAAAATTTATTCATGATGATGGGCATCTTCGAGTGAAACACTCACTGCTTGGACAGCAACGCCGTATTTATAGACCATTAAACCGCCTAAATCGGCGCCAAAAATTATGACACCTAACAAAACCAATGTGAGAGCGTTATAAATTCCCCAACCTTCAACGGTTCTGCGCAGTTTCCATGCAGATAGCGCTGCTGATAAGGCAAGAACGGAGACACCAAGTTGTTTGTGCCGCTCCATTATGTCGTGTACATCATGCCCATGAGGGACGGTATCAGCAGCCATAAATCCGGCCCATACGGTAAATCCGGCAAAAATAGTACCTAAGTAAAGCAAGCCGCTTGCAAACGCGCGCCAAGTGGGTTTGTGCATTGCCGTCCCAAGCAGATCAATGACAACAAATAAACTTAAAAACGCGATTGGAAAATGCACGAGTAGTGGATGAATATTCGCTAATTCTGATAGGCCTATAAATAAACTGGGACCGCTATTTGACCCATGCGTGGTTGCGCCTTCAAAAAACGCTAAAAAACTGGTCAATACTTCTAATAGTTCGTTATGACCATCAGCGTTGCCATGAATATAAAAAGATAAGTGGTTCATATAAGCCTCAATCAAAACGCTGAGCGTCTGTGGGTAATTTATTAAAAATAGGATTTTTTATCAGGCCATAGTGTTTAGGATAATAAACGCCTGCTAAATGTAAACCATCAGGTGGCGCCGTCACGCCGCCTAAACGACGATTTTTAACTTCAAGCAATTCTTGTGTCCACGTAACAGGTTGTTTTCCTGTGCCTATGGCCATTAAAACTCCGGCAATATTGCGTACCATGTGATGTAAAAACGCATTAGCTGATAAATCAATAATGACTTGTTCACCAAAGCGTTCTACATCGATAAAATACATACGTCGGCAAGGACTTTTGGATTGACAGCCTTGCGCTCGAAAAGAGGTAAAATCGTGTTGGCCAAGTAAACTTTGCGCGGCTTCGTGCATTTTTTTTGCGTCTAATGGAAGTGCACACCATGTTGATCTTCCACGCAATAAGGCGGATGGCGTTGCGCGATTGAGTATTGTATAGCGATAATACCGCGCAATAGCACGATATCGCGCATGAAAATCGCCAATAGCCTCTTTAGCCCAAATCACTCTGACATCGGGCGGGAGATGCGTATTGGTTCCACGATGCCATGCTTGCAAATCGCGGAGCGCAGTGGTGTCAAAATGCACAACTTGTTCGAGTGCATGAACGCCCGTATCGGTTCGACCAGCGCATTGCACCGATATTTTATGCTGTGCAATTTTACTCAACGCATCTTCGAGCGTTTGTTGAATGTTGCGATGATGGGTTTGCCATTGCCAACCATAAAATCCACTCCCATCATATTCAATGCCTAAAACGATACGCATCATAGTTGATTAAGTAAGATAGTTTTTACTGGATTAAAGGATTTTCGATGTATTTCTAAAATACCATATTGCTCAATTTCAAGGCAATGTTGCTTTGTGCCATATCCCTTATGTTTGTCGAATGAAAATTGCGGGTAGTGTTTTGCATAACTATCCATGATTTCATCACGAGCCACTTTTGCTAAAATTGATGCAGCACTAATTTGCGCAATCGTTTTATCGCCTTGCACAATAGCTCTTGCGGGATAGGAAAGGTTAGGCAGTTGATTGCCGTCTATGAGAACTTCGGCAGGTAAGATATGCAGGCCTTCAACAGCGCGTTTCATGGCGAGTAGTGTGGCTTTTAGAATGTTTAGAGAATCAATTTCCTCGACGCTTGCATGTGCTATAGACCAACTCAGGGCGTGTAGTTTGATTTGCTCGCTGAGTTGCTCGCGTTTTTTGGCACTTAATTTTTTTGAATCATCCAATCCCAGGATAGGCGAAGTAGGATTTAAGATCACGGCCGCAGCAAAAACCGCACCAGCTAAAGGCCCACGTCCAGCTTCATCGACACCCGCAATCAATGACATAACTTAACGCAGAATACCGCGCGTGACGTTACGGAGAAAATTGACCATATCGGATAATTCTTTGCTGTCACCCGCTAAATCTTCCATTTGATCGATAGCATCTTCAAGGCGCAGATTCATTTTATAAATCATTTTGTACGCTTTGCGGATAAGACGAATATCTTCTGCAGAAATGCCATTACGTTCCATTCCAACCGAATTAATGCCATGAGGACGCGTTGGACGCCCACCTACCATGACAAAAGGGGGAATATCTTGCGTGATCGCACTCCCCATTGCAGAGAAACTGTATTGCCCAATTTGCGTAAACTGATGAACCAGTGTAAAGCCACCTAAAATTGCATGACTATTTAATCGAACATGACCAGCGAGTGACGCGCCATTAGCCATTATAACGTGGTTGCCAATGATGCAATCATGGGCAACGTGAGTGTAGGCCATGAACAAATTATCATTACCGATTTTGGTCAAGCTATTATCTTGTTGGGTACCGCGGTGCATAGACGTATATTCGCGAATCATATTACGATCGCCAACTTCAAGTCGGGTCACCTCATTCGCGTATTTTTTATCTTGAGGATCCTCACCAATCGAACAAAATTGGTAAATATGATTATCTCGACCAAGTGTTGTGTGGCCTTTAATAACAACATGTGGGCCGATAGTTGTACCAGCACCAATTTTGACATTGGCGCCAATAATGGAGTACGCACCGATTTGCACATCATCGGCAAGCTCTGCGCGTGAATCGACAATGGCTGTAGAGTGAATCAAAACTTATTCTACCACTGCCGCGCAACGAATTTCGGCACTGGCAACGAATTCACCATCCACTTCAGCGCGACACTCAAAAGCCCACACATTGCGTTTACTTTTAACAAAACGCGCTTCGAGCATTAATTGATCACCTGGGACAACCGGGCGTTTAAATTTTGCTTTATCAATGCCTACGAGATAGTAAATCATGCCTTTTAGTTCGTCCCCGGCTGTTTCAGAGGCAAGTAAACCTGTTGTTTGCGCCATCGCTTCTAAAATCAACACACCCGGCATGACAGGTTTTTGTGGGAAATGCCCTTGAAAAAACGGTTCATTATATGTCACGTTTTTTACCCCGAGCAAACTAACGCCTGGTTCACATGCCACGACTTTATCGACCAATAAAAAAGGATAACGATGTGGAAGAAAGGCTTGGATTTGGAGAATATCTAACTTAACAGACATGATTTTAATTTCACTTATTTTTTAGAGAACAAAGGAGAGTAGAGCGAATTTTTTAAGGCGCTCAGTCTGGCATAGTTGATAATTTTTGTTGTACTTGCGCGGTTACGTCAATTTGTTCGCTTGCGTAAATAACGCCATCAGTGAGAAGTAAGTCAAAACCTTGATCTTTTGCAATGCCACGAATGGCTTCAACAATGTGACGTTGGAGTTTACCTAGTTCTTCATTGCGACGAACATTAAAATCTTCGCTAAATTCTTGTTGGGTGCGTTTGAAATCACGTTTTTTATTTAAAATGTCTTTTTCTAAGTTGCCACGCGCCGCTTCACCGAGAACGGCTGCATCTTTCCCTAGACGGTCTTCCATATTTTGGATTTCTTTTTGCTGAGAAACGAGTTGTTTATCACGCGGTGAAAACTCTTGTTCCAAACGTTTTTTGGCTTTTTCAGCTTGGGGTGCTTTTTCTAAAACAGCAGGAATATTAACAAAACCGACTTTTAAATCTGCAGCGTAAATATTTGCTGTAAACATCAAGCCTAAAAATAACGCAATTTTGGTTTTCATAAAGATAGGAATCTCCGAGAGCTTTGTTGGGAAGAAAAATAATGGTTGAATTATAATTGATAAGGACGACAAACTAAAAATTGTTTTAAAAGTTTTGCCCAAAGTTAAATTGGAAAATTTGTTTTTGATCACCCGTTGTGGTTCCCCCCTTCGTCCCTTGAACGAGAGCCGTTGCATTTAAGGGTTGTGCGATACTGACAGATAATGCGCCAAAAGGTGACATCCACTCACCAGATAACCCGGCTGAATACTTCATATTATCCACATTAAGTCCGTTACTAATTGAGCCGGCATCTAAAAATGTACCTAAACGTATGGATTTGGTTTCTGCCATAAAGGGCACAGGAAAAAACACTTCAGCGCTACCGAGTACTTTACTTGATCCACCAATAGTATAATTTTGATAACCACAAACTATCGAATTATTAGCGCAACCAACTTCGCGTGTTTCACGGGGACCCAGAGTATTGTTTCTAAATCCGCGCACAGATCCTGTTCCGCCAGCGAAATAATTTTCAAAAAACGGTAATTCTTTAGTTTTGCCATAACCATCACCGTATGCGGCTTCCCCTTGAATTCTAAGAGTGAAGTCTTTGGCTAACGGAAAATACATTTGATGTTTATAGCTCATTTTGTAGTATTCCAAGTCACTTCCAGGAACAGTGGCTAAAGCTGACAAGCGTTGCTGCCCCCCTCTATTTGGGAAAATAGCTCTATTGAGGGTATCGTGAGTCCAACCTATTGAGGGCGAGAATGTTATATATTTTCTTTGTTGTGCATTAAAGATGGTGTTATCGTTGTCTGTACAAGGATTGATGGATTCACATTCTATAAAATTTCGAATTTGATCTGATGAAAAATCGGTCGTTTCAAGCGTTGTATGCTTAGCATCTAAATCAAAACGAAGTTGATCAAATTCGTTAAGGGGGAGACCAAAGTTAATGCCTGCGTTTAACACGACAGTGTTATAGTTAGAAATGTTGATTTGCCCCGCATTTCGCTTAGTATAACCCAAGTTATAGCCTTGACTGACACCATCCGTAGTGAAATAGGGATTATAAAACCCAAATTGATAACTCGTTAAATAACTACTGTTATTAAAGGCTAAATTCACGCGTTTTCCAGAACCAAAAATATTGTCTTGCGAAATATTGGCATTCAAGACGATCCCTTGAACCTGTGAATATCCAATCCCCGCCATTAAATTACCGGATGCCTTTTCTGTCACCGAATAATTGACATCAATTTCGTCAGAGGTGCCGGCAACGGGCGGCGTTTCGATATTGACTTCTTCAAAATAGCCAAGCCGCTCTAGACGTGTTTTTGAGCGCTCAATTTTTGAGCTTGATGCCCAACTGCCTTCAACTTGGCGCATTTCTCGGCGAAGGACTTCATCACGAGTTTTACTGTTGCCTTTCATGTTAATGCGACGCACATAAACACGTTTTGCAGGATCAACGAAAAAAGTCATATTAACCGTTTTATTCGCTTCATTGATTTCAGGCACCATATTCACGTTTGCAAACGCATAACCATCATCCCCTAAACGATCTGACATGGCTTTGGAGGTTTCAGTGGCATTTTTGCGTGAAAATATTTCGCCAGGACCTAATTTCATGAGTTTAATGAGCTCTTCAGGAGGGACGACTAAATTGCCTGATAGTTTTACCTTATCAAGTGTGTAAACATCACCTTCTTTGATGTTAACAGTAACATAAATATCTTTTTTATCTGGTGTAATAGCTACTTGCGTGGATTCAATATTGAAATTGATATAACCGCGATCCAAATAGTAAGAGCGGAGCTTTTCTAAATCAGCAGATAATTTTTGCTTAGAATATTGATCGTCTTTGGTGTAAAACGATAATAAATTGGACGTATTAAGTTCAAGTTGTTTGAGCAAAAGCGCTTCATCAAACGCATTGTTGCCAATAATATTAATTTCTTTAATTTTTGCAACGCGACCTTCAGAAATTTTAATCAACACGGCAACCCGATTGCGCGTTAAATCGCTTACTTCGGTTTTAATGGTTAAACCATATTTACCGTGGCTTAAATATTGCCGGTTTAATTCTTGCTCTACTTTATCGAGTAATTGACGATCGAATACTTTGCCTTCGGATAATCCAATTTTCTTTAATGCTTTGGTTAAATCATCTTTACTTAAATCTTTATTTCCCTCAAACATAATTTTCGCAATAGAGGGGCGTTCAACAACGTTAAAAATGAGTGTTGAGCCTTCACGTTCAACAGATATGTCTTTAAAAAATCCTGTTTTAAATAAAGCTTTTACGGCAGGCGCTGTGCTATCAAGCGAAAATTTTTCACCAACGGCAACGGGTAAATAGTTGTACACAGTGCCTTCGGAAATGCGCTGTAAACCTTTGATTTTAATGTCATGAACTACAAATTCTTGCGCAGCTTGCGCAGTTTGCACCGTAAATAAGCAAAGTAAAATAGCACGAGAGAGTTTGTTTAATTTCATGAATACACTTAACGATTAAAACGAAAACAAGGCGAGGAGAGTTTAATTAGTGTCAATTGTATCATAAGGCACGTATGGCAAGTAATTTAGGATGTAATGTTTGTGAAAATTAACAATTTTTTTGTGGTGGAAATAGTAATTGAAATGTCGTGCCGTGATTGAGTGTGGAGCTTACAACGATATGACCACCGGCTTTATGGATAATGCCGCTTGCAACCGATAAACCCAGTCCAGTGCCTTTGCCAACTTCTTTGGTGGTAAAAAAAGGATCAAAAATGCGAGAAATTTTTTCCGCTTTCAATCCACTCCCATTATCCGCCACGGCGATTTCAACAAAGCCACCGAGAATAACTTTTTCACACGCACTGCATCGCTTAACTGAAACGATATTAGTCAAATTAAGTGAAAGTGTAATCTCGCCTTGCGGTTTTTCAATGGCATCTCGTGCATTGACAAATAAATTTACCACAATTTGATAAAGTTCGGTTTCATCTAAATTGATAAAAATATCAGGTGACAACGCGGTTTTAATCGCAATATTTTTGGGGATTACGCCTCGCATCATGCCATAAATTTTCTCTAAAACAGGTTTTAAATCTAATACCGTTGCGGATGTTTCCACTTCTTGTCGACAATACGTTAGCATTTGATCAATTAACGTTGCGGCACGTTTCGATGCATTTTCTATTTGCAGGGCGTTGTAGATAAATTCTTCTTTTAGCGCATTGTCGTCTGGAAGGTCATCTGCGGCTAATTTACTGAGATCATTAAAGCCTATGACGCTTGATAAAATATTATTGAAATCATGGGCGATTCCAGCCGTTAAACGCCCTAGACTTTCAAGCTTTTGCAAGTGATGTAACTGCTTGTAGGTATTGTTTTGCTCGATTTCTTTGTGTTTGCGCTCGCTAATATCGCGCATCAAAACAAAATAGTGTTGGCTGGGATGGTTGTAGGTTGCAATAATTTCAATCGGTTGAATTTTACCATCCTTGTGCTTGAAATCCGTTTCAAAGGATTTTAGAATCTTTTTAGTGCCTTTTGAGGTCTTTTGAATTTTCATCCAAATATTTTTTGTTTGATCTGATGAGAGCACTTCTAAGTCAATTAATGTCATTTTGCGCAATTCTCTTTCGCTATAGCCTGTCATCGTATAAAAAGAATCGCCGATATCCAGAAAATGCCCATCTAAATTCAACTTACAAAAACCATTCGTTGTCGCAAGAAAGGAATCGAATTCTTTATTTCTAAGTTGAAGTTCGCGCTCAATGCGCTTTTTGTCTGTAATATCAAAACCTACCGCCACGTAGCGCATTGTTTTTCCATCATTATTGCTGAATATAGGAATAATGGTGGTATTTACCCAATAGAATTCACCATTTTTTTTGCGATTACATATATCACCATGCCAGTTTTCTTCTCGTTTGAGTATTTCCCACATTTTGCTAAAAAATTCAGGAGGATGCGTCTCTGATCGAATAATGCTGTGCGGTTTACCTAAAAGTTCTTTTAGATCAAAACCGGAAATATTACAAAATTTATCGTTAATGAATGTAATTTTACCGTTTATGTCTGTTTCGCTAATAATTGCTGTTTCATTAATTGCGTCCAATAAATCATCAATTGAGAGTGATGCCGTCATAACAGAGTCCTAAACGTGAAAAATGGAAGAAAATAATTAGTAATAATTATTAGAAGTATAAACGAATTAGGGTAAAAACCAATCTTGGCAACTGCTGATGAAATACATGTTTATTTTATGTGAATTTTGATTAAGCATTAGTTGCGGAGTTGCGTTAAAATAGAAACTTTTTATTTGTGACTTATAGTGAATTTTTATGTCTAAAACTATTCGTATTGAACGTAAAAGTGGTATCGCGCTTCAGCAACACCTTGATGATTTGGCGCGTCTTCGCATCGACGTATTTCGTGATTTCCCTTATTTATATGATGGCGATCTTGATTACGAGAAAAAGTATTTGCAAACGTATATTGAATGCGAACAAAGTGTCATTGTACTGGCTTTTGATGGAGAGGACGTTGTTGGTGCGTCAACGGCAATCCCAATGCAATACGAAACGATAGAAATTCAACAGCCTTTTATTGACAATCACTATGATTTAAGCAAAGTTTTCTATTGTAGCGAATCTGTATTAAACAAAAGTTATCGTGGTTTTGGGCTGGGTGTTCGTTTTTTTGAAGAACGCGAAGCACATGCAGCGCAACTTGGCGGGTTTGAACATATTACATTTTGCTGTGTTGAGCGACCTTCTAATCATCCAAGACGACCAGCGGATTATGTGCCACTTGATGCGTTTTGGAACAAGCGAGGTTATGTTAAACATCCTGAGTTACATACCAGTTACGTTTGGAAAGATTTAGATGATCAAGAAGAAACCGCTAAGCCAATGACTTTCTGGTTAAAAAAATGAATGTAAAAATCGCTACAGCACAATATGACATCAGTTTTTTGGAAACTTGGGTGAATTATCAACAAAAAACGGAACGCTGGGTAAAAGAAGCTGCGGATGAAGGCGCACAAATTTTGCTTTTTCCTGAATATAACACCATGGAGTTAGCCTCGTTGTTTCCTCAAAGCGTGTATTCCTCACTTAGTGAGCAGTTAATCGCGCTACAGACGCTACATGAGGCGTTTTTAAATTTATTTCATGGACTCGCACAAAAATATCAATGCTACATTCAAGCGGGGACATTTCCGGTTTGTCTTGCTGAGCAGGTGTATCGTAATCGCGCCTATTTATTTATGCCCAATGGCGAATGCGATTTTCAAGATAAAATCATGATGACACGCTTTGAAAATGAGCAATGGTTTATTAGTGCAGGTAATGAGCTGAAGTGTTTTGATACAGAATATGGTCGTATTGCCATTAATGTTTGCTATGACAGTGAATTTCCATTGCTTGCGCGCAAGCAAGTGGAGGCAGGCGCCAATTTGATTTTAGTGCCTAGTTGCACGGACACTGTCGCGGGATTTCATCGCGTGAAAATTGGTTGCCAAGCACGAGCGCTTGAAAATCAATGTTACGTTGTGCAAGCCTGTTTAGTTGGCGATGCACCTTGGTCGGAAGCTGTTGACGTGAATGTAGGCGCCGCTGGTGTCTACACACCGGTGGATTATGATTTTCCGTCTAATGGTATTTTAGATAGCGGTGAATTCAATGTCCCTCAATGGGTGTTTAGTACAATTGATTTACAAAATTGCGAGAAAGTCCGTGCGCAAGGTCAAGTATTTAATTACCGTGACTGGTCACGGCAATTACCTTTTAGCAGTTAATTAAAAATTTTGTCCCATATTTGCGTGACTTGCGCACGCAAATCGGCAAAGTATTTCGCCGCGACAAGTGCTTTGTCGCCTTGCAGAACGCGTTTGTGTCCTGCGTCACGATAAGCACAATAGGCACGTTTTAACGTATCGCTCGATTCCTTCGAAATAAAGTCTTGGGCGTTTAAGCAATCGATTAAACGGATATTATCTGTGTATTTGGTCATTTTTTCGGGTGCTTGATGGGCTATTGAAAGTACGCCAAATTGTACAATAAATTCAATATCGACTATTCCGCCCGCGCTTTGTTTCAAATCAAAGGTGTCGGCTGATTTTGTAGCGAGTGACTCGCGCATTTTTTTACGCATGTCGTGAACATCTGTTTTCAAGGCACTAAGCTCGCGCGGCAAACTTAAGACGCGTTGGCGAAGGATGGAAAATTGCTCTTGGATATGTTTATCTCCTGCAATATAGCGACTGCGCACAAGGGCTTGCAACTCCCAAGTCCATGCTTGCTGCGTTAAATAGGGCTCATAGGAACTCAACAGCGTCACAAGACCACCAGAATCCCCGTTAGGGCGCAAACGCATATCGACTTCGTATAATTCACCCGCGAGTAATTTTGTATCTAAAATATGGCGAATTTTTTGCCCTAAACGCACGTAGAATTGCGAGCAAGGGAGGGGTTTTTCACCATTGGTTAGCGCATTTGTGTCTGCGCAATCATAAAGAAAGACCATATCTAAATCTGAGCCATATCCCAGTTCAAGGCCGCCAAATTTACCAAAACCAAGAATTGCAAAGCGAGTGTTTTCATCATTGCATTCAGGCGGGTATCCGTGCTTTTCAACTAGTGTTTGCCATGCGTGTTTTAACACAATTTCAACGATGCTTTCAGCAAGAAATGTTAAATAATCACTCACAACCATTAACGGTATAACGCCCATAATGTCAGCAGCGGCAATGCGCAGTACATTCACTTGTTTGAACTGGCGCAAGGCGATCATCAATGCTTCAAGATCTTTAGAATCTATGCGTTGTAAGGCGAAATCGAGCTGCTGAAGTAAATCCGCTTTACACAAAGGTTCATAAAGTGAATGTGCATCGAGGAGTTCATCAAAGAGAATTGGGTAGAGAGCTAAATAGTCGCCAATCCAAGGGCTTGATGAAGACAGTTTTAAGAGCTGCGCTAATGCAACAGGATTTTCTGCGAGTAGGGCTAAATAAACATTTCTCCCTGCTACAGCGGTAAATAAAGTCAGTAAACGATGCAAGGTTTCATCTGGGTTTGAAACGTCTTGCAATGTGGCAATCACTTGCGGTATTAAACGATTGATAACACCAATACCTTTATTACTTAAACGACGCAGCGTGGGCGTATTTTTGAACGCATTCAACGCCTGAAGACTTGCCGCTGGATTCTTAAAATGATAGTCCGCCAAGTATGCCAGCAACTGACTTTCCTCGCCCGCACCGAGCCAGATTTTTTGACTTAATTGAGTAATTTCATCCTGCTTTGATATGGAGAAAACATCATCAAAGACAGATTGAACTTGATGGCGAACCGTGTTTAAATCGGATAAAAAACTTTCCCAGTTTTGATAGTTTAGTGCATAAGCCATGATGTCTTGCAAAGAGTCACATGTCGGTAAATTATGCGTTTGTTTGTCTTGGTATTGTTGAATACGATTTTCAACGCGACGCAGAAAACAATAGGAAGCACGAAGTTGTTTTGCGTCTTGCGCGGCGATAAGATTTAATTCTTCAAGTAGCTGTAAAATATCCAAGATGCCGCGTGTTTGCAGACTTTTTTCACTGCCACCACGAATGAGTTGGAAGGCTTGACCAATAAATTCAATTTCACGAATACCGCCATGACCGAGTTTGATATTATCAATACAATCTTTACGGTGCAATTCTTGGGTAATTTGACGTTTTAGTGAGCGCAATTCTTCAAATGCGCCGTAATCCAAATAACGGCGATAAACAAACGCATTGAGCATTGCCATAAGCGTTTTGCCTTGCTCAAAATCGCCAGCGACTTGCCTTGCCTTAATCATCGCATAACGTTCCCACTCACGCGCATGCGTTTGATAGTATTGCTCCATGCCATCAAACGTCATAATCACCGCACCGCTGTCCCCATAAGGGCGTAGACGAATATCGGTGCGAAACACAAAGCCATCAATGGTAATGTCATCCAAGGTGCGTACTAAACTTTGGCATAATCGAGTAAAAAATTCACTGTAACTGGTTTCTTTTCTATCAGGCAGTGTGCCGTCGTTGGGGTAGGCAAAAATTAAATCAATATCCGATGAATAATTCAGCTCAAATGCGCCTAATTTCCCCATGCCTAAAACCACAATTTGCTGAGGTGATCCATCTTCAAGAAGGGGAGTGCCGCGACGCTCACAGGCTTTTTTGTATAGAAAATCGAGTGCATATTGTATGCATGCATCGGCAAGATAGGATAATTCGCGTAATGTTTGGGTTAATTCTTCCCAATCAGCAATATCACGCCACGCAATCCGAATCATTTCACGGCGTCTAAAGTGACGTAGTTGCGTCATTAACGCTTCGTCACTATCGGGCGTGAACGGTGCTAATTTCTCACTATAAGTGGATGACGTGTAGGGCGTAAATAAGTCACCTGATTGAATAAGGTCTAGCAATAGATTAGGCGTGCGCCCACAATGCTGCGACACAAATTCACTTGCGGCAAATACTTTCACCATTGACGCACTGAAGTTGTCGGGCAGTGTTATTGCATGTAAATGTGTTAACCATGGCGTCAGCAAATCGTGAATTTTTGCGTAAGCTGAAGGGGGGAGATGCGCTAATTCTGATTCAAACATAGTTTATGAGATACGGTTAAGTGGTAAGCGTAAAGTAATTTGCCCAATATTTATGATGAAATGTAACATGATTTTGATTGACTGCAATAGCACCGCAATAATTTTTTGGCTGAGTGGTAAATAAATGCGTATGCCAATTTGACTCCTCACCGTTAGGTAAGCGTAAAAAATCATTTTGATTGACTACGTTAATTTCACAGTTTTGCAGTCCAATAGCAATACCGCGTCCAATGCCTTTTACCAAGGCTTCTTTCCGCGTCCAAAACTCATAAAAAAGCGTCATTTTTTGATCTTCGGATAGGGCATGCCAATACGTTTGCTCACTTAGTGAAAAACATTTTTTCACTAAGCCGTCAAGGTTGCGACGTGGTTTGATTGTTTCAATATCAATACCAATATCGATGTTAAATCCGACAGCAAGGACCATTTTGTCATTTGAATGTGACAGGTTAAATTGACATTCTGGCACATCAACGAGATAAGGTTTGCCAAATTCGCCGCGAGCAATGTGAACCAAATCAGCGGGAATATTGAGCGTGTGCCCGAGAATGTGCTGTAAAAAAGAATGCGAGGATTGTCGCGGTGGCTTGTCAATATGCCAAATATCAATGTTCACGAAAATTATGTGTCGCTTTTGCGAGTCGATCGTTAATGGCTTGCCAATCTTCGGTTTGTGGAGGTGTTTGCACTAAAATGACGTCGAGACCTAACGCATCAAGTTCACGCAGTTTTGCGTATACGTTTTGCGCGTAAATCATTGGATTTGTCGGTAAAGAAATAACATGGCAATGATCGTATGACAAAAAAGCATCACCACAGCTCAAAATGCCGATTTTCATTGGTGTATTGGTTTGAATGAAATGTGGAATCGCTGTATTTTCACACAGCATGGCAGGTGTGCTGGGGGCGTAATGCGTGGCCATCATCCCAGCAGTTCTGACCGTGGATTTGCGCAATGCGTCTGGAATTAGCACAGTCAAGTTTAAAACGTTTTCTAATTCACTCCGCATAATTTGACCATATCGTAGCAATATTGGATGATCTCCGCTTAAATCAATAATGGTGGATTCAACCCCAATTTGACACGCGCCACCATCTAAAATCATATCGACATTAGCACCGAGTTCTTGCTGAACGTGCGAAGCTTGTGTTGGGCTAATTCGGCAGAAACGATTGGCTGATGGCGCGGCAATACCATCTCCAAATGCGCGTAGTAAATCGAGCGCAACAGGATGATTGGGTACGCGAAGCGCGACGGTATCTTGGCCACCGGTGACTATTGTATTAATGTCAGGGCGTTTTTTTAAAATAATGGCTAACGGTGCAGGGAAAAAATGATCAGCCAATATTATTGCACTATCGGGGATATCAAACGCCCAGGCGTCAAATTGTTTAAAACTGGCAAGATGCACAATTAGCGGGTGATCTTGTGGGCGATTTTTAGCGATAAAAATACGTTTTAAGGCTTCACTGTTGCGTGCATCGGCGCCAAGTCCATAGACGGTTTCCGTTGGAAAAGCGACGAGGCCACCTTCGCGCAAACACTGCGCGGCTTGCTCGATAGTATGTGATGTTGCGTTGAAAATACTCATGTGTGGTTTAGAACGTTTTTCGCTGTTTGATTTCTTGGCTGAGTTGATAAGCTGCAAGCGCATATAGTGGACTGTGATTGTAGCGCGTAATTACATAAAAATTATTGAATCCAATCCATAAATCTTCACCTTCAATCTGTTCAAAGGCTAATAGTTTCACTACGGTACTTTTTGGAAAATCGGTGGTTGGCGTCACACCAAGCTTTGAGAGCCTTTCGATGGTCGTTTCGGGTTTTAAGTTTTTATTTAGCAGCGATTTATATTCGACACCTTGCACAGTAGCGGGAACGGCAATGGCTTGGCCGCGTTGCCAATTATTATGTGTAAAATAATTAGCCACACTGGCAATCGCATCGCGTGGATTATGCCAAATATCACGCTGTCTATCATGATCAAAGTCTCTGGCTAACGCCCTAAAGCTGCTAGGCATAAATTGTGGAAAGCCCATCGCGCCAGCATAAGAGCCTAGCGGATCACGCGGATTGAGTTTTTCTTCTTGGCAAAGCAATAAAAATTGTTCAAGCTCGCCCGTAAAAAACGTACTGCGTGGCGGATATGCAAACGCTAAGGTTGCAAGGGCGTCAAGTACACGATGATTGCCCATGTTTTTGCCATAACCCGTTTCCACACCAATAATGGCAACAATAATTTCTGCTGGAACGCCTGTTTCTTGTGATACGCGATTTAAGGCATCAAGGTTTTCATGCCAGAATTTGACGCCCCCTTCAATACGCGCATCGGTGAGAAATATTTTACGGTATTTATGCCAAGGCAAGCCTTCTGAAGGCGCTGCAATACGTTTTAGAATGTCATCTTTAATGACCGCCGACTTTAATAATTGCGTTAATTCTTGTTCGTTAAAATGATGAAGCGCAACCATTTTACGAATGAAGTTTTTGGTATTTTCGTTAATAGATAGCGGGGTTGCAGCAGCGGACTCGGAAACAATAGGTTTTAAAACTGGCTCGGCAGGGGGGGGCGTGATTTCTTTTGGTGATTCTTTTTTGACGGCTATAGGCATTTTTTCATGTTCAGGCGAGTTACTACATGAAGTGATTGTAAGTGCTGCGCTAATAGCAATACCTAAATAGAACGTCCGATGCTGAAATGGAGAATTAGAAGTCATAATTTTTTTTGTGTGTATAAAAATAGCCGCTCAAAAATAAGCCTGCAAAATAGCTTGCACCGCTAAGGATGAGGCATTTTACCAAATAAAAGGTGCTCCAAGATGCAAAATTTGAAAAATAACGCAATGTTTCAGTGAGGACAACGCTTGAAAAGACAATTTGTAGGCTCAGTACACGCCAGTTTTTAAGCGGTCTATAAAGTTTTTTTTGAAATAAAAAAAGCAGTAATAATGCCGCATTCAAACTCGAAGCTAAGGAACTTGCCAAGGCAATGCCCATGTGTGCAAAATTTTGCGCTAACAAAAGTGCAAGAACCAGATTAACACCAAGACAAATCCATGCATAACGTATCGCAACAGGGTAGATATGGCAGGTTGTAAAAGCGGGTGTTAGCACTTTCACCATTAAAAAACCCATCAGGCCCAATGCATAAGCGCTTAATGCTTGCGCACAAGCGTGAACATCATGGGCGGTAAATTCAGTTGAGCCAAATAATACGCTCAAAATCGGTTCTGCAAGAAAAAACAACCCGATAGTTGCAGGGACGCCAAGTAGCGCAATGCAGTGTAATCCCCAATCGAGTGTTTGCGAAAATTTTTTGGATTCATTCGCGATGTAATTTTTTGCTAATTTTGGCAACATCACCGTTGTGAGCGCAGAGCCTAAAATTCCGCTGGGAAACTCCAGTAATCTATCAGCATAATACAGCCATGATACGCTTCCTGTGGCTAAAAATGACGCAATTAACGTGTTCACCAAAAAATTGATTTGCGTTGTCGAGTTAGCAAATATCGTCGGTAAAATGTGGTTCATGACGCGTCGCGTGGTGCTATTGTGAAAATTTCGCTGAAATTTTGGCAATAAATGCAGTTGATGTAGCGCAAAAAGTTGTAGTCCAAGTTGCAGGACGCCGCCAATGAAAACGCCAATTGCCAAGGCAATAACAGGTTGTTGAAAATAGGGTGTCAGCCAAAAAGTGGCGCCAATCATTGAGATATTCAGTAAGGCGGGCGTAAAAGCGGGAATGGCAAATTTTGTATGCGTATTTAAAAGGCTACCCATGAAAGCGGTTAAGGTGATAAAAAAACCATAAGGGAGCATAATTTGCAGAAGTTGCGTGGCTAATTGATGCTGCTGACTTTTCCAATCAAATCCTGCCGCGCAAATGAAGATCAAAATTGGCGCAATCATGACGCAAAAAAAAGTCATGATGAGCAAAAAAAAGGTTAAATAACTCGCAATTTTGTTAATAAATTGCTGAAGTTCGTCCGTGTTATTGTTTTCTTTATAAAGGATGAACGTTGGCACAAATACTTGTGAAAATGCGCCTTCAGCAAACAAGCGTCGTAGTAGGTTGGGAAATCGAAATGCAGCAAAAAAAGCGTCTGTTGCTAGGTTCACACCAAAATACCGCGCAATCAAAACGTCACGCCAAAAGCCTAGTAGACGCGAAAAGAGAGTAAGGCCTCCCACGAGTAATGTGGATTTTGACGATTTTGAAAGCGATAAACTCAAAAGTTAAGCCATTTTTAAGTGAGTTAAACAATTGACAATAATAGCATTTAGCAACATAATTTGTCTTTTCAAAATCGGCTTAGTGTCGATATATTTTTCAAATCATTTCTAAGAGATAGCAATGGCTAATTCACCACAAGCAAAAAAACGTGCAAGACAAGCAGAAAACAACCGGGTACGTAACGGCGGTCAACGTAGTAATTTACGTACTTTTATCAAAAAAGTATTAATTGCTGTAAAAGCAGGCGATAAAGAACAAGCAGTGGCTGCATATAAAGTAGCAGAGTCGGTAATTGATTCAGCTGTGACTAAAGGCATTATTCATAAAAATAAAGCGGCACGTGGTAAAAGCCGTTTGAACTTGAAAGTTAAAAATTTAGTTTTAGCTGCATAAGTTCCTCTCTGAAGAGGCGTTGCACTGCAACGTCTCCAGAAATCCGCAAACATTTCCCTATAGCCGCTTGCGGCTTTTTCTTTTTATGGCTCGCTAAAATATGAACGACATCGACTGGAATGAATACGACCTAGAAACACAAGCCATCCGTGCCGGTCATCATCGAACGCATGAAGATGAGCATAGTATGGCCATTTTTGCGACGTCGAGTTATGTTTTTAAAAGTGCAGCCGATGCCGCACTACGTTTCACTGGTCAGCAACCAGGCAATATCTATTCACGCTTTACTAATCCTACCGTGGCCGCATTTCAAGATCGTTTAGCGGTAATGGAAAAAGGCGAGCGTTGCCTTGCATTTGCATCGGGCATGGCGGCGACTATGGCAGTTGGTATGGGTTTACTTAAAGCTGGAGATCATGTCGTCTGTTCGCGCGGGGTGTTTGGAAATACAGTTTTATTATTTCAAAATTACTTTGGTAAATTTGGGGTTGAAACCGATTTTGTTGATTTAGTTGACATCAGTGCTTGGGAGGCGGCGATTAAGCCCAATACCCGTTTATTATTTTTGGAAACCCCATCAAATCCTTTAATTGAAATTGCCGATATTCGCGCCTTAGCGGATGTGGCTCACGCGCATAATTGCTTGCTGGTGGTCGATAACTGTTTTTGTACCCCTGCACTCCAAAAACCGTTGACTCTTGGCGCAGACATTGTCGTGCATTCTGCGACAAAATACATTGACGGGCAAGGGCGCTGTGTCGGCGGTGCAGTGGTAGCAAGTGAAGAAATTATTGAAAAAAATATTTACCCCTATTTGCGTACAGGTGGCGCGACGATGAGTGCGTTTAATGCGTGGGTCTTTTTAGGTGGCCTTGAAACGCTTGCAGTGCGAATGAAAGCGCATTGTGATAACGCAACGCAATTAGCGCAGTGGTTAACTACGCAGCCAAGTATTTCAAAGGTGAATTATCCTGCGTTAACGTCACATGCACAGCATGAGTTAGCAAAAACGCAACAAAGTCATTTTGGCGGCGTGTTGAGTTTTGAAGTGCAGGGCGGTAAAGACGCGGCATGGAAACTTATTGATTCAACACAGATGCTCTCTATTACAGCTAATTTAGGCGATGTTAAAACCACTATTACACATCCAGCAACCACGACGCATGGGCGTTTAACGCCTGAAGCGCGTGCTAAAGCAGGTATCAGTGATAATTTAGTGCGTGTGTCGGTTGGATTGGAATCTATTGACGATATTAAAGCGGATTTGGCGCGTGGGTTTTAGAGTTTAGTTGAAGCATCAAATAATCCCATCTAACCTTTAGGTTAGGTGGGATTATTAAAAACATGTCTTACTCCATGCGCTTAGGCATCATCATGTTACTTAAACGACGACGTGTGAATTCAACCAGTGCACGGAACCCAAGTAAGAAAAAAAGTATTAATGTATAAAGCAGTGGCTCTGCAAGATTGCCTTTGAGTTGCCAGAAATAATGAATAACCCCGACAATCCCTGCAAGGTAAATAAACCGATGCAGTTTTTTCCAGTTTTTTCCGAGCATTTTTTTAATCGCGTTGGGTGTTGTGATACCAAGCAAAAAAACGATAACATAAGCTATAACACCAAACCAGATGTAGGGGCTTTCAAGAATATCCGTCCAAATCATTCCCCACATAAAATTATTATCGACGATGATATAAGTCAAAATATGCAAGGTGGCATAAAAAAACGAATATAAGCCGAATAGTTTCCGATATTCAGCCATGCCGCGCCAATGCATGATGGTTTGGGCGGGTGTTACGGCTAGGGTAATGCCAAGAAAACGCAGTGACCAATCACCTAAACGAATATGTAGAGCTTGAATAGGGTTTGAACCTAAATTATTAAAAATAATATCGATCAGTAATCCCAATAGGGGCAATAAGCAAATAGTAAAAATCACATTCCATCGATGATCTTTGCTTTTAATCATCGTCAATAATGTCGATATTTGTTCCATCATTAGAAGAAGTGCCGTAAGTCCATATCATTATATAAGTGCGCTACTTGATCACCGTAGCCATTAAATAACTCAGTTTGACGCCGTGAAGTAAAAAAACCACTGCCAAGCAAACGTTCACTGTTTTGACTCCATCGTGGATGGGGAATACTGGGATTTACATTTGCATAGAAGCCGTATTCATCAGGGGCGGATTTATTCCAGCTAGTTAGAGGTGCTTTTTTTAACAATTCAATTTTGACAATCGCTTTCGCGCTTTTAAACCCGTATTTCCATGGCACAATTAAGCGCAAAGGAGCCCCGTTTTGTTTCGGTAAAACATCACCATACATTCCCACGGCTAAAATGGTCAGAGGATGGGTGGCTTCGTCGATACGCAATCCTTCGGTGTAGGGCCAATGCAAAACCGATTGATTGCGCAAATTAGGCATGACATCCGGCTGCTCTACGGTGGTGAATTTTACAAAATTAGCCGTTGAAAGTGGTTTTGCCATATTGAGTAAATTGACTAAAGGAAAACCGACCCAAGGAACTACCATCGACCACGCCTCAACACAACGGAAACGGTAAATCCTCTCTTCAAGGGTTTGTTTACTCAAAATATCTTCTAAATTAAACTTCCCTGCGTTCTCAACTTCACCACTAATCTCAATGGACCATGGGTCAATGACAAGTGGTTGTGCGAGTTTAGTGGAATCTTCTTTGCCGAAACTGAACTCATAATAATTGGTATAGTCTTTAACCAATTTCTCAGGCGTTGGCGTAAGTGTTTTAGCTGACAGCTCACTTTGCGCAAGATTTTCCCATTTTACTGAATTGGTTTGCGCCATAAGGGAATGGCTATTGCCAACCACCGTTGCTGCAAGTAACGATTTGATGAGGGTACGTCTCTCTTTAAACACCTTCTCATCCGTAATTTCATGGCTTGGAATCGACTTTGTTGTTTTTATTATCATCTCTAATGTTCCAAATATAATATGATGATTTGAAAGGCTAGGCAGTTGTAGTTATTTTTTGCCTTTAGGGATTAGACTGCGTAATTTCATGAATTTACGCTCTGTGAGAAAAGCGAGAGAGAAAAGTTGCACAAAATTATCCGCTTCAATTAAGTCTAATCCGATGTTTGCTGGAACTAATTCTTTTCGTGTTCCGAAAATACGATCCCAAAATGCTAAAACAATACCGTAGTTACTATCATGTTCTGATCGAAGCTTAGAGTGATGCGTGCGGTGCAATGAAGGGGTAATAATGTACTTTGAAACACTATCTTCATTTTTGATTTTAATATTTGCATGGTGAAAAAATATGAAGAATAACTCAATAATTTCAATAGATAAAACTAAATAAGCATTCACACCAATAATGATAACAAAGGCGCATTTGTATACAATTTCAAGTAGTAAATCAAAAACGTGAAATCGAAAGCCTGTGGATACATTGAAGCTTTTGTCACTGTGATGGATTTTATGAAAACGCCATAAAGCTTCAAATTTGTGACTATAGTAGTGCCAAACATAAATAGCTAAATCAAAAAATGCAAATGCCAGGATCCATTTAATAGGGCCATCAGAGAGTCCGCTGAGTAAGCCGTATGTTGAAAACTGTTGAGCAACAAGAAACAAGGATGACGCTCTAAGTGTCGTTATAATCACGTTGTTAATGACAAACGCCATGGTGTTTGTCACAAATGACTCTTTATAGACCTTAGATGAGAATGTACGAAGCGGTTTTTTCTTCTCAAGTACGAGCAAGAAAAAAAATGCAAGAATTGCTAAACCAAAAAGCACTTCGTTAAAAATTAAGCCACCACTTTTGGCGGCAATTTCTGCTTCGTTCATAATACTCACCTTTCACTGGTTGAAACATCAATTAAAATTTACATAACGCCTGAGAATAACTATTTAGATAACGCCTCAATTAACACATTGAGTTCTTTAATTTCGTTATTAGCAACAACATGTTCTGTAATGTCGTATTGCACGCCTAAATAATAAATGACGCGTTTTTTCTTATCAAATAAAGGGGTTATTTTTAAGCGATTATGAAATAACGTGCCGTCTTTTCTATAGTTTCTCAAGGTAACTTCTACAGATTCGTTTTTTTTCATTGCCTCGGAAATCTGTTTTCTGGCTTCTTGATCACGATCATCCCCTTGCAAGAATCGGCAATTGATGCCAATAATTTCCTCTTGTTGATAACCGGATAAATTCTCAAATGCTTTATTCGCGTATACAATAGGGGTGTCTTCTAAATCGGGATCCGCTAAGGTGACACCATTAACACATTCATCTAAAATCGCAGAAAGCACTTGTGGAATGAATCCACCACCATCTTTTTCAACAATAAAAGGCATAATTAGAACTCCAAAAATAAAAAAATAAATAGATAAAAGTAGAAGACGTATTTTTTGTTATTTTGAATATTTTACGTCAATAAGATTTTTAATGTTTTCAACAGTGCTTTCTGCGCCGTCTTCAATAGCGTAACGAATGAGTTTTTGAAAGGGCCTCATGAACATTTCCAATTCAAGCAATTCAAATCGAAATGTTAGGCGTGTATTCATTTTTTGATTTTCATTATCCATCAGATAACTTTGTCGATAAGGTGCGGTTATTCCTTGACAAATCAAGCTGTTATTAGGATTGAAATCAATAATTTCAAAAACGGATTCCACATTTTCTCCGTTATCATTTCGAACCTGTTTTGCTTTAGCCCCTACGCAGGCTTTTTCGGTTTCAGGTTTAAACTCAACGACTTCAATTGCCCATTTGGTGTAATTGTCAAAAAAATCATGACCCACATAGGCATAAATATCTTCAATAGGCTTGTCAATCTCAATACTGGCTTCGCCAGTGATAGAGTCAGATGAATCAAGTAGAAATTTGATCTGCATACTATTTCCTCCTAAATCTAAATACCAAGTTAAATACTCGGTTTTATAATTATAAACACTTTTTTAAATCCACGGCAATATTATACTTGATTAACTAAAACATCTACTGGTTTTTAGCGCATACAAAAATTTATTTAAGTGGACGATTTTTTGAGTCTTTATGAATGTGGCCACCAAAGAGAAGAACGGTATCAATAAAGCCCCAAATGACACCGTAGCCATGCGTGAGAATAGTTAAAGCAATTTGAGCTAGGGCTAATTTATAAAATCCCAAGTAAAATCGATGCGCACCAACTGCGCCCAAAAACAGACCCAGTAGGGTTGCAATGGTGCGGCTTTTGACGGCTTCAACGGGTTTCATAGACTCAGCGAATAGACGTATATTAATCACATTACCGTCACTGATCTCAAAGGTAACTTCATCACCTTGATCGGGTGGCACCGTCGATTTCCAACTATGACTCTCGAATTCAAAATAATCGTCTTGGCTTTTTACAATACCTACATTTTTCTCATTATCGTAAGATTCAATTTGTCCGATCAGCATGACTGTTTCCTGTTAATTATTTTTAGTCGATTGCGTGAGTAAGCTATCGATTTTATCGTTTAGAGTTTGGGTATCACGCACTAAGTCCGTAATCTGTTTATAAAGCAGGTCAACTTCTGCGCTCGCGGGTAAATCGCGTGTTTCTTCTTGCAGAAACTCGAGCATATTTTGCTTTAGTGTAGACAGTGTTTCATTATGCCACGCTTGTCCAGCCTGAAAAAGTGTTTCTAGGCGCATATTAAATTTTGTAACCGCGGTGAACAGCCACAATGCCTTGCGTCATGTTGAAGTAGTCACAGCGCTTAAGTCCGGCTTCTTGCATCATGGTTTTTAATTCATCTTGCTTTGGGTGCATCCGAATAGACTCAGCTAAATAACGATAACTGTCTTCATCATTGGCAACAAATTTACCAATTTTGGGTAATAAATTAAACGAATAAAAATCATACACTTTTTCGGTAATCGGGTCGATTGGATGTGAAAACTCAAGCACAATGACGCACCCACCTGGTTTTAAAACGCGTTGCATTGAGCGGAGTGCGGCAGCTTTATCGGTAACATTACGTAAACCAAATCCAATGCACACGCAATCAAATGTATTAGTTGCAAAAGGCAAACATTCGGCATTAACTTGAGCGTAACGGATATTATTCGTTAAGCCTTGATCAATTAGACGATCGCGTCCCGTAAATAACATGGCGGCATTAATGTCGGCTAAAACCACTTGACCACGTTCACCTACTCGCGCACTAAAACGCGCAGTTAAGTCACCTGTGCCACCGGCTAAATCAAGTACACTATAGCCTGCATGCACTTGGCTTAAATCCACAGCGATCCGTTTCCAGATGCGATGGACGCCAACAGACATTAAATCGTTCATAATGTCGTAACGCTTAGCAACCGAATCAAAAACGCCGCGAACCAATTTGACTTTATCTTGAGTGGCGACTTCTTTAAAGCCAAAATGCGTAGTGTTTTGCGTCATAGGGTTTTCCTTGGAGTAGCGAATAATAAATTTCAATTAAGGGTTGGAATTATAGCCTTAAAACTTTAAGACTCAAAAAAACAGCCTATAAAATTAATTAAAATGGATCAATTTTGGTGTTAGCTTGTTCAATTTACGGGCTTGGTTTAGCATAGCCTATTTTATTGCCGTATTGTTTCATGATAATTAACAACGAGAATTCAAAATGACCACAGAAAATACCCCTTGGACACGCGACGAATTTGAAGCCCAATTACGCAGTATGGAAAAGTTTTATCACATCCATCACCCATATCATACGTTAATGAACGAAGGAAAATTAACACAAGCGCAGCTAAAAGGCTGGGTCGCTAATCGTTTTTATTATCAAGTGAGTATCCCAATTAAAGACGCTAATATTTTAGCGAATTGCCCAGACCGCGAAACTCGCTCGAAGTGGACACAACGTATTTTGGATCATGATGGGCATGAGGGGGAGGTGGGTGGTATTGAAGCATGGATTCAACTCGGTATTGCGGTAGGTTTATCTCGCGAAGAAATTACGTCTTTACAATATGTTTTACCTAGCGTTCGGTTTGCGGTGGATGCTTATGTCAATTTTGCTCGTCGCGCAGAATGGCATGAGGCGGCAAGTTCGTCATTAACCGAATTATTTGCTCCCAAAATTCATCAGCAACGCCTTGACAATTGGCCACAGCATTATCCTTGGGTGGATCAAGAAGGCTATAACTATTTCCGCAAGCGTTTAAAAGAGGCGCGACGTGATGTTGATCACGGCTTAGCGATTACGTTGGATTGGTATAAAACGCGTGAACAGCAAAATCGCATGATTAATATTTTAAAATTCAAATTAGACGTTTTATGGTCAATGGCAGATGCAATGTATCTCGCCTATATTGATAATATGCCACCTTATTTTAATGTTGAAAAATAATAAAAACCGTTAAGTGTAACATCCTAAATTCAATCATACTTTTTCATGAATAAACATTCTTTTTTGCATCGTCATGCGCTGTATTTACCCATCTACTCAACAGCGTTGCTGTATGTCTTTTATTATTGCATTAGTGTGTTTGAATTTGATGTGAAAATTGAGGCAACATCCGTTCCATTGGATGCTTTTGCGCAATTGATTTTAGCTTATATTCTTTATTTGATTTCGCGTCGTGTATGGATATTTTTTATCTTGCACGCGCTGATTATGGGCGTTTTGTATATTGGCAATCCGATTAAAATTGCTTTTTTCGGTGGTCCATTAATGCCTGACGATATTTTTGCGCTACGGTCATTGCTTTTGATTTTGAGTGGTTGGAAATTCTTTGCACTGGCTTTTCCGCTGGTTGCACTAGGGGGATTACTTTTTTTGAATTTCAAATTGCGCCGATTCCATAACTATATTGGTGCGGTGTTAGGGGGTGTTTTAACCTTAACGGTGATTTATCAGCCAAATATAATTGTTTATCCCATTGATACCTACATTGGCACAAAAGAATGGGATCAACGCTCAAACTATTTGTGGCAGGGGGCGACGATACACACCTTGCTTGAAACTGCACGTTATTTTCTTGTTGCAGATAAAGCGCCTGATGTTGATGTGGCGCGTGCTGCGGCTAAACAATTACTCGCGCAACAGCCTATTTTTGATAATGCCCGATCAACTGAAGATTTCATGCCTCGTAATGTTCACATCGTGTTGCTTGAATCTTTTTGGGATGCGAATAACCTCAAAAAAGTCAAATTCAGTCAAAATCCGCTCTCAGATGATTTTCGCAAACTATGGAAAACCGCAGATAATTCTGTTGCACTTGTCCCTGTTTTTGCTGGAATGACTGCTAATTCAGAATTTGAAGTGTTATGTGGTTTTCCCGTAACAAAAAACACAGTGAAATTTGAGCGGCAATTATTAAATGAGGTCCCTTGTTTGCCGCGTTTGCTCGCGGATAAAGGCTATAAAACGGTGGTGTCCCATCCGAATATTCCTGTTTTTTGGAATCGGGTGAACGCGTATCATCGCGTAGGATTTCAAACTTACTGGTCAGAAAAAGATTTTGAGCTTGATGACATTAATCGTGAATTTTTAGGTGATAGCTCACTTTACCGTCAGGTACTTGGGAAAATTTCCAGTACACTTGAATCAAAAGTGCCAATATTAGATTACATTGTGACCTATTTTGGGCATTGGGATTATCCTTTAAATGAAAGTCGGCCAGCTAAAATTACCAGCACATCAAAGGTGGAAGAAGTTAATGGTTATGCGAATACGACTTACTACAAATCGCGTGAATTTGTGGAATTTGTCAAAAATCTGCAAAAAAATGATCCTAACGGCATTATCGTCGCATTTGGCGATCATTTACCATTTTTAGGTGAACATTTTGCGGGTTATGTCGAGTCCGATGTCCTCAAAAATAGTCGTGGTGACTTTTCAGATGCGATGTACAAGTCCTATGTCAGCACGCCATTATTGATTATTGATGGTAAAAAAGGCGCATTAAAAGTGGGGCGTTTACCCCTTTATCAAGTGCCTAAATTGATTTTAGGGTTGCTTAATATAAATCAACCTACGATTATGGATTACACCACGCCGCCAGAGTCGCAGCGCGTGAGACCCTTAACAGGATTGCATTTTGATGAGTGGGCAGATGGGCAGATTCAAGTGTGTAAAGCGCCACCTTACTCCCCAGAATGTGAGCGCTCACTTGCGTGGATTGAAGCAGTAAAAACGGTGAGTAATGATTTATTTATCGGTGGTCAATTCACACGTCCATTACTAGATAAGCTCTAAAGCAAACATGAGTGCATCTTCTCGATTATTGTTTTCTGCTGGATAATAATTTCTTCTCACACCAATTTCGTTAAAGCCCATGGATTCATAGAGCGAAATAGCGTGAATATTGGTTGGTCGAACTTCTAAAAACATGGTTTCAGCTTCAGAGTACGCCACGGAAATAAGATGTTCTAAGATTTTTCGCCCAATACCTTGTTTTTGTTCTTTAGGGGAAATACATAAATTTAAAATATGCGCTTCCCCCACGGCCATACTCATAATGCCGTAACCTAAGACTTCATCACCAATTTCGCATACCCAATTTTGATAGCGCATATTGATGCAATCTCGAAAAATATCTTCTCCCCATGGAAATTGATAGCTGGTTTTTTCAATGGTGACCACTTGATCTAAGTCTGTACGGTTCATTTTACGAAGGCGCATCAGCTCTTTACGGCCAACGGATTCAGGGAAAACTTTTGCGTAAAATTCCACATCGGCATCATAAATAACAAAGTCTTTTATTCGGTCTAATAGGTCGCGCATGGTTATATCATTAGGTTGAGGAGAATTGTATAGAGTAACATTTTTGATTTAAAGCATCGATTTTGCAATTAAGGCTAAACCGGCTAAAAAAAGAAAAATGGCAAAAATACGGCTGTATTTTTCATTGTCGATATTGCCATAAAGTGTTTCTTCAATAAATAAAAATGTCAACATGCCTACTTGAACCAAGGCAGCCTTTGTGCTGTAAGCAATGGTAAATTCTGTTTGCATCACAAGCAATGTGAGTAGTTGAAATAGCGCAAAGATTGCGTAACAGGCTGCCGCAGTCACGCGTGTTGTGTCCTTTGGGTAGTTTTTGCTATAAATCATGACCGTTAAAAGTGAGCCGCCCAAATTACTGATACCATGAACTAATCCCGTAACCATAAGATATAAGCGTTCAAACTTAACAATTGATTGCAATGTCGCGTCCATTTTGGGTATCAGGTTTTTGAGTGCAACAAGTAATAAAAATACGCCCATAATAAAACCAACATTGATTTTTACAGACGCAATAAATGCTAAACACATGACAATTAGTGGAATACAATAGCGAAGTACGTTTTTAAAAAAATCACGATCCACATAGTCAACGTGTTTCACAACTTGCAATAAGCTGATTGCAATGGAAATGGGTAAAACAACTCCCAGTGCATCAACAAAACTGTATCCAAGCAAGAGTAGGGCAGGTGTGCCAAAAAGTAGCATCCCCACGCCAAAAATGGATTGAATGGTAGCAGTAATTAAAATGGTGAGCAGTATATCTATTGGCATTGGTTTTTTCCTATTGTCATATTATTTCCTTAATGATAATTGAATATTTATGCTAGTTTTTTAAATGCTTCTAAAGCAAATTGCAAATCTTGCCAGGCTTTGCTTTTTTCAATAGGTGAGCGCAACATATAGTTAGGATGATAAACGGTAATTAGCGGTTTATGTTGGAAATGATGAATTTGTCCTCGTAAGTTTTCAATGGAGTCTTTTGTTTCTAAAAGTATTTGCGCAGCGTTTTGACCTAAAGCTATAATAATATTAGGGTTAATTAACGCAATTTGTCGATTTAAATAATCACGGCAAGCATGAATTTCATCCAAGTGTGGATCGCGATTATCGGGCAATCTACATTTTAGACTGTTGGTCATAAACACTTCTTCACGAGTTAATTGCATTGCACGGAGCATTTCAGTTAATAAATTGCCGGCCTCGTCGATAAAGGGGATACCGTGAAAATCTTCTTCTTGTCCAGGTGCTTCACCAATAAACAACCATTTCGCGTTCGGGTGACCTTCACCAAATACCGTTTGTTTGCGTGTGGTACATAATATGCACTGTTCGCATTGCATGACTTCATTGCGAAGTGTTTCCCATGAATTGAGAGCTAAAGAGTCATCATTCGCGTTTGAGGGTGGTAATGATATCTCAGTAAAAGAAGGGGATGGCTCGTAGATACGCGATTGCCAAGCAGTGATGCCAAGCGCCTTAAGGTAGTGTAAACGTGTGTTTTCAGAGATTGCCATAGTTAATACAATAGAAAAAGCCGTCAAAATAGTGACTATTATAGCGATTAATTACCTGGACGAATCATTAAAAAAGTGACCTTTATGTTCAATTCAAATTTACCGGCAATTCTGTTATGGTAAATAAGCTGAAATTGATAACAACAAAACTGTTTAATTTATATCATGAAAAATAAAAATATTATCCCAACAGACAAAGAACGCATTATGCGTGAACAAGATTTTATTGTGTCTAAAACTGATTTAACTGGTCGCATTATTTATGGTAATGAAATTTTTATCGAATTTTCAGGTTATGAAGAACATGAATTATTAGGTAGTCAGCATAATATTGTGCGTCATCCTGATATGCCACGCTTAGTATTTAAAATGCTGTGGGATTATTTGGTGGAAGATAAAGAAATTTTTGCATTTGTAAAAAATATTTCAAAAGATGGTAGTTATTATTGGGTTTTTACGCATGTTGCACCGATTTTAAATGCAAATAAGCAAAAAATCGGTTACACCTCAGTGCGTCGAATGCCAAATCCTAAAGCAATTCCTATTGTTGCCGATGTATACAAAACGATGTTGAATGCTGAAAAACAAGCTGGCGCGAAAAATGCCATGACAGCTTCTGGCGATGTGTTAAATAAGGTATTACAGGAAAAAGGCGTTACGTATGATGAGCTTATCAATGTTCTTCAAGCACTTTAAAGTCAAAGAATCCATTGCACAGGCAGGAATAGCGTTGCTTTGGTGTGGGTCGTTAATTTACACCTGGATCATAAGTGTCAATTGGTTTGTGCCTGCTTGTTTAACGTTTGGGGCGGTATTTTTTGTTTTTATTTGGCAGTTTTCGCGCAAAGATGACAAGGTTTTATTAACGCAGCTTCTCAATGCCAGCGAAGAATGGCGTAAAGGTAAAGTTCATGTACGAATCACGCAAATTGGTGGTAAAAAAAACGAACTACAGCAATTATCTTGGGCGTTAAATGATTTGATGGATCAAGTCGAAACGGCTCAAGTAGATATGTATTACTCGATGGCGTATGTGACGTATGGCGATTTTACGCGTCGTAGCTTTCCTGCTGGTTTGCATGGCGGATTTGCGCAAGCTTCAACGCGTCTTAACGCATTAACAAAAGTTTTATCATCGACAACGAATGGCATCAATGAATTGATGCAGGCACTAAATTCGGGTGATTTTAATAAAACCCTAAATGTGAGTGTGCGAGGTGAATACGGTCACGTTATTGAAAATGCAACTCAAGCGATGCGAACCATGCAAACGCTAATGGATAACATTGGTGAGGTGATGGGGCGCGTTGCGCAAGGGGATATCAGTGAGCGTGTTGAAGCGACGGCTCAAGGGAACTTTGCAACACTCAAAGAAAATATTAATTTATCACTTGACGCGCTTGAAGGGAGTTTGAATGATATTTCACGGGTTTCAACAGCACTTGCACATGGGGATTTAACGCTTAATATTGAGAAAGAGTATCCCGGAACTTTTGGTGAAGTGCTTTTGGGGATGAATCGCACGGTTGAAAATTTAAAAGTATTGGTTGGGGAAATTAAAGATTCAAGTGAAATCATTGAAGTCGCTGCAAAAGAGATTTCAATGGGGAATTTTGATTTATCTAATCGGACGGAGGCGCAGGCGCATAGTTTGGAAGAGACGGCGGCGAATATGTCTGAGTTCACCTGCACGATTGAACAAAATAGTCAAAATGCAAATCGCGCAAACGAATTAGCCCACGCATCATCAATGATTGTGCGTAATGGGGTGACAGCGGTGAGTCAAGTGGTTCAAACGATGGAAGGCATTAATGAATCGTCGAGAAAAATTGTAGATATTATTTCGGTAATCGATGGAATTGCGTTTCAAACGAATATTTTGGCGCTTAATGCGGCAGTTGAAGCAGCCCGAGCAGGTGAGCAAGGACGGGGGTTTGCGGTGGTTGCAACCGAGGTGCGTAATTTAGCGCAACGAGCCGCCGCAGCGGCAGGTGAGATTAAACATTTGATTGGCGATTCGGTTGATAAAGTTCAAGAGGGAAGTTATCTCGTTGCAAAAGCAGGGAAAACAATGGAAGAGATTTTAAGTTCTATTCAAAGCGTAACGAATACGATCACTGAAATTACAGTCGCGTCCAATGAGCAATCCCTAGGAATCAATCAAGTGAATCAAGCCTTACATAATATGGATGAAGTGACTCAGCAAAACGCGGCACTGGTTGAGCAAGCAACCTCCGCAGCGCAATCACTTGAACAACAAACGCAAAATTTATCTGCAACCATTGCGAACTTTAAATTAACAGCATAAATTGATTGTATGGCAGAAAATAACGTTCAATAGCTGATAAAGTGTGGCAATTAGGACAATTTTTTGTGTATTGTCCTAACGTTGCGCTAATTTAATCATGTTTTTTTATCGCAAGATAACACTTAAATTTATTATTTTTAATTTAACCCTTGCTTTGTATTACCATTATTTGCTGTGAGTGGTTATAATTAAGGAAAATGTTATTTTCAACTCAATCTCTCTAATCGTTATTTTGATTACTCAACTATCCATAAATATGCGTAAAAATCTTCATTCGTGGTGTTGGGGATTCAAATCATCATGAAAAAAAATCAACGCATACTTTCTCGATTACTATTTCTTTATATTCTGTTTAGTTGGCTTGCTATTGTCGGAATTTTTGCTAAATTGGGTTACAGTGAAATTCAGACCTCCAAATATCAAGCGTATTACTTAAGTGAAATTAGTAAGCAATTGAGTTTTAAACTTGAAAATAAGTCTAGTGATGCAATTCGATATCCAACGCATGGGCCGTATGATCAACGTTTAGGCTATACTTTGCTATCAGATCAAATTGATCGCTTGCAGAAAGCCGGTTTTGGTGTGAGTGCGCAAGCCAGTTTGTCCCCCATGATGTTGTCTTTAATGGATGAATATGGCTTATTTCCCCTTTACCACGAAAAAAATCAAGCTGGTTTACGATTAGTTGACGAAAGGGAAAATCCTTTATTTACGGCGGTGTATCCTACTTATGGCTATCCCAGCTTTGATGATATTCCCCCCATTATTTTGCACACACTGCTTTTTATTGAAAATCGTGAATTACTGGATGAAAAACATAAAAGTGTGAATCCCGCTGTTGAATGGGAGCGTTTAGGTTTTGCTGTGTTGCAAATGATGGCAAAAAAATTAGGTGCTGATGTGAATGTTCCAGGTGGCAGTACCCTCGCCACGCAACTTGAGAAATACCGTCATTCCCCTAATGGCTACACAGAATCCATTATTGAAAAAATACGTCAAATGGCAAGTGCATCAATTCGGGCTTATCTTTTAGGGGCTGATACCCGTCAAATGCGTCGTCAAATTGCACTGGCTTATTTAAATACGATGCCGCTCGCTGCGTCTGAAAAATCAGGTGAGGTTCATGGTTTAGGTGATGGGTTGGTTTCTTGGTTTGGCGCAGAATTTAAACAAACAAATCAATTGCTTGCAGAACAGGCTATTAAAACACCAAATCCTACGCCCGAGCAAGCTAAAGCGTATCGTGAAGTGCTGAGTATTCTGCTTTCACAGCGGCGTCCAACCTATTTACTCGGCGCGGGTTATGATGCGCTTCAAAATTTAACTGACAGCTATTTACGATTACTTGCAAATCAAGGGGTGATTTCAGCGCAATTGCGTGATGCTGCATTGGCAATAAAGCTTGAGCGTGTTCCTAAAAGTAGTTCTCATTATATATTTGTCACAGAACAAAAAACACAAAACGTTTTACGGGCGCGCTTAGCTCAAAATCTAGGTATTAAGACAAATTACGATTTGGATCGTTTAGATTTGACGGTGAAAACAACGCTTAATTACGATGTTCAAAAACAAGTCAATATGGCACTGCGGAAATTAAGCGATCCTGCAAATGCGAGAGCAGCGGGTTTGTTTGGTGAGCGTATGCTCAATCCAGACTCGGATTTAAGTCCTATTATTTACAGTTTGATGCTTTTTGAGCGCAGTGATCAAGGTAATTTACTGCGTATTCAAACAGATAATTATGATCAACCCCTTGATATAAACGAAGGTATTCGCCTTGATTTAGGTTCTACGGCTAAATTGCGTACGTTGGTGCATTATTTAGAATTGGTTGCGGATATTTACCAAGTTTATCAAGGGCAATCGCCTCAGGAGTTAGCAAAAGTCGAATTGCATCCGCGCGATTATTTATCGGCGTGGGTGATTGAGGAGCTGCGCGCAAGACCTAAGATGACGGTTGAGGATATTCTCAATCAATCGCTTGAGCGTCAATATTCTGCAAGTCCGGCCGAATATTTTTACACGGGCGGTGGGGTGCATCATTTTAATAATTTTACTGACGATGATGATTTTAAAGTCATGTCGGTGCGCAATGCACTGCGAAATTCAGTGAATTTGGTATTCATTCGAATGATGCGTGATTTAACATATCATCATTTGTATAAACCCGAAGGAATTGCGCGTTGGCTGGAAAGTCCTGATGATAATAAACGAAAAGAGTATTTAACGCGTTTTGCGGATAGAGAAGGCTTGGTGTATTTGCGTCGTTTTTATTCCAAATACAAAGGAAAAAGTACCGACGATAATTTAGAAACACTAACGCAAAAAGTCTTCGCAAAACCCTCTCGTTTAACGATGCTCTACGAATCGATTTATCCCGATCGTGATGTGCAGTCGCTTACTACTTATTTGCAAGAGCATTTACCCGCCACCGTGCTGGCAAATGAAAATATTGATACGTTGTTTTATAAGTATTCATCTGAAAATTTTGATTTGCAAGATCAAGGCTATATAACAAAAGTGCATCCACTAGAGCTTTGGATGGTGCAGTATTTATCTAAGCACCCTAATGCAACACGCGACGAGGTGATTGCAGCCAGTGTTGATGAACGTCAGAATGTGTATCTTTGGTTGTTTAAAAATATGCATCATTACGCGCAGCAGCGCCGTATTATGACTCTTTTGGAAGATGATGCCTTTAAGCAAATTCATGATGCATGGGAGCGATTAGGTTATCCATTTGCGTCGCTTACGCCTTCTTATGCAACGGCCATTGGTGCATCAGGTGATCGCCCGGCGGCATTAGCTGAGTTAATTGGTATTATTAATAACGATGGAATACGCTTGCCTGCTGTGCGATTTTCCCATTTGCATTATGCTAAGGCGACGCCTTATGAAACTATTTTAGATAAAACCCCCGAAACAGGGCAGCAAGTTCTGTTGCCTGAAGTGGCGCATGTAGCACGAAGTGCGCTTATTGGGGTCGTGGCAAATGGAACAGCGGGTCGGTTAAACGGTGTTTATAAAGATGAAAACGGTAAACCGTTGGCCGTAGGCGGTAAAACGGGAACGGGTGATCATCGCAAAGAAAAATGGGGAGCAGGGGGGCAATTGATTGAATCTAAATTTGTTAGTCGCGCTGCAACCTTTACGTTCTTTTTGGGGGATCGGTTTTTTGGTGTGATCACGGCTTATGTAACCGGTGATAATGCGGAAAGTTACCATTTTACCAGTTCGTTGCCGGTGCAAATTTTAAAATTTTTAGAACCTACACTCTCACCACTACTTTATAAAAGTAATTTAAAATCAACGCCCATAGCACAAGCTGTAGACACTAATGAAACTAAAAGTATGCGATGACAAAAATCATCCGTTTATTTTATGCTATGCTACGCACAATATTTTTTACATTTTTATTTTTTTGATTTATGCGAACACGCCTTAAAATTTGTGGTTTTACCAATGTGGAAGAAGCTGTTTATGCAGCGAATTTAGGGGTTGATGCGATTGGTTTAGTTTTTTACGCATCAAGTCCACGTCATGTTTCGATAGAAACAGCTCTTGAAATAACAAAAGCTCTTCCGCCCTTTGTTTCTGTTGTCGGATTGTTTGTGAATGCACAAGAGCAATATATTCGTGATGTTATGCGTCAAGTTCCATTGGACTATTTGCAATTCCATGGGGATGAATTAGCCGCCGATTGTCGTCTTTATAATAAACCGTATTTTAAAGCTGTTAGCATGAAGCACGGGCTTGATTTCGACGTTTTATATGAAGAATATCATGATGCAGTCGCTTTACTTTTAGATGCGTATCATCCAAAGGCTAGGGGTGGGGTGGGGAGAGTATTTGATTGGGATTTAATACCCAAAGAACGCAGTTTACCGGTTATTTTAGCAGGGGGATTAAATTCTAAAAATATAAAGCGCGCTATCAAAACTGTTATGCCGTATGCCGTAGATGTCAGTAGCGGAGTAGAATTAGAACAAGGTCATAAAGACATCGTTAAAATGACCGCATTTACACAACAAGTACAAGAAGGTGACCGAGAAACACTATGACCGAAAAATATAACATGCCCGACGCTCGAGGACATTTTGGCCTTTATGGCGGCATTTTTGTCGCTGAAACTTTGATGCCCGCAATAGAGGAACTCAATACAGCTTATCAGCATTATATGCAAGATCCAGATTTTATTGCTGAATTAGATAAGGATTTGCAGCATTATGTCGGTCGTCCTTCGCCGCTTTATCATGCGGAGCGTTGGAGTCAAGAACTCGGTGGCGCACAAATTTATTTGAAACGTGAAGATTTAAATCACACGGGATCACATAAAATAAATAATACAGTCGGGCAAGCTTTATTAGCAAAACGCATGGGCAAAACGCGTATCATTGCAGAAACTGGTGCGGGGCAACACGGTGTTGCAACGGCGACGGTAGCCGCGCGTTTAGGTCTTGAATGTGTTGTTTATATGGGGGCGGTGGATGTGGCACGTCAATCACTTAATGTTTATCGCATGAAATTGCTTGGCGCAAAAGTGGTCGCAGTAGAATCTGGTTCAAAAACATTAAAAGATGCTCTCAATGAAGCGTTACGCGACTGGGTGACGAATATTGATGATACATTTTACATTATCGGGACAGTTGCAGGCCCACATCCCTATCCTGCCATGGTCAGAGATTTTCAAGCCATTTTAGGTCGTGAAGCACGGGCACAATGTTTAGCGCAAGCTGGAAAATTACCCGACGCGCTTGTAGCGTGTGTAGGGGGGGGGTCGAACGCGATGGGGTTGTTTTATCCTTTTATTGATGATGCAAGTGTGAAGTTAATAGGCGTCGAAGCGGCTGGTGATGGCGTTGAAACAGGTCGTCACTCTGCTCCTTTATGTGCAGGTCGCCCTGGTGTTTTGCATGGTAATCGAACTTATTTGATGTCGGATGATGACGGTGAAATTATTGAAACACATTCAATTTCTGCGGGGCTTGATTATCCTGGTGTAGGTCCTGAACACGCATGGCTAAAAGATTCGGGTCGTGCACACTATGTCAATATTACAGATGATGAAGCATTAGGGGGGTTTTATGCCCTAACGCGCATGGAAGGGATTATTCCCGCTTTAGAAACAAGTCATGCGACGGCTTATGTATTAAAACTTGCACCTACAATGAAAAAAGACGAAATCATAATTGTCAATTTATCAGGACGTGGTGACAAAGATATGCAAACTATGGCAAAACGAGAAGGAATTGAATTATGAGTCGCTTAGCTGCAACTTTTGCTGAATTGGCACAAAAAAATCGTAAAGCACTTATACCCTTTGTCACCGCAGGTGATCCAAATCCTCAATTTACTGTGCCACTGATGCATGCAATGGTTGGAGCTGGGGTTGATATTATAGAGCTAGGTGTTCCTTTTTCTGATCCTATGGCGGATGGACCGGTTATTCAGCGTGCTAGTGAGCGTGCACTTGCGCATCATCAAAGTCTTAGAACCACACTCGCTATTGCCTCCGAATTTCGCAAAACCAATGGGCATACGCCAATTGTTATTATGGGATATTTAAATCCTGTTGAAGTGATGGGCTATGAAAAATTTGCTGATGCGGTTCAATCTGCGGGGATTGATGGTGTGTTAACCGTTGATTTACCGCCAGAAGAAGCGCAAGAATGTACAGAACTCTTAAAATCACGCGGAGTCGATCCTATTTTCTTGCTGGCGCCAAATAGCAGTGCAGAGCGTATTGCAAGAATGGATACCATTGGGGCGGGCTACATATATTATGTTTCACTTAAAGGTGTAACAGGTGCTGGGCATTTAAACGCGGCAGAGGTTGAAACCAAATTAGCTGAGATTCGTGACAATACAAAATTGCCGATTGCGGTAGGTTTTGGTGTAAAAGATGCACTCACTGCTAAAACGATTGCTAATTTAGGCGATGGTGTGGTGGTTGGCAGTGCCTTAATTAGTCAAATTGAAGCCAATTTGCACAGCCCAGCACAAGCAAAAGAAGCTATTATTGAATTATTAACCGCGATGCGGCAGGCAATGGATAACTGATTATGAGTTGGTTTGAAAAATTACGACCGTCGATTATTCGAACAGAGTCGACCAATAAAAAGAATACGGTGCCAGAAGGCTTATGGGCAAAATGTACAAGCTGTAATGCTATTTTGTATAACAGCGAATTAGAAAAAAATGGCAGTGTGTGTCCAAAATGTGATCATCACATGCGTATTTCAGCACGAACAAGATTGAATTTATTTTTAGATGAAGATGGACGTGAAGAAGTGGGTAAAAATGTTAAACCGCTCGATCCGTTGAAGTTCAAAGATAGCAAAAAATATAAAGATCGTATTCTTCAAGCACAAAAGCAAACCAAAGAAAATGATGCATTAGTTGTAATGAAAGGGCAATTAAATGGTCAAGATATTGTAGCTGCCGCATTTGATTTTAATTTTATGGGCGGATCGATGGGATCGGTGGTCGGTGAAAAGTTTGTACGTGGCGTTAACAAAAGTTTAGAGCTTGATGTGCCCTTTATTGTCTTTACGGCTAGCGGTGGTGCGAGAATGCAAGAATCCTTGTTTTCGTTATTTCAAATGACGAAAACCAGTGCAGCATTAACGAAACTTTCTCAACGCGGCTTACCTTATATTTCATTCATGACAGATCCCACAATGGGGGGCGTTTCTGCGAGTTTAGCCATGCTTGGCGATATTAACGTGGCAGAGCCTAATGCGTTAATTGGGTTTGCTGGCCCACGAGTGATTGAACAAACCGTTCGTGAAAAATTGCCAGATGGTTTTCAGCGTAGTGAATTTCTGCAAGAACACGGTGCCATTGATATGATTATTCATCGTCGTGATATACGCGAAAAAATCGCAAGTATTTTGGCTATTTTGATGTCAAATCGATATAGTCAAAAAGCAGTGAAGATGACTCAACACGAGACGATTGAGCTTTTGGCAAATGAAGTAGAAGACGCAGGCTAACGCTTGGCAGAAAAAATGAATCATTTTAATAGTTTAGCACAGTGGTTGTCCTGGCAGGAAAGTTTACATCCGCTTACTATTGATTTGGGTCTTGAGCGCGTTAAACGTGTTTATGAAACACTTTTACCCAAAGACCATTATCAACCCATTACGCTAACGGTGGCTGGAACAAACGGTAAAGGGTCAAGTGTTGCTTACTTGGAAGCCTTTTATATAGCCGAAGGTCACAGTGTTGGGGCATATACGTCCCCACATATTTTACGCTATAGTGAGCGTATTAAAATTAATGGAATACCTGTTAGTGATGATGAAATTTGTGCGGCATTTTCGTTAATTGATGAGGCGCGTGGAGAGACGACACTGAGCTATTTTGAATTTAGTACGCTGGCCTCGCTTCTGATTTTTTCTCAAGCGCGTGTTGCTATCCAAATTCTTGAAGTTGGACTTGGTGGACGTCTTGATGCTGTCAATATTTTGGATGCTGATGTTGCCATTGTGACGAGTATTGGAATTGATCATGTTGAGTGGCTTGGGAAGACGCGTGATAAGATTGGTTATGAAAAAGCAGGAATTTTTCGCCAAAATAAACCCGCTATTGTAGGGGAGCCAGATCCGCCTAAAACACTTATTGAGCATGCGAAATATGTCAATGCTCAATTGTTTAGCGTGGGTGATGCATACAATTATGTAAAAAATATGCAGACATGGACGTGGCAAAGTTCGAGTTATGTAATAGATAATCTTCCACCACCTGCATTGAAAGGTGAACATCAATATCGCAATGCGGCGTCCACCATTTTTGCCACGCAATGTTTAAAATCTTGCTTAACTATGCGAGACGAATCAATTCGGGCAGGATTGCAAAATGTGAAATTGGCAGGGCGATTTCAACTTATTGAAGGCGATATCCCAATTCTTTTGGATGTTGGGCATAATCCTCAAGCGGTAGAAACATTGGTTTTGTTTCTTAAAGATAATTTTCCAAATACACGCATTCATGCTATTTTCTCCATGATGAAAGATAAAGATATCGCTGGTGTGTTGTCATTGATGAAACCGATGGTTTCACAATGGTTTTTTACCCCTCTTACGCATAATGCGCGCGCTGTCACCGAGTCGGCTATGCGCGTTATTTTTGATGAATGTCAAATTAATACGGGGCATTGGGGATTTTCAGGTTTTGCTCAAGCATTTCATGCAGCAAAAAGTACAGCGCGAGTGGGAGATTTGATTTTGGTTTTTGGGTCATTTTTTTTAGTATCAGATTGCTGTATTAATTTAAAAATAGGTGAAATTAAACATGAACATTGATCATGAGTTAAAACAACGTTTAATGGGCGCATTTGTAGTCACAATATTGTCGGCAATACTTATACCGATGTTGTTTGATGACAGTGTTGAAGAAGACGGTCAGGTAGTCAGTAATTTAAGCATACCTGTTGAGAATCAATTTGTAGAAGAGCCTCCTGCGAAATTGCCTGTTAGTGCCGAGCAAGTTTTAGCACTGCCTCCTCAAAATAAAACAGCCGTTGCATCCGCTAATGGCGCAACACCCAATACGTTACGCCCAGACGAGATGGAAGATATTTCACCTGCGGCAACAGTGGCGAGTTCACCTAAAGAGGTCGCTCCAGTTGTTACAAAACCGGTTAGAGAAAAACCACGCAGTGAAAAATCGGTTTATTCAGAAACAACCAATTATGATATACGTGGCGACGAAGTGGATGATGAGCCACCAATGAAGCCAAAACTCACACCTAAAAAAGCGCCTGTTATTGTTGCTGAAGAGGATTCTCCAGTAGCAGAAACGAAAACCAAAAAGCCTGTAAGTAAACTCGAAGAAGAGTTATTAAAACAAGTGCATGCAGCAAAATTGACAGAGAGTTCTAGTGTCACACCGGTAAAAGCAGCTTCTCCTGTTTTAGATAGCTCTGCTGCGGATGCAAAGAAAATTGCAGCGGCTGTTGCAGCGCCTAAAACCCCTGCTACGCCATCACGCTGGTATATTCAAGTTGGAAGTTTTACAAAGAAAGAAAATGCAACCGCACTACTTGAAGGATTGCAAAAAGAAGGGTTGCCTGCATTACTTGAACCCGTTCAAACTGATAAAGGGATTAGCTACCGTCTGCGTGTAGGACCTGAGCTTGATGGTAAACGCGCAGCATCGATGAAGCGTAAAATGGATGAGCAAAATATCAAGTCTATTTTAGTGGCAGAATAAATTCTATTTACATAACAGGTCAATGAAGTTGCACGATTTTTGGTTGTGCAACTTATATCAATCAATTCGATATTTTAAAAACTTTTCTCCTCAATTTAGGTAAAAAAAATGTGTGGTATTGTTGCTATCGTTTCTCATCAAGCGGTCAATCAAGATTTGTATGATGCACTGACTGTGCTTCAACATCGTGGTCAAGATGCTGCAGGTATTGTTACTTGTGAAAACGGTCGATTGCATTTACGCAAAGACAACGGTTTAACGCGAGATGTGTTTACTAATGATCAAATGCTTCGTTTGCGTGGAAATATGGGCATCGCTCACGTCCGCTATCCAACAGCAGGCTGTACAAGTTCCGCTGAAGCACAGCCATTTTATGTTAATTCGCCATTTGGGTTGACGCTTGCACATAATGGCAATTTAACGAACACAGAAGAACTCAAACAAGCCTTATTTGAGGAAGATCAACGTCACATTAATACGGATTCAGATTCTGAGGTTTTGCTCAACGTATTTGCGCATGAGTTGCAAAGTTTGCATAAATTAGATTTAAGCGTTGCCGATATTTTTGAAGCAGTGAAAGGCGTGCATCGTCGTTGTCGCGGGGCGTATGCAGTTGTTATTATGATTGCAGGCGTTGGAATTTTAGGCTTTCGTGATCCACATGGTATTCGACCTGCTGTTTTTGGCGAACGTAAGAGTGAGCAGGGCAGTGAATTTATGATTGCCTCAGAAAGTGTTGCGCTTGATGTGTTAGGTTTTGACGTCACGCGAGATATTGCCGCTGGCGAAGCCATTTTTATTGAACACTCAGGTCAATTACACACGCAACAATGCGCCACGCAAGTAGATCATTGTCCCTGTATTTTTGAATATGTGTATTTTGCACGACCTGATTCTATTATTGATAATATTTCTGTTTATAAAGCGCGTCTTCGGATGGGTGAAAAACTGGCTGCGAAAGTGCAGCGTGAATGGGGGGATCATGATATTGACGTGGTGATTCCTATTCCCGATACGAGTCGCACTGCTGCGCTACAAATGGCCAATAAATTAGGGGTTAAATTTAGTGAGGGATTTATTAAAAATCGCTATATTGGACGCACATTTATTATGCCGGGTCAGAAGATGCGGGAAAAGTCAGTCCGTCAAAAACTCAATGCAATTGATTTAGAGTTCAACGGTAAAAATGTATTACTCGTCGATGATTCCGTTGTCCGCGGCACAACGTCTGCGCAAATTATTCAAATGGCGCGCGAAGCAGGGGCAAAAAAAGTGTATTTCGCCTCCGCCGCGCCGCCCGTCCGCTATCCTAATGTGTATGGCATTGATATGCCTGCGGCTCATGAATTGATTGCACATAATCGAACAGAGCAAGAAGTGTGTGAGGCTATTGGTGCAGACAAATTAATTTATCAAGATTTAGAAGATTTGATTGCTGCCGTTCAAAAAGGCAATCCAGAAATTTTACATTTTGACACGTCCTGTTTTAGTCATGAATACATTACCGGAGATGTGGATGATGCGTATTTAGAGCGTATTGAAGCACTGCGAAATGATTCTGTACGTGGTGGAAAAAATGCAGAGAATTTCATTATTGAAATGCAAAGTTGGTAAATAATTTACTGATTACTGTAGAATCAGCTGTTTATTAATATTAGAAACTGGATAACAACGCATGACATTTGCTAAATATCGCTCGATTTTCACACCGTCAACCAAGCAGCAACGTATAGAAAACTTTGAAAATTATTGGGAATTTACCCAACAACATGGTGGCGAGTTACTGGAAAATGACCGTGATTTAGCAATTAAACGCGATAAATTGGCTTATTTTAAACGTAATCCGGTGACATTGCGTCAACCACTTGCTGATCCAGATGCGTTTTATCGTAACTATGTTGAAATGAAAGATAACCCCGAATCACTTGATCGTATGACTTTAATGCTGACAGGAATTTATAAATTTGCAAGGCATGAGTGGGTTGGGATTAAAGGGGCGTGGGATGTGATTCCTGACATGGCTAATTCACATCTTATTGAAGATAAAATCAGTCGTGTGCATTTAGCGGAAGAATTTTGTCATGTCCGTTTATTTGATGAAATGCTGTTGACTTGCGGTCTTGATAAAGTGGAATGGGTGCCGTTGTCACCTTGGAAAGAAAAAGTGTACGAACAATTCCCCAAATTTCCTGGTTTTTTGATGGACACGCCAGCATTCGTGACGGAGTTGATGGGCGTTACGTTTTATTGTCACCTCTATCGTTTATTTGATGACGTGCTTGCTGATGAGCCTGAAGTACGCGAGCGTTTGAAAGCGTTGCTTGATGAAATTACGATTGATGAAATTGCGCACGTTGGGCAACGTCGCAATTTCATTGGTGATTTAGGAATTAAAATTTCAAAATGGCTCGTAAAACCTTTTTACACGCTGTTCTTTGATGATATTCCTGAAGTTAAGTATTTATTTGATGTGCCCAAAATGATTAAAGATGGCGAAACGTTTGATTTCAATTCTATTCCTGAAGAGATGATAGCGAGAAGTTGGGTGCCATCTTATTGCAAAGTTTAATCAAATTTACTCATTTGTTCTCTAATCCACGCCTCAGCCTCAGCGTTAATGTCTGAGGCTTTTCGACCTGCAGTTTGAATAGGTTTGCCGATTTTGACTTTGATTGTGCCTGGATATTTAAAGAAATTATAACGTGGCCAAAAATCTCCCGCATTATGTACGACTGGAATGACGGGATAGCCTGATTTTTGCGCGAGCATTGCACCGCCAATACTAAACGCCTTCACTTCACGAGCACCTGAGCGCGTGCCTTCAGGGAAAATCAAAATATACAAACCTTCGTTTAAGTATTTTGTACCGTCTTGCACTAGATTTTTTAAGGCCTTACGGGGATGTCGTTTATCAATCACAATCGATTTAAGCAGAAGTAGTGACCAGCCCCATAAAGGTAAGTAGAGTAATTCACGTTTCATCACCGCAGATTGCGTTGGCATAATGACACGAAGTGCTAATGTTTCCCATGCAGATTGATGATTGCTGAAAATGATAGCCGCTTTTGAAGGATCCACATTCTCAAGACCTTCCACTTCGTATTTTAATCCCACAAAGACTTTCATACACCAAAGCATAACGACACACCAAACTTGCCCAAGTTTATAGCGGATATTAAACGGCGCCCAAAAAAGGGAAAATAAGATAATGCCTTCAATGGTTGCGGTAAAAAAAATACTAAAAAAAAGTAAACTCGACCCAATATAATTTTTTTTTCGGCTATCGGGTGATGAGGTAGTTTGCTGCGTCATGTAAGTTCTCAAAAATTAAAAGTGAAGTTAAAAATTGCGGATTTTGGCGAAGCGTTTGTTGACCATTTCCAGTTTTAACTAGAATAGGGGTTGCACCAACACTTTGCGCGGCTTGAATATCACGAAGTGAATCGCCAATGAAAAAGGTATCGTGTAAATCAACCTGTTTTTCTGCTGCAAATAGTTTTAATAATCCGGCTTTGGGTTTTCGGCATTCGCATAAGTCATCAGTGTTGTGTGGGCAATAATAAATAGCCTCTATGCGGCCACCTTTTTCATTCACACTGCTACACATTTTCTCATGAATGCGCTTTAGCATAGCTTCATCAAATAAGCCGCGTGCCAAACCCGATTGATTACTGATGACCACCATGCGAAATCCATGTTGATTTAATAAGGCAATGGCCTCTAAACTGCCATCAATGGCATGCCATTCCTCTGGGGTTTTAATAAAATTCTCTGAATCCTCATTAATAACCCCATCACGATCGAGTAATACATAGTTTACCATTAAAATTTATAAGATAAGCGTAGCATCAGCTCACGCGCTTCAGCTGGGAGGGCGGGATGCCCTCCATTGTATTGCTGCACATATTGCCAACGTGCGTTGAAAACGTCATAAAGTCCAAGTCCTACTTCCGCCCCTTTAATGGGTAAATTCTGATAGCGTAAATATGTATTGTAAATAAATTCGGGTTTATAGTGCATCACATTTTTGCCGCTGTAACCTAAACGATCACTAAAAAAAATCACAGAATGATTAAAAGACAAATCGGCTGTGAAATTGAACGTATGATTGAGAGTTGCTTTATGTGTTGGAAAACCTAAATTCATTTTTGGAGCAATGACTTGTCCATTTATAAACGCTTGATAATTTTTTGACGGTTCGTGTTGATGGGCTTGATAAATTGAATAATTGATATCAAATTTTCCAAATACATCATGGGTATATTTTATAGTAGATTCACCACCATATACATCTGAGGCTGGTCCATTAATGTAAAAATCATCATAATTCACATCAATGCTATAAGTAAGTAAATCTTTGATATGTGTCAGGAAAATATTTGAAGTCCAGTCAAAGTGATGTGAAAAGCGATAGCCGAGTTCTACTTCGTAGGTTTGTGTTAATTCGGGCGCAAGCGTAGCTAAGTGACGATTGATGGTATTGATTTCATTGTAGCCGACATTGAGTTGATAATTTCCGGCCGTTGGCGTATGGAAGGCGTGTGTATAAAGTAATTTATAGTGCCATTGATCAAATTGTTTGGTGATGGCAACACGAGGTGCTAAATTGGTGCCAAATTTATTGTAAGAATCAAATCGCAAACCTGCTAATACATCCCCAAAGGGTGTTTTATAAACACCTTCGGTGTAAGCCGTATAGTTTTCGAAAGTAAGCGGCGCTGCTGGACTCACAATAAAAGAATACTGATCACTTTGATAACTATTTCCCACCGCTAAATAACTTCCCGAATCATCAATCCAGGTCGCTTTTGTGTTAACTTTGTAATTATCAATGACAACTTTTTCTAAGAGTTTTGTTGGCGTGCCATCTTCATAATGTCTTGAGCGCTCCCAGGGCGATTGGCGTGAAAAATTGGCATCGGCGTTGAGTTTGAAATTAGCTGTAAAAGGGTGTTCAAATTCCAGTTTTGCGGCTTGTGTTGAAAATTCATTGGTAATGTAACGTTTTTTAGGCATCATGACATCGGAAAAACCATCTCGCGCCTCGATATTATAGTCATCAGATATGAGGCGAAGTTTCAACTCTTTATAGGTCAACCCTAAATTGCCGTAAAGTGAATCGAGTTGACTGTTATTTGCCATATCAAAACTACTTTTATGTGCGTCAGTGTAAATTCGATCACTGCGTTGGGATTCATTGGCTTTGCCTGAAAAACTTATCTCAAGATCATCAAATACTTTACCTGCGGCCAAATTGATATTTTTTCGGGCTTCACCACGTTCAAAACGCCCATAATCAGTTGTTATAGCAAGCCCATCTATTTGCTTGGCGTTTTTAGAAATAATATTAATCACCCCCATTTCAGCAAAGTTACCATTCATAATGGAGCTTGAACCACGAATAATTTCAATATGATCAATTTGCTCAATTGGGTAATGTCCGCCAAAGACATTTTCACCAAATTCACGCTCAGTTAGCATAATGCCATCAATAAATACGGACATCTTGCCATCATTTGCAGAAACGCCGCGAACGCCTGCAGTCACTGTATTGGCCATATCATTACCAAAAAAGAACCCAGGAACCAATTGAAGTACATCGATTAAATCACGCGCACCGCTGGTTAATATTTGTTCTTGACCAATGTAGGTCACGATATTTGCGGCTTCATTTGTGCACGCGGCTTGTTGCGACACGCTCAAGAAGGCGGGAAGTTCCATTAATTCTTCAATTGACGTATTTTCAATATCAGAGGGAACGCCTTGACACGTTAGAGTTTGCTGAGCTGACGCAAAACTGGTGCTAAAAATTGAAGTTAAAGCAATTAATCCTAGTCGTTTTTTGCAAAATTGCGTCATAATTGTCTTCAGATTTGAGTAGAATTTGATACTACCAGGTTAAGTTATTGAATTAACGCCTAGCATGAACATTCAGTAAACGAATATAAGTTTGTCGGCTATTTTAATACAAATTACGTTATATTTTTGTTTATTATTCTTTGTTTTTGCGTAATTTTGCTAAGTATTTAGATGTTAAATACTTAATCTTTTTAATTCATAGAGTTACTAGAATCAATCCCATGTCTTTTGCTAATTACTGCCAACTTGTTGAGAAAATGACTCAATGGAATTATGCCTATCATGTTCTCGATGAGCCGCTTATTTCAGATACGGACTATGATGCGGCATTTGTTGAGCTGCAAAGCATTGAAATAGCGCATCCTGAATGGATTTTGCCGCACTCGCCAAGTCAGCGTGTGGGGGCGATGGCGAGTAGTTCATTTGATAAAATTACGCATGAAATAAAAATGCTTTCACTATCTAATGCCTTTTCAATGAGCGAAACATGGGATTTTTTTGTGAAAGCGGCAAAAGAGCTGGAATGTGACGTTGAAACCATGCCTATTTTTAGCGAGCCTAAATTGGATGGGCTGGCTATTAGTTTGCGCTATGAAAAAGGAATTTTACGTTATGGCGCAACACGTGGAGACGGGCAAATTGGCGAAGATGTCACGCATACGATTAAAACAATCGCAAGTATTCCATTGAAGTTATTCACCGCCCATCCCCCAGACATTTTGGAAGTTCGTGGGGAAGTATTTATGAGTAAAGCCGTCTTTGAGCAAATTAATACGCAGGCACAACAGGGCAATGGGCGTCAATTTGTCAATCCACGTAATGCCGCCGCTGGGACAATTCGTCAACTTAACCCCCAAATCGCGGCTGAACGGGCGCTGCAATTTATTCCTTATGGTATTGGTGCTTATTTAGGTGAAGAAGTCTTTACGGCACATTCTCAAATACTGACTTATTTAAATACGCTTGGATTCCAAATAAATAGTCATGCCTGTGCCTTTTATGCTTCGGAAGGCGCGTTTTCAGCCGATTATCAACGCATGGCGGCGTTGCGAGAGTCGATGTCAATGGAAATTGATGGTATTGTGTATAAAATAGATAATTTAGCATGTCAGCAACAATTAGGGTTTATAGCGCGTTCGCCAAAATGGGCGGTGGCACGGAAATTTCCAGCTCAACTTGTCAAAACAACGTTGCTTGATGTTATTTTTCAAGTTGGCCGAACAGGGGTTTTGACGCCTGTTGCGAAGTTGCATCCAGTTTTTGTAGGTGGCGTGACGGTGAGTAATGCTACGCTTCATAATATGGATGAAATTGAGCGTTTGGGGCTTTGCATTGGTGATGAAGTTGAAATTCATCGTGCTGGCGATGTGATACCTAAAGTGGTGAGCGTTGTTGCTCACGGTGAAAATCGTCAATTTATTCAAATGCCAACACAGTGCCCCATTTGCCAATCGGCAGTCATTCGCATGGATAATCAAGCGGCTTATCGCTGCACGGGTGGCCTTATTTGCGGTGCGCAACTCGCTGAGCGAATTAAATATTATGCGTCACGCGATTGCATGAATATCAAGCAGCTAGGGCGCGTATTAATTGAAACGTTATGTGAACAGGGCATTTTAAACAGCGTGGCGGATATTTATCAATTAACGATTGCAGATATTGCCAGTTTAGAGGGGCAAGGCGAAAAAAATGCAACGAAAATTCTAGCCGCGATTGAAATGTCTAAAAAAACCAAATTTAACGTATTTTTAGCTGCGTTAGGTATTCCTGAAGTGGGTGAGGAAGGGGCAAAAAATTTAGCGCGATATTTTAAAAATTTAGCCGCATTACGAACAGCAGACAGTGAAACGTTGTTGCAAGTCCCGGATGTAGGCGCTGTGACGGCCAGTCATGTTCAAACTTTTTTTAGTCAGCAGGAGAATAATCGGCTAATTGATGAATTATTAGCCGCAGGTGTACACTGGGAGGAGGAAAATTTTGAGCCAAGATACACGCCACTTTTAGGGCAAATTTGGGTGTTAACGGGTACGCTACAACTACCGCGTAAAGACGTAAAAGAGTCGCTGGAAACATTAGGTGCAAAAGTATCTGGCTCAGTATCAGCAAAAACGACCTGCGTTCTTGCGGGTGAATCGGCAGGCAGTAAACTTACCCAAGCGCAAACGCTAGGTGTTGATATTATGACGGAATCCCAATTTATCAATTTAATGCACACATTTAATATTAACGTATGACAAAACCACCCTCGCCATTAGTCCTTGCCAGTGGTAATGCAGGTAAAATTAACGAGTTGCAAGCTTTATTGCCTCAATTTTCCTTACTGCCCCAAACCCATTTTTCTGTGCCAGAAATAGCTGAAACGGGCAGTACGTTTGTGGAAAATGCCATTTTAAAAGCGCGAAATGCAGCTCATTATTCTCAATTGGCGGCTATTGCTGATGATTCAGGGTTGGTTGTTCAGGCTTTAAATGATGCGCCCGGTATTTACTCTGCGCGATACGCGGGACTGCATGCAAACGATACCCAAAATATCACAAAGCTGCTAGCCGATTTAAAAGGCGTTTCGATGCCTGACCGACACGCTTACTTTTTTTGTGTGCTGGTTTTTATGCGTCACGAAAATGATCCCTGTCCGTTAATTGCACAAGGACGTTGGGATGGAGTGATTTTAGAGCATCCAGAAGGTGAGTTTGGCTTTGGATATGATCCGGTTTTTGGTGTGACGTCGCATCGTTGCAGTGCGGCACAATTATCGCTTGAAGTGAAAAATAGCCTGAGTCATCGAGGAAAAGCGTTAGCGCTACTTAAACACGCTTTATTTGAAAACAGGGTCGTGAGAAATCGTCTAAATGGTGCTATTCTAAACACGTTTATAACTACTGATGAAAACGCATGACGCAAGCCGCTATTGAAAAAACGACGTTAGAAACTCTTATTCGCCAAGCTGGAGAGATAGCGTTAAGCTATTTTAATGATTTAAAAAACATCAATGTAGATAAAAAAAGTCCCCGTGATTTTGTGACGGCTGCAGATATTGCAGTCGAGAATTTTTTAATGGAAAGGCTAGGGGAGCTCTATCCTGACTACGGTTTTTGGGGAGAGGAAAATGGTCAAAGTGCCAATCAAAATACGCGTTGGATTGTAGACCCTATTGATGGCACTCATTCTTTTTCACGGGGTCAATACTATTGGTCGATTAGTGTTGCACTGGAAATTAATTCGGATATTGCCTTTGGTGTGGTTTATGCACCTGCACTCAATGATTATTACTGCGCGCTGAAGGGTCAGGGCGCATGGCGAAACGATAACGCTATTCAAGTGTCGTCACTTGATAATTTAGATGAAGCGATGATTGGAACTGGCTTTGCATGTTTGCGTTCGTATTTAGACAATAATAATTTAGAGCGTTTTTGCCGAATTGCGCAGGCAACAACAGGGCAGCGCAGATTAGGTTCTGCTGCGATGGATATTTGCCTTGTGGCGGATGGTCAGCTTGATGCGTTTTGGGAACAGGAACTCAATTTATATGATGTTGCAGCGGGTGCATTGATAGCAAAAGAGGCTGGCGGAACGGTCACTGATTTTAAAGGGAATACGGGTATTTTCCCTAAGCAAATATTGGTGACGAATGGAAAAATTTTAAACCAACTTTTACCACTTATGTGATAATTCAAGCTAATTTTTTAATTAGCTGTATTTATTGATATCCTAATTTATTTTTAAGTAAGCGAGAGTGTTATGTCTAAAAAAATATTGATTGTTGATGATAGCAAAATGTCACGCATTTTTATTGGTCAACATATTAAAGCAGCGCATCCTGATTGGGTGATTCAAGAAGCAGGAAATGGCGAAGAGGCGATTGCGTTAATTGAAAATGAATTGCCCGATTTCTGCACGATGGATATCAATATGCCCGGTATGCTCGGCACGCAGGCGGCTAAATTAATTTTAGAGGCGCATCCCGATATCCGACTTGTGATTTTTTCTGCTAATGTACAAGAATCTTATCAAAATGAAGCGCACGAGTTAGGCACTATTTTGGTGGCTAAACCAGTGACGCAAGCCTCTGTTGGACTTGCTCTTGATTATTTTTTAGGTGCTTAAGTTATGATGGAAACCTTGAGCCAACGTCATTTTGAGAAATTAGCCAACATTATCAATAGAGGGACTGGACGTGCTGTACAAGGGTTTCAAGAAATAATAGGTGAGTCACAGCCTTATTGGCTTGAGAAAGGTGGAATTGATGTCAATACCTTGCAATTAGATGTGGGCAATTATGGCGTGGTTGAGCAAGAGTTTACGGGGCTTTTAAATGGGAAAGTGCTAGTGCTTTTTACGGCTGAGAATGTGCAGTGTATTTTGCAAAAAATGTTCGGTGATGGAATGGATGCGCAAGGTCTTAATGATGTTGAATCTGAGGCAATGGGTGAGCTTGGCAATATTATGGTCAATGCGGGTCTATCTGCTATTGCGGATAGTTTGCACGTCTTACTTGAAAGCACGGTCACATGCTATAAACAGCACTCAACTGAAACGATTGTCAACTTAATCCAACAAGCGAGCAATATCGATAGGATATTAGTGACGCAGGTTAATTTAATGATTGGCCAAAGTGCACTGCTAGGCGGAAAATTAATAATGTTACTTAATAACGAATTTAATCAAGAGATTGTAGAGAAAATTGAATTATCTGCAATGTAGTGCATTAAGATTTATGGTGTTTCATCTTTTTAGGTAAAATCTAGTTGGGCTATTTTTATGAATAGTACATTTTTAAATCGTTTGTGCCTGATTGGTTTTTTGGTGAATGTGAATGTATGTTCTGCGCTCGAGATAGATAATTTAAATCTACCTGAAATGGGCGATTCAGCAGGTACGTTAATTAGTCCTCAAGAAGAGAAACAACTCGGTGAAGCATTTTTTCGCGGTTTACATCAACAAGTCGAAATCAATCAAGACACCGAAATTCAGCAATATATTCAAACTATCGGTGAGAAATTAGTCTCACAAAGTGATACACCGGCCTATCCTTTTCATTTTTTTGTGGTCATGGAAAATGCAATTAATGCATTTGCAGGGCCTGGAGGGTACGTTGGTGTGAATTCCGGCTTGATTTTAATGACTGATGCTGAAAGTGAGCTTGCATCAGTTATGGCGCATGAAATTGCACACGTCACGCAGCGTCATCTATACCGCTCTTATGAAGCGAGTTCACGCTTGTCTATTCCTATGGTGGCCGCTACATTGGGTGCAATTTTACTTGGCACGCAATCGGGGGCCGCTGGGCAGGCTGCGATTATGGCTATTCAAGCAGGAAGTGTGCAGTTTCAAATTAATTTTACACGCGAACATGAAGAAGAAGCTGATCGTGTCGGTATGCAAACATTGTCAAAATCGGTTTTCGATCCACGCAGTATGCCGACATTCTTTGAGCGACTTCAACAATCTACTCGTTACGCAGGGCAGAATATACCAGAATTTTTACGAACCCATCCTGTCACCACATCGCGTATTTCAGATTCGCGTGGTCGCGCAGAAAGTTATCCCTATAAACAATATCCTGATTCGTTAGCCTATCAGCTAATTAAAACAAAATTACAGGTTTTGGTAAGTGTTGATAATGATGGAATACGCGCACTGCTACAAGCAAGGCTCAATCAAGGTCTGCCAGAACAACGTACTGTTGCGAATTACGGTTTGGGGCTGGTTGCGCTGAAAACACAAAACTTCACGCAAGCAGACAGTATTTTTCAAGGATTAGCACAGCAATTTCCCCAGCAACCGCATTATTCAGCGGCTTTAGCGAGAGTTGCCCTAGAGTCAAGTCATTACAAAGTGGCACTAGATCGCTATCAAAAATTAATGAATAAATTTCCTGAAAACGATTCAATTAAAATTGAATATGTGGGTGCGCTATTGAAGGCAGGTGAGCCGAGTAATGCAAAAGCAATCTTGTTTCAACTGTCACAAAAAACGCGAAATTTACCCATTTTTTCGCAATTATTAGCACAAATTTATGGTGATTTGAATCAGCCTGCTGAATCACACCGTTATCTAGCAGATTATTATTTTGCTATGGGTGAAACGCAGCAAGCGATTCTGCAAATTCGGTTAGCACAACAAATTCGCAACATCAGTCCCCAATTAGTCGCCATTTTGCATGAAAAATTGGCATTCTTATTAGCAACTGATGAGCAAGAGCGGCGCAGATAACGCTTGTTGTAAACTATTCGTTTGTACCTACCCATGTATCTGAAAAGCCAGATGTTTTCTTCACTTTATTCGCATACGTATTTGCTTCGCCTTTCGTTTTAAAACCGCTGACTTTTAATCTATAACGTGTCCCACTGTCGGTAATATCTACTGGCGAAACTTCAACAGGAATACCTTGTTGTCTTAATTCAGCCGCTTTACTTTCAGCAAACCATTCTTGTTGATAAGACACAACGTTAACAGAATACTTGCCTGCAGGAACGGGTTTGGGTTCAGCAATACTGGCATTGTGAACTTCCTTGTGTGCATGCGCATGATGTTTTTCATCATCTTCTTTCGAGCGACCAAATGCCATGCCACGAGTCATGCGACCTGTGTAAGGTGTTTCTTTTAAAATTGAATCAAACGTTTCAATTTTGACAGGTTCCGCATTGTCAACTTTTTGACTGGATTCTTGTGTTTTAGGTGCTTCAACTGCTTTTTCAGGCACTTTTTTTACTGGTTCCGCCAATTTTGCGTCTGGTTTAGGCGCTTCAGGCGGCACAGCATTTAGTTCAGGAAGGACAGCAGGTGCTTCAACTTTTGGTTTTTCACTTGAAGGTTTACTGTTGAGTAAATTGACAGGCGAATCTAATTTTTCCGTTGATGGTTTAGGTTCGGCTACCGGTTTAATATCATCTTTTTCTTTAGATTTTCCTTTTGAAGAAGCATGTTTAGCGGCTTCTTTTTCTTTTTTTGGCTCAGGTTTAACTTCTTCTTTGACAACAGGTTCTTGCATGGATTCCGTTGGCACAACTTCAGGAGTCATACTGGGTATAATAACGTTAGACACAGGCGGTGTGATTTGCGTAGCGGCTAACTTATCTATTTTTTGGTTCAATTGTTCGACAGAAATTTTGATGTTTTCAATTTCTTTTTCGGGATTTTTGGCTAAAAAGTTATTAATTTTTTCATCCAAATGCGTAACATGCTCGTTAATGGCCGCTTCTTCATTTTTTGAATTATAAGCCATATAACCAACGCCACCACTGCCAATTAATCCAATAATACCCACACTTAAGGCAATATAGCTAAGTTTTGTATTTTTCTTTTTAGCGTCTTCAAGACCTGCAAATTGTTTTTTCGCATGTGCTTCAACTTTATCTGTATCAGCACGTAAACGTGCTAAATCATGATCTTTTTCGCCTTTGATCTCTTCTTTTACTTTGGCTATAAGCGCGCCTTCGTCAAAAGCGGCTACTGCAGCGACGGCTGCAACTGCTGCTACAGCAGGCGCTACATTTGCAGTAGATTCTTTAGACGTTTTTACTGGCTCTTCTTTGGGCTCTTCAGGGCTGTCTTCGTCATCTGTAATCCAGCCATCATCACCATCGTCTTCTGCAGACGACTCTTCAGCTTTTGCTAAATTAACGCTTGCATCATCGTCATCCTCAGTAATCCAGCCATCATCGCCATCATCTTCTGTAGTCGACTCTTCGGCTTTTGCTACATCCACACTCGCATCATCTTCATCCTCAGTAATCCAGCCATCATCGCCATCATCTTCTGCAGGCGACTCTTTAGCTTTTGCTACATCCACACTCACATCATCGTCATCACCAGTAATCCAACCGTCATCATCTTCTGCAGTCGACTCTTCAGTTTTAGCCGTTTTTGGTGAGGTTGCATCATCTGGTGTTTCTTCTTTACCCATTTCATCAAGCCAATCTAAATCATCAGCTTCATTAGCAGGCATCGCATAAGCGTTATCAGTTGCGTTGTCGTCTAGTAAATCAAAACCAGAGGCGGCTGTATCTTTTTTATTTTCCATAGTGTCATTTAAACCTTCTAATTGGGGAATCTCATCAAAATTGTCATCGAGAGATTCTTCAGACGCAGACATTTCGAAAAGAGGTGTTGCCTCTGTATCGGCAACATCGTCAAAGTTATTAAATTCTTCTTGATCTGTATTGCTTTCATCTTGAGAATGTATGTTTAATATATCCTCAAAAGGGACTGAATCCATTAAGTCATCTAATGCCGCGTTGATATCAACATTTAATGATTGATCATCTTCCTCAGCGTGTTCGATAGATTCAACAGATTTAACCGTTTCCAGATCTTCGTGCTCTTGATCTTCTAAAATAACGTCTTTATCTAAAGCATCATCTAATGAAACCGGTTTTATTTCGGTGTCAATAAATGAGGATTCATCACTAATTTCGGCTTTTAATTCATCACTAATTTCATCGAGCAACAAATCAAAATCGAAATCAAAGCCTGTACTGTCGAGTAAACCGTCTAAGCTGTTGTTTTCAGATGACTCGACCACTTCATCGTCTATGACTACGTGTTCTAAAGTCGAAGCTAAGTCAGCGATGTTTTCTTCATTGTCATGGGTTTCTGCGACAGCGGTTTCTTCTTCAATGACATCTTCAAGTAACGCATCCCATTCATCGTGTTCTAGAGGCGAAGCTAAGTCAGCGATGTTTTCTACGTTGTCATGGGTTTCTGCGACAGCAGTTTCTTCTTCAATGACTTCATTTAGTAGCGCATCCAACTCATCGTGTTCTAGAGGCGAAGCTAAGTCAGCGATGTTTTCTTCATTGTCATGGGTTTCTGCGACAGCGGTTTCTTGTTCAATGACTTCATTTAGTAGCGCATCCAACTCATCGTGTTCTACAGGCGAAGCTAAGTCAGCGATATTTTCTTCGCTGTCATGGGTTTCTGCGACAGCGGTTTCTTCTTCAATAACATCTTCAAGTAACGCATCCCATTCATCGTGTTCTACAGGCGTAGCTAAATCAGCGATGTTTTCTTCGTGGTCGTGGGTTTCTGCGACAGCAGTTTCTTCTTCAATAACATCTTCAAGTAGCGTATCCCATTCATCGTGTTCTGCAGGCGTAGCTAAGTCAGCGATGTTTTCTTCGTGGTCATGAGTTTCTGCGACAGCAGTTTCTTCTTCAAGGACTTCATTTAGTAACGCATCCAACTCATCGTGTTCTGCAGGTGGAGCTAAGTCAGCGATGTTTTCTTCGCTGTCATGGGTTTCTGCGACAGCGGTTTCTTCTTCAATGACATCTTCAAGTAGCGCATCCAACTCATCCTGTTTTGCAGGCGGAGCTAAGTCAGCGATGTTTTCTTCGCTGTCATGGGTTTCTGCTACAGCGGTTTCTTCTTCAAGGACTTCATTTAGTAGCGCATCCCATTCATCGTGTTCTACAGGCGTAGTTAAGTCAGCGATGCTTTCGATGACTTCATCATCCTCAGATGTGCCGTTTAATAAATCGAAAATTTCATTTCTGTCGACTTGTGAGTCAAAATCAACACGGTCTTCGATTACGTCATCCTCTAAAATAGGGGTAATTTCTTGTTCGTTAGCCGCATCTAATAAATTGTCGATGTCATTACTTTCTAAAGGTGTATCTAATTCGACAACCTCATCAAGAATATTGTCGACAGTGATTGTGGGTATATCACCAGCAACACCCTCTATTAATGCATCTATTGCAGCGGTTTCTTCGGGTGTGTCCAATAATTCAATGTCTGCTGTCGATTTTTCTGTGTGTAATGCCGCAATATCTTCTTCAATCTTAGCTAAGGTTTCGTTAAAACTGACAAGCTTATTTGTTTCTTCTAGATCAATTACAGGTGTTTCATCAATTGATGATGTGCTTTGGTTGTCAGTATTTTTTTCTACTGGAATTTCTTGCTGTTCATCAACGGGAAGTTGTGCGTCAAGTATTTTCTTGGCACGTTTTAACATGACATCAATGGCATCACCTGATGGCGGTTCGTCATCCAAGGATAGGGTAGACGTTGCTTGATCAAGACGCGCATCTAAATTCGAATCTAAAATTTCGCGTGCGGCTTTTTTTTCTGAATCTTGTTTTGATGAATTTGTCATGGTTTATATAGGCTGAAAAATAAAGTATAAGACCGTTATTTAAAAGATGTTGCGCTATAGTCGGTCGTTTTTTGTTATGCTAATGCCTGTTGAAATGAACAGGCGTGAAATTTCTTTTATTTAACGCTAAATTCCAAAAAAAATCTTAGAGAAATCACTGTTATGCAACTTGCCGTCACTATTTTAAGCAATCACTCATTTGATACTATTTCCGAATTAATACTCTCAACATTAAGCTGTGGGTGTCGCATTGCTGATATCAAATCCTCACGATTTGGTGATTTGCATTGCGCTTATTTTCTTGTCGAAGGTAATTGGAATCAACTTTCTAAATATGAAAGCACGTTGCATGCCATCGAAAAGAAAATGCAAATTAAAATTCACAGTTGTCGTATTGAGAAAAAACGCGTACTTGAAGAAAACATGCCTTATATTATAGAAGTTGTTGGGCTTGAAAGTAGTGATATTTTAAATAAAGTCGTGACATTTCTAAATGAACGTAGCATTGATGTTGAAGAAGTGAGTGCGCGACGCTATCCTGCTCCGTACCTAGAAGCACAATTATGTGCGGCACGTTTTGTTATTTCCATTCCACAAAATCTCTCTTTATTTCTCTTTCGAGATGAATTAATGTATGTTTGCGACCAAATTAATGCCGATGTTATTTTTGAACCTTTTCGGAACTAAGCCATGAACCACGTAATATTAAACACTGTTGTTCCCAACTTTACTGCGGTTGCAACAAATAGCGAGACACTGCAACTCAAGGATTATGAAGGTCAAAATGTATTGCTGTATTTCTATCCTAAAGATAATACAGCTGGCTGCACCAAACAAGCGCAAGATTTTAGGGATTATAACGCGCAATTCAATGCGTTAAATACGGTTATTTTAGGGGTATCGCGAGATAGTTTGCGTTCACATCAAAATTTCAAAGCGAAGCAAGAGTTACCATTTGATTTAATTTCTGACGGTGAAGAAGTTTTATGCCAATTATTTGACGTAATAAAGCAAAAAAATATGTATGGAAAGCAAGTTCGAGGTATCGAGCGAAGTACGTTTTTAATTAACGATCAAGGCGTTTTAGTTCAGGAATGGCGGAAGGTGAAAGTGCCAAATCATGTCATTGCGATGCTTGATTTTCTTAAGGCAATGTAAGCGTTGAATAATAGGTTCACACTGGACACAATCACAGGTTGATGGATTTGTGTTGAGTGGTAAATAACAAGCATATCGCTAAAATAGTTTCCCAGACATCACCAAGTTCTTGTCCTTTTGCTTGGCGATCTGCTTTTGCACTCAAGCTTAAAATTTCGAATAGGTGATTATGGGACAAACGTTTAAGCGCTTTTTCCATAAGAGAAGTACGTTTATCCCAAATTTGATGTTGGCGAAAAACGCTGTCTTTGCTTTGACCACTTGATAGTGCGAGTTTTATTTTGCTTATCGTTCGGGCTTCACGCATAAGTGCCCATAAAACAACGGGTGCTGCGATGCCTTCAGCTTGCAGGCCCGCTAATACTTTAAAAAGACGATTGATATTGTCGGCAAGTAATGTATCGATCAATTTAAATACGTCGTAGCGCGAATTATCAGCTACGGCATCAAAAATTTGCTCAGCTGTTAAAGTACCACTGCCATAAAGAACATAGAGTTTTTCAATTTCTTGTGCGGCAGCCAGTAAATTGCCTTCAATTCGAGATGAAAGTAATTGCATGCCTTCATTGTTCGCACTCAACCCTCGCTGTTGCAGTCTATTTTTGAGCCATTGAAGTAACTCGTCACCTTCCAGCGGACGAACTTGAATGGTAATACCAACTTTGTCAATGGCTTCAAACCAGCGTGTTTTTAAACTGGCGCTGTTAAGTTTGCCACAAGTAATTAACAAAATGGTGTCAGCAGGTAAATATTCACAATATGTCGTTAGTGTTTTTGCACCTTCCGTTCCAAAGTTAGCACTGGGTACGCGCAAATCGAGCACTTTTTTATCGCCAAAAATGGAAAGTGATGACGCCGCATTGCGAATATCTGACCAATCAAAACCAGAATCGGATGAAAAAATTTCGCGTTCTAAAAAACCCGCATTTTTAGCAGTTTGCCGAATGGCATCGCTGAGTTCACCAAGTTGTAATGGTTCATCGCCACTTAATAAATAAACAGATGCTAGTTTTTTTTGCAAAGCACTAGCTAGTTGTTCGGGTTTGATGCGCATTATTTTTCACTTTTTTCAAGTGTTGAGCGTGCTTGGTTGAGCAATGTTCGCACCATTTGTTGCGTCATTTCACTTCGTAGCGTCGCTTCTTCATTATCGCGGGCGAGAATAGCTTGTTGATCATTGTAATAGTCGCGTCTGACTTCGAGGGGTTGGCGCGGCAATAATATGGCATCTTTTGGCGTGGCTAATTCATATTCAATACGGTAATGTAGTTCGTATTCATTGGATTTTCCCCGTGCACTAAGTGACAGTGTTCGACGTTGAAATTGTTCATCAAAAAGCTTGATGACCATCATCGCGCCACTGCGTGATTCGGTGAGTTTTCCGCCAGATTTTGCTATTTGCTGGCGCAGTTGTTCTCGCATGGCGGGTGATCCTCCTTCGAGATAAACCTGTGTGAGCTCATGGGGTAGTTGATACGCCCCGCGTGGATGAAAACCACATGCGCAAAGCGTGAGGGTAATACCTAAAATAAACCATGAAAGAGGGGTGGGGGTGTTCGTCATGAAAGTGAGTGTGAAATGGGCCGTTGAAATAAATTAGGGTGCATGCAACACAAAAAAATGAAAAAGAGCAAAAATAAGAGACGCATAAGTTTGCTCTTTGTGAAAAAATTATTTTTTGATAATGACTTTATCGTCAATAATTAATTCGGAAATGCCACCTAAAGAACCTTTTAAGGTGCAACTTGCTTTTTTGAAACCGCCATTGCCTGAATTTTCGCCGTCCCAGATGAGCGTAATATAGGTGTCTTTATCGGTATCTACGTGACTAGGAAAAAAGACTTGCTCATTAGTTTCATTTTGAATAGCCACTGGACACTTTTGATTCGCCATGCCTTGAATGGCTGCATAATTACGAATCATTGAGGCCGCTTCAACTTCAGCGGTGGATTTTTGTTTATTTTGGCCGACCATTAAAAAACCAGCACCGAACACACATGCCACCGCAATAATTAATTTGGTGGTATTGCTCATTGGTTCTTTTTCTTCACTCATACATAACGCCTTTTGTTGTTTTATATTAAAAATCGATGCCTTGCTCGGCTTTTATACCAGAGTCAAAAACGTGTTTTATTTTTGTCATCTCGGTCACTGTTGACGCAATATTAATCAGCTCTTCAGGTGCATTGCGTCCGGTGAGAATTAAATGCAGCCATGCGGGTTTCTCTTGTGTAATGAAACTGGCTACTTCTTCTCCGCTAATCCAACCATAGCCGCAACAATAGTTGATTTCATCAAGCAACACCACATCAAATTTTTCTGATAAGATTTGTTGCTTGGCAAATTCCCAAATTTCTCGACTCGTTTGAATGTCTTGCTCAGGGTTTTTCGTGTCCCAAGTAAATCCATCACCTAACGCATGCCACTCGATATTTTCAAGGCGTTGAGCCGCTTTTTGCTCGCCAGTTTGCCATTGCCCTTTGATAAATTGAATAACACACACATTCATATCCCAACCCGCGGCGCGAAACACCATACCAAAGGCGCTAGATGATTTTCCTTTTCCTTCCCCTGTGTTGACCACGGTGAGTCCATGTCGTCGTTCGCGTGTTTTCATAAGGTTTCTTTAGTTTTTGATGTAAATGAGTCTATTAACATTAACACAACCCCTACTGTAATAGCAGAATCTGCGATATTAAATGCTGGCCAATGCCAATTCCCATAGTATATGTCCAGGAAATCAATGACATATCCATAAGCTAATCGATCGACTAAATTGCCAATAGCGCCGCCTAATATTAACGAAAGAGCGACTGCGATGAATGTTTCATTGGCTTTTAAACGTGTTAGCCAAATGCTAATCACAACACTCATCCCAATAGCAAGTCCCGCAAAAAGCCAGCGTTGCCAGCCTCCGGCATCACTGAGAAAACTAAAGGCGGCGCCGGTATTATGTACATAAGTTAAATTAAAAAAAGCGAAAACAGTATGCGATTCATAGAGTTGCATAACATGATCGATAATTAATTTACTCGCTTGATCAAGACCTAATGACAAGACTGCGAGCCAAAGCCATTTCAACATAGGAAATTTAGGCATAAAGTCTTTTTTCTCCTTCGCCTGCAATGTTCTCAATGCAGCGCCCACACAATTCTGGATGCGCAGGATTTGCGCCCACTTCTGCGCGTTGATGCCAGCAACGTACACATTTTGGTGCAGAGGAGGGGGTGACTTTAGTTTTGATGCTGTAATCGTTTGCGTCGTTTTTAGTGAGTGTGGCATCGGATGTAATAAAGATAAAACGCAGTTCATCGCCTAATTTATCTAAAGTAGCAAAGGTGTTTTTATCGCAATTAATTTCCACATCAGCGGCTAAAGACGAGCCAATTTCTTTGTTTGTTCGACTATGTTCGAGCGCTTGGCATACGTCAGCACGAACAGTTATGACTGTTTGCCAGAAATCGTGATTGAATGCAGTATTAGCCTCTAAAGGGGCTAAATGCGCGTACCAGGTGCTTAAAAATACCGATGCTTCACGTTTTTCAAGACTCGGTAAATGCTGCCAAATTTCATCAGCAGTATAGCTTAAAATGGGAGCTAACCAGCGCACTAACGCTTCGAGAACGTGAAACATGGCCGATTGTGTTGAACGGCGTGCGAGTCCGTCTGTTTTTGCGGTATATTGACGATCTTTAATAATATCTAAATAAAAACTACCTAAATCAATAGCGCAGAAATGATGCACTTTTTGGAAAATAGTTTGGAATTGATAATTTTCATACGCGGATCTAACTTCTTCTTGTAGCGTGAAGGCGCGATCAAGTACCCAGCGATCGAGTGGCAATAAATGTTCAACCGGCACTAAATTTTCAGCTGGCGTAAAATCGTTTAAGTTCGACAATAAGAAACGCGCTGTATTGCGCAGACGTCGATAACCGTCCGATGTCCGTTCTAAAATTTCATCCGAGACGCGCATTTCACCCCGATAATCTGTTGAGGCAATCCATAAACGCAGCACGTCCGCCCCTAAGTTTTTCATGACCGATTGTGGCGGAATGACGTTACCTTTGGATTTGGACATTTTCTCGCCTTTTGCATCGACAGTAAAACCATGTGTTAAAACAGTTTTATACGGTGCTACGCCGTTCATCGCAACAGACGCGAGTAGCGAAGATTGGAACCAGCCACGATGTTGATCAGAGCCTTCTAAATATAAATCAGCGGGAAAATGGAGTTGTTCACGTCGTGCAAGAACGCCTGCGTGTGTTACACCTGAGTCAAACCAGACATCCAGCGTATCGCTCATTTTGTCGTAATCGTCTGCATCATGACTAAGTAAGTCGGAGGCTTCAAGCTCGAACCAAGCGTCAACGCCTGCTTTCTCAATGCGTTGCGCCACTTCTTCAATTAATTCTTCTGTGCGTGGATGCAACTCACCCGTTTCTTTATGTACAAAGAACGTAATCGGAACGCCCCAGGTGCGTTGACGAGAAATACACCAATCTGGGCGATTTTCCATCATGCTTTCAATGCGTGCTTGACCCCATTCAGGTAGCCACGTTACTTTTTTGACTTCTGCTAAGGCTTGTTCACGCAATTGATTCTGATTCATGGAAATAAACCATTGAGGCGTTGCGCGGAAAATAATGGGGGTATGATGGCGCCAGCAATGCGGGTAGCTGTGGAGGAGGGTTTGTTGATGTACTAAACTGCCGCGAGTATGAAGTACCTCTAAAACGTGCTCATTGGCTTTTGATACGTGTTGACCTGCAAAAAGTTCCACATTAGGTAAAAATACGCCATCGCTGCCGACAGGGCAATCGACAGCTAAGTCATACACGCGACCCACAACATAATCTTCTTGTCCATGCGCAGGAGCCGTATGAACCGCACCGGTGCCGGCATCTGTTGTGACGTGATCGCCGAGAACAATGGGTACATGGCGATGATAGAATGGATGTTGCAGTTGTTTAAGCTCCAGTGCAGAGCCTGGGCAACTGGCTAAAATCGTGTATTCAGGATTGCCATAGCGATGCAGGGCTGATTCTAATAAATCCTTTGCAATCACAAGACGCTCGTCATGATATTGAATTAAAACGTATTCAAGTTCTGGGTGAACTGCTACGGCTTGATTTGCTGGGAGTGTCCAAGGCGTTGTTGTCCAGATTACAACTGAAATTCGGCCATGTCCGCCTGTAGACGCGCCAAAACACACTAAAAAATCTGCGCTATCGACTGCGGCAAATCGCACATCAATGGCAAATGAATGTTTATCTTCGTACTCAACTTCCGCTTCAGCAAGCGCCGAGCCACAATCAATACACCAATGAACAGGTTTTGCACCCTTTGTAATATGGGCATTGTGCGCAATTTTACCGAGTGAGCGAACAATATCCGCTTCAAATTTAAAATCCATGGTCAGATAAGGATTTTCCCAATCCCCTAAAATTCCCAGACGCATAAAAGCTTCTTTTTGAATTTCAACTTGCTTTGCGGCATATTCGCGGCAAGCGTTTCGAAATTCAGCCGCTGACACTTTAACTCCCGCTTTACCAATTTTTTTCTCAACTTGCAATTCAATGGGCAAACCATGGCAATCCCAGCCCGGAACGTAAGGTGCGTCAAATCCGCTCAGCGATTTGGATTTGACAATAAAATCTTTTAATACTTTATTGACCGCATGACCAATATGAATTTCACCATTCGCATACGGAGGACCATCATGCAGGACAAATAAAGGGCGACCTTTCTTTTCTTTTCGAATCGCGTGATAAAGTTCTGCAGATTGCCATTTTTTTAATTGTTCAGGTTCGCGTTGTGCTAAATTGCCTTTCATCGCAAAACCGGTGCTAGGTAAATTGAGCGTTTTTTTATAATCTACAGTCATTTTATGTAATCCAAATAAAAGAAATATTTTTAATCGTTTTTGTTATTTTCGCGTAATAATTTTAAAAATTCATCCGCTGGCAATGGTTTGCTTTTTATATATCCTTGGTACACATCACAGCCTTTTTCTTTTAAAAAGTCGAGCTGTGCTTGTGTTTCAACTCCTTTCGCTAACACGTTAAAGCCTAAAATTTTACCCATTGCAATAATGGTAGCCGTAATTTCCCTATTATCTTTAAGCTCGGGAATGTCGTCGATAAAACTTTTATCAATTTTAAGCGCATTCACGGGAAAACATTTTAAATAAGCCAGTGATGAATAACCTGTTCCAAAATCGTCAATGGCGAGTTTAACACCTTGTTCGCGCAAATTATTGAGAATAGTAATCACTTTTTCTTGGTTTTCCATCAGTCCACTTTCGGATAACTCAAGCTCTAAACAATTTGCAGGAAACCCCGTGCGTTGCAGTGCGCTTGTCACTAACTTGTTTAAATCGGTGCGTCGAAATTGGACGGGCGATACATTAACGGCTAATGTTAAATTGCTGATGCCTTTATCGAGCCATTTTCTGCCTTGATAACATGCTTCATAAACGACCCATTCACCAATTTTTTCAAATAATCCCGTTTCTTCGGCTAGAGGGATGAACTCATTAGGCATAATCAAGCCTTTGTCAGGATCTAGCCAACGAATAAGCGCTTCAGCACCGATGATGTCGCCTGATATCACGTCAACTTGCGCTTGATAGTACAAACATAACTCTTGATTTTCAATGGCGCGACGTAGGCGATTTTCAAGTTCAATGCGCTCACGTACTGCGCGAGTTAAGTCTTGAGAAAAATACGCAAAACAGCCTCGCCCCGCATCTTTTGCATGATAAAGTGCCGTGTCGGCGTGGTCAATTAACAGTTCAGGATTTTCACCATGTTCAGGGTAGAGACTAATGCCTATACTTGCGCCAATTTGCACATCATCACTTTGTGTCAAAACAAAAGGTAAACTCAAATCAGCCACGATGGTTTCAGCCACCCGCGCGGCATCATCAATTTGGCTAATATCACGAAGTAAAACAATAAATTCATCGCCACCAAGTCTTGCAACGGTATCCACTTCGCGTAGTCGATTCTGAATTCGTCTGGCTACTTGCACAAGCAACTCATCACCCGCAGCGTGTCCTAAATTATCATTGACCGCTTTGAACCTATCCAGATCCATCATCAGTAGCGCCATTCGTTTATTTTCACGACGCCCTTGCTCAATACCTTGACAGAGTCGATCGTAGAGTAGACGACGATTAGGAAGGTCAGTGAGTGGATCGTAAAACGCTAATTTTTGAATTTTGGTATCGGAGTGATAACGCTCAATCATGAGCATCACTAAATTAGCGTATTGTTCAATTAACACTAATTCCGTTGACTTTGGTGCACTTACATAACGTCGATAAATTGAAATTATGCCAAGTACTTGACCGTGACCGTTTTTAATTGGCTGTGACCAACCCGAGCGCAAGTTGGCGAGTTGAGCGAGTTCACTAAATTCTTTCCAATTCGGGTTAATGAGGATATCCTCTACAATCACCCGCTCTCCGCGAAACGCTGCGCTACCACATGACCCCACGTCATCACCAATCAATATAGTTTCGATAACGTGATTATAAAGTTCGGGTAAACTCGGCGCCGCACCTAATGATAGTTTTCCAGTGGCATTATCGAGCAATAAAATCGAGCAAATCATTGAAGGATATTGTACTTCAATACCGATGGCCAATTCAGTAAGCAAATTTTGTAATTTCTGCAGGCTCATGGTATTGCTGCCCATGGCTTTCAAAATTTGGTTATGTAAGGCTAAATCGTTACTTTGACGCAGTAATACATTCGCTATTTTTCGTCTACGCAGATTCTCAAGACGCACTGATTTATAGGCAACAATAAGGAGTAAAAATACAAAGCATAAAATACATGCCGCAATAAACGCCACGCTAAGATAATCGCGGAGTTTTCCTTTATCAAACTTTATATCTGAGTCATATATAAAGTCATTTAACCGCTCTTGTATTATCGCTTTATCAATCATGCCGACGTTTGCAAAGGTTTCCGCCATTGCTTGCCAGCGAGCAGGATTCATGTGACCAATTTCAATTAACTCAGAGATTACTAATGGGCGAGTTGCCTCTGCTTCAAATTCTAAATGACTGCGCGATTTATCCACATGATATTTATTGATGAGTAAATCAATGATTTCATTTTGATGCGCAAGGGCATAATTCCAGCCATCAATGCTCGCTTGCCGAAACGCTTTTACTCGATTAGGGTGATGTTGAATTTCATCCTCGGTAGTAAATAAAATATCCCCGTAAAAATCCACACCATAATTACGTGGATTGATGACATTGAATGGGATTGCATGTTGTTTTAAATAGTAAGGTTGATCTGTTAAATAAGAATGAAACGCATCGGTTTTGCCACTGATAAAATCGTGCAAATCAAAACTCATCGGTTGTAAAAGAATCAAGTCTTTATTGATGCCTGCATTTAAAAACATCGCTAAAAAATCGGCATCTCCTGTTTTTTCAACCATCATGACGTGTTTGCCAATTAAGTCGCTGGGTGATGAAATATCTTTTCGAGTGAGTAAAACCGAAGGTGAATGTTGAAACATAGCCGCAAGCGCAACTAATGGAGCGCCTTGCAAGCGATGATATAATAAATCGCTATTGGTGACGCCATATTGTGCATGTTCATTGAGGACTTCATGTAATACATCATGCTCGGGTGAGCCTTCTGTAATCGATACATCCAGTCCTGCGTTGGCATAATAGCCTTTTTCGAGTGCCGCGTAGTACCCTGCGAACTGAAATTGATGATGCCAACGCAGTTGCAAATTCACTGATTCATTTGCCCACGCGCTAAATGAAAACAGAGCGCTATAAATAAATAAACTGATTTTTAGTCGTGAAAGTTGCATTATTAATATGAATAATTGTGAAATCGAATTAAAAAATTAACGTGATCGACTTTTGGCTTTAGACGGGCGCGATGGCTGACTTCCTAGTTTATTGTTTCCAAATCCAGTATATTTCGTTTTGAACGTTTGGGTTTTTTCAGGGGTATCAAACGTCCCTTTGGGCTGAAAACTAGGAATTAAATGTGCTTTACCGTTGCCGATGAGATCCGCGCGCCCCATTGCCTTAAGTGCATCACGTAACATAGGCCAATTTTTAGGGTCATGATAGCGCAAAAATGCCTTTTGCAAACGACGCTGTTTAACGCTTTTTGGGATACTGATGTTTTCTGCTTGATTGTTTACTTTTTTGAGGGTGTCTTTACCTGAGTGATACATGGCGGTGGCAATCGACATAGGTGAGGGCAGAAAGGCCTGTACTTGATCAGCGCGGAAATTATTGCGTTTGAGCCAAAGCGCCAATTCGAGCATATCGTAATCCGATGTTCCGGGATGGGCTGCAATGAAATAGGGAATTAAATATTGCTCTTTGCCTGCTTCTTTAGAGTATTGATCAAACATGGCTTTAAAGCGATCATACGATCCCATGCCCGGTTTCATCATTCGGCTGAGGACGTTTTTTTCAGTATGTTCGGGTGCAATTTTTAAGTAACCGCCAACGTGATGCGTGACTAATTCTTTCACATATTCGGGTGATTCTACGGCTAGGTCATAGCGTAGACCCGAGGCGATAAAGATTTTTTTAATACCTTTCAATCCTCGCGCACGACGATAAAGTTTAATCAGTGACGAATGATCTGTGTTTAAGTTCGGGCAAATGCTCGGATACACGCAAGAGAGTTTGCGACAAGCGGTTTCAATAGTTTTATCTTTACACGCAAGGCGATACATATTTGCCGTAGGCCCCCCTAAGTCGGAAATATGTCCCGTAAACGTGGGGGAGGTATCGCGAATTGCTTCAATTTCTTGAATAATAGAATCTTCAGAGCGGCTTTGAATAATTCGGCCTTCATGCTCGGTAATGGAACAAAAACTACAGCCACCAAAACAGCCGCGCATGATATTCACGGAATGTTGAATCATTTCAAAGGCGGGAATATTGGCGTTGCCGTAACTTTTGTGGGGCAGACGTGAATAAGGTAAGTCAAATACGCTGTCCATTTCAGTCATAGCAAGCGGGAGCGGCGGTGGATTTATCCATATTTCACGATCACCGTGTTTTTGAATCAGTGGTCGTGCATTATAAGGATTGGTTTCCCCGTGCATAACCCGTGAAGCATGCGCGTAAAAAATGGGATCATTTTTCACCACGTCATAGGCAGGCAAGCGAATGGCGGTTTTTTCGCGTAGCGTTTTGATATGTTGAATCAAAGGGGCGACAGGTGTTTCATCTGTCGTTTCGGTTTTTTGTGCGGTATCACAAGGCGGCTCTTCTTGATATGGATTGACTGGCGGCGCGGTGGCACCGGGTTTGTCAAATTCAGTGGAATCCTTCACCGCGAAATCAGCGGGAATGGTTTTAACAAAATGTGCGGTGCCACGCACAAATTGAATATCTTGAATTTTCTCCCCTTTTGCAAGGCGATGAGCGACTTCAATGATCGCGCGTTCAGCATTACCATATAAGAGCAAATCCGCTTTTGCGTCCATTAATACGGATTTTTTAACGGTATCGGACCAGTAATCATAATGGGCAATACGGCGCAAACTCGCTTCAATTCCACCAATAATAATAGGCACGTCTTTGAAGGCTTCGCGGCAACGGTGTGAATAAACTGAAACAGTGCGATCAGGACGTTTTCCACCTTCACCATTGGGTGTGTAGGCATCGTTTGAGCGAATTTTCTTATCCGAGGTATAGCGATTAACCATCGAATCCATATTGCCGCCAGTAATTCCGAAAAACAAATTAGGGCGTCCAAGTTGTTGAAAATCTTTTGCACTCAGCCAATCTGGTTGCGCAATCATGCCAACGCGAAAGCCTTGTGCTTCAAGTACTCGACCAATCAACGCCATGCCAAAACTGGGGTGATCCACATACGCATCACCACTAACAATAATAATGTCGCAGCTATCCCAACCAAGCTCGTCCATCTCAACACGACTCATTGGTAATTGGGGCGCGACACCAAAACGTTGTGCCCAATATTTGCGATAACTAGTTAGATTAGGGGGGGTATTTGCAGAAGTGGACATTTAAGTGCTCGTGACGTTGTCGATAAAGTTAGGATTGTACATAATCAACTCTTTTAAGTACCGTTTAAACGGCAATTTATATTTTTTTTCTAATTGGATAGCGCGTTTTTTCAATGCGATGCGCGAATAAATCGGTGTGTTTTTGTGAAAAAACATAGCAATGACATTGACAGTGCCGTCAACAGGTAACAACAGAAGTTTTGCTTCAAAGAGTCCGCCTAGCCATGAAAAAAGTTGTTCAAATTGTGTCTTGTTATTCCATAAATCGACCACCAAAATACCTTCTCTTTTAAGCAAGGCTTTACACATCGCGAAAAATTCAACATTACACAATGATTCGGCAATGCCTTGTGAATCATACGCATCTAGCATAATGATTTGATAAAATTCACGCTGCATATTTAAGCGTTCCCGCGCATAATGTGCACCATCATCAATGACGACATTCAATCGTGAATCACGCGGTAACTCGAAATAATCATGCGCAACTTCTGCAACAGCAGCACGGTATTCTACCGCTTCCACACGACACGCAGGAAAATGATTTAACATGTATTTTGCTAATGAACCTCCCCCTAAGCCCATTAATAAAATATCATCATTGCCTACGTCATGAAATAACAACCAACTCATCATTGCCTTGGCGTATTCAAGCTCTAATTGATCGGGATTTTTTAACGACATGGCACTTTGTTGGGCAAACGATCCAAAATGCAGGGAACGAACACCCTCCAATTCACTAACCTCTATATCACCATCTTCATCTTTGGCCTGGTAAATCATTTTTAGAGTCATATTTTTTCCTAATAAATAACATTTTTAAGCACGCTTGCGTTATGTTTAACAAGGTCTTTTAGATAATAAGTGTATTCAATTTGATGTAAATGCTCCAAAACAATCGCGCGAGTCCGCAAATCTTTAATAGAATAAACCGGTGTTTTGGGATTAAATGCTAAACCAATAATGTTGCCTCGTCCTTTGACGGGGACAAATAATAATTTCCAATTAAATAATTTTCCAAGCCATAGTGCAATTTTTTGAAATTGCGGACGATGCACCCCGCCCCATAAATTGATCGCTAAAATACCATCGGGTTTAAGCAATGTTTGGCAATGCGTAAAAAAATCGATATTGCAAATTGCCTCAGCCATGCCTTCATGATCAAACGCGTCAATAGCAATGATACTATAACGTTTTCCATCTTTTTCTCTATTTTTTTTGACATAGTTCGCACCATCATCAATGATCACATTTAAGCGCGGATCGATGGGTAATCCAAAGTGTGTTCGTGCAACTTTTAATACGCTTTTACGGTATTCGATGACATTGACTTTGCAATCAGGAAATTGATGCAGTAAATGCTTTGCAATAGACCCGCCCCCTAATCCAATTAACAGGGCTTCTTGATGATTGAGTGTTTCTTTAAAAAGTAGCCAACTGCTCATGGTGCGAGCATATTCTAAATACAGTCGATTAGGGTCGCTTATAAGCATACTGCTTTGGCGTGGGACGGTACCAAAATGGAGTGAGCGAACACCATCCACTTCCACAACTTCAATCGCGCCATCGTTGTCGTGTTCTTGATGAATTAGTACCCCATCATATTTATAGAGTGCTAATTGACTAAAAAGGTTTTTGATTTTTTTTGTGCGTGATTCGTTTTTCATTTAAACATTCGCTTTAGAATCAATAATACCGCCACCTAAACAGACATCATCTTGATAGAAGACTACCGATTGGCCTTCAGTAATTGCGCGTTGGGGTTGCGAGAAATATACTTCACAGCGTCCATTGTCTATAGGTTTTACAATACAGTCTTGGTCTTCTTGACGATAGCGTGTTTTAGCTTTGCAATGCAGTGTTTGCGTGAGCGGTTGATTGCTACACCAATCAAGTTGCTGTGCAATCAAAGAATTATGAAGCATCAGCGGGTGATCATGACCTTGCCCAACAATTAAAATATTATTGAGAACGTCTTTATCAAGGACATACCATGGCTCATCAGGAGCATCTTTAACGCCACCAATCCCAAGACCTTGGCGTTGACCTAAAGTGTAATACATGAGGCCATTATGCTGGGCAATATATTTCCCATCAGGTGTTCGCATTTCACCGGCTTGCGTGGGTAAATAGCGTTTAAGAAATTCGGTGAATTTACGCTCACCAATAAAGCATATGCCGGTGCTATCTTTTTTTGATGCATTGGCAAAACCAGCACGCTCAGCCATCGCACGAATTTCGGGTTTGTGTAAATGTCCAATAGGAAAAAGAGTGCGTGACAGGGGTTTTTGCCCTAGCGTATATAAAAAATAGCTTTGCTCTTTATTGGGGTCCACACCTTTTAAAAGTTGAAATTCGCCATTTTTCTCATGTACTCGAGCATAATGCCCGGTTGCGATAAAATCAGCCCCCAGGTCATCAATAGCATGTTGCAGAAAAGCTTTAAACTTGACATGTTTATTGCACAAAATATCGGGATTAGGTGTGCGAGCGGCTTTAAATTCGGACAAAAAAACTTCAAATACTTCGTCCCAATATTCGGCCGCAAAGTTTGCGGTTTTCAGTTCAATGCCTAGCGTGTCACACACTTGCTGTGCATCGGCTAAATCTTGCATCGCGGTGCAATACTCTGTGCCGTCATCTTCTTCCCAGTTTTTCATAAACAAACCGGTAACGTTGTGACCTTGTTCAAGCAATATAAGCGCAGTGACTGACGAATCAACGCCCCCAGACATTCCAACAATAATATTTTTAGGCATAATCAAGAAACGATTTTAGTAGCGTAAGAGGGTAGCGTTGACCACTTAAATATTCATCCACCGAATTTAATACTAGGGGGCTGCGCAGTGGTTTTGCGGCAATTTCATCTCGAGTTAGCCAATGCGATGCTACGATACCATCGTCTAAAGTTTGCGTTGGGTCGTAATCGAAGCATTGCCCCGAAAAACAGAATCTCACAAAGGTTAAACTTTGTGGAGTACGGCGCCACAATTGCACGGACGTTATATATTCAGGCGTAAACTTCCATGCGGTCTCCTCGCACACTTCGCGTTTAACGGCATGAATTAGGTCTTCATGCTCTTCTAAATGGCCAGCAGGTTGATTGAATTGCAAACCGTGCGGTGTAAATTCTTCAACCATTAAAAAACGTTGCTCACGCTCGATAATTGCAGCAACAGTGACGTGGGGTTTCCAAACCATAAGTTATAAATGAATTTCAGCAATGTAAAAAGTCTAATTTTACTTTATTTACATTATAGGTGCAGGTAAATATGATATTAGTGATTGACGAAAGGGGTAAAATCAAGTTTAATAACTGTTTTTAGCGCATCAAAAAATGCCCGGGTAGCTCAGTTGGTAGAGCAAAGGATTGAAAATCCTTGTGTCGACGGTTCGATTCCGCCCCCGGGCACCATTTTTAGTGTTAAGTCAATATTTCCTCGTTTTTAATGCCCGGGTAGCTCAGTTGGTAGAGCAAAGGATTGAAAATCCTTGTGTCGACGGTTCGATTCCGCCCCCGGGCACCACGGATAATTCAGATCCCGCCGTGCTCCAAACTTATCGTTTAAAAGACCATTAACGCGCTCAATAGTTCTGCGTTCGTTATAATGTATGGTGTATGCTCTTTTAGGTAAAGCGAGGCGACAACGTTTATTTTTTCAGCAGCGTGTTCATGTTTTAGCGCTGGATTTTTGTACGGATTCACATCAATTAGCGCAATATGACCGAATTGACGATTGATTGTTTGAATTTGAAGAAAAGGATTTTTTAAATCACCTGCGTGGCTCTTTTTAATGAATGCTTCATGGACTCATTCTGGCAAACGAAATGTCGAAAAGCTCGGCAAAGTCATTGGAAACGCCCATTCATCTGCAATATTATTTTTCACTCCCATCCAAAAAGACGCGTTAATCGACTATCTCTATCAAGTCAGTCGAGCAACACTCTTGTCGCACGCAGGTAATCTAAGGAATCTTTTTTCAAATGGGCTTTTGCGCTATAAAATTTAAGCTGTAACAGAAATAAGATACCCTTTATTTTGTGGCGAATAACTATTATCGATGTTGTAATTAAGTACTTTTAAAAAGTCAATTAAGTTTATTGAATTACTATTGATTTTAAGTGTTTGAAGTAAATTATCAAAATTTAAATTTAACTCAGTTATTTTTTGCATTTCACCAATGATTATTTGTAAATTACTATTTGAATTGTTGTAGGCGTTGATACTATTTGAATTTGCTGAATCATTAAGTGTCGCTAAATCATTATTATCTGAAGTAGCAGGTTCAGTAGGCACTAAGTCACTATCTGAAGTGGCTGATTCAACTGGCATTGAGTCACTATCTGAAGTGGCTGATTCAGCAGTCACTGAGTCATTATCTGAAGTAGCAGGTTCAGCAGGCACTAAGTCATTATCTGAAGTTGCTGTTTCAGCAGGCACTAAGTCATTATTTGAAGTGGCTGTTTCAACTGGCACTAAGTCATTATCTGAAGTAGCTGATTCAGCAGGCACTGAGTCATTATCTGAAGTGGCTGTTTCAACTGGCACTAAGTCATTATCTGAAGTAGCTGATTCAGCAGGCACTAAGTCATTATCTGAATTTCCCAAGTCAATGGGCGTATTAGTCAGTCCAGCGTCAGTTGGGGTATTTTTATCTACACTTGTCAATATGTCGTATAGATTTAGGACAAAGTGTTGTAGTGCGGTGTTTTCATCGATAGATAAAGAGGTATTATCAACTCCAAAATCTTGCAATGTTTGAATTACATTTTGGCTTAATATTCCCGTTTGACTAATATTTGTCGCTGAAAAGAGCGTATTTGTCTGTTGGTTATAGTTGGATTGTGTAAAAGAGACGCTTTCAAGAGCATTATTCGCTGATACATTACTAGAAGGCATTGACCTAACTGCTGGTGAAGCCCCAATTGGGTTGATGGACATGACAATTACCTGCTAAAATTTTGGGTTTAGGAATAAAAAGTGAATCTTATTTTTAATTTATGTCATAACGGAAATCAATACACCCGCTGTATCATAGGATGAATTATTGTTTTCAGCAATCAAATTAATCTGAGCCAAAAAGTTCTGCAAAGTAACCATAGGTGATCTAGAAGAACCCGCAAATGCATTTATCAAATTATCAAAACTGACATTTAAATCATTTGTATTTTTGATTTCACTCATTAATGACTGCATATTATTCGAATTTCCATAGGCACTTTGTATCTTAGCCGAGTTAGTTGATACACCTGCATCCTTATTTATTGGAATTCCTATATCCTCAAGCATTGCAATATTTAGGGCTGATATGGTTTTAACTTGTCCTTTATTGATAGTATCAGACATCAAATCGGATGTTTCAGCCACATGATAGAAGGCAGATCCACTCCCGGCACTTTCTGATACCAACAGAACTGGATTGCCGCCATTAGCTTTTATTGCATTAGGACCTACAAAATAAGGGGTATTTCCTTGTATAGACACAAATTGATCATATTTGGTTTTTAGCCCATTATTTGCGGTGCCAATTGTGCCGGTAAAGGCTATGCCGTGGAGAATCTCATGGGTAAGAATAGACGTAAAATCAAACTTAGTTGGTTCAGGTATGCCACTAAATGACATGTCATTTAGTCTTGAGGCATTAATGAACAAAGTGGCATCAGGACTATCAGGACTAAACTCATATTTATATGCGGTATCTGAAACAAATGAAGTATCAATTGAATGTTGTGATTGGGGGTTAGCCTCTATCATTGACGTATTGGTTTGTGCAAGAATATTAGGCTTTTCATTTTGGCTGATTACCTTTAAATTGAAGGTAATATCTGAATTGATATGCTGTCCTATGTTATCTAAAGCTTTTTTGAGATTATCTATTACGCTTAATGTGTAATTTCCCAGATTAGATTGACTTAAATCAATGCTATATTTAAAATTTTTTCCACCGGCAATTAACGAGGAGTCGACAGCATTGGACAAATTGTTAATAGAAGGTGCTTCATTAATGTTCGTTGAAACGAATCCTATATCAGCATTTTTTATGTTAATAGGCTCAATGGATAAATCCGATTTACTATTACTATTTAAACTCAATGTTGCTGTATCAAATCCATTACTGAAATTGGACGGTATATTTTTAGAAGTTAACGAGTCGTACAATTTTACAACGAAATTTTGTAATGCATCACTTTTGCTATCAGAATTTAGTGTTGTATCTAATCCGAAATTAGCCATTGCGTATAAAACGTTCTGCGTTAATGACCCTATGCTAGATTCAGTAGAGTCGTAGCTATCAGAAGTTAGACCGGCTATTAATTTAGGTCGTTCATTTATTGCTTCGCCTGCAGATATGTTTTTTGAGGTCTGCATAGTTGTATTAGGTACAATAATTTTGCTTATATTCATAATGGATTACGTCTAATGATTTTTCAAAAGTTATGTATCGATATCGGCAAGTTAATTTGAAACTTAAATTTTTTAGTTTTGGGTAAATAAGTAGAAACTATATTTAATAATTTAAAACATTAAAGAGGGGTGTTTTAAGCTTTTCATGTGGAAAAAATACTGCTCTGGACTTTATGTTGATAACTGATTATGATGGCCACTAAAATATATTCCAAATGAATATCAATCGGTTACTCATTAAAAAAGGGCATTCCCATGTTAGAAATTCAGCAGTTAGCTCCGCAGTTTAGTGTAAAAGACCAACATAATCAGTTGGTTAATTTATCGGACTTTATCAATAAGAAAAACATCGTTTTATATTTTTACCCTAAAGACGATACACCAGGCTGCACAATCGAAGCTAATGACTTTACTCGACTAGCCGAAGACTTTAATCAACACGATACCGTCGTAATCGGTGTCAGCAAAGATTCTTGTGAAAGTCATGTTGATTTCATTAATAAATATGCACTCAAAGTGATGTTGCTTGCTGATACTGAAGGCGAGCTTTGTGAAAGCTATGATGTTTGGAGAGAAAAAGACAGAAATGGCGTTAAGAGTATGGCCATTTTACGATCAACTTTCATTATTAATAAACAAGGTGTTTTGACTGAAGTCGCCTATGGCGTTAATCATGAAGGCCATGCGGAAGAAATTTTAGCTAAAGTTAAACAGCTATAAAACCACCTTGAGGAGTTTGACATGATACCCGAACAATCATTAAATCTAAGTGGAAAAGTCGCCCTGATTAGCGGTGCGGGTGTCGGCATAGGTCGCGCTGTGGCATTAGCTTTAGGAAAAGCCGGTGCAACCATCGGTCTACATTATTATTCTAGTGCAGACAGCGCGCATCAACTCCTCGATGAATTAACGGCCTTAGATATTAAGGCCATGCTTTTACCTGCTGATTTAACTCAAGAAAGCGAAGCCAACGCTATGGTTGATGAGTTAGTTGAGGCTACAGGTGGATTAGATATACTCGTTAATAATAGTGGCGGCTTAGTGAAACGAGCCAAAATTGAAGATTGCACCTTAGAAAACTGGAATAAATCGTTGGATATTAATCTGACCAGTGCTTTTCTTGTGACTAAGCGTGCAATCCCGCATTTACGTGATAGCGGCAGTGGACGCATCATTAATATATTGTCTCTTTCTGTGCAAACCGGCGGTGCAAACGGTGGTGGCGCCTATGCCGCGGCTAAAGGGGGGTTGATGGTTTTTACCCATACCTTAGCTAAAGAACTAGCCCCTTATGTTCGGACGAATTCTGTGATGCCAGGCACGGTAGAAACCCAGCATCATGAGATTCATTCCACCCCAGAAATGATGGAAAACTACCGTAAGCAAACACCCTTAGGCCGTAACACCTATGCTGAAGAAGTTGCCAGTAGTGTCCATTTTTTAGCCAGTGATATGTCTTCTCATATTAATGGTGCCATGATTGATATTAGTGGTGGACGATTTTTGCGTTAGGAAACTGTCAAAAATAACAGCCGAATTTAGCCATGATTTAAAACGACGCGGTAATTTCATCTTGGAAGATAGTTTTCAAAAGCAATGTCCGCGTTTTACGTTGAAGCAACAATTAGCCTTAAATTTTTCAGTAAGGACAAAATTCATTAGATAGAATTAAAATGAATGTTGGTGGCTCTGTTGTCTTTTAGGTATACACGTCGATCAAAGATTTAGGTGGAAGATGCAAACATTACACGAATTGCTTAAACAAATTTCACATGGTGTATACGTTATCAGTGTGTCTGATAGTGAAGAGAGTAACGCTTTCACTGCGGCATGGGTGATGCAAGTTTCATTTTCCCCATTATTGTTAGCTTTTAGTATCAGTCCAACGCATCGTACTTATAAATTATTATGTCGTAGTGGTGAGTGTGCAATCAATGTTTTAAAACAAGACCAAGTAGCATTAGCGTCACATTTTTCGAGTTCAGGCGTGAATAAAATGACCGCTCATGAATGGCAAGGTGCAAAAACAAAATCGCCGATTTTATCTGAAAGTTCAGCCTATTTTGATTGCAAGGTGAAACAAACAATCTCTACTGGTGATCATGTACTCATTGTATGTGAAGTCATTGACGCGGGATATTTAGAGCAAGGGACGCCAATGTTGTACTGCGAAACAGGTGATATGGATGGCAGTAGTCAATTTTATAAATAGACATATCGCGCCCACCCACACCTACGGTTAACTCTTTAACGATATAACCAAACGCGCATCATAGAAAGCATACGATCCACATCAACAGGTTTTGTTAGATAATCTGATGCACCTGCTTCAATGCAATTGATTCTATCTTCTCTCATGGCTTTAGCTGTTAGCGCGATAATGGGTAAAGAGAAAAACGCTTCTTCTGCACGAATAAGACGAATCAATTCAAGTCCGTTCATTTTTGGCATCATGATGTCAGTAATGACTAAATCAAACGGTAAAGCATTTTTTGACAACTCGAGTTTCTCTAAGGCTTCGGTTGCGCAACTTGCGGCAACGATGGAAATCCCCCGTTCCTCAAGGACTGCAGAGAGTGAGAAAACATTACGAATATCATCGTCCACTAATAACACCCGTTTTCCTGAAAATAACGCATCTTTATCATGAAGTGATAACAACATCTTTTTGGCTTTATCGGGTAGCCTCTCTACCGCACGATGTAAAAACAATCGTGCTTCTTCAAGTAATCGCTCATCGGATCTAACATTTTTTATAATGACACTGCTTGTATAATATTGAACACTCTCATATTCTTTACGAGTCAATTCACGTCCGGTATAAACAATTACTGGAGGAAGGTCTACTTGACTTGAGCGTATATGTTCAAGTAATTGAGCTCCGGTCATATCAGGCAAACCTAAATCAAGCACGACTAAATCATAGGCGATTTTTTCAATTCTATTCAGCGCATTTTTACCATTTTCAGCAATATGAATTTCTAATCCGTCTTCACCAAGTAATTGCTTAATAGATAACGCTAAGTTCGTATCGTCTTCGACGACTAATACTTTTTTAATCGGATTACGCTGTATTGTAGTAATAATCTCTAACGCATTTTCTAATTGCTCAACTGTAACCGGTTTTCCAAGGAAATCCAATGCACCATGAAACCTTGTTGTGTCATACGCTTCATTTGCGGACACCACATAAACCGGAATATGCGAAATTTCAAGCGTTTCCTTGATATGCAGTAGAACTGACCATCCATTTTTTTCAGGGAGTTCCATATCTAAAAATACCCCGATCAATTTAAATTGCGACAGCAGCTCTAACGCCTCATGCACTGTGGTGGCAATGAGATATTTATTGTTATTTTCTTGACATAAATTAGCGAGAATTTGTGCGAAAATGGGGTCGTCTTCCACAATTAATATCACATTATCTTCTTTTGTAATTGATTCACGATCATCTGCAATAACAATAATGGGTTTATCATGCGAAGAATTATGTCTGTTCTCCAAATGAATTGGTTGATTTAAATGCTCTATTTTTGCAGCGGGTGGCACAGGCGTATGTTGATTTTCGTCATTACGTATTACCCCTTCAAGTGGCAGATAAAAGCTAAAGGTACTCCCCACCTTCAATTCAGAAACTAATTGAATTTCTCCGCCAAGTAAACGCACTAACTCGCGTGAAATACTCAGGCCAAGACCCGTGCCCCCATATTGACGACTAATAGATCCGTCAGCTTGTTGAAAGGCTTCCCAAATAACGACCTGACTGTCTTTTGAAATGCCAACACCCGTATCTTCAACACTAAATGTTAATGTATTCTCTGCACAAAGCTTTTTGTTGGTGAAATGGACACGTTTAGATGTGGTTTCAATACGCAAATTAACGCCACCTTGAAGCGTAAATTTAAACGCATTTGATAACAAATTGCGTAATATTTGCCCTAATCGCTGTGAATCTGTGCGTAAATAGTTAGGCACATCAGCAGCTATTTCAACGATAAAATCTAGGCCTTTATCGTCAGCAACAGGTTGATAAAGTGAGTGTATTTGCGTCGCAATATCCGAAAGTGACACATTTTCCATAATGGCTTTTTCATGACCGGATTCGATTTTAGATAAATCTAAAATATCATTAATAATGCGCAATAAATCGTTTCCACTTTGGTGCATAATTGTCGCAATTTCAATTTGTTTATCATTCAAATTTCCATCACGATTATCGGTAAGTGATCGCGAAAGCAACAGCATTGAATTGAGCGGTGTACGAAGTTCATGGCTCATATTCGCTAAAAATTCACTTTTGTATTTTGACGCAATTTCTAATGCATTGGCTTGTCGCGTCAGATCATTTTGAATTTCTTGAAGTAAGCTATTTTTTTTCTCTATTTCATCACGTTGACCCTCAAGCATTTCCGTGCGCTCTTCGAGTTCTTCATTGGTTTGCTGTAATTCATCTTGCTGTATTTTGAGTTTTTGCTCACTTAGTTGCAGGGCTTGGGATTGTTCTTCGAGTTCTTCATTGGTTTGTTGCAATTCTTCATGTTGCATTTGAAGACGTTGCTCACTTTCTTGCAGCACTCTTGCTTGTTGTTCTAATTCTTCATTAGTTTGCTGTAATTCTTCTTGCTGCTGTTGTAAGCGTTTTGCAAGTTCTTGACTTTCTTCTAATAAAAGCTGTGTCCGCGTGACTGATTCCGACACAATAATTGCCATGCCAATACTCTCAACAGCCAAATTTAATAAATCAAGTGATTGTTGATTAAATTCGTCCAAACTTCCCAACTCAAGCACACCTTTAAGTGTGCCTTTATGTAAAATAGGCAATACAAGAACGTTTCGTGGCAAAATTTGGCCAATTGACGAGGTAATACGCACATAGTCGTCAGGTAAATTCGTAAGCAAAATAAAGCGTTTTTCAAGTGCGGCTTGTCCAACTAAACTTTCACCTAAAGCAAATTGCTGTGATAAATTTTTTCTAAACTCGTAAGCATAACTTCCGGTAAGAACAAGCTTTTTTTCCTGTTCATTCCACAAATACATCGCACCAATTTGCGCATTAACATAATTTACCAAATAAGAGACGACCTCATAAGTTAAATCCGGCAATGACATATCACCACGAATGCGCTCAGATAATTCGGAAAGTCCCGTTTTAAGCCAATTCTGGCGTTGTATTTCTTGTGTTGAATGATCAATAATCTCAGCTACATTATTAATAGCATCTTTAACTCGATTATGCTCACCTTTAAAATTTTCAGTGATACGCGCGCTAAAATCGCCGCCTGCTAATTGTTGCAATGTAATTGCTTGCGCATTAATGGGGCCTTCTGCTTCATCTAAAATAGTATTTAAACCCACGATGATGGTTTGCCATTCGCCAACATACTGATTTACCGGCACGCGACGTGATAATTCCCCAATTTCAGACGCATCCACAATTCGTTGAATATCTTTAGTAAATATCAGTAGTGTATCTTGTAAAAGGCTAATTGATCGCAGTAAAACGCCTAATTCATCATTTGCGGTGATGTCGAATTTTGAATTTAAATCACCATTAGCAATCGTTTGACAAGCATGCTTTACGGTATTGACCGCGATTGTGATTTTGCGAATAATGGCGTAAACCATTAAAATACCGAAGAAAAACAATGCCATTACGCTAAAAGCGAGTACGAACATGGATAATTTAAGCGTAGACTCCGTATTCATCGTATTTTGCTCAGTACGTTCTTTTTGGAGTTGAATGTTACGGTTAATTGCCTCTTGCCATTTCATTATTAAAGGTGCCGCTGTTTTTAGCAGTAATGTTTTTGCTTCATCATCTTTATTTGCTATAGCAAGTGGCAGAACACGGTGATTAATTTCTCTTGTCGTCACAGAAATTGCAACGATTTCTTCATAAATAAGCTTTTCTTTTTCGCTAGATGGCAGGGCATTTAATTTCTGCCACGCCTTATCATAATTCAATCCCTCAGCAAGAATTTTGTTTTCTGTTTCTTTGATTAACTCAAGATCGTCTAGCATGACCATAGTGCGTAGGTCACGCGATACCTTATTGACCGAATTTAAAAGCGCGTTGCTGAACTCGAGTTTGACATTACTGTCATACACGATTTCCTCTAAATTGGCATGACTCTTTTTTATGCCAATCCATCCAATCAAGGCAACACTTAGAATAAAAAATCCTAAAAACCCAAAACCTAATTGAAGCTTCGATTTAATTGACATATTTATTGACTCATTTTATTCATTATTCAAACGTAATTAATTGGTTTCAATAGGTAATAAAATTCTAAACCGCGTGCCTTTACCTAATTCAGATTCAATTAAAATATGACCATGAGCACCATGCACTAAGCCACTGACAACAGACAAACCGAGTCCCGTTCCTTTATCAACTGATTTTGTGGTAAAAAAGGGGTCAAAGATTTTGTCTAATTCACTTGGCTTAATTCCCATCCCCGTATCAGCAATACTAATTTCAATATAATGCCCTTGAATGGGATTAAAACAATCACTGCATAGAAGCGTATTTTCGGAAAATTCAACACACTCTAATGCTAAGTCGATAATGCCTGTTTCTCCATTAAACGAATCGATGGCATTAATCATTAAATTCATGACGACTTGATGCAACTCGGTGGGATCCATCAAAACAGTAGGGATATTTTTCGCAAAACGAGTCTTTAATTGAATTCTTGATCGAAGCAACGTCGTTTTGGCTAACGCTAATACTTCCTCAATGACATCTAATACCTGAATGGAACTCGGCAATTGATTCATCGTCGACTTTTGACGTGTATAGGCAAGCATTTGTTTAATTAAATGGATTGCCCGATTTCCAGCGATTTGAATTTGATTGATAGAATCTTCTATATCCGGGTTTGGGGTATCTTGAAGATACATTTTGGCTAATTCAGTGTGGCCTAAAATACACATTAAAACATTGTTAAAATCATGTGCAATCCCGCTGGTTAATTGTCCCAGTCCTTGCAACTTTTGAGCACGATACAATTGTTCTTGGAGTAATTCACGCTCTTTAGCTTTTTTAATAATCAGCTTTTCATGCGCTAAATGTGCTTGTTCCACTTTGATACGATAACGCGCAAGATTTAAAAATACATCCACTTTGGAGCGAAATATATTGATATCTAATGGTTTGGTTAGAAAATCGACACCGCCACTTTCATAACCACGAAAGACATATTGTTCTTCGCTATAGATAGCCGAAAGAAAAATAATGGGGATATAGCGCATACGTGGATGAGTACGCATAATTTCAGCCAGTTGATAGCCGTCCATAATAGGCATTTGCACATCAAGTATGGCTAGAAAAGGCACATCATCACTACGCAACAGAATTTTTAACGCTTCATCGCCCGACGTCGCCTGCAGAATTTCTAGTGAAGCCTCCTCATCAGCTTCTTTTGATTTGTTCATCGATATATCTGTCAGAATATCCCTTAGAGAATACAAATTGGCAGGCACATCATCAACAATTAAAATTTTCATAAATAACCAATAAATCAATAATAATTTTCACATGCAACGATTGTTTAAATCGTTTTACACCATAATTTTTCACGATGACAAATCACGCCATAGATCTCTTTCACCGAAGTATAATTTAATGTTTCTTTGCTACCCAGGCATAAAAGTCCACTATGCGATAAACTCTCAGTAAAGAGGGATAACACTTGATTTTGCAACGAAGGCGTAAAATAAATTAATGCATTACGACATAAAATAAAATTCATTTCCCCAAACACACGATCGGTTGTTAAGTTGTGGTTCGCCCACACAATGCGTTTTGCTAATTCCTTATCAAAAAACACCTCGTTACCCTGAACGCGGTAATAATCGCCCAGCGCGTTGTGACCGCCTGCTTTGTGATAATTGCGATGAGCCACTTGCATATTTTTGATGGGATAAATGCCTTTTTTAGCTTTATCTAAAGCCATGTCGTTAAAGTCGGTAGCATAAATGGTCGCTCGCTCAAGCAAACCCGCTTCTTTGAGCAAAATGGCCATTGACCAGACTTCTTCACCTGTTGCGCAAGCCGCGTGCCAAATTTTAAAATAGGGATATGTATTTAACCGAGGGAAAATTTCTGTCACTATTTTTGACCAAACACTCGGGTCACGAAACATTTCAGTTACCGTAATACTGAAATCCATGACGATATCTTGGAAAAACGCTGGTTCATGTAATACGCGAGGAATGAGTTCGCTCACATAGTTCATGTGATATCGCATCATGATATGTTGTACGCGCCGATGAATTGACTTTTGAGCATAATCGCGAAAATCATAACCCCAACGATGCTCTATCGCCCCAAGCAATAAACTTAACTCGTAACTACTCAGCTCATCAATCACGTTATTATTAACCCTAGGAAAGTTACCACTTAGCGATGGGTGAAAAAAGAAATCGACACTTTCTTGCCAATGAGAAATTTTCAGCTGAAAGTACGTTAATGAAAATTCAACTCATATCCCCTACGAAAACAATTCATGATAGTCTATGATGAAGTTATAAAATGGCACTTCTAGCAAGTGAATATGACTTGATACACAGAATTTATAATCGTTGGCGTTATTTTAATTTAACTTTTAAATATACTAAATTCACTAAAATTAATCAACCATCTAATCATAGAAAATAATGACAAAATTCTGCCGATATATGACGTGTTAGGTAATGTCTTGCTCGCGTTTGCTTACGCATAATCAGGCAGTTAGAAGTTATCAACAGACTCGGAGGAAAATTATCAATAGGTTGTGCATATATATTAATGTGTTTTACGCTAATACTTGTTTAAGTAATTGATAATATTTAAATTTAGTTAAATTATGACCTGTGCACAAACCTGTGCATAACCCTGTGCATAACTTTGTATTTTTCTAAAAATTGAGCTAAATTATGGAGGTAGAGCATTCGATAAACCTGGCAAAATATTATTTTGCACACCAAATTCTCAATTAAGGTTTAAAATCAGAATTCACGTTGATTAATTTCTTCATCAATTGCATTACCGCTTAATATATGAATATTAATTAAGAATGTTATTTATGCAAAAAAACAAAAAATATAAAAATATCATTAAAAATTGTATTGATTTTATTCAATAGCAATCAAAGGAATCATCTATGAACCCCAAAATCTATCTTGTCATTACCGCATTGATATTTTTGAATGGTTGCTCGACATTTCGATCATACAAATCAGAAACTCAAACACTACTCTCTACCGTATCAACAGGCCAAATTGATCAGGCACTTGCCCAGCACGAAGCAAAGAATGGTTCCGATAAAGATTTGCTTTATTTCATGGAAAAAGGTGAATTACAGCGGTTGAAAAAACACTACCCAGAGACCATTGCAACGTGGACAGAAGCCGATCACATGATAGCGCAATGGGAAAGTGAAGCCAAAATCACAGGTTCAAGAGTTGGGCAAGCTTTAAGTTCTGCGCTGGTTAATGATAAAGGGCGTCGTTATGATGGAGAGGATTATGAAAAAGTAATGCTTTCCACTCGCCTTGCCTTAGCTTATTTGGCGGCAGGTAAAACAGAAGATGCATTAGTTGAAATAAAAAAAACATGGGAACGAGAAGATTTCATTAAATCGCTGCATGAAAAAGAAATTGGTGAGGCTGAACGTGCGGCTTCACAAAAAGGCTATTCAACTAGAGTGGAAGATTTAAAAGGTTATCCCGTATCTACGCTTGATAATTATGAAGTCATCAATTTAAAAAATGGATATCAAAATGCTTTTAGTCATTATTTATCAGGCTTTTTGTATGAAGCAACGGGTGAATTAGCCTTAGCAACAGCAAGTTATCGGACAGCAATTGAGCTGCAACCAAATTTAAATATTCTCAAAGAAGGCTTGTCAGGAATAGATAAGCGATTGGAGGTTGCTCCAATTACAAATCCAGTCATTGTTCAACAAGAAACGCCTAAGAAGTCCGAGGTCGTGAAAACAGTAACAAAAAAATCTAAAAAGAACGGTAAAAATGGTAAACTTGCAAAGCAAATTGTGGCGACTCCAATAGCTGTTCCAGTGGTAGCGACACCACTAATTACAAAATCAACCGAATGTGATGTATTGTTTGTTGTGGAAACAGGCGTTGCACCATTTAAAAAATCAATCATGATTCCATTACCGATTCCTTATGCTGGAGTTGTGCCGATTTCATTTCCAGTTATAGAGTCTAATCCAATTTCAGAAAACAAAGCGGTATCGCTTACTCTACCAAATAGTTCAATTGAGCAATTAACGACTATTACCAGTATTGAAAATTTATCTCGTCGTGCGTTGAAAGATAATATGCCCTCAATTATGGTTCGTGCAGCCATTCGCGCAGCGGTTAAAGGTGCGTCACAAGCAGAAGCGTATAGACGCAATTTACTGGCTGGTTTAGTGGTGAATGCCGTGAATGTAGCAACAGAGCAAGCCGATGAGCGCATATGGGGACTTTTACCCGCTGAAATTACCGTTGCACGAGTGAAGATGCCTGAGGGGCAATCGATAATTAAAATTCAAACTTCCCAAGGCGTCAAAGAAGTGACGGTCAATGTTTCGGGAAAATACGTTGTGATTCCAATTCGTTTGATTGGAAATTCTATTTATAACTTGCAAGCAGGTTTATAACATGATTTTTAAAATTTTAAAGGAGCTAGAATATGAATAAAAGTATTTTTATAAAAACGTGTTACATTCCAATAATATCTTTTTTGCTAGTGGGGTGCGCTTCGAGAGGGCAAGTGCCGCCTGCACCTAATTCAATGGCATCTAAAATAATTTTTTTAAATGAATTACCAACCATGAACATTTATGATTTACGCATGGTTCCAGTGAATAATTTTTTAGTTGTGGAAGCGGATATTATTCACAACGATGATGTAGATTCGATTTTGAAAACGGCACCTTGGTTTGCAACACTTCCCGTTTTAGTTGTTGGTTCTGCTGTTCAGCCTTTATTTTCAACAAAAGCTCCCAGTGATTCAATTCAATATCGTTTTCAGTGGCAAGATAAAAATGGAATGCGTGTTGGAAGCGAAGAAAATTGGAAAATTTTAAATTTTAGTCCATCACAAGCGCAACATATTAAAGGGATTGCAACTTCCCAATATGCTGTTGATTTCAAAATTGAACTTAAAAGCAACTACTAAGGATGAATCCGATGATGACAAATCACATAAATATTTTTAGCTTGTCGATTGTGTTAACTGCCATGCTGGGTGTAACAGGTTGCGCTTCAAATAGACCCGCATTTTCTGCAGGGAATGTAGCGTATGGAGATACAAAAGCGGCTGAGACGTTGACCAATGAAATCGGTTTAACAGACTTTCAAATCATGGCTGAAACAATGACGACATCACTTCTCACAAGTCCATTAATTGCGAGTAGTAAGCAAAAACCAACCATCACTATTGCTGATATTAAAAATAAAACAAGTGAGCATATTGATACCAGAGCAATTGCCTTAAAAATCAGAACCCAATTGTCAAAATCGCAAGTTGTAAGGTTTATGGGCGATAAGGCGGATGAAAAACACGCATTAACTGAACTGCAAAGACAAGAACAATCTGGGCGATATAGTGCCTCAAAAAGCGTCAAAATGGGTAATGCAGAAGGCGCAAAATACTCACTTTATGGAGAAATTACCTCAATTGTGAAACGTGCCGAAGATGTGAAAAATATTGATTATATTCTAAACCTAACGCTTGAAGATTTAGATTCTAGTGAAATTGTATGGACTGAAGAAAAAGAAATTCGTAAAACCTCTGAACGTTCTCTATTTTAGGCGTAAACAATGAAAGTTATAATCGCTTTTTTCACTGGATTAATCGTTGTTAGTCCCGTAATGGCAAAATCAATTGCGGTTACGGATTTAGCCTATTCACAAACGCTTCAAGACTATATTCATGAAGTAGATTACCACAACACAAGTAAACTCTCAGGCTCTGAATCCCAAAGATTTAGCACAGAGAGTGCGAGTAGCAAAACCGATTACCACGAATACGAACACAATGATTCATATGTGGAATACGGTGAATTGAAAAAATTTAGTGGCGACATACGCGGTGCATTGATTAATTCTCGTCAATTTACAGTGGTGCAAGCAAAACCATTTCCGATGAAAAGACAGGAAGGTGTTTACGACATTATTGCGCGAATCAAAAAGGGTGACTTCCCTCACGCTGATTATGTGTTATTTGGTAGATTAAGCGATATCAGTTTTAATAACAGCACGTATCAAGTGAATGACAGTATGACTAATGTTATGTTAAATCTGGCATTAACAGCTGAATTTAGTTTAATTAATACGAAAACATATGAGGTTATTGCAAGCTTTACAGCTGCTGGTGAAGGTCAAGATACTAAACTATTAACACCAGGGACTTATGCCGCGCCTAATCGTTCAGCCGTAGTCGCGCAAGTATCGAAAACTTTGGGTCAAGCTGTATTGGGACAAATCGAAGAACAGGTGTTTGATCGAGCGACGGGGGCATCGGTGCAAAATTTAAATGCGGAATCTCCCCAGCATAATCCAATTGAGCCTCCTCCGCAAAAACCTCAAGGTGTAACGATTTTTCAATAAATTTTCTTAAGAATAAGGGGAGGGCATAATAATTAAGAGAACCTTTCTTTGAGATGATGATGTAAAAATACATTTTAAATTTTTTTAAGGGTGTTTGATTCTACGATTGGGCAAACAGTCAAAAAATGTGAACGGCATCACAAATTTGATTTTTTTGTTTATAGAGTTGACAATTTGTTGTGTGCGTAAGTAAAAAAACCGTCTTTATTGCAAAAGCGATAATAAAGGCGGTTTTTTTTATGTTTTAACGAAATAGTGAGTGTATGATTTTGCAAGTGTGCTTGAGTGTTTAGTTTTGGTGTGATTACTTGAGTCGTTGCAAGCCAGTTTTTGACTGCCTTGCAACGTTAATTAGATAAAAATCTTATCTTTTTCCCAAATTTACCAAAACGTACACCACACCAAGGATAGCAAATACTTCAAAAATACCGTTTCCATTGGAGGACTCACTGTATTCTTCTTTCATAATGACTGAATTTTCTTCATAAACGTCGGATTGACAAGCAGATAATTGGATGGAGATAAAAACGAATAAGACAAGCATAAATTTTTTCATCGTGGTCACCTTGATTTTTTTGTTATTGGTTTAATTAAATTGTTTATCCACTCGTTAATCTTACCAAAATTATAGGTTTTTTGATGATAATTATTTTTGAAATCAACAAAAGCTGGGAGAGTGTAACGCAATCGGAGTTTTTAATTTACGTTTAAAGTTGATTGGGAAAATTTAAAATATTTTTGATTTTTTCGTATTCATAACCATGTTTTTTCATATAGATGTGAACCGCTTTGTGGCAGTTTGCACAGAGAAGAGCAAAATTCAACGCACTGACAATATGGTTTGTTGAATACGTGGATATGGGAATCTTGTGGTGAGCTTCGATATATTTAACACCATATTTTTTGAAAAAATCTTCGTGGCAAATATCGCAACACCAAGATTTCACACTTTTTACTATATTTACAACCCCTTTACTTCTTTCTGCCATCAGATGTGTCACATACTTTTTATCTCCTTCTTGAAATAGTATTTCATCCTGTGGTGGGGTAGATATTTTTATAACAGAATCAAAAATACGACGTAAATTGACAAATTTATCATCTATTTCAAGCACTGAAAAATTTCCCTCAAAATACCAACCATTTTTGCATTCTGTGAAGAGAAGAATCGGATAGAGATGTTGAGGCTGTTTAACAAGTACTTCATTTGCTTTTTCTGTATATGATATTTTACCATTCCTGGCTTTGAAGGAATAATGATAAGAATTTTTTTCTTTATCAGACCAACCATCGTGGTCATATGAACCTGGACGTGTTTTAATTATTACAGCTTGAACTTTAGGTAACTGACCGACCCAATTGATACCCTGTTGTGGTGTATTACCAATTATAAAATCCAGCCCAGACCAATAAGAAGATGTCTCCACTTTCGAAAATTGCACTAAATCAAACAAATTTCGTTTCGTTACAACGTTTCCAATTGAAAGTGAAAATAGATCTTGGGTTTTTTGTAAGTTCATGTATTTTTTTGTAGTAATTTAACTTAGGTTTTATACAATGCTAATCTATTCTAAAAAAAAACCCGATTCACATAACTGCAAATCGGGGCTTTTGATTTAATGCAAAAAAAGCGTTTAAGCCAACAGGATTACATCATGCCGCCCATACCACCCATTCCGCCCATGCCACCCATATCGTGACCATGTGCGCCGCCTTTTTCATCGCTAGGGGCATCCGCAATCATCACTTCAGTAGTCAGCATTAAACCAGCAACAGATGCTGCATTTTGCAACGCAGTACGCGTGACTTTTGCTGGATCTAAGATACCCATTTCAATCATATCGCCATACTGACCTGTGGCCGCGTTGTAACCAAAGTTACCGGTGCCTTTTTGGACTTCGTTGAAAATAACAGAAGGCTCATCACCTGCGTTAGAAACAATTTGACGAAGTGGCTCTTCCATTGCGCGACGTAAAATATTGACGCCAACAGTTTGATCGTGGTTTGCACCTTGGAGGTCTTTAATTGCCGCTAATGCGCGAACTAATGCCGTCCCACCGCCAGCGACAACGCCTTCTTCAACCGCTGCGCGAGTTGAATGCAACGCATCTTCAACGCGTGCTTTTTTCTCTTTCATTTCAATTTCAGTTGCCGCGCCTACTTTGATTACCGCAACACCGCCAGCCAATTTCGCTAAACGCTCTTGCAATTTTTCTTTGTCATAATCTGATGTTGCTTCTTCTGCTTGTGCGCGAATTTGTGCAACACGAGATTTGATGGCGTCTTCAGAGCCATAACCATCAATAATGGTGGTGTTGTCTTTGGTGATTTGAACGCGTTTTGCTGTCCCTAATTGAGAAAGTTCCGCTTTTTCAAGGCTCAAGCCCACTTCTTCTGAAATTACTTGACCGTTCGTTAATACCGCAACGTCTTCAAGCATCGCTTTACGACGATCGCCAAAACCGGGTGCTTTAACTGCAGCGACTTTCACGATACCGCGAATGGTATTCACCACCAAAGTCGCAAGCGCTTCGCCTTCAACATCTTCAGCGATAATTAATAATGGACGACCTGATTTGGCTACGCCTTCCAATACGGGTAATAAATCACGGATGTTTGAGATTTTTTTGTCGTAAATTAAGATGAATGGGTCATCTAATTCAACGCTCATACTGTCTTGTTTGTTGATGAAATAAGGTGATAGGTAACCACGGTCAAATTGCATCCCTTCCACTACGTCGAGTGAATTATCAAGACCTGAACCTTCTTCAACGGTGATAACGCCTTCTTTACCGACTTTTTCCATGGCTTCAGCAATGATTTGACCAACAGATTCGTCCGAATTGGCTGAAATTGTCCCTACTTGAGCAATGGCTTTATTATCAGCACATGGCGCAGCAGAAGCGACAATCGCTTCAACCGCTTTTACGCACGCTAAATCAATACCGCGTTTTAAATCCATTGGATTCATGCCCGCAGCAACGGCTTTTAAGCCCTCATTTACGATAGATTGTGCTAACACGGTTGCGGTTGTTGTTCCGTCACCGGCGACATCAGACGTTTTTGATGAAACTTCTTTCACCATTTGTGCGCCCATGTTTTCAAATTTATCTTTTAATTCGATTTCTTTTGCAACCGATACACCGTCTTTAGTAATTGTTGGTGCGCCAAAGCTTTTATCTAAAATCGCATTACGACCTTTTGGGCCTAATGTGACTTTTACGGCGTTTGCTAAAATGTTTACACCACGCGCCATACGAACACGAGCGTCATCACCAAATAATACGTCTTTTGCTGCCATTTTTTGAATACCTATTTTAAATTTTAAAAAGTGTTATGAGAATGATTGTCTGTGAATAATTACGCCAAAATCGCTAAAATATCGTCTTCACGCATAACGATGACTTCTTCGCCGTCAACTTTCACTTCGCTGCCTGAATATTTACCAAATAATACTTTGTCGCCAACTTTCACTTGTAGCGCGCGAACCGTCCCATTTTCTAAGGGTTTACCTGTCCCAATGGCTAATACTTCACCTTGGCTTGGTTTTTCTGCGGCACTACCGGGAAGAACAATGCCGCCAGCAGTGGTTGTCTCTTCTGCAACTCGTTTAACAATCACGCGATCATGTAATGGTTTAATGCTCATATAAAACTCCTAAGAATAGATTAAAATAAAAATATAAATGCCACTCAAACAAGAGTGGAACATCGCTTAACAATACATTTACGGTTAAACCCACCAATATGGACGACAATCAACTTTATCGCTACAGCAGACAAATCATGTTGTCGCAAATTGATATTTCGGGGCAAATAAAATTACTTAATGCAAATGTTCTCATTGTTGGCGCAGGTGGACTTGGCTCACCGGTTGCGATGTATCTGGCTGCGGCGGGCGTTGGGCATTTAACTATTTATGATAATGACCAAGTTGACCTGTCTAATTTACAACGACAAATTGCACATCACACTCACAATGTAGGGATGGATAAAGTTATTTCAACCCTTGAAACGGTAAAAAATTTAAATCCAGACGTAAAGGTTCACGCTGTCAAAGCGAAACTCGAAGGTGAAACACTTGAAAATGAAGTACAAGCTACTGATATTGTTTTAGATTGTAGCGATAATTTCACCACGCGATTTTCAATTAATGCGGCTTGTGTAAAATTTAAAAAGCCGCTAGTTTCGGGTGCGGCTATTCGCTTTGAAGGTCAAGTCAGCGTATTTCATTGCGCTGAAAATAACAGTCCCTGCTACAACTGTTTATATCAGCAAGAAGGCGAGGAATTGCAAACTTGTTCAACCAATGGCGTGATTGCCCCGATTACCGGTATTGTTGGAAGTATTCAGGCCTTGGAAGCAATGAAATTAATTATCGGTATGGGTGAGTCATTGATAGGGCGATTGCTGGTGATTGATGGTTTAACGATGGAATTTAATACATTGAAATTGCGCCGAAATCCTCATTGCCCAACCTGCGGAAATAGGTGATTATCCCGCGTCAAAACAGTTCAAATAGGGCATGATTCACTCCTGTTTCAATGAAACATTTTTGTTTCATATTTTGTTTCGATGAAACATATTTACGCAGGTGAAATTAGTTTATTTAAGTTAAAAATGACTAAAAATCAATTGCCTAGTTCATGTGGCATCAAATATGCAAAACTAGTTGCATATTTTGAAAGTATAGATGAAAAATAAAAATGCCTTTCTTCCCCATGTTAAGTTGGATAAAAACCTATAGTCGCACGGATTTCAATGGCGATATATTTGCAGGTGTTATCACGGCAATTCTACTTGTCCCACAAGGCATTGCATTTGCGCTATTAGCGGGATTGCCGCCTCAGTTTGGTTTGTATGCGAGTATTTTACCGCCATTGATTTACGCGGTTTTAGGAACAAGTCGTACCTTATCGGTGGGGCCTGTATCGATTGCTGCGATTATGATTGCCAGTGCATTGCAGTTGCCCGAAGTGAGCGCACTTGGAAATCCGCTGCAAAGTGCGGTTATTCTTTCGGCTGAAAGTGGCGCTATTTTGCTTATGATGGCTGTTTTTCGGATGGGGGGACTGGTGAATTTTATTAGTCATCCTGTTTTGACTGGTTTTACTAGCGGTGCTGCGTTATTGATTATTGGTAGTCAACTGCCCCAGACCTTAGGAATAAAACCACCTGCTTGCAGTATCGACCTTGCCTGTTATCAATCCTATCTACAAGACTCGAATACCGCCACATTAGCCATTAGTGGCATTGCCTTGGCTGTACTGCTATTTTTTGGCAAACCGCTTTCATGGCTTTTAAATGTTCTTCACTTATCGCCTGCGTTAGTGACTGCGATGGGTAAATGTGGCGCCTTAGTGACCGTGGCTTTTACGACATTTGCGGTGGGACATTGGGATTTAGCCTCATATCATGTAGCTGTTGTCGGTGAAATATCCGCTGGCTTGCCGCATATCAGCTTTGATTTTCTAGAGCTAGCCAAATGGAAAGTGTTGGCGCCATCAGCAAGTTTTATCGCGTTGATTGCTTACGTTGAAAGTGTGGCTATCGCCAAAGTTGTGGCTAATTTACGCAGTGAAAAAATAGACCCCAATCAAGAACTGATCGCTCTTGGATTTGCCAATTTAGCCACAGCAATCTCGGGCGGTATGCCTGTCGCTGGCGGTTTTAGCCGCACGATGGTGAATTTCGCCGCAGGAGCGCGGACGCAAATTGCTATGATTATTGCGGCACTGATGCTTGCTGTTGCGGTTGTTTTTTTAACGCAGTGGTTTGCCAATATCCCAAAAGCCGCGTTAGCCGTCATTATTTTAATGGCTGTCCTTCCTTTGGTGAAATTCAAAAGTATTTTACATACGTGGAAGTACGACCGAGGCGATGCTCTTGCAGAATTGGCGACGCTTGTGAGTGTGCTGCTTTTAGGGATTGAGGAAGGAATTACCCTTGGAATTTTCTTAACCTTTGCGAGTTATTTGCGCAAAGCCAGTCATCCGCATATTGCCGTTGTAGGACGGCTTCCTAATACCAAACATTATCGCAATATAAAGCGTCATCACGCAGAAACATGGGCACATTTGTTACTTTTACGCATTGATGAAAATATCACTTTTGCAAATATGAATTTTATTGAGGAATTTATTGAAGCGGAGCTGCGAAAAGCACCAAGTGTAAAACATATTGTACTTATTTTTACCTCAGTGAGTGATATTGATACTACTGCGCTTGACGCCTTAGAGCAATTAAATGAAAGTTTGAAAAAAAATGATATCACGTTAAATTTCGCCGAAGTGAAAGGTTTTTTACTGGATAAAGTGCAGAAAAGTGATTTGTTTTTGCATCTCAATGGACAATTATTTTTTGATGCTGAAGATGCCGTTTCAAAATTAAACGTGTTATGAAAATGATTGATCATTTTAAATGGGAAATAGTGATTGCATTAACGATTAAATTCACGTTATTTGGACTGGTGTGGTGGCTATTTTTCGCAGGACAAAAAATAAAAGTAGATGAAGAAAAACTGACGCAAAGACTCTTTGGCTCAGTCACATTAAGCGAGGAAAAAGTAA
>JBDLTP010000061.1:0-11864 GCA_039805765.1 Pseudomonadota bacterium
GATGTATTGGCTAAAAATGCACGCACAAGCACTAACATGCTTGATGCGCATTACTTGTCTACATTGGAAAACAATGACTTGGCTGACGCGCTGCATAAAAAAGACAGCCATACTAAGAAAAGCAAAAAGAAAAAAGCTGAAAGTAAAATATTTACAACGGACGCTGTTGAGGCTGATTTGACTAAGTTGCACATGGGTGATGATAAGAGTGCAAAGCTGGAAGTGGGCAAGGATGGTAAGGTTAGGGTTAAGCGTTGATTTAGTGTTTAACGCGCCACAAATGGTTAGTTTTATTGGATTGCAATTGTATCGGCGTGTAATTTGAACGTTAGGAGTTCAATTTTGCTTGTTAGTTTGGTTGGGCTGGTGTGAGTAGCTTCGATTCAAATGATTGTTTTGTATGCTTATTTTTTACGTTATCGTTGGTCACCAACGATAACATTTTACTTTAACGCGCTACAATTATTTTATTTTGGCGTTTAAAATGCGCGTTAGGCGTTCAAAATAGCGTTTGAGTTTGGCTGGATTGGTGTGAGGAGCGGTACGTGGCTAAACACATAGCTTTAACGATGTTTTACAGCATCACTAATTTTTTCAAATCAACAAACATTATTGGATGCTCACTATTTCTGTTTGATTCAGTATCAAGCATCGTAAAGCCGCATCTTTCATAAAATGTAATTGAATCTTCTTTTGAATCGGTAATTAAGAATCGACAGCCAACTTGTTCAATAATCACATTTACACATAATGAAACGGCAAATCGCATCAACATTTTGCCAATACCATGCTCTCTGTAATTTTTATCAACTGCTAACCTTGCAATTTTAACTGCTGGTAATACGTCATATCGATTAGCTTGCGGGCAATCCTCAACATCATAAAAATCCTGCAAGTCTATTTCGCTGCAAGTTAGCGTAATATAGCCTACTACTTTCCTAATGTTTTGATTTTTATCACTGTTTCTAACAACTACATAGGTCTGAGCAATTAAGGAACTTTGAAAGTCAAGTGCTTGATTTTGTATGAATGTTTTTAATGGTTGGAGTGCTTGAGACCCCATCGCAAACTGTTTTACATCATTTTCAACTGATAATGGTTCAATATAAAAATTACTTGGCATTTTTTAATTCTTGCCTACGTCCATTCACGCTTTCCAAAAGCTCACGTCTTTTTTGTAAAATACTGCTTAGCAGCATTAGCTCAATTTATTAGCTATGAAATGAAGGTGTCAAAAGATTACTGGATAAGTTGTTACACGCTGAAGAGTGGTTTGAGTGGGTTATAAATGTTGTATTAAGCTTGAATTTGCATTTTCTTCTAACTTAGTGAACAATTCATAAAACACTAATATTAAAAAGAGTATTTAATATGAATTTATACGGTACAAATGGCAATGATTCCTTAGTTGGTACAAGTAACGATGATAATTTATTTGGGGGATTTGGCTCCGATACATTAATAGGTGGACTTGGAAATGATACTTACTGTGCTAATAATAAAACAATAATTAAGGAAAATAATAACTCCGGTATTGATAAGATCCTTGTTAATAACACTTTGTTGAATGAATATACATCGACTTTTTTGATTCCTGATAATGTTGAAAATTTAACAAACGAAGCGGATATTGAGTTTACTTGTTATGGTAATAATTTGAATAATTATATAATTACTTTAAATAACAAAGGCTCGGTTAATTTCTTTGGTTTTACTGGAAACGATACTCTAGTGGGGGGGATTGATAATGATCAATTAAGTGGGGATGAAGGAGAAGATAGCTTAATCGGTTGGGGTGGAGACGATACTTTATATGGAGGACAAGGTAACGATAATCTCTTAGGAGGGGATGGTAACGGCTGGTTATTTGGTGAAGGAGGTGATGATTATTTGAGCGGAAAGGAGGGTAATGATCAATTGAGCGGCAACGAGGGAGAGGATGCTTTATTTGGTGGGGGTGGAGACGATACTTTATATGGAGGACAAGGTAACGATAAACTTTTAGGAGGAGATGGTGACGACTGGTTATTTGGTCAAGGAGGTGATGATTCTTTGACGGGAGGACAGGGTAATGATCAATTAAGCGGTAACGAGGGTAATGATTACATACTTGGTGACGAAGGTAACGATTATTTAAGTGGGAATGAGGGTGATGATACTCTAGTAGGAGGTACGGGGTTTGATTACGCAATTTACACTGGCAGCAAATTAGATTATTTAATTACTACAACTTCTTATGGGTATAACGTAAAAAATATTTTGGAAGGAAATGATTCATTAATCGAGATTGAAGCCATATATTTTGCAAAGGATAAACTCTCATATAATATTAACTTACTTTTAAGCAAACCAAATAATTCCCCAACAGGAAATGTAACCGTTTCAGGCACAGCTACACAAAACCAAATTTTAACAGCCAGCAATAATTTAGCTGACGCAGATGGTTTAGGTGCAATAAGTTATACATGGCTACGTGATGGCACAGCTATTATTACTGCAACACAATCAACTTATACGCTAACACAAGTGGATGTGGGTAAAAAAATAACTGTTAAAGCGAGTTATACTGATTTATTAGGTACAGCTGAAAGTGTTAGCAGTGTTGTAACGACAACTGTGGCTAATATAAATGATGCGCCAACTGGTACAGTAAGCATTACCGGTACGGCTACAAAAAATCAAATTTTAACTGCCAGCAATAATTTAGCCGATGCGGATGGTTTAGGAGCTATAAGTTATACATGGCTACGTGATGGCACTGCTATAAATGCAGCAACGCAATCAACTTATACGCTAACGCAAGCGGATGTAGGTAAAAAACTATCAGTCCAAGCGAGTTATACTGATTTATTAGGTACTGCTGAAAGTCTTAGAAGTAATGCAACGACAGCTGTGGCTAATATAAATGATATACCAACTGGAACAGTAACTATTACCGGTACACCAACTCAAAACCAAGTTTTAACTGCCAGTAATAATTTAGCTGATGTGGATGGTTTGGGAGCTATAAGTTATACATGGCTACGTGATGGCACAGCTATAAATGCATCAACACAATCAACTTATACGTTAACGCAGGCGGATGTAGGTAAAAAGCTATCAGTAAAAGCGAGTTATACCGATTTATTAGGTACAGCTGAAAGTGTTAGCAGCACTGCAACGACAACTGTGGCTAACGTAAATGATGTTCCTACTGGCAGCGTAACAATTGCCGGCACTGCTTTTAAAGGCCAAGTATTAACTGCATCGAATAATTTAGTGGATACTGATGGCTTGGGAGCAATTAGTTACACATGGCTTGATAATGGTGTAGTCATTCCTAATGCAACTCAATCAACTTACAAATTAACGCAAGCTGAAACGGGACAAAATATCAGTGTTAAAGCAAGTTATACGGATGCTTTAGGTACTGCCGAAAGTGCTTTTAGTAGCAATTTGGTCATTAATAAAAATATACTTTCAACCGGTGCTGCAACCGTTAAAGGACTTCCAACTTGGGGCACAACACTATCGATTACAAGTACTATTAAAGATGCGGATGGCATAGGTAAATTAAGTTATATATGGCAAAACGATAAAACTACGTTATCAACCAGCGCAACATATACGCTGGCAGATAGTGATATTGGCAAACAAGTTTGGGCGGTTGTGAGCTATACCGATAAAAAAGGCAGTTTGGAAGAAGTTAAAAGCAACATAGTTAATGTTACTGTTAGTGACAAAGCGTCCGCAGTTAATGATGTTTTGACTGGCACAGATGGAGCTAATAAATTAAATGGATTGGCAGGCAATGATACGTTGATTGGTGGCTTAGGTAAAGACAGTTTAACGGGTGGCGTTGGTGCTGATGTTTTTAAATTCAACTCCATAAACGACAGCTCGGCACTTCCAAAACAAGCCGATACAATTACCGATTTTAAACACGCACAAAGCGATAAAATTGATTTATCAGCTATTGATGCAAATTCAGTTTTGCCAAACGATCAAGCATTTACTTTAATAAGTGCTGCAACATTTAGCGCTGATGCAACTGGACAGCTACGTTTCGATGCAAAAACAAGCACGCTTTACGGTAGCACCAATGCTGACGCTGTACCGGAGTTTGCCATTGTGCTTAGTGGCATGAAAACGTTGGTTGCAGAAGATTTGATTTTATAAAAAAATACGCATGGCTATAATTAATGAAATTTGAGTGGGACGAGCATAAAAATAAGCTTAATATACAAAAGCATGGCGTAGATTTTAAGGATGCAGTGTATGTATTTTCCGACCCATTTGCGCTTAATTTGCCCGATAGCTTTTCGGAAAATGAAGAACGATGGATGCTACTGGGAACAAATTTAAAGGAACAGGTATTATTGGTTATACATACTTTTCGATATGAAAACGTCACACGGATAATTTCAGCCAGAAAAGCTACCAATAAAGAAAAATCCACTTATTTACAAAGGGCTAAAAAATGAAAGACGAATACGATTTTTCAAATGCAGAGCAGGGTAAATTTTATGTGCCTGTTGAGGATATTCAAATGCCGGTTTATTTGGATAAAGACGTTATGCAGTTTTTAAATAAGCAGTGTGATTTTAATGCTGAAAAGTTAACTTTGTTAATTAATGATTTGCTACGCAAAGACATTGAAATTGCACAGCGTGTGATTATTTAAAAATACACTCAAACTGCATTATAAAAAACTCCTTAAAATACGCTGTAGGCTATGTATATCATAGTGTTAAGCTTCTAAATGTTATCGTTGGTCACCAGCGATAGCATAATTTTTTGTGCCTATTGCTGTGTTCAGTTATGATGCATAAAAAACCTTATTCAAATACTCCATATTCAAATACTCCATTTGCAGTTATTTAACCGGATAATGCCTATGTCAGCCAAGCTCAGAAAAATCCAAAATAAATTAATCGAGTTACAAAAAACTGGTCGTATCGTATTAGCTGATATTCGTAAATCAGATCACCAATTATACAAATACCTTGTTGAGCTTACATTTTGGTTGCTGGATGCGAAAACGGAGTATGGTTATTTAGAAAACGAATACAAATCGTTAGGTTATAGGGCACCTAAAAAAGTGGAATATGGCATAAATTATCGTCCATTACTTGTACTGGCATTTGGAAGCGATTTAAGTGATAGTCAAATAAGAACTTATAGCATTACTTTAAATAAATTGATTGCAGAGCTTGAAGAAAATCCAGCTGCATACAAAAGACAAAAGATTAAAAATTTAATTAAATTCATTAAAAATACTAAAGGCGCATTGGATGGTTTAGCTGGCAATAAAATCAATAAAGGCAATGACATTGAAAACGAGCTTGATGAAGATAAATTTGACTTTATAGACAGTGAAGCTGCCGATACTGATACTGAATTGGGCGATATTCAAGCTGTTAATGATGAAGCTGTTGCAAACGAAATTATTGTTAATGAAGTTAAAAATAAAGAGCTGCGACGCGCGGCATTGTTAAAACTAATAGCTTGGTTGGATATTCACAATGAAAGTGATGAGCTTCTTGTATCTGCATACCAAAAAGCCAAATTAAAAGAAGGCATAGAAATAGGTACAAAAGATAAAATCACCAAAAATTTCAGTTTGATTTTAGCCCAACATTCTAAAAATGGTATTACGCACGTTGCAACGAATTATGACGAAAAGCTAATTGGAGATATGCTTGCCAGTATTATGAGTAAACGCTTTGAAGTTGCTCCTAAATCAATACGTCCGCTATTCGAGTTAATCCAAACACAATGCCTACCTCAATCAATTGCCGATTTAGCTGATAAGTTAATCGATGAAACAACCCTATTGGAAGGCAATCGTAAAAGAAAATATAAAGCGCATCGACGTGTGATGTATCGGTGTGGCACAGATGAATTTATTTTAAGTCCAATCAATGCGCTAAGTGGCGTAGTCAGTATAGTTAAACCATTTTTTGGTTTAATTTTAGCCGATTGTTCTACCGATGTTTATATGAACATTGAAGGACGTGACGAATTGGAACGAAAATTACTGCGGAATTTTGAGTTTAATTTATACAACGTTCAACAATTTAGCGAGCCGCCAATTCCACAATACCCGCAGCTCGACTCAGCTTCACATGTTGTTCATTTACGTCACCGCACTATACCAAATGATTTTTTAAATATTTCATTTTGGCCGTTTTATGATTCGATTAAACAACCGCAAGACCAGTTGGTTATTGATGATGAATATGTTTTTACACCGACATGGCATGCGCACTTTGATCGAAATGAAGTTAAAAGTGTTTATTATGAATTTTTGGAAAGTTGGTTTAAAACTAAAAATGATCGATATTTAAAGCGAGATTCACATCATCATCTTCGAGTTACATTTAGCGGAACGGATTGGATAATTGAAAATACTTATACTTATGGAAGCTATGATGCAATTAGAGAAATACCAATTAAGTCAATAAGTGCAAGCAATAACAGTGTTTCAGCTACATTTAAAATGAAAGATTTTATGCCAGCCTTCAAAAGTTTGGCAGACTTACCCATTTGCGATGTGGCAAAAGTGAATTTGGATGACCCAATTGAGGGCGCATGTATACCTGATGAAGTTGCAAATTATAAAGGTGGGATAGAACTTGAGATTAATGATGACATGCTTTGCATAAAGTTTAGCACTTATGTATTCGGCGGCAGTGAGCATACTATTTACATACCAACTGTTGATGCTGATGGCGAGCGTTCCACAAAGCCATTTAAACGTTATTTTCCATTAATAACAGTGGATAACAGTGCTGCAAACGAAACAGAAGATGCACTATGAAAAGAATGTTTAGTGATGATTTTGCTGTTTATTTGCCAGCAGTTAATGAGACTTATGCTAACTTTTTATCAAAAGCCATTCCTAACGAGCGTCCATTTTCTGATGCGTTTACATTAAATGATTTAATGTTTTGGAAGGGCAATAGTAAATTATTTTATCACCCGCATTATTTACATTCAGTTGGAAATTATAAAATAGGCAGTAATCCGAGCAACGTTATTACTCAACGTGGTATATCGGATGGTACTTTATTTGGTGATAGTGGTGGCTATCAAATTGGCACTGGTAAACTAAAAGGCATAGACACGTTAAAAGCCAATATGGATGGCGATGCAGCTTGCTTGGCTTGGAGAGAAGCGTATGAAGCACGCTTTTGGATGTTGAATTTTTTAGAAACGCATACCAATTATGCAATGACAATCGATATGCCACTATGGGCAACAACAAGGCCTGATACGCCTTTTTGTAATTGCACACCGAAACAATTGACTGATTTAACAATCGAAAACTTGAAATTTATTGATAGTCATCGTTTGGGTTATACAAAATGGCTAAACGTCATACAGGGTAGCGATGTTGCTACAATGAAAAATTGGTGGGATGAAGTAAAGTGGTTTAAAGGCAGCGGTTATTCGTTAAGCAGTATTATTTGTAGGCGACATGGGATTGCTGGAATACTTGAGTTATTACTAATAATGCGTGATGCAAAGGCTTTTGACGAAGGCAATGATTGGTTGCATATATTAGGAATTTCGACTGCAAGGTGGGCAATTGTGTTTACCGCTTTGCAACATGGACTGCAAGCAACAGCCAATTCGAAGCTGCGTATTAGTTATGATAGTGCAAGTCCGTATTTAGATGCTGGCGAAAGAGACTTGATGGCATTTTTGCCGGATTTAGATGCAAATACAAAAAGCTGGAATATACAAACTGAAAAAGCACCCCAAAGTCGCAAGTTTTTAAATGATCCAACTGAATTATCACAATTTACATCACCTTCGCCGATTGCCAAATTGATAAAGTTAGGGCATTTGAATGTGAATGATGATGACGGAATGGATACACGTAGGCAGTTAGACCCGTTAGCGTCTGTTTTAATTGCAAATCACAATGTTTGGGTTTACTTAGAAACGTTTAAGCAAGCAAATGAATTGACGTTTGTATCAAGCAGCAATCGAGTTCCCAGCATTTATAAGGAATGCTTAGAATCTATTAAGTATCTTTTTACTGTTGAAGATTGGGCGAGCGAGCTGATAAAGGAAAAACCAACGCTTGATAGATTTAAATAAAGGCAAATGTTATCGTTGGTGACCAACGATAACAATTTTAAAATACATTTAATTCAGTGTGTTAGGTGTAATTTTTACATTAATTCGACTGCTTGGCGTTTCATGTCGTCATTTACATCGATGTAACGCTGTGTTGTTGAAATATTAGCGTGTCCAGCAAGTGACGCAAGTACACGAACGCTTACGCCTTTAGCTGCAAGCGTTGTAATAAAAGTTCTTCTGCCGCTATGTGATGAGCCGCCGATTATGCCGGATTTTTTGTATTGCCAAAAAAAGTGCTGCGCCAACGTATTAGCAGTAAAGCCTTTGCGCTTTTGCGTATAAAAAAATGCATCAGTTAAATTGACGCGTGTTAGCTCTTTTGCGTAGCTTTGCAGTTCTTTTTGTAAACGTTCATTTACAAACACAGTGCGTTCAACTCCGCCTTTAGTTTGCGCTGCTGATAATCGAATTTCATTTCGAACAAGTCCATTTTCATCAATTACGTCGTAGTAACGTAAATTAGCAACTTCTCCGACGCGCAACCCCGCCCAGCATGTTAATAAAAACATCGCCCGATTGCGTTGTACGTGTTTGCCAATTGCAATAATACCGAGTACTTGTTTAATTTCTTGCTGTGTTAATGTTTTAGCTTGTGACATGTGTTTTTCTCCAAAATCAAATAATTAATGTGTGCAAAGTATATTTTCATATCTTTCGAAAAAGCAACCGAAACTCCTTATTTATTAACCACTTGAAAATATTAGTCATTCAACAATAACCAAATAGAATGCACATTAGCTTTGGTTTTGCTTGTTTTAGTATTTATCGATTTAACGTGTACTTAGTTGCTATCCGTATAAGGTAAACTCAAGTTTAAGTTTTGCGTAATGCGTGAAGCAGTGTGCCAGTTAGGTGTTTTTTTGTTTTAGCCAAGTTAGTTTCACGTTCGAAGCTTTTAGGATTTAGGATTTAGGATTTAGCTTTTAGGTTTTGTGATTAGCTTGAGTGGAAGTGGTTTTGGATTTTGGGTTTCAAGTTGTGCCACGTTGTCATGTTCGAAGCTTTTAGATTTAAGTTTTGGGTTTTCGATAATTTAGTCATTACTCTATTATTAAAGCGATCAGCTTCAAAAATCAAAATTCAAATTGTCAAATTCATACTGCTAACAAAAGACATTCAGTAACGGTTGTTAGACTCGAAAAATTTGTGGGATAACGCTGTCAACAATACATAAAGCATCATTGTTTTCAAACCCAATTTCCTTAGTGATGTAATCCGTCCAACCTACAGCGTTATAAATAGGTTTGACTTTAACTTGCTGATTGGCAAAATCGCATTTCGCCCACGCTTGTTTAATTATTGATTCAATATCGGCTTTTTTATGATCCGGCACGTTACCAAGTGCAATATGCAGATGTTCGAGTTTATAGCTGTTTACGCCTTCAACAACGAAAAATAATAATGGCTTAGCGTAGTGCTGCTTATGTAATTTTTTAGCATCATTGCCATATAAAAAGCGGGTTAGGTGAGCTGTAAAGTAGCGCATGGTACTTTTTAAAATATCATCAGATAGTGCAAACCCTTGTCCTAAGCTGGGTAGGTATTCAGTATGGATAGTGGCGTATGGCTTAATTGTTAGTGTTGCAGCGTATTCGAAGTAATCGACGTAGGGTGCAAGTAAGTTTTGATGCGCTTGTTGTAATTTAATACTGTTCATACGTTTATTTAGTTAAACCAAATAAAATCCTAAACTTTTTAATATATTTTTAGCCATTATCGGTTGCCCAACCAACTCAAGTGAAACTAAAGTAATGTGAAATTAAACAATCACTTGGAGTTAAAATAATGGCAACCTTATTAAGTACATTAAAATTAGTTACTGCTACACGCGCAACACAAACTTCGCCTGTAATTCAACGCAGACAAAAGCTCATCGCTAAAATTGATGAACAGATATGTTTAGCGACTGCTGCTATGGATGGCACTGAATTTAAGTCAACAAAGTTTAAAAATGTTGTAAATGCCGAAACGGGCGAAACGGAATATAAGCAAGTGGCTAAAAAGCTGAGAACTTGGTGGTGGCGAAATGAAGCAGGCAAAGTGAATTTGGTTGTGCGTTATGGCGCACGCATTATTGAATTGGCTAAAGGCAAAAATAGCATTGAACTTGAAAATGAAGCAGCCATTTTGCCAACGTTGGACTTGATACGCAAAGCAGCTGAAGCAGGCGAGCTGGATGAAGCGATTACAAAAATTAGTAAAATAGCAGAATTGAAGTTGGGCTAAAAAATAAAGCTAACGTCCATTACGGGCGTTAGCTTTTTTATCTGCGTTAAATCAGTAAAATCAATACTCTTTTGGTAATGCAATTACCCAAACATCGCCGTTATAGCAGGCGTATAGCTTAATTTCGTCTAATTCAAAATCGGTGTATTCAATAAATTGTTCAGCAAGTACATTGTCATTGCCATCATCCAATTTCAATAAAGCAGTGCAAGCAGTAGCAGTCCGTGTCACTGTTAAATTAGCAACGATAAACGTTTCTTTGTTAGTAAAGTCCGGCAGGTAACTCGCAATCGCAGTCATCAGCCAATAAGCTCCGCCTTTATCAGCAACGAACTTAGCACCATCCGTTATTACTGTATCTGGTGTAATGCGATAGTAACGCTCAGTGCCACTAAAGTTGTTTAATTCATTTGCCCAAGTAGTCATTTTGTTTGCTCCTATGTAATTAAGTAGGCTATGAGTTTGTTTTCAAATGACAAAATGGACAACCGAAAATGGCGTGCTTGAGCTAAATAAAAGAAAAGGAGTGTGTTATGCGTATAAATGAAATTACTAACTCAACTGAAAAATTGGAGTTGCTGCGAATGATCGATGCGGCAATATGGCAGGCGATGGATGCAGAAAGCTTCTATGCGGATAATGAAACTGAAGCAGAGCAGGGCATTGCGACTAAACCGACAACAAATCAAGTTGCACCAAAATCAGCAGCTATGCAAAAACCAACTACGCCAGTTAAAAAGCTTACCCAACAGCAGCAAGCACACGTCAAAACATTAGGTCCAAAAGAATTATTAGGTTACATCAAAACGAATTTAAAAGCGCCAACTTCAACAGCACCTAAGCCAGCAACGCCCATTCGCCAAAATAGCAATCCAATACCAGCCAATAATAATAGCCAAGTGCCAAACAATAGTTTTGACACGTTTAATACGAAAAATGATGTTGATAAAAATAAAGCTGATGACACTGCCGACAGGCATAGCTAAAGTAAATACTTGCTCGAAATGGGGCTACAGCTCAAAAAAAATAGTTTTGCGGATTTTTAGTATCAGTTACTTTCAGAAATGGGCTGGTGAAATTGCACCTATATGGGGTAAAAATACGGGGTTGCTTGCGTTGCTGCGTATAGCAAAAATCAGTTATTACAGCATCCCAGCTCTTGCTCCATTTATGGTCGTTTAATACAGCGCTGGTTTGAACTGTTAAACGACGACAAACAAAACAATCAACTTAAAATCGATAAACACTATCGTTGGTGACCAGCGATAACAAATTTTAATTATCGATAAATCAATATGTTAGATGTAAAAGTGCGTCAGTTAAAAAGTCGCGCGTATATATAATAAAGTAATGTTGCTGCTTCAAAATACTCACACACATATAATAAAAATCAATCAGTTATCCCATTTAAAAAAATAACATACATATAGTAAAGCAAGTTCTATATTGCTTTGAATTAGTAAATTGCAAGCGTAAGTGAAGAGCAATGAGCGTAAGCGAGTTGT
>JBDLTP010000062.1:0-39314 GCA_039805765.1 Pseudomonadota bacterium
CGCGTCTTCCAACACGTATCACATCGCCAATTTTTTTATCGCTCGAGGGCTCACCAACAAGGCACCAATCAATTTTATCGCTACGTTTTTCGAGAACATCAACCACTTTTACAACGCCATGAGTAGCAGCTCCCTCTTCATCACTCGTCAGCATTATGGCTATTGAGCCAAGATGATGCGGATTTTTGGCAATAAAACGCTCAATAGCCGTAATAAATGCCGCAATTCCCCCTTTCATATCCGCTGCACCACGGCCATAAAGCTTTCCGTTTCGAATAGTTGGTTCAAACGGGGGGGATTCCCATAAATGCATGGCACCTACAGGCACAACATCCGTATGCCCTAAAAAAACAAATAATGGCTTTACTTCACCACGGCGCATCCAAGCATTTTCCGTATCACCAAAATTTAACCGTTCATCTAAAAACCCCAAAGGCGTTAAACGAGATGCAATAAGATCTAGGCAACCTGCGTCATTTGGCGTGACGGATTCACGTTGGATTAACTCTTTTAATAACTCTAATGTATTGCTCATAATAAATTGTGCTCATAAATAGCGACATCAAAACCGATAAATAAATGCGTCCCGCTGTCAAGAATAGGTCTCTTTAATAAGGTTGGATGCTCGACGATTAAAGGTAACGCCTTATTAATGGTCAACGCTAAACGCTGTTGCTCAGCTGATAATTTTCGCCAACCAGCACTTTTTTTATTTAATAAACTTTGCCAATCATCCAACCGCGCCGCAAATCGCTCAAGTAATTCAACTGATAAACCAGCGAGACGAATATCGTAATATTGATAATCCAGTTGATTTGACGTCAACCAATTACGCGCTTTTTTCACAGTGGCGCATGTCGCTATTCCGTAGAGAACAATCATAATGAGGCCATTATTCTCCGCTTAATAACTCTTCAATAGGCGGAAGTTCTGGATCTGTTTTGCAGCGGACTTTATAAACATCAATAAGCTCCATTAAAGCCTGCTCTAAATCACCTAAAATTTCCTCTTCATATTCAATTTCGTCTTCAGGTACTTCCCCTGATTCCAAATAGTCCTTTTGAACATTGACACCTTCTTCAACTGAAAGGATTGAGTACATTAAGGTTGTGCTTGAAATTTCTTTGCTCATAATATTTTTAATGGTTAATGGTTAATGGTTAATGGTTAATGAAAATATGTAAAAAACCTGATTTACAGGAAAAGACAACAGTTACTTATTTGATACATAACGCGTCACATCTTCTATGCCTGCTTCAAAAAATCCATTTTTTCGCAATCGACAAGCATCGCAAGTGCCACATGCTTCACCGTGTTCGCTTGCGGAGTAACATGACACGGTTTGTCGATAATTCACACCCAGCTGAGTACCTTGCGCAATAATTTGTGCTTTAGTTAACGAAATCAGCGGCGTATGAATTCTAAAAGGGGTACCTTCAACACTTGACTTTGTTGCGACATTGGCTAAATTTTCAAATGCAGCTATAAACTCTGGACGACAATCTGGATAACCTGAATAATCGACCGCATTGACGCCAATAAAAATATCCTGTGCCTTTAACACTTCTGCCCATCCAAGCGCTAATGATAAGAAAACCGTATTACGCGCCGGCACATAAGTAACAGGAATTCCCGCTTCTAAACTTTGTGGTACATCAATATTTGAATCTGTTAATGCAGATCCACCAATACTCCCTAAATCTAAACGTATGACTTTTAACACAACATCGTAATCTGCAGCAATTTTCGCCGCTGCTTGTAATTCGGCATTATGCCGTTGTCCATAATCAAAACTCAACGCATAACACGTATAACCTTGAGCCTTTGCTGTCGCTAAGACGGTGACCGAATCTAATCCGCCGGAAAGGAGTACAACCGCTTTTTTATCCATATTATTTTCCCTGTGCGTCTTGCCACAAGAATTTGTGCAATTGAATTTGAAAACGCACTGCTAACTTATCTTCTAATATTTTTTCTGCTAATTGTGTTGGATTCTGCAGATCTGCAACAGGTGAAAATAAAACGTGACAATGATTAGCCAAATCATATTGCGTAAGTATATTTTTTGACCAGTTATAATCTTCTTCGCCTGCAATAACAAATTTAACCTCATCTTTTGCAGATAAATACGCTATATTTTCGTATCGATTTTTATCTAATTCACCCGAAGAAGGTGTTTTTAAATCCATTACTTTTGTCACCCGTGAATCGACTTTTGACACATCTAACGCGCCGCTAGTTTCAAGGGAAACGCTGTAGCCTAAATCAGCCAATTTCGCTAGTAAACGAATACATTCACTTTGCGCTAAAGGCTCACCCCCTGTTACACAAACGTTTCTGCTTTGATATTTTTCAACTTCTGCAAAAATTGCGTCAAACGACATTTTCACACCGCCCGAAAAAGCATAACTGGTGTCACAGTATACACATCGAAGCGGACACCCTGTCAGACGAATAAATACAGTTGGCATTCCTACCGTACTTGACTCACCTTGTAGAGAATAAAAAATCTCACTAATTCTCAATGTTTCGAGCATCAATTTTTCACGTCCGTAAACTGTTGCAGTTTTTTCGCTGCAATTTGTGATGATGGCGAACTAGGAAAATCTGTAATGACCCGAGTGAAATACTCTTTTGCCTTTGCCGTATTACGTTGTTCCATCTCCATAAGGCCAAGCCTTAATATGGCATCTGGCACTTTTGCACTATTGGGGTATTTTTCAATAACCAAATTAAATGCCTTACGCGCAGCATCCGTATTTTTATTAACTCGATAAGCTTCGCCCAACCAATATTGGGCATTATTTGCATATTGATTATTGGGATCTTTACTGAGTAATGCGTTAAATTGCGTAATCGCTTCAAGCGTTTGACCATTGCGAAAGGCATCATAAGCTTGGGTATACTGCTGTTTTTTATCCCCATCAGCACTTTGGGCTAAAGAAGGCGTGGCAGCAGGTGAAACAGCTTTAGACGCAGGCACGTCAACTTCCTGCTCTTTCTCTTTTGGTGTCGCAGTTTCACTTGCCACATTGGATTTATTGCTATTGATTTTTGTTTCCATTTGCTGCAAACGATCGTCAAAATCAGAATACATAATGGATTGCTTCTTTTTTAACTCAGCAATTAAATTCGTCTGCTCTTCAATTTTGCCATTTAATTGCTGAATTTCATTCTGCGCTTCATCTAGTCGCGTCATCAACTCATAAGTATTATTGACCGATGTATTAGCTTGAGCTGGAATGACTGCAGGCGCCCCGCTGGGATAAGACGAATTATCAATGACGGGCGCAAGTTCAGCAAAAGCAACACTCGACAACAACCATAAAAAAAGCGCAGAAAATTTTTTCATCATAATTTAGTAGGCAAGCTCAACGCGACGATTAAGTTCCCAAGATGATTCATCATGTCCCATCGCAACGGGTTTTTCTTCACCGTAACTAACAACGCTCAATTGACTTGCTGAGACACCTTGTGCTTTTAGCATCGCAGCAATGGAGTTTGCACGTTGCTCACCTAAACCAATATTATATTCACGTGAACCACGTTCATCGCCATTTCCTTCCAACACGATATGTTGACTTGGATTAGCTAACAAATAACGCGCATGCGCTGCAATCACAGGAATAAAATCTTGCTGTACTTGACTACTATCAAGCATAAAGTAAATAGTTCTTTTTGATAACGGGTTATTTGGATCGCTAAATTCAGGCGGCAAACCATTCGCGCCATGTGCGCCATAGCGCCCCCCATTAAGACCTGAACCACCAAAGCTTGATCCACCATTCAATCCACTTGTTGATGCGTCACCGATACCATTTGCGCCATTTAAACTTCCATCAGTCAAACTGGCATCTTTTTCTTCATCCGAACTACAACCTGCTAAGGCTAGTGTACTTAAAAGGGCGAACATCGCCATTTTGTTATTTAATTTCATTGTTATTTCCAATTAGTTAAGGGTTAAAAATTTAATTGTTACTTTGGCGACCATGCCGGTTCGCGTACTTCAGTGCTATCAAAAACGAGTTTCTGTTGCATTTTACCATCGACAGAAACCGCTGATAAATAACCCGTACTTCCTTTTCGTGATGCATAAAGTACCATACTACCGTTAGGTGCAAAACTGGGTGACTCGTCTAGTGGACCAGACGTTAAAACACTAATTGATTTCGAATTTACATCCATTACACCAATACGGTAATCGCCACCGTTCCCGTGTACCATAGTAAGATATTTTCCATCTGGTGAAAAACTCGCTCTCGCGTTGTAGCTACCACTAAACGTAATCCGTTTTTCCTCTCCACCTTGCGTAGGAACAACATACAACTGCGGTTTGCCACCACGATCAGAAGTAAATACAATATTTCTACCATCAGGCGACCATGTTGGCTCAGTATCAATCGAGCGATTTTTTGTTAATTTAGTCACATTACGTGAACCTAAATCTAAAATATAAATATCAGGACTTCCATCTTTTGATAGGGTGACAGCAAGTTTTGTACCGTCTGGCGACCAAGCAGGTGCACCGTTAATTCCAGGAAACTCTGCAACCCTTTCACGCTGACCTGTCGCAAGCGTTTGTGTATAAATTGCCGCACTTTTTTTCTCAAATGACACATAAGCAATTCGCGCAGCATCTGGCGACCAAGCCGGTGACATTAAAGGCTCAGGAGAAATCGCAATTGCTTTCGCATTCGCACCGTCAGCATCAGCAACCATCAATTGATGATTACTTTGAACACCTTGACGAGTGCTTGTAATATAAGCAATTCTTCCGCTAAATACGCCTTTTTTCCCCATCAACCGCTCATAGATTAAATCACTAATATGATGAGCTGTTTTACGCAATTCAACCGCCGATGATGACATCCGATAACCAAGTAATGACTCACCTTTCGCGACATCAAATAATTCAAACTCAATATTAAATTGAGCACCATTAGGTTGCACACGTCCAATCACAATGTAATTTTGTCTAAGCCCTTTCCAGTCAGCAAAACGAATGGCATCTGCCGTACTAGGACGAGAAGGCATATTTTGTGGATTTAAGGGATTAAAATACCCGCTACGCTGTAAATCTGAACTGATAATGCTACTCAAGTCAAGTGGAGCGCCTTGCGAGGCAAACGGCACAATCGCAATGGATGTTGCGCTCTCAACACCTTCTGTAATTTCAATCGACATTTCAGCATAACTTGAAGGTGCAAAACACAATCCAATAGCACTCACTAAAACGAGTTTTTTAAATAAATTCACGTAACTATTTCCTCTCAATTTACTTATTTTTTAATTTATTTAGGGTCAAACACAAACGTCACTGTTTTAAATTCACGTGCAAATAATTCTCTATCTGTGGGAACTGGCAAAGGCGATGCATTATTTACAGCATTTTCAGCAGAAGTATCAAACATTTCATTTCCACTGCTTTTTTCAATCGATACATCGAGTACCGTCCCATCTGACGCAATTTTGACTCGAACCGTACATTTTAAATTTGTCGTATCCGGTAAGCGTACCCAACTGCGATTCACTTTTTGTTTAATGGCCTGCATCGCTTTATCTTTTGCTTCTGCCTGAGCGCTTGCTATTGCTGCATTCGCCGCATCAGCGGCTTGTTTTGCTGCGGCTTCTCTTGCTCTATCAGCCGCAACACGCTCAGCTGCTTGCCTTGCTTGTGCATCCGCGCGTGCTTTTTCTGCAGCAAGTCTATCGGCATCAGCTTTCGCTGCGGCATCTTTTGCAGCTTTGTCGGCGGCTTGTTTTGCAGCGGCCTCTGCTTCCGCTTTTTTCGCAGCTACTTTTTTAGCTTCAATTTCGGCTTTTTTAGCCTCTGCTTTTTCAGCCGCTAATTTCTCTGCTTCCGCTTTTTTCGCAGCTTCTTTTTTAGCTTCTGCTTCAGCTACTTTTTTAGCTTCAATTTCGGCTTTTTTAGCCTCTGCTTTTTCAGCCGCTAATTTTTCTGCCTCTGCTTTTTTAGCCGCTTCTTTTTTCGCATCCGCTTCAGCTGCTTTTTTAGCTTCTTGTTCTGTTTTTTGGGCTTCTGCTTTTTCAGCGGCCTGTTTAGCTTCTGCTTTTTCTGCTGCTAATCGTTCTGCCGCAGCTTCTTTTTCATGCTCTGCTTTTTTTGCATCGTCAGCTTTTTTAGACTCTACACGCTCAATTGCTTTTTTAGCCTCTTCTACGCGTTGCGCTTCTGCTTTTTCTGCAGCCACTTTATGCGCTTGTGCCTTTTCCTCTAACGCTTGTTGTTTAGATTCTTGAGCCTTTTTCTCTTTTTCCGCATTTAACTTTTCAGCCTCGCGCATAGCGGTTTTTTTTACTTCAGCTTTTGCTGCTGCCTCTTGCTTAGCTTTTACTGCTGCCTCTGCCTCAGCCTCAGCACGTTTTTGCGCCAAATTTTCTTTAGGTGGCTCAACTTTTTTAGGCTCTTCGATAGGTTCTGGTTTCGGTGCCGGTGGCGGTGTCTTTTGCGTTTCCACTGGCGTAGCAGGTTTTGTTTGCGGTGGTTGCTGATCAATCATCGTTGCGTGCATCACTTCCGGCTCAGCTTCTGGTTCAGGCGGAGCGGGTTTATACATAGCGCTAAGCGCAAATAATGCCAAAAGCGTTAAATGAAAAGCAAGTGCCCATAAAAAAGGCTTGGAAAATTTTTGATTACGCATTGAAACCGTTAATTTTCATCTTTAGTCATTAAACTGACACTTGGCACACCGGCATGTTTTAAATCTGCCATTGTTGTTACCACCGTTCCGTAATCAACATTTTTATCTGCATTGATTAAGACTTGTGTTTCAGGTTTATTTTTTAAAATTATTTCCACGCGCGGATAAATTGCTTCTTTTGAAATTGCTTCATCTTCACCATTACCGCTGTTAATAAAATAATTGCCACCTTGTTGAATAGAAATCACAAGGGGTGGCGTATCCTCTTTTTGCTCAACCATGGCGGCTTGCGCTCTAGGCAAATCCACTTCAACGCCTGACTGTAACATAGGCGTTGTAATCATAAAAATAATGAGCAACACTAACGTGACGTCAATATATGGTACGACGTTAATTTCAGCCATAGGACGGCGGCGACCGGCTTTCTTATTACTTACGTTCATTTACTGTGTGCCTGTCTTTGTAAAAGGACAATAAATTCTTCAACAAATAACTCATAACGACCCGTTAATCGATCGAGACGTGTTGAAAATCGATTATAGGCAACAACCGCAGGAATAGCCGCAAATAAGCCAATGGCCGTCGCAATTAGCGCTTCAGCAATCCCAGGAGCAACTTGTGCTAATGTAGCTTGTTTCACATTGCCTAGCGCCATAAACGAATTCATAATCCCCCAAACCGTGCCAAATAAACCGACATAAGGGCTCGTTGATCCAACCGTTGCTAAAAATGCCAAATGTTCATCAAGGCGATCAAGTTCACGCAGTAATTCAATGCGCATAACCCGTTGCGCACTTTCCACTTGAACAGCAGGCTCAACGTTACCGCTAATGCGCATACGAGAAAATTCTTTATATCCCGCTAAAAAAATCTTTTCAATACCTTCAGGCTCAAAATCTTTTGCGGCTAATTTTCGATACAATTCTGACAACGAAACGCCAGACCAAAATTGTTCCTCAAATTCATCTGTAATTTCAATCGCACGATTAAGGTCTTTACGCTTTGAAAAAATGAATGTCCATGATACGAGTGATGCTACAAATAAAATTAGCATCACAAATTGCACCACAAAACTCGCTTCAGTTACTAAATGGAAAATAGATAAATCAGTATTCATGGTTTAATAATCAAAAATTGCTTCAATAAGAAATCGGGAATAGCTGTCGGCTGCATTTTACTTGCATCAATACACGCAACACGACAGTGACAAGTACAAAGGTTCACATCACCATTTTTAATTGTTTGTTCAAACACTAAACTGGCTTTTTTTAATTCTACAATCGCTGCACTCACTTGCAGTAAATCATTAAATCTTCCGGGACGTAAATAGTCAATTTGCATAGCACGTACAGCAAAAATGATACCGTAATCGTCACGCAATTGATCTTGTTCAAATCCTAATTCGCGCAACATCTCTGTACGGGCACGCTCAAAAAAATGTAAATAATTGGCATGATACACAACGCCACCGGCATCTGTATCTTCATAATATACACGCACAGACATTACAAAAGCATTTTTCATAGCGCCAATAAATCCATTGTATTAGCAACTACTGTTGGGGCAGTTAAGCCAAAATGCAAGTAAGCCGCAGAGGTAGCCACGCGTCCACGTGGCGTTCGCATAATAAATCCTTGCTGCAATAAATAAGGCTCTAGGACATCTTCAATTGTGCCACGTTCTTCACTAATTGCTGCCGCTAGCGTGTCTAAACCCACAGGACCACCAGAAAAATTTTCAATTAATGTTAATAAAAATCGTCTATCTAATGAATCAAAGCCTTGGCTATCCACTTTTAGCATAGTCAACGCTTGAGCCGCGACCTCTTCTGAAATGATTCCATTACTTTTAACTTGAGCAAAATCACGCACTCGACGCAACAAGCGATTTGCAATACGCGGAGTACCTCGCGAACGCTTCGCAATCTCTTGCGCTCCTTTGGGCTCGATCACCAAATTAAGCACATGCGCAGAACGCGTTACAATATGTGTTAACTCTTCTATGGTATAAAAAACCAAGCGTTGAACGATACCAAATCGATCCCGTAAAGGTGAGGTTAACAAACCTGCTCTCGTGGTTGCGCCAATCAATGTAAAAGGCGGTAAATCAATTTTAATTGAGCGCGCTGCAGGACCTTCGCCAATCATCAAATCAAGTTGATAATCTTCCATCGCTGGATACAAAATTTCCTCAACAGCAGGACTTAATCGATGAATTTCATCAATAAACAAGACGTCGTGCGCCTCTAAATTCGTCAATAATGCGGCTAAATCTCCCGCTTTTTCAAGCACAGGAGCAGCTGTTTGTTTCAAGCCGACGCCCATTTCTGCTGCAACAATCATAGCGAGCGTCGTTTTACCCAAACCAGGCGGACCAAAAATCAATGTATGATCAAGTGCTTCGCCTCTCGCTAATGTTGCCTCAATAAAAATAGCCATCTGTGTGCGACATTCTTCTTGTCCAACATAATCTGCCAAACGTTTTGGGCGCATAGCTCGATCAAGCCCTTCTTCTCCATGGCCGGACTTCGCGGCAATTAAACGATCTTCCTCAATCATTTAACGCTACCTTGCAAAGCAAGACGAATAATTGTCTCGCAACTTTTTCCTTCATGCTCAATAGCAGACACCATTTGGCTGGCCTCAAGCGGTTTATAGCCAAGTGAGCACAATGCACTAATCGCCTCAGAACGCGCGTTTGCGGTATTTGACATTACTATGGCCTGCGCATTATCGCTTTTAGGTAATTTATCACGTAATTCCATCACGAGTCGTTCCGCTGTTTTTTTGCCAACGCCAGGTAATTTTATCAAAGCTTGTGTGTCATTATTTTGAATACACAACTGAAAGTCTTCGGCAGATTGTCCAGATAAAATTGTTAAAGCCAACTTTGCGCCTACTCCATTAATTTTGATTAATGTTTTAAAAAGCATTTTATCTGCTTCATTTGCAAACCCAAAAAGATTATGCGCATCTTCTCGAACAATTAAGTGTGTCTGCAAAATAATTTCTGTTCCCACTTCAGGCAAATCATAAAAAACAGTCATTGGCGCTTCAATTTCATACCCCACGCCATTCACATCTAAAACAATCCATGGCGGTGCTTTTCGTGCAATTTTGCCGCGTAAAAAACCAATCATTATCTTTTACTCAACTGTAAACGTTGCTGCGTCTGATAAAAATGAGCATGACAAATTGCAATCCCTAACGCATCACTCGCATCAATTTGCATACTTCCCTGAATATTTAGCAATATTTTTACCATTTGCTGAACCTGTAATTTATCCGCGCCACCTTTGCCTACAACGGTCTGTTTAACTTGCCGTGCGGCATATTCAAAAACAGGAATGTCGTGCATCTGAACAGCACAAATTGCCGCGCCTCGTGCTTGACCAAGTTTGAGTGCTGAGTCAGCATTTTTACTCATAAAAACTTGCTCAATAGCCATCTGTTCAGGTTGATATTCATTTGTTACCTGCAATATCCCATCAAAAATTTGTTTTAGTTTTTGAGGGAAATTGTCGCCCGTAATTTTTAATGTACCACTTGTCACATAACGATAACCACTGGGAAAAAATTCAATAATGCCATATCCCGTTAAACGCGAACCCGGATCAATACCAAGAATTTTCACTAACTCATCGACGCCATGATTTCATCACTAATATCGCCATTTGAATAGACATTTTGTACATCGTCTAAATCTTCTAATCGCTCAATGAGTAACATCATTTTTTCTGCATCTTCTGCATCTAATTCAGCTTTTGTACTCGCTTGCATGGTAATTTCAGCACTTTCAGGCTCAAAACCGCCTGCTACTAACGCTTCTTTTACATTCAAGTAATTTTCGAGTGTGGTAATCACATCTTTTGAGCCATCATCATTCGTAATAACATCATCAGCACCTGCATCAATTGCCGCTTCCATTAACGCATCTTCATCGACATCAGATGTGTAGCTAATAATACCTAATTTACTAAATAAATATGCAACCGAACCATCAGTTCCCAAATTACCACCTGATTTGCTAAATGCATGACGTACTTCACCGACTGTACGCTGTTTATTATCTGTTAAACAATCAACAATCACAGCAACACCGCCAGCGCCATAACCTTCATAGCGAATCGCCTCATAATGAACACCCTCAAGTGTGCCTGAGGCTTTTTTAATTGCCGTATCAATCGTATCTCGGCGCATATTAGCACCTAATGCTTTGTCAATAGCGGTTCGCAGAGCAGGATTACTTGCAGGATCAGCACCACTCCCTTTTACTGCAACACTTATCTCCCGTAAAATTTTTGTAAAAATCTTCCCACGAAGTGCATCTTGCCCAGCTTTACGATGTTTAATATTTGCCCATTTACTGTGACCAGCCATGTTGCCTTTTTCTCCAAAAAATATGTATAAATTGTCTATTAACTCTACTTTTATTTTTGTAACGTTATCAATAAAGTATAAATACCCATTCCGTCGTATTTTTTCTAAATCAAACCCAATGTTAAAATCTTTCTGATATCGCTTTCTTCAACGAAAAAATCTGCTTTTTTTCGTACAGTTTCCCTAGCAATGACGCCGCCAAAACCAATAATTTTTGCCCCCACTTTTTGTGCTTCTAAATCGGTTTGACCATCACCTACCATGACAACATTATGCAATTCTAACGATTCAATAATTACCGCTTTACCGCTATTGGTTATCAAAGGCGAATCTATGTCATACCCTAAATACGTTCCATTATTATCGAAATAAATGTCAACAGCATGAACGTTTGATTGAGGTACATTTAATAGTTTTGCTAATGGCAAAATAGCAGGCAACAAACCACCGCTTATGATATGAACAGTTTTATTGTGCTGCATGAGTTGACTAAAAACAACCTCCACCCCATCAACTAATTCGCTTATATACAATTTTGACAACCACTCTATATCTGCTCGACTCGGTTTAATCAAATTTAAGCGTTTAGCATATATCTCTTCAAGCGCCACATCACCATTCATTGCGGCATCAGTTAATTTGGAGAGCTCATCACCCAACCCTACTCGCTTAGCAAGCTCATCTATTCCTTCGATTTTGCTTATTGTACTGTCACAATCAAAGCAGATAACATCAAAACTCATAACTCAATTTGTGTCACATGATGAACAGGCGCTAAATTAGCCACCTGAGATAATAACTCTTCATTTAATGTTTCAGAAATACTAATAACCGCCATTGCGTTATCTTGACTATCAGCGGCACTCACCTGCATCCTTGAAATATTAATCGCTGAATTCCCTAAAATAGCGCTGATGGCCGAAATCACCCCCGGTTTATCATCATGCGTGGTAATTAACAATGTGCCTTCGGGAATCACTTCAATATCCATCTCATTGATAGAGACTAAACGTGGCTGACGACCACCCAACAACACACCAGATATCGTGGTTGTTTTGTCTGCACTATACCCAGTTAATTTAATAAGCGAGACATAATCTTGCGATTCTTGGGAAACAGATTCCACCAATGCGAGCCCCTGGCGCTTTGCAATATTTTCTGCATTAACGCGATTCACTGGGGTTGAAAACTGCCCACTCAACACACCCACTAATGCCGCAACAGATACAGGGCGTGTTGAAACCTCAGCAGCTCTGCCAAATAAAGCAACCTCTAATTTCGTTAAAGGAGATGAGCTCAAGCCAGCCAACACCTTTCCTAGTTGAGTAGCTAAATTGACAAAATCACTGGATTTTTTCAATTCTTCCGCTGAAACACGCGGTAGATTAATTGCGTTGATTGCTTCACCTGTGCGCAGAAATGTAACAGCTTGTTTTGCAATTTCAACACTTACTGCAAGTTGCGCTTCGTTCGTCGATGCGCCTAAATGCGGCGTAAAAACGATGTTATCCAATGTTAAAAGGGGGGATTCAATTGGTGGCTCAATCTCAAATACATCAAGCGCAGCCCCTGCAATTTTTTTGTTTTTCAATGCATCATAAAGGGCAACTTCGTCAATTAAGCCACCTCTCGCACAATTAATTAACATGGCATTTGATTTCATCTTTTCAAATTGAGCAGCCCCTATAATATTTCGTGTTTTTTCAATAAGCGGGCAATGTAACGTAATATAATCCGAACTTGAAATCAACTTTTCTAAGCTCACCGACTCAACGCCCAGGTCAGCATAAATTTCTGGTGAAACAAAAGGATCAAACGCAACCACCTTCATTTTCAAAACAGCTGCACGACTTGCCACTAAACGCCCAATCGTACCAAAACCAACTACCCCTAGGGTTTTTTGCGCAACTTCTGAACCCGTATATTTGGAACGCTCCCATTTCCCTGCGCGAACAGATTGATCGGCTGCTGGCAGATGCCGACTCAGTGACATTAAGTGCGCAATTGTTAACTCAGCTGTCGTTGTTGCATTGGCATCAGGCGTATTCATCACAATAACACCCATTTCGGTTGCGGCTGGAATATCTACGTTATCCACGCCAATGCCAGCCCGACCAATTAACTTTAATTTTTTTGCTGCCTGTAAAAGCCTTGGCGTCACTTGTGTGTCACTACGAATTAACAGCGCATCAAACTCACCAATAATTTCACAAAGTGCTTCTTCACTTAAGCCAGTTTCAAAATGAATTTGAATATCATTTTGAGCTTTTAAATAATCAATGCCATCCGTAGCAAGTTTGTCTGAAATAAGAATTTTTTTCATAAATTTACATGCTCAAATAATTAAAAACCACGAAAATAACCCGTTGGTGAGGGTTTATGAGTTGGTATATATGGAACTGCTTTGGGTGTTTTTTTATCAACGACTTTTTTTACATCCACTACTTTTTTCGTTGGGGGTATTTTTAATTTATCTGCTAACTTTGTGGGCGCAATTTTTTTAAGCTCAGCAACTTTTTTCGCGGTAGCAGGGACAGCGGCTTTTACCAAAGGACTTGAAACAGGTTGTGCTTTAGATACAGGCGTTGCTATTGCCTGTGCTTGCATTTCTTCTTCTGTTAAGATATGTTCATAAATAGCCGTTGGATTGCCCGTTTGTTTTTCCAATGCATCGTGCAATGCCGACTGATCGATATCAGAAAATTGAACAGTGTTTATTTTCTGAATTAACGTTCCCGCTATAGCGATTCGCTCTTCTAATGAAGTTTCTTCACCTTCCAAGTCAGGATGCGATTCAACATACAGCACATTATTGAGCCAGCCAACTTTAATGGGCTGTTTTACAATATAAACAGGTGTTCCCACGTCAACCATGTGGTAAAGTTGGTCAATATCTTCAGGATACATCCGCACGCAGCCATGGGTGATTTGCATACCAATTCCGTAGATCTTATCGATATCCGTTCCGTGAATGCGGTAATCACCAGGTAAATTTAAATAAAGCGCATAAGCACCCAATGGATTATGTATGCCTGCAGGCACAACTTCAGGTAATGGATCGCCTTGCGCAGCATGTTCACGTCGAATAGATTCTGGTGGCCGCCAAACAGGATCTTTTACTTTCTTTTGAACACTTGTTTTGCCTAAAGGTGTTTTCCAATCTTGTCTCCCGACCCCATGCGCAAACGAATATACTTTTGATGAATTTTGTGGGTAATAATACATACGATATTCTGCAATATTGAGCGTAATCCCATTGCGAGGTGAATCCGGTAAAATACGTTTATTTGGCAAGGTAATCACGTCATTAGGTTTAATCAGCCAGCGATCAAGCGATTGATTAAGCCGAACAATTTCAGTTTGCCCTAATGAAAATCGACGAGCAACATCAAGGAGCGTTTCACTTTGCTGGGGACGGGTAACGGCAATTTCATTTGGATACTCAGCTACCACATTGTCACGACTATTTGCGGGCAGGTTATATACTGTCGCATAACTAGGCTCGCTTAATAAAAGCAATGCGGGAATAGCAAAAAAATGGAGCATCTTCATTTCAATAAAAACTCAATAAACAATAGGATAATTAACAAAGTTAATTTATTTTAGCATGTAAAATGCGATTATGTACGAATTTAGCAAACAGATTTTACAAATCAAATCAAAAAACAAGTGTAATCAAAATACGCTCACTTAGCGCAAGCAAAGGCAATGCAGGGGGTAAAAACCAATAAAGTAAAAGGGTGAAAATCGCCATCACTAGCGACGAAAAAATATTTTTATAATTAAATAATTTCAGCGCTGTGCCAAAGGACTTTTTTATTCGACGATTCGCTAAATCAACACTGTATATTTCATCCAGTGTTAAATGAACAAGAAAACCTAATCCCAGAAAAACGCCATTTAGCCACGCATAAATTGGATTTTGTTCTAGAAAATAATAACTCACACACATTATGGCAAAACTGAAAAAACATAATGCTAAAATTGAATGAAAAATGCCACGGTGCACTGTAAATTTTCTTATAGATGCCAGAACAAGGTAGCGAGTCAAACAATAGACAACGACCGCCAGTAAAAGCAGTTGATACGATTGAACATAATATTTTTTGAATATTGACACTACAATCATCGCTGATAGCAAAGCTAATATTGAGTAAAGCAGTCGCACTGGGCGGGAATTGACAGCATCAACATCAGGCAACATCCCACCCACAATACCTAAAAAAATAAGCCATGGTATGTGCTGGCTATCTATGAAGTGAAGACCCAAACCAAACACCGCCGCAACGACCGAACATCCCGCCGCAACGCTAATATGTACATTGAAATTGGCCATCCTTAAAACAGATATCCGTCAAACAAAAGAAAAAAAAATTAGTCAAACTTACTTGCCTACGGGTAATGCGCGATGTTCCATCAATTTAAACCCACAATGATGCGTCATCATATTGAGAACATGTTTATATCGTGCTTCTGCACTGAGCGATTCATCCGAAGTTGATTGCACACAACGTAGCATATTTGCTTGGACATCAACAGCCACCCCCATTGTCGTTGCTTTAATATGTGGCACCCCACTTACTTTGTCGATGCATGTATATTGAATTTCTGTAATCATCGCAGGCAATGGTTTTTTAAACGGCTCTACATTGCGTGCTTTAGAAATAGTGCCATTACGTCGAAGCACAGTATGTACATCATCAAAACGCGCACACGGGGTATCTTCTGACAATACCTCTTGAGGATTATTGGCTTTATTGTTTAGCATATCTCGACTGACTTCATCAATTTCAAATGTTGCGGGACTGGGTGCTTTAGCTTCTCTCTTGGTTTCTTGCAATTGATTTGTCTTTGGAATGGCTTGAACAGATAAATCATCTTTATTTATACTAACCACATCAACAGTTGTGGTATCACTCGTTGCTATGTATTCAATTAATGCGGCAAGAAGTAATACTAAAATACTAAGTTGTATAAAAAAAATACTATTTTTCTTTAAAGATTTTTTTGTTTTATGTACGATCATTTAAGTTATCCACCAAAATATAATAAATTGATCATTTAATTAATTAACGCCCCATTCTTCAACACTTAGCATATAGTTTATCGATTATGTTGTTTACGCTGATAAATTTAAAGAAAAAGTGTGCGTCAATACACACTTTTGAGCGCATACCCATATAAAAATTATTGCGATAATAAGGATGTTTTTGGCTTATCGACATCAACGCCATCATAATTTACCCAGCCAGTCATTATTTCCCATAACGTTTTTTCTAAATCACGAGGAGGCACATCAACCATTTGTTCTGTACTCGGTTTAACCACAACTATAGCGCTTGGTTTTAAATCACCTTGAATACCTTTAATTTTGTCATTTTCAAAAAAAATGGAGATTGCTTTTTTCTCCACATCCTCACCGCCTTTTTTAATTTGATAGAGATAATCCCAGCGATTTTCATGAAAAAAATCAGCTAGCATTGGCGTTCCCATGACATATAAAACCTGCCGTTTTGTCATATTCGGACGTAATTGATCAATCATTGCTTGGTCAATAATGTTACCTTGGTTAATATCAATGGTATAAACATATGGCAAATGATTCAAAATTGTTGAACAAGAGAGCAATGACAAACTCAGTAAACTAACTGATAAAATAGATTTTCGCATGAGAGTTTTGGGTAAATTGAGATAAAATTGAGAAGAATGCCGCAAATTCTACGGTAAATCAACGAAACAGTCATGCGCTTGCGTTTAAAAAAAAGTTACAATAGCCAAAATTACATTACTTTCTAGGAAGCTATGGTGGAAAATCAAGAAAACCATGAACTCAAAAATGCGGGTTTAAAAATTACCGTACCAAGAATAAAAATTCTGCAAATTTTAGAAAATCAAGCTAATGAGCGTCATTTTACAGCTGAAAAACTCTATAAGATCCTACTGAGTGAAAACGAAGATATTGGACTGGCAACGGTTTATCGTGTTTTAACACAATTTGAGGCCGCAGGGCTTGTAACACGCCACCACTTCGAGGGCGGAAACTCCGTTTTCGAACTCGACAATGGTGGGCATCACGATCATCTTGTTTGCGTAAAATGCGGTAAAGTTGATGAATTTCATGATGAGTTTATTGAAAACAGACAACGTGAAATCGCTGAAGGGTTTGGTTATGAACTCACCGATCACAATTTCTACCTCTATGGTTTTTGTAGCAACTGCCGCAAACTCCCATCTAATCCTAAAGCATAATTGCTTTTTAACCTGTTGATTATTAATGTTTAAACCACTTATTTTTTATATAGGTTTGCGCTACACCCGCGCAAAACGACGCACGCAATTTATTTCATTTATTACTCTGACCTCAGTTTTAGGTATTGCACTAGGCGTAACGGCATTAATTACTGTGTTATCTGTCATGAACGGTTTTGAGGATGAATTACGACAACGCATTTTAGGAATGACTTCACATGCAACAATCACAGGCCAATCCGGTCAACTAGAAAACTGGCAAGAACTTGATCAAAAACTTGTTGATTACCCACATATCGAAGGTACCGCCCCATTTATAAACGGTCAAGTCATGATTAACGCAGAACGCCGCGTCAGTGGGACGATGTTAAGCGGTGTTTTACCAGAAAACGAAGCAAAAGTATCGGACGTTGCCGGAAAAATGAAAGTTGGACAACTTACCGATTTAGTCGCTGGCGAATACAGTATTATTTTAGGCGCTGAATTGGCAAATTATCTCGGCGTGATGGTTGGCGACAAAATCACCGTCATCAGCCCCCAAGTTAATTCAACTCCTGCTGGCGTTGTTCCAAGAATGCGACGTTTTACGGTTATTGGTACGTTCCAAGTTGGAATGTATGAATATGATCGTAATATGGCGTTAATTCACATTGACGACGCCGCAAAACTCTTCCGGCTTGAGAGCGCTGTATCTGGTCTGCGTATTAAATTAGACGATTTATTTAACGCCCCGCAAATCACTCAAGAACTTTCAAAAGCACTCTATAACAACTACTACGTTAGCGACTGGACTCTTGCGCATAGTAATTTTTTCCGCGCGATTCAAACTGAAAAACGCGTCATGTTTATTATTTTATTACTCATCGTTGCCGTAGCCGCCTTTAACATTGTTTCCACGCTTGTGATGGTGGTGACCGATAAACGTGGTGACATTGCCATATTGAAAACACAAGGCTTAACATCGCAATCAGTAATGGGGATTTTCATGGTATTGGGCGCCATTATAGGTATCGTAGGCACAACGTTAGGGACAGTTGGCGGGGTTATTTTAGCTTTAAATGTTGAAACCATTGTTCCCGCAATTGAGAAATTATTTCATGTTCAATTTATGGCCGCTGACGTCTACTACATTAGCGAACTTCCCTCAAAATTAGTTTGGTCGGATGTTTACGCTATTGCGGGTATGGCCTTTTTCTTATCTTTACTTGCAACTATTTATCCTGCATGGCAAGCAGCAAAAATTAATCCAGCGGAAGTGTTACGTTATGAGTAAAGAAATCATTCTGAAATGTCGCAATTTAGTAAAACGTTACGGTGATTTGGATGTTGACGTACTCAAAGGAGTTAATTTAGAAATTGCCGTCGGTGAACGCGTTGCCATTATGGGGGCATCGGGATCTGGTAAAAGCACTCTACTCCATTTACTTGGTGGGCTTGATAAAGCCACTAGTGGGGAGGTAATTTTAAATGGTGTGAATTTGAACACAGTCAACAGTGGAAAACTGGCTAAACTTCGTAATCAATCACTTGGTTTTATTTATCAATCCCATCATTTACTCGGCGAATTCACTGTACTTGAAAATGTGGCTATGCCTCTGTTAATTGGTAATGAATCCGTAAAAAATTCACAAACTCGGGCAAAAAAACTATTACAGCGCGTGGGACTCGGACATCGCATAGAGCATAAACCCGGAGAGTTATCAGGTGGAGAGCGTCAACGCGCAGCTGTAGCCCGTGCTTTAATTAACAATCCCGCGTTAATCTTAGCTGATGAACCAACAGGAAATTTGGATAGCCGAACAGCCGAGTCGATTTATCAGCTCATGCTTGAGCTTAATCAAGAGCTACAAATCAGTTTTTTAGTCGTAACCCATGACCATGATTTGGCAGCGAAACTGGGCACAGTGCTTCACATGGAAGATGGTCTAATTATATAAACGATTTTATATCGTTAATAGTTCAGGTCGTGCAAGTTTTTCTAAATTTACACGACCTTTTTTGTGATTATGGCTTTTGAGTACTATAACGCAACGCCATCCACATAAAAAACTGCACACCCAAAATCAAATTTGCCATCAATAAATGAATAGGTTGCGCTACTGGTGGCATACCTAATCTATCTAAACTCACACCTGCCAAAATTGCAGTGACAATTAAACTAAATAAAAGAAAACCCGCGCGAACAAGCGGATGTGTTCTGTCAACATGTTGAAACAATCGCCACACTAGCCAAGCATTTGTAAATAAAATCAATGACGAAAACGATCTGTGCACATAAAAAATAACAGGAAAATCTTCTCTCCAAAATTGACGTTCAATGTAGGCATGTTCATGCGCAATAAAGTCTACAGCCTCACGCACTTGTGTTCCCATCGCAATTTGCAGCAAAGTCATGAACATAACCAATTTTAAAATCATTCTAAACTTTGTAGGTAATACACTTAAGTCAATAGATGCAAAAGTTTCGCGTTGCGAGCGTGTAATTGTATAAATGAGAAGCGCAACAATAAACAACGCAACCAACATATGAATAGTAATCATCAAAGGCTTTAAATTACTTGCAACAACAGTTGAGCCAAGCCAACCTTGAAAACCCACCAAAAAAAACGCCATTACAGCTAAATAAAAAACGGTTTTATCTGTTTTGAAATAAACGCGCGATGACCATGCTGTGAGAAAAATTAAGAATCCAATCGTTACGCCAATTAAACGGTTAGTATATTCTGTCCACGTTTTAACAGGATTAAACTGCGTATTTTCATAACCACGTTGCGCATAAATTTCATGATAATTCGCCGGCAGCTGCATTTCAGAAGTAGGAGGAACCCATTGCCCAAAACACGTTGGCCAATCAGGACAACCCATTCCTGCCCCAGATGCGCGAACAATTCCCCCAGCTAAAATAACAAAATATACCGCGCAAATAGTTAACATACCAAGTCGACGAAAACGCGCTGCTGCTATTTCATTCATAAAATTTCCTTAATCACTTCAATTTCTTCAAGAGTATCTGCCAATCGCAAAGTCTTCATTCGCACATCAACATTTAACACGCAAAGCATGACCCCGTCATGTGCATTTAAAACATGCCCAACAGTTGTTTGAACTTCATCAATAATAGATTTGTTACCATTAATTACACCCGCATTAATGTCATACGTTGCCATAAATAGACGACGTTTTACTTCGCCTAAATAATGCGTTCTTGCCACAATTTCTTGGCCAGTGTAACAACCTTTAGTAAAACTAACGCCGCCCAACTTATCTAAATTAAGCCACTGAGGGATAAATTCTTCGCTCGTTTCATGCGTCAACCATGCAATATTACTAGGTAAATCAACCGTATTCATATCGAAATCCTGTTCTCTAATGTCAACTTTAGCACGTAATTTATAGCGCTTTAAACGTTCTTGAATGACACCTAAAAGACAATTGGGTAATATAAATAGAAATTCGCTTTGTGTTTTAATCACATAAAATGTACTAATGACTCGCCCTTTCGCATTGCAAAATGCACCACAAGTACTATTATTTTCCTCTAATTCAATCACATCGCAAGTCGTTTGTCCTTGCAAAAAATTCGCCGCATCTTCGCCAGAAACACTTAAACAGCCTAATGACGCTGCCGAATTAAAATCAATTGTCATAAATCACACTTTTCTAAGGTTATAAATCGATAAGTAAAATCCACTTTTTTATCGTCCACAATTCGCTCACACGCCACTTTTTTCCATTCAATTAAATCAATTTCAGGAAAAAATGTATCACCTTCAAATGAAGCGTCAATCTCTGTTAAATACAAACGCTGAGCTAATGGCAACGCCATTTCATAAAGTGTCGATCCACCAATAATAAAAAGTTCATCACCATAATGTCGAGCTTCATCTAGTGCCAATTTTAACCCAGAAAAAACGAGACAGCCCTCAGGTTTAAAATCGGAATTATGACTTAAAATCATGTTAGTACGCCCAATTAACGGTTTGCCAATTGATTCAAATGTTTTTCTACCCATTAAAATGGGTGAATTCATTGTGAGGGATTTAAATCGTTTCAAATCAGCTGATAAATGCCACGGCATTTTATTGTCACGCCCAATTACACGATTTTCTGACATAGCAACAATAAGGGATATTTTCATTTTGACCAGAGCTTGTTATGCTTTAATAAAGTGTTAATTTTAATGCAAAAGGGAAAAGGAATAACAATTATGAAAAATATTTTAGTGGTATTTACTGGAGGGACTATTGGTTCAAGTGTTTGTAATGGTGAAATCAATACCGACACGCAGACGCATTTTCTACTTCTATCGCAGTTTAAAACGCGCTATCCACAAATGAAAATTCATTTCACCACACTTCAACCCTATGAAATATTGAGTGAAAATATTACACCTTCAGTATGGACATTATTAATTCAAACTATCGAGAATGCCAATCCAAACGCGTATGACGGCATAATCATCACTCATGGCACCGACACATTAGCTTACACATCAGCCGCTTTAACTTTTTATTTCCACGCACTAGATGTCCCCATTTTTCTTGTTTCAAGTCACTATCCTTTAAGTGATATGAGATCTAATGGTCTTGATAATTTCTGTTTCGCAGTGAATTCTATTTTAAACCAGAGATTACGTGGCATTTTTGTGCCTTATCGAAACATTAATTCAGCAACTGTTACGCTTCATCATGGCGCTTATATAACGTGCTCTCCGCAACTAAGTAGCAATTTTCATAGTATATCGCCTACTAAAAAATTAGTCCCCGCGCTCAAGAATACGACACTAAAACTAAAACCTGATTTCTCGACACGCATTTTAATGATAAAACCCTATCCGGGCATTAATTACGATTATTTTAATTTAGAAAATGTAGATGTTGTATTGCACGACTTATATCACTCTGGCACAGCTTGCGCAATATCTGATTATGGAAAACATCATTCGCTGCCTCATCTTTTAAAACGATGCCTATCACTAAATATTCCTGTTTTTCTTGCGCCTGCCTTTAAATCTACTCAGTTTTATCAATCAACAATTTAACTGAGAAATCAAGGTGCGGAAATAATATGGAATATATCCATTGAGGCTGCGTATATAAAATTATTGCTAGCTTACGGTAACTTTGATCATCATGAAGATATTCTTACCTTTTTAAATACTAACTTGGCTGGTGAACTAATTTAATTTTTCAACACCTGAAACAACTACGCCGCTGATTTATCAAAACCAGCGGCGCACTTGATACCTAAAATTTTTTCAAACAGTCTTATTTGTGAGCTGCTTCGTAAATTTCTTTCATTTCACCTAAAACTGCTAATGCTTCTTTAGCTGAAGCGCCAGCTTGAGTTAAATTTTCATCCGCAGATTCACGTGCAGCACGTAATTTATCATTCAATTTTTGACGTAAGCGTTCTGTTTGCTCGAAACGAAATTCTTTTTGTAATTGACGTGCTTCACTGATTGCAGCGACAAATACTGCTTTATCACCATTAGCATCTGCAATAGAAATCGCTTCTTGAATTTTCAAGCCAGCACCTTCCCCTGCAGCTCTTACTACAGCATTTTTGTCTTTGTGTTCTTCAGCAGCAAACGCAGGAGCTGAAACAGCAGCAAATGCAGAAACTATAGCGATATATAGAGCAATTTTTTTTAAGATGTTCATTTTGTCCCTTAAAGGTTTATAAAAGAAAAGGTCTATTTAACTGACTCAAAAAGTTGGTTAAATATACTAACATTATACCCAACGTTCACAGAAAGAGAAGTATTGTAAATAGATTTTTTCTTTTTCATGATCAATCTATCTGAATAAATCCCTTAAAATATCCCTGAACTATTATTCAATAATCATTATCCCTCTTTTTTTCTATTTGATTATGCCGAATTATTCTAAAACCCCAAGTAATCACACTCTATAAAATAATTATTTTATGTAAAAAAATCATAATGTTAACTCAATATCTATTTTTTTATCCTAATAAAACGTCACAATTCAATTCCCTATTATAAATACCCTAATTCTGCCTGTGCTATCAATCTATCCTTCTTTTTCATCATGTTCTTTTTTTTAAAAAAATTATCACAAGATATACAAACCGTGTCTAGTGCGGCAATTATGAGTAATTTCAACAATCGTTATTTCTACTTTATTAATTGATATTAAATACTTACAATCAATTTACATTAATTCGATTATAATGACATTTTTTAATTTTTCTATTTCGTTAATTGGTTTTAATATGAAAATAATTCCCGTTTACCTATTTGCGATTACCAGCGTTTTTCTAACCAGTTGCACTACAACACCACTAACCGCATTAACTAAGCGCCAGATAGAAACAAAGACCACATTTGGGCTTTTTGAGATAAGTAGTTTTGATATCTATGCTGATGACAATGTACTTCATCTGTTAATTTCAGGTACTTCGTCTGAAAATACAAATTCAATATCTGTACGCTATTTAAAGTCAATCGATCAAGGTATGCATTGGACAAAACCCGTGAATATAGGAACAAATCCCTCAACTCCTCTAGGATCGCGTGGTAATGACGTACAAATTGCAGCACAAGGTGATAATATTATTTCACTCTGGCAGGTACAGGGGGAGATTCCAAATAACGGTCCATTAGTAACCTTTTTGTCACATGACTCAGGAAAGTCTTGGCAACAAGGCAAAAACCCTGCCGCTGATGATATTGGCGATCAGTCACATGCTGATTTGATAGTCGATACTCTAGGTTATATCCATGCAGTTTGGCTTTCTGATCCAGAAGAAAATGGCTATCAAAGTTTACGTTATTCACAATCACTTGATCATGGTAAAAATTGGCATCCCCCTATTAAGCTGGATGATTCAACATGTTCATGCTGTTCAAATACACTCGCCTTATCACCTAATGGAGCTATTCATGTGCTTTACCGAGACATGAAACCACGGGATATGAGTATGCTTACCTCTATTGATCATGGAATTTCTTGGCAAAATAAGAAAGTAATTGGTAATTTTAATTGGGAATTTGATGGGTGTCCCCACGTAGGAGGCGGATTAACGTTTGATGAATCAAACAATTTTTATAGTAGTGTTTGGACTGGATTTTCTGGCATTTCTGGATTGTATACCATATCAAAAAACCATACCGTTAAAATTGGCAAGAATGCTACTCATAGTGACATTATTGCTATGAATGACCGAATTATTGTTGTCTGGGATGAAATTCAACCTGGAGGAACCGCAATTTTCAGCTCTCAATCTTTTGATAACGCAATGTCTTGGTCAACACCACTTCAATTATCTGATCCTGGCAACGCTGCGACGCATCCACGAATAATAGCCTCTGATGGGAATGCACAAGTCCTTTGGACTGAAAAAGCTAACAATCAACATAGCAAACTCGTGATGACATGGCTTGAATAGCTTATTTAGCCCCGATGACGGCTATTAAATCTGTTTTTTTCACTGCGCCAGAATATCGAAATATAATTTTACTATCCGAATTTACAACGACAGTATAAGGTACGGTATTTGAGCTATTACCCATACGTGATGAAAGCTCATAACCATCCCACTCACTTGTAATTAGTATCGGGTAATTAATCCCTACCGAATTTTTATAGCGCAAAACTGATGACAAATCATCTATAGCAATACCAATAAATTGGACATTTTGCTTAGCATATTGATTTTGCAATGCTATAAAATCGGGAATCTCTTTTAAGCATGGCTGGCACCATGTTGCCCAAAAATTGATTACAAGTATTTTTGATTGCCATTCTGAAACAGAATGAACCTTATTTTCTGAATCAGAAAGGCTGAATTCTGGAAGCACATCATCTGAGAATGCTATATTGACCTGGCAAACCCAATACATCACAATTATTTTTAATAAATTTATCATTATAAGGTTAGAAATTTTTGTGTTAAGTAAGGGTATAATACAACTCCTTTCTCAATTCATCACTAAATTTTTATGAAAATGTATTATTCAAATAAAACAGTATTATCAATTTCATTTTTTATGTTGGGCTTAACTTCTCTACCTGTTTTTCCACACGCCATAATGGTGAAATCTCAACCTGAAGAAAATGTTACGCTATCTAGTTCTCCAAAACAAATTGATGTTTGGTTTAATGATAAAGTTGGAAATGAATACAAAGCCCTTGCTGTGATTGATAGCTCAGGAAATCGCGTTGATAACAAGGACGTTCAACAAGAATTAATGGATGCTTCACATATATATTGTACAACACCAACGCTTTCTCCTGGTACATATACAATTCGATATCGTGTCGTATCAATAGACACACACATTGTCACAGGAAAATTTCAATTCACCATAAAAGCGCCGTAATTATTGTATACAATTATATTTTCATCCTCTCCCTAACTATATAATAAAAATAATATGAAAAAATACTACATTGTAACGTCAATTATTTCAACATTACTTCTCACAAGTTGTAACAATGATAATTTAGGAACTCCTCCACAAATTGCGGATAAAGATAGCGTAGGATGCCTCATCGCAAATGATTTTTATGCTGTTCATTTCAGTGCTTATATAAAGCCAACAAATGTCGAAGCAAATGATCGAGAAGCTCTTTTAAAACCTTATTGTCAAGAATTACCTAGTGTTGGTAAAGCGTATTTTTCTGCAGACCTTATCGATCGTGATATACGCAAAACACCAATTGGCATTCGTGTTGTAGAAGTTGAAAAAACAGGCGAAAAATCAACTGATTTCAAAGAGATTCGTATTCTTAATGAAATACCCCCCAAAATTTATTCCAACGGGGTTGTAGAAGCTCAAGCAGAATTAGATAAATTAGGTGATTATTCTCTAATATTAGCCATAGGGGGAGATGAAGCGATATCTGAAGAAGATAGACTAAAAATTAATTTTCATGTGGGTACTCCCTCCCTATTATCAAATTTAAATGAAAACATCCAAATCGCAATTGCTGGCGGAGTTTCAGCTTTAATAACGTTTATTTTTGGAATTTTGTATTTTCGTAAAAAGCGTTAACGATTTAATTAAATCTTTACTGCTATTTTTATTTTTTTATATCCACAATAATTTATTTTAATTAGTGCTTTAGAATATTTTAATAATTTAATTAATTTTAAACAATAAAAAACCCCCGATACCTACGTAAACGGGGGTTTTTTCTTTTCAGATAGCTAAGCTAAACGATTAGATGAATACAGGAATTAATGGAGCATCCACTGTAATCATTTGACGTTTGCCGTTTTCATCAAAGAAGAACAACAAACCAGCAAAACGGCTGTCTGGATCGTAGATCAAGTCAGCTAAACGGTAAACTTCCCAAGCAGCGTCAGACGCAGTTACTTGAATAGTTCTTGTTTGACCTGGCTTCAATGGGCTGTTATCGCTAACAGTCAACCCTTCTTCAGCTAACAAATCGTCTGGATAACCTGTTGTATCTTCTAATACAGCTGGATCTAAGAAACGAACAGAAGCAGTGTTGAATTCACCTAAACGAACAGCTGAATCACCATTGTTAGTCACTTTCAAAGTCATTTGCATTGCACGACCTGGTACACGGTAAGTTGCATCTTCAACTTTAACAGTAACAGTTCTTGCAGGCATTTCGTAAGGTTTCATACCACGTAACAAACCAGCTTGTAGTGGTGTAGTTACAGGATATTTTTCATTTGTAGAAACCATAGTCATAGCAACTAAAGCAATAGTACCTACGATGAAACCAATACCAACTTGTCTGTCAGTGTTAGTAATCAATGTATTTGCTTTACCTGATTCAACCGCGATACTACGTGGAATGAACATTGGTTTACGAACCCAATAAGCCAACCAAGCTAAACCAATTGCATACCACAAAGTATGCCAGAAGTATGTATTTTCAAGGTTGTATGTTTCAAGGTTGATTGTTTCACCTGTTAAAGTTGTTACAGGGTTAACGAAGTCTTTCATAGAACCGGTAATTGTTGTCCATTTACCAGGACCGATGATTGGACCACCGCCTTTAACGTTCATCATTGAATGTACGTGCCAGTCACCTGGACGACGTGCTTTCAACAATACTTTGAATTCATAAGTTTCACCCAATTCCAATGAAACTGAACGTGGAACTAATTGTCCACCAATCCATGAACCAGCACGAATAAATACTGGACCAGGAATACCTACGTTTAAGAAAGCTACTTCTGGTTTATCAACAGTTTCTGGCCATCCTGCGAATACCAAAAACTTACCTGTTACGGTCATTGTATCGTTAACTTTCACTTCTTCTTTTGACCAATTCAAGTCAAACCAGTGAATAGTACGCATACGCATGAACGCTGCTTGTGATTTTTCACCATGAGCCGCAGCTGTTGGTGTGTAAAGCATCGCTGCAGAAGATGCAGCAAGTAATGCAACAAAGGACAATTTAGCAACTTTGTCTTTTAATAATTTCATATATCCCCCTATGTGGTAATGGTAGTTGCAGATTAAACGTTTTCGCCATCGACAAAAGCTGTTGAAGCGAACCATCTACCGAAGAAATGCCACAAGAAGTAAATAATGATACTTACGAAACCAGAGAAGAACGCAGATACTGGAGCAACGTCTTTACCGAAAGTTCTTAATGTACCTTTTTCTACCATACGGATGTATTCAGGTGTACCTGTTCTTACATAGTGGTAACCTTGTAAGTCAGCTAAAGTCATCATCATGCCGTTGTATTCAACTGGCACATGTAATGGAGCCATAACTGGCCAGTTACCTGGATAGAACAATAAACCCCATGCCATACCACCAGCAACAGCGGTTAATGTCATACTTCCACCCAACATCATAATTACGTCAAGTGCAATTGCACCTGGAATTAATTGTGAAGGGAAAACGAAGTTTACTGGGAAATATGTCCAACCCCAGAAGTTTAAGTAACGGTTTACCCATTCACCTAACAACAAACCTAAAATACATACTACAGCACCATAAGGTAATCTGTAACGGTACCATAAGCACGCTTGAACTGCAGCAGGAAACGTAATTGAAACGATTGGCGCAACGGTTACCCATAAACGTCTATCTTTCCAGTCTGTCCAGAAATCCCAGTCACCACCAGTTAACATATAATGAATGTGGTAACCACCTAATACTACGAAGAACAACGTAAACAAAATCATCCAGTCAAATGTGCGTGAAACTTTTACCGCTTCAGCGCGAGACCGTACAGCTGATTGAGATGCGCTCATTAGCTTACCTCCTAAAGGATTTAAATTATTTTTATGATACTACCTCTCTATTTTAACTGCTCCACCGTTAACAAATTGGCAGAGCAGTGGGAGATAGTAATTTACAACAGTTTTAAACAGTTTTTATTCAGAAATGCTTAATAATATTAAGCTAAGTCTTTTTTCAACAGTTTAGAAAGAGCACCAACTTCAATGTTCACAACACCTAATACACCTAAAGCAGCCCATCCGAAGAATACGAAACCGTAGTGTAATGGAGCAACAAACAATTCTTCCATAAACCAGAAAGTGTGACCCCATTCATTCAAACCTACGTTTGGAAGAATCATGAAAGGTCCAATTACTGATACTAAATACTGTAAAGGCAAACCTTGTTGATAGGTTGGCAATCTTGTTTTAGCATATAAGAAAGAAGCAACACCAGTAATGATGTAGATTGGGTAGCTCAAATAAAATTCAATAACGTGACTTGGAGTAAAGTCAGTGTCACGTACGATTGTTTGATGCCATGTACCATCTTGTTCAGTGAAGTAAGACGCACCGTAATAAATTGCGATACCGTACATTACCAACCATACCCAATGTGTGAAATGACGACGCAATTCTTCACGTGGTGTGATTGACATCACTTTACGATCACGACTTTTCCAGATATATCCCCATAATACTGAAGCGGTTACGATTTCTAGAACCATTTCAATATAAAGGAAGTTCATCCAGTATGTTTCGAATTCTGGTGCAAATGAGTCTAAACCAGCTGACCAGCCGTAAACTCCTTCATACCAACGAACCCAGCCGTAGAACACAATATAAAGTGCTGCGCCTGCGAACATATTTTTTTTGTTTAAAAGCGGTGCTTCCGCAACATCAGCTCTCACTGATTCGGTTGTAGCGGCCATTTTAACCTCCTAAAAATTACTAAATCCCCGATTGTATTCGGGAGTCAATGTTTATCACATCCCTTTCCCGCATCTTAACCTTGGTAACTGCGTCAAAATGTCGCAACTCCTTTTAGCGTGGTCAAGTCTACCAGTTCATTCTTTGTTGTCAACTGCAATTTTCTAAATAATTTTCCAAATGACACACAATCTTTTTTCACTTAATAAAATTTCACTAATTTTCAGCTATTTGCTCATTTTCCAATAATGTAAAAATAAAACTCGCCCACCATAAAATGCAAGCACAGAGGCCAGTAAAATCAATGCTCCGCCCCATATTAGCGCCTGCCAATCTATTTTATAATTATCTACTTTTACTGGCGCACTGAGTGCGGGAATACTTGGTAAATCTCCATCACCCCCACCCACTTTCAATTGCGCTTTCATACCCTTCTCAGCATGTTGTGCCAATTCACAATGCACAAGATACGTCTTTTTTTGGCTAGGCAATATAACGGAGGCATGAAGTTCACCCTCACCATAAAGCTCCAAATGCAGCATACCTTCAGGATATAAATAACCTGGTAAACCATGAATCATTAACTGATGCCTGATTTGATCCTCATTAATAAATGTTATATTAATTTTTGCACATGGCGCCACATTCCACTCTTGTTGATCAAAGGCAAACATTTTTCCATTAAATTTCATGGCATATTTTCTCCCTGCATGAATATTTAAATTTACCTCTTCTGAAATTTTTGGACAGTCCTTGGGCAAGGTATCATTATTTGCATTCATAACCATCCCCTTTTCATCCATGGACATCATAGCAAAACTCACCTGCATTACATTCGTCACTATCAGAATTACAAATGAAATTACTTTAAATAAGTTTCTTAACATTCTAATTTTCATAATCTTTCTTCACATAAAGCCACATCAGCAACCCAATTACTCCAAGTAAAAGTCCAAAAACAAGGAAAAATGCGATTAACTCCCCATTTTCAGGCACCGCCAAGCCAGCATCCCCCAATAGGAATGCAAAATCACCAATAGACCAAATGGGACGTTTTTTTGCGTAATACTCTTTATTGAACACATCATTGAACATACCCTCATGCATGGTAGGCATTCCTTGTTCATCCAATAATTTTTTATACGCTAAAATTGCCATGTTTCCCCCCGGTTCCATCCCATCCGTAGTTGTCCCTGTTGGTACATGATCATGAAACATCCAAAGCCCTGCGCCATAACTATTAAGCCCATCATTTTGTGTCTTCAGGGACAGATCAAGTCGCTGTGCAGGCGAAACATCAAATACATCTCGTGTTATCTGAGAGCCTTGCTGAGCATCAACACCATCATAGGCCATAATTGTTGCCTTATGCCCATGAAAATGCACAGCAATGGGCGTTCGTTGTAGATTGGCGATATGTAATTTTATATTTTCATTTTCCCCCGCTACAATCATTGCATCTCTTAATGTGTAAGGGAAGGAATGCCCATTGAGTAAAAAGTAATTTTCCGTTGAAGTTGACATATTGTAATCACGACTCATTTGCTGACTTATTAAGCGTGGATCATTTGCTTCTTGTGGAATTTTTACGAGCTGCTTATCGAGAGATTGATAATGAAGATCGTATTCTTGATTATATTGTTTTTTAACCGCAACAGAAGGATGTCGCACCTGCCCTGCTCCAACGTTTAAAGTTTGCACCCAATTGTTTGGCTGATTTTCTTCCACTATAAACATGCCGTTCAAACCCATCATGAAGTGTTGAGCAGTTTGGACATGACAGTGATATAGCATCGTACCAGCGTGTCGCGGCTGAATTTCATAGGTATGTTGTTTTCCTGGAAAAATCGCATGCTCCTCCATCCCATCATTGTCTTGACCTTCTGAGTTTAACCAGGGATGATCTACTCCATGCAAATGAATTGTATGAGGGAGATAATGCGTATTTTCTAGCGTTATATATACTTTATCCCCCTGTTCAACTCGAATAACAGGAGATGGCGCTCTAAGCAGTGGATGAGCAACACGTGAATTGAAATTTTTTACAGCCATACCTTGCATTTTAGGCGCATAGACCCACAAAGAAGGCTGTATTCCAGGAGCAATATTATATGTATTCATGAAATAATCCCCATCTGGACTAAATCCGTTAAGCTCAACAACTTCTAACTTAATATGAATAACATCGGGATCACCGTCGTTATCCAAATCTTCCCCCATCACAATAGAATCTTGTGCCAAATGACTTTGCATAAGCGTTGACATTGACACATTATTTGTTCCCTTTGTTGCCGCTGCAATAGTGTATGGATTATCAGGCTCACAAACTGGCGATGCTAATATTGAAACACCTTCAATTTCTTGAGCCCCACGCCATTCAACATGATCATCTGTACACGGCTTTTCAATATTGGCATTATCTGCACTACTAAAAACCGTTATAGGAGGCCTAGCTCGCGCATGCTCTTCCAGCACGAAAAACCACTTAACTAACAAAATAATTAGCGCTAATGCGATTAACCATCCACCCCAAATAAAATATTTTTTCACCATAATCTTAAGTGAGCCCTTGATATTTTTTTAAAAATCCATTGTACACAAAAAAAGCCGCCTCTAAATATTCTTAGAGGCGGCTTTTCATTTGTATAACCCAAAACATTATCTATGAACGCGCTAAAAGAGTCTCTATTTTTTTAAAAACGTCTGTAAACATAGACTTAGTTAATCTTTTAGTTTGAATGTTATAGCGACTTGTGTGATATGACGAAACAAGTGAATAATTATTTCCAAATTCAAAACAACTGTTATGCGCAAATTTTGCGCTAGTTACTTTCAAATCGTATGCTTTTAAAATCGCTTGATGAGCAATATTTCCAAGCGCAAGAATAACGGCGTTTTCTGGCAACGCCCTCAATTCGGCCCTTAAGAAAGAGTTACAGAGAGTAATTTCTTCATAAGTAGGTTTATTTTGTGGTGGTAAGCATTTGACTGCGTTGGTAATTCGTGCATTTTTCAATAGCAAACCATCATCTACAAATGTAGAAACAGGATAATTGCTAAATCCAAATTCAAACAGTGTTTCATAAAGTAAAACTCCTGCAAAATCCCCCGTAAATGGCCGACCTGTAGCGTTTGCACCATGCAGTCCTGGTGCAAGACCCACTATAAGCAACCTTGCGTTTTCATCACCAAATGGCGCAACAGGCCTTGCATGGTAAGTAGGATTTTTTGCTTTTACATCGCACAAAAATGCCGCTAAACGCGGACATTTTTGGCAATGAATATCAAAATATTTTTCGTGCATTAATACACGTCACGAACGTAACGCTTATCTTTTTTCAGTAAATTTACATAATCAATTGCTTGCTGTTCAGTTTTGTTACCATGAACCGCAATCACATCATGCAATGCTTTATCAACATCCTTTGCCATGTGATACGCATCACCACATACAAAAAAGTATCCACCCGCTTCAATCCATCCAAACAATTCTGCACCGTGGTCGCGCATTTTATCTTGCACATACACTTTCTCGGCTTGATCGCGTGAAAATGCTAAATCCAAGCGCGTTAATAAACCACTATTTACCATAACTTCTAATTCGTCACGGTAAATAAAATCTGTCGCAGCATTACGATCACCAAAAAATAGCCAGTTTTTACCTTTTGCACCACGTATTTGACGCTCTTGCAAAAAGGCTCTGAACGGTGCAATACCTGTCCCTGGTCCCACCATAATCATAGGCAAATCGTTATTATCTGGTACACGAAACACTTTATTAGGCGTAAAGAAGCAACGAATCTCAGTTGAGTCATCTGTTAAATCCGCTAAAAACGTTGAGCAAACGCCTTTATGATGACGATCAAACGCATCATAACGCACACTCGCCACCGTTAAATGGACTGTTTCCGGATTCGCTTTACCACTGGATGAAATCGAATAAGCACGATGCTGCAGGGGCTTTAATAAGGCAAGAAACTCATCTGCTGAAAAAGTTGCTTTGGGGTTTTGCAACAATAAATCAAGTATATCTCGTCCCCATAAATAATTACTCAAAGCTTCTTTATCTTTTAAGGCTAGCGCTAATTCTTCATTGCCCGAGCGTACCGCAATTTCTTTTACCAATTCTTTGTTAGGTAGTTTTATTTCATACTGCTTACATAATGCGTGCTCAAGTTCATTTCCCTGAGCATTTATTGCCTTTAATATCTCAGCAACTAATTTGGGACAATTTGTCGCTACCACGCCAAGTGCGTCACCCGCTTCGTAACTTAATCCAGAACCAGCAATCGAAATTTCATAATGACGAGTTTCTTTAGATGAATTTTCAGACGTCAATAAACGATTAACCAATAATTTTGCTGGAAAAGGATTTTTACGGTTATAGAGCGAAACGTCTTTATTATCGTCAGAAACAATAACTGTAGCTTCTCTCCCCGCCAAAGAGGGAATAACCGTTTGTATCCATTTTTGTGCCAATTCTTCATATTCAACATCACAGTCAACTCTTGCATGCAAACGCTTCGCACCTAACTGTTCCAAGCGATTATCCCAATCAACACCCGCTTGACAGAATAAATCATAACTCGTGTCACCTAATGCAAGAATAGCAAACTGTAATTGCTCCAATTTCGGCATTGCATCACCTGACATCTCTTCCCACAAGACTTGGGCATTGTCAGGCATTTCACCATCACCATAAGTGCTGGTCACAATAAGCAGTGTGTCTATCTTCGTTAATGCACCTGTATCGACTTCATCCATGCTTTTAATAATCGGATGAAGACCGAAGGCTTTCGCTGATTTTGCCACATCACGCGCCACAGATTCTGCCGTGCCTGTCTGACTACCATATAAAATATGAACAGGATGCGCACTTTGCGTTTGATTATTTTCGTTGTTCACTAATTGCGAATGTAAGCCAGCGAAAAATCCGCTAAGCCACGCATATTGACTTTCGCTATAGGGTGCGTCATTTGGAAGTTGATGTGTATTCATTTTATCGTTAACCTAAATTTATTTTTCCAATTTAACCAGCCAAATTTTGCGTCAATTCCAATCCAACCAACGCAGCTAATTGCTTGTCCACAGAAGGTACTTGCGTAAGTGCTGCACGGTTGATTCGACTTTGCTCAATAATCCAAACAGTTGATCCCATTGAATTAATGCTTTGCACAGAACGATTAATGAGTGCGGTTTTATAATCTTTTAAACGCTTATGCGCTAACAACACAGCTAATTGCTCATGACTATAGGAGGCATAAGCTTCACGAGAAGTCTTGAGCAGTGCATCTTGTAATTTACGTGGGCGCTCTAAAATTATTTTTTTCGCCGCCTGCTGAATATGGCCTGCTGTACGCTCTGATTCAGGGGCAGTTTTTAGCATATCGCTCGCAACAGCCTGCGCTTTTTTAAACACAGCAAAACTATTAATTAAGTTTACAGCCAATGCGCTATCAATTTCACCATAAGCGGGAACCTCACCGTTAAATAAGACGCGTCCAGATTGATAAGCCTGTTTCATCGTTGCAATTTGATGCTGAGCTAAATCAACGGCTAATTCCTCAGTCATCTCTTTTGCATCCATTGATGATTGCAAATAACTAGCTGTTTGGGTTTTATAGAGCCAAAGCGGCACGGCAAATTTGAAAGACTTGCGCTCAGTAGCCCAATTTATCAATAAAGTACGTGCCTTACTTGAATTTGCATATTGTGCATGCTCTTCAAGCATCGATAAAACAATTTGCTCATGCGCTTTTGCTGTATCAGACTCTTCTGTTAAATCATGCAATTCAACAGATGTTTTATCATAAAGCGATGCTAACTTGTTATCAGGGTCGTATTGATAGGCATTACCACCTGACATACCATTGCAGAATCCTTTACCAAAAGTACCAATGTTAAGCACTGCGCCATTGGTCATGTATTCACAGCCAAAATCACCAACACCTTCAACAACCGCCATCGCTCCGGAATTTCTCACAGCAAAACGGTCTCCCGCTTCGCCATTGATAAATGTTTTTCCGCCTGTCGCGCCAAATAAAGCAAAATTACCAATTAATACATTATTACCCTGTGTTTTAATTCCGCCACCTGGAGATTCAACAACAAGAAGACCCCCACTCGCAGATTTACCCACACCATCATTTGCCGTCCCTAAATGATGTAATTTCATACCATCATTTAGAAAAGCACCGTAACTTTGCCCTGCACTTCCGTGCGTATGTATAATTATGGTTTCAGGTGCTAAATAACGACGTCCATTCGAATGCGTATAAATGTATTTAGACGCCTCTTTAAATTCATAATTTAAAATTCGCTCAATATCAATAGCAACTTGACCGCCAACCGTTTTATTGTTGTTATTGAGTTTATATTTATCGCCTTCAATAACAAGTTGTTCAACTTGGCCATTCTCTAAAAAGGCTTTTACTTGCAATAAGATTTCATCATCAATTTTAAAACCTGCTTCTAAATAAATAGGCTTCTCAATTTTAACTTCTTCCACTTGACGCAACATTTTTGTCAAATTCAACTGACCGACCATACAAGGATGATCAATTAAATGCAGCAAGTCTGTTTTACCACGAATGTCGCGCAAACTGTGATATCCTAAAGAGGCTAACAATTCCCGTACTTCGTGCGCAACATTCATAAAATATTGCGCGAGTACGCGTGCATCACCTTTAAATTCTTCATGTGCTGTTGTCAATCCAGCGGGGCATTTGATATTACAATTTTTTGCCATGACGCAACGTAACATCATAAGAGCTGTTGTACCGAATTCAAATGAATCTGCACCCAAAATAGCCGACTTCACCACATCAAAACCACTTTGATGTGCGCCACTACAACGTAAAATCACTTTATCACGAAGCCCATTCACCGATAGCGCCTGATGCACTTCTGCAATACCAATTTCAGGTGAACGTCCTGCATTTTTCAAACTCGTTACAGCCGCCGCACCGGTCCCGCCGGTATTACCTGCGATATTAATAACATCTGCACCCGCCTTTGCAACCCCTACCGCAATCGTGCCAATGCCTTCTGAAGAGACTAGTTTCACACCGACTTTAACTCGCGCTGCTTTTGCGTCGTGAATAAGTTGCCCTAAATCTTCAATCGAGTAAGTATCGTGATGCGGAGGAGGACTCACAAGCTCAACTTTTGGTGTACCACCGCGCAGTGCTGCAATTTCAACAGACACTTTCAATGCGGGCAACTGCCCCCCTTCACCTGGTTTTGCACCTTGGGCAATTTTAATTTCAATTTCTTCAAGTGTTGGATCTGCTAAATAACCCGTCCAAACACCAAAACGCCCTGAAGCAAATTGTTTAATTTTGCTCGATTTAATACTGTTAAATCGACTGAAATGCTCTCCACCTTCACCTGAATTACTCAACGCCCCAACAATATTAGTCCCTTGCGCAACGGCTTCATGCGCCTCGCCAAGTAACGCACCATGACTCATTGCCCCTGACGCTAACGTTTTCGTAATTTCATGCGCAGGCTGAACTTCACTTAATGCTAAAGCTGCTCGCGCTGTTTTAATGGTATTTAGATAATCAAATAACAAACTGCCCGCCGGCACATTAGTAACCGTTAACGCATCACCAACGACATTTAATGCACAAGATACTAGATGAAAATCTTCAATAAACCGTTTTCTTAAATGTTTCTCTAAAGACGCAAGTCTGTTTTGCGTATTATTTTCGGTAAATACAATCTTAAATTCACTATCCTTTCTCGTTACCGATAAGCCACGAATCAAATAATTAATATTACCTCGAAGATTTTGTTTTCCTAAAATACTGTCAAAATCTTCAACGCTACTCAACCCCGAAACATTAACAGGAAAATCCATAATGTCGCGCAAAGCCGCCGGACGCGAATCACGCTCAGCATATAAATTTTGCGTAAAACTGCGATACGCTGGCGTAATGCCAAACGCATCAATTTGCTCAGGCGTGCGCTTACCGTACCCTAAATCTAAATAAGCGGTATCACTTGCTTGCGGTGATTTTTCCTGTGGAACATATAAAATGGCCTCGTCAGTCATGTGAATATATTCACGTACCGCCACATTACCATACGAATGCCCAGCGCCATCTTGACGCTCTTTAAATAACCCTAAAAATGGAATATCTTTTTCATCATTAACGGCCAATGCTTTTTGATGCCAATGCGTTGCACTTGCCGCAATATCGGCATAACGCACCCCTCCGACGGACGAATGAATATTTGGAAAATAAGGGCTTAATTTTGGCTCATCTGTATCAAAATAATTTGACTCAAAAAATTCACCGCCAATGTAACTTTCCGCTGTACATAAACCGAATTTACCCATCGTTTTCATCAGTGATTTTTCAGTTCCTTTTTGGAACTTATCAAGGACTTTTTGCAAATCAGCCGCGGGGTATTGCGTCAATGCCCGACTGTGCACTGTAATGGGGCAAATAGCCGATGCACCAAAGCCTAAAATAGTGGCAACATCATGAGGACTCGCTGACTGCCCCGTTTCTGACACTAATGACGATTTAAAACGCAATCCCTGTTGCACTAAACGTTGATTAGCCGCCGCAATAACCAGTAATGCAGGAATCGCAGCTTGCTTTGCACTAATAGCCATATCAGATAAAATGACAATACCTGTACTCTCTCTCGCTGCTTGCTCAACTTTATCGCAGACAGTATTCAATGCATCACTCAATTGCATTTCATTAGCATGCGCATCATCGAAATTAGGTGTGTAAAGTGCGTCAATCGTGATGGTTTTAACCTCAGTTTGACGACGAATTTGCTCTAATTGGGTGCGTTGCAAAATAGGACTTTCGATCACAAGTTGTTTACTATTATCCGAAAAATTCGGTTTCGCGCCCAACGCAACGCGCAATGTCATACCATCACTTTCTCTAATCGAATCCAGTGGTGGGTTTGTCACCTGTGCAAAACGTTGACTAAAATAGCGCGACATCCCACCTTCACTTGCTGACAGTGCATTGGGTGTCAATCCATAACCCATCGCAGAGATACGCTCCATACCTGTTGATAAAAGAGGATCGAGCAAAAAACGGAAACTTTCTTGATTATGCGAATAAGCCGTAAAACGTTGCTGAACACTTAAACTGTGATCATTGTTTAATTCACTTAATTCAACTTTGGGCAACTCTGATAAATGCACGGAACGCTGAGCAAGCAACTCAGTATAATTTTTCTCTTTAGCCAAACGATCCATCACCTGATGGGAGTCATAGGTTTCCCCTGTACTATGATCAAAGTACAGCATCCCGCCTGCTTCGATGCGCCCACGTTTTAAAACATCGGTAGGAGGAAAATCAATCTGCCCTGCTTCAGACATCACAGCCAAATAATCATGCGTTTCAACCGAACGCAGCGGACGCAAACCGAGTCTATCTAGTCGCGCTCCCACACGAATACCGTCGTTAAAAATGAGCGCAGCGGGGCCGTCATTTTTTTCTTCGTACAAACTAAAATACTCGAGCATGGCGCGAACTTGCGGTGAAAGCGTGGTATCATTTTCCCAGGCGGGCGGCATCATGGCTAAAACCGCTTCAACGATATTCAAATCATCTTCATTAATTCTGCGTGTTAAAGTTTGATCTAAACGCCCTGAATCTGACTGACCTTTTGGAAAACATACGGTGCTACCATGCTGACGTGCAATCGCATTTTCACTTAAACGATTCTTTTTATCGGTATTTAATTCGCCGTTATGCGCCATGTAGCGAAATGGCTGCGCCATCATCGTCGCTGGTGCTGTATTTGTTGAAAAACGAGTATGAAAAAATAACGTACTAATTTCATGATCAACGTCATACAAATCTGTGAAATAAGGGATAACTTCGCCCGAATTTAAGCGACCTTTATATACCTGCGTACGCGAACTCAT
>JBDLTP010000063.1:0-31183 GCA_039805765.1 Pseudomonadota bacterium
CAAGTCATCAACAAAATTCAAGAGGGTGTGGATTTTAATAAAGCCCAAGAGCGTCATTTATTTGGGGATATGTACGAACAATTATTGCGCGATTTGCAAGCAGCAGGCAACGCAGGCGAATTTTACACGCCCCGCGCGGTAACGGAATTTATGGTGAGCATGGTCAATCCACGTTTACCCGAAAAAGTCATGGATCCCGCGTGTGGGACAGGGGGCTTTTTATCATGCGCTATTGAACATATCCGCAGCCAAGACGTGAAAACCGTTGAAGATGAGGCACTTTTGCAAGCCAGTATTTTTGGCATTGAAAAAAAGCCGATGCCGCATTTGTTATGCACCACCAATATGATTCTGCATGGCATTGATGTGCCTTTCAATATTCGTCATGACAACTCGTTGGCCAAGCCGTTGATTAGTTGGGGGCCTAAAGAGCGTGTGGATGTGGTCATCACCAATCCCCCGTTTGGTGGCATGGAAGAAGACGGCATCGAAACCAATTTTCCCGCCACATTTAGAACGCGTGAAACAGCGGATTTATTTTTGGTGTTGATTATGAATTTGCTTAAAACAGGCGGACGGGCGGCGTTGGTTTTACCGGATGGCTTTTTGTTTGGCGAAGGTATCAAAACGCGCATTAAAGAAAAGCTGCTTGAAGACTGTCATTTGCACACGATTGTACGTTTGCCAAATGGCGTATTTGCGCCTTATACCAGCATTAAAACAAATTTACTTTTCTTTACCAAAGGCACACCCACGCAAGATGTTTGGTTTTATGAACATCCCTATCCGCAGGGCGTGAAAAGTTACAATAAAACCAAACCTATGAGGATTGAAGAGTTTGTCGCTGAAAAAGCGTGGTGGGGAGATGAAACCGATAATTACAGCAGCCGTGTGGAAAATCAATACGCATGGAAAATCAGCATTGACGAGATTAAAGCGCGAAACTACAACCTAGACTGTAAAAATCCGCACGTCGGTGAGCAGGAGATTCACGACCCAGAGGTATTGTTAGCGCAGTATGAAACAATGCAGGCAGATATAGTAAATTTACGCGGCCAGTTAAAAGGCATATTAGCGCAAGCCTTGGAGCGTCACGCGTGAGTATTGAACAGTTAATTACAGAGCATCTTGATATTTGGACGGCGGCAGATACTGAAAAAAAATCGGGGCGTGGTCGAGGTTCAGCGAATTCGGGGAACGTTTACGGGATTAAAAAACTGCGCGAGCTTATTTTGGGTGAGTTTAAACAAACGACACTAAAGTCCCATAGGATTTTGAGCGCTGACAAGGCGTAAACTTCTACTAAGTTGACTCGCTCACGGCAGATAGGGAATCAATCCAAGTCGAAAGGCTTCTTCTTGGACATCACGCGGCATATGCCGGGCGTCAACGATAAGACCGTTCACCTGGATTAGCCAGACCACTGGGTTGTCTGCCATCCTGCTTGGGAGCGTCCAATTTGGATCAGCCTGCCCGGACTTCAACAGCTCCATAATTGCCGTTGATTTCGCCGAGCCTGTTTTCGGACTGAGGCCAAAGTGCTGGCATAGCTCATCCGCCCGTATGTGCGGCGTTTGGCGCTTGTCGAACAGAAAGTTGACCCGACCCACCGAGTAAACAATGCCACAGGCCCAGGTATTGGTTTTTCCGGTGGCGATTGGCGACGGGCGTTTGCGGCAAAGCTTCGCTACCATGCTCCGACAAAGGTCCCGATATTCTTCGTTCAAATGCTGTTGGCAGCATCGATCGGTAAGCTCAACGATCTCATCATATTTTCCCTGTAGCGCCGCCGGTACCCGGTCTGTTTCACTCATGCTATTCCTCTAATGTTACAAAACGGGTACGGGCTTTGCTTGCCTTCAATCCCTGTTTCTTAAGCCAATTATGCAGATTGGCCTCGGTCGTATGATAGCGCTTGGCGACAAACCTCTGCGTCGAGCCGTTCGCCAGCAGGCTTTCGATTTCTGGGCGGAAAGTGTCCAGCTTGCTTTTTCCAGGCCCTTTTGGCCTACCCAGCGTGAGGCCTTGTTCTTTTTTGAAGCGTAGCGCTTCTTTTGTCCGTTGCGAAATCAGATCGCGTTCTATTTCTGCCGCCATCGAAAACGCCAGGGCAATAATCTTGCTCTGGATGCTGTCATCGAGTTGCCAGTTTCCCTTCACTGAATAGACCCGGATACCATTGCGGGTGGCGAGCGCCAGAATTTCCATACATTCAAGCATGCTACGGCCCAGTCTCGAAAGTTCGGCCACAATTATGGCATCACCCTCCCGCAATTCTTCGAGCACCTGGGCAATTTGACGTGCCCGCCAAGGCTTTCGTCCTGAAGCAATTTCTTCGACAAAATTCACCTTGCCCAGATCATGATGGTTGGCAAAACTCAGTATATCCGCCTTGTTCTTCTCAAGATCTTGATCGAGCGTAGACACCCGCAGATAAGCGACCGTTTTGCGGTCTGGGGAAGTTTCTTTAGCCGCCATAATTACGCCATTCGATGAATACTGGAAATTTCAGCTTATAAGATAAATATAGTGATAGAAATATCAGTTGTTTTTGTCTAATTTTATTTATCATATAAATGATCGTTTAAAGTATAAAGAATTGCTGTACATTTTTCATCTGGTGAGTTCGCCCCATGGCAAGAATGAAAATTTTCAACACCCTAGAGGAAGAAGCATTCGAATCGCCACCGGTGTTCAACAGCGCTGAACGCAAACGGTTTTTTTCCTTGCCTTTGTTGCTCGAAGAGTCAATGGTGAACTTGCGGACGCCTATTAATAAAGTCTGTTTTCTAGTGGTGGCAGGCTACTTCAAGGCACGGCGCAAATTCTTTGCCCGGCAGTTCCACCAGACGGATATTGAGTATGTCGCCCGTCAAATCGGCATCAATCCATTTGAGGTTTTCATCGAGTCTTATAGCAAGGAAACCTATGCACGCCATCAGCGAGTGATCCTGAGCTACTTTGGTTATAGCCCGTTCGACGAAGTAGCGAAGACCATTATTACCCATGAGATTGCCGCGCTGATCCGCGTCCAGTTCCGACCCAAGCTGGTTCTACTGGAAATCATTCAGGTGCTAATAGTTAAGAAAATTGCGATCCCTAGCTACAATGTGCTGGCCGATCTGATCGTATCTGCTCTCAATAGCCACCAACGCACACTCAGTGAAATCATTGACGACTGCCTCACGGAAAATCAACGCACCCATCTCGACACTTTACTGGAAAAAGAACCCAGCAACAGCACTGAAGAGGGGTGGCGTTACCGCCTCACCTTGCTGAAGAAGCCCAACCAATCGACCCGGCCAACGAAAATTAAGGCGAATTTGGTTGACCTGGATACCGTGCAGACACTGTATCTTGACCTCATGCCGGTCGTGCAGCGTTTGAACTTGAGCTACGAAAGCATCCGCTACTACGCCTATTCGGTCATCAAGGCCCAGATTCCCCAGGTTTCGCGCCGAGCGGACGAAGACCGCTTCCTGCACCTGATGGCCTTTATTGTGTATCAGACCTTCAAGCTCAACGACCTTTTGATTGATACCCTGTTAAGTGCCGTGCAAGCGGCAGTCAATGCCGCAGAGAAAGAACAAAAGGACGTCTATTTCCGAGAACGCGATCAGCGTAACCAATCTTTCGCCACGCTGGTTGAGCAGTTTGGGCAGAACGTCCAAGCGGCGCTATCGGCCATCAGGACTATAGTCGCCGATGCGAAATTGAACGACAGCCAGAAAGTTGTTTTAATCGACAGCGTGCTGAATGAGAAATCGGCCAAGCCAGCACGGGTCGAAGAGCAAATCGACGAGTTCAAGCGATCTGCGGTAAAGCTTCAGCAGGGCCAAGACTACTTTGCGTTATTGGAATCGCGTTCACTCAAATTGCAACACCGCGTTGCCGACATTGTGCGCCAGGTACAGTTTGCGCCGAACTGTAGCAAACCTGCATTGTGGGCGGCATTATGCCATTACCAGCAAAAGGACGGCACTGTTGACAAGAGCACCCCCGTGGACTTTCTGGCCGATGATCAGCGTGCGGCACTGACCGCTACCGATGGCAAATTTCGCGTTTCGTTGTACAAGGCGCTGTTCTTTGTCGAGGTCGCCAAAGCCATCAAGTCCGGTGCGTTGAATCTGCTGCACTCTGAAAAATATCGCTCTCTCGATGAATACATGATCCAGAAAGCGGATTGGGAAGCCAATCGGGCTAAATATCTGCAACGGGCCCGACTCGAAGGCTTTGCCGACTACAAAGCCACCTTAGAAACTCTGGAAAAAACGCTTGATGGCCGTTATCAGAAAACCAACCAGAACTTGATAGCAGGCAAAAATCCTTACCTGACAATACGATCTGACGGCAGCTTCCATGTAAGTACTCCCAAACAGGAAGAGGTGGAATGCTTGTCTCTTGGAACTTTCTTCCCGGAACGGAAATATATTTCCATGCTTGAAATGTTGGCGACAGTGGATCATGCCACCCATTTTCTCGATGAATTTGAACATTGGCAGATCAAATATCAACGAGCCAGACCAGCCAAGAAGATTCTCTTTGCCGGCATTATCGGCTATGGCTGTGATATTGGTCATCGCAAACTGGCGCAAATTTCCAAGCAGATTGATGATGGTGAGCTGGACAATGCGGTCAACTGGTACTTCTCACTACAGAACGTCCAGGGCGCCAATGATCGTATCCTGCGATTGACCGACCGGATGAGCTTGCCGAACATCTACCGTAACCGACCCGATGTGCTGCACACCTCCAGCGATGGGCAGAAAATCGAGGTGGCAGTGGATTCCCTAAACGCCAATTACTCTTTCAAATATTTAGGCAAAGACAAAGGCGCTAGCGTGATAACGTTCATCGACATGCGCGATCTCACGTGGCATTCCCGGTGATCAGCTCCGCTGAACGCGAGGCCGCCTACGTGATCGATGGCCTGATGCACAACGACGTCATCAAGAGCGACATACATTCCACCGACACGCACGGCTACTCAGAAGTCATATTTGCTTCAACCTCTCTCTTGGGTTTTGAGTTCGCTCCGAGAATCAAGGGCGTTGGTCGGCAGCAACTTTATGCTTTTAAGCACCGTAAACATTACGAGGAACAAGGACACTTGCTACTGCCAGACCACACTATTCGAGAAAACCAATTTGAGGATCAATGGGACGATGTCCTGCGCTTTATCGCAACCATCCAGTTGAAGATCGCAACCGCCTCACAGCTTTTCAAGCGCCTGAATTCCTACTCCAAGCAGCACCCGTTATACCGTGCCTTGAAGGAATTCGGTAAAATCCCGAAGTCGCTCTTCATTTTGAAATACTGTGACGATCTTCAATTTAGGCAGGCTATCGAAAAACAGCTCAACAAGGTGGAGAATTCGAACAAATTTTCCAAGGCCGTTTCTTTTGGTCACAGCCCGGAGTTTATGCAAAGCGAAAAGGAAGACCAAGAGATTGCCGAAGCTTGCCGACGACTGATCAAGAACGCAGCCGTGTGTTGGAATTACCTCTATCTCTCACAGGAGCTTGCTACGGAGAAAAACGAGAAGCGCCGGGCGGAACTGATCGAAGCGATTCGTAACGGCTCGGTTGCCACATGGAAGCATTTCAACCTGCACGGGGAGTTCGATTTCTCAGATGAGCGAATGGTCGATTCGATGGGCTTGGAAGTCCCCAAAAATCCAGACTGGAAATCGGACTAAAACTAGGAAGTTCTAAATCGGTTCAACGCCACGCCAGCTATGGCGTTAAAATAAATCCTATGGGACTTTGGTGTCGTTTGTTTAAATGCACCCTTTATTAGCAAAAACAAAGCGGCGTATTTAGAGGAATTTAATAAAAAGGGTTACGTTTCTATTCACGGCATTAGTGGGGCAATCATAGAAGCGGATTTAAAACTGGCGGGTTTGTTTGATTAACAGGAAACCACGCGGGGCCGCGACCAGCGGCAAGCGAAGAACCGCCCCCGCGTAGCGGGGGCGGTGTGAGCGCAGCGAACAAAGACAAAACCAATGAGGAACAATTCAGCGTAGCCGATGACCACACCCAATAAGCACGAAGTGCCAACGGCACGACCTCGAAGAATGCGCCGATTATTCCCCGAAGGGGCGCACGCCCCGCGTAGGGGCAGCACGGCTCCGTTTTGATAAAACTTTTTCGGCGAACGAAAAGTTTTCGCCGTCCGCGTAGGACGATTTTTAGGACTTACGGGTGCAGGGTGGTAAACCCTGCTGGGGGGTTTGGGGGGCAAAGCCCCCCATTTAGACACCTTCCTTGCTGCCGCAGGCTTCTTTAAAGGAATCCTTACGCCTAGCCTATTTGTACCGTTCCTGATATTGCAAAACCAAACTATAAATGACAGGAAACACGAGCAAACTCAATATCAGCACCGTTAGCATTCCGCCCAGCGCAGGAGCGGCAATACGCTGGGTAACATCTGCACCCGTACCCGTTGCCCACATGATAGGGATAAGCCCTACGATATTCGCTAACGCGGTAATCGCCACAGGTCGCACTCGCAAGGCGGTAGCATTTTCAGTGGCTATCCTAATTTCCGCAGCAGTCAAAGGAGCTTGTTTGGTCTCGCGCAGTTTTTCGATTTCAATATCAATAAAACTCAACACCATCACGCCCGTTTCGGCTGCCGTGCCAGCAAGCGCGATAAAGCCTACATAGACGGTAATTGATAAATCGTATCCCAACAAAAATATAAACCAAATCCCACCCACTAAGCTAAAAGGGATAGTTAGCATCACCAGAACAGGTTCGGTGATATTGCGAAACTCACAATACAACAGGATAAAAATCAACAACAGGGTAAACGGTACAACAAGCTGTAGCCGCTGCGCCGCTCGCTCCATGTACTCAAATTGCCCAGACCAACTGACGGTATAACCTGCGGGTATTGTGACTCGTTCTGCTAAGGTTTTTTTTGCCAACGCAACATAACCACCGATGTCAGAGGTTTTAATATCCACATACACCCACGCATTAGGTCGGGCATCTTCGGTTTTAATCACATCGGTGCCGCGTGTAAATTTAATGTCAGCTACTGAAATCAAGGGGATTTGATTACCCATAGGCGTAGGAATTAACACACGCTGCAAGGCTTCCAGATTGTCACGCGAATCACGCGGATAACGTAGATTAACAGGGTAACGCTCCAGCCCTTCAACCGTTTGGGTAATATTCATACCACCTACCGCGCTTTGAATCACATCTTGTACATCGCCGACCGTTAAACCATAGCGGGCGGCGGCTTCACGGTTAATATCAAAATCCAGAAAATAGCCACCCACCGCTCTATCACCATAAGCTGATAGTGTTTCAGGTAAGGTTTTCATCGCTTCTGCAATTTGCAAGGCTAACGATTGCAACACCTTCAAATCAGCCCCTGCAACCTTAATGCCAACAGGCGTTTTAATCCCCGTGGATAACATATCAATGCGGGTTTTAATCGGCATTGTCCATGCGTTAGCCACCCCTGGAAAATGAATGGCTTTATCCATCTCTGCCATTAATTGCCGCGTGGTTTTGGTCGGATCGGGCCATTGTGCTTGTGGTTTAAGTTGAATGGTGGTTTCCGTCATCATTAACGGAGCGGCATCGGTGGCGGTTTCAGCCCGTCCGATTTTGCCAAACACATGATGCACTTCGGGGAAAGTTTTTATGATTTTGTCGGCTTGCTGCAATACTTCTTTGGCTTTAGTGATACTGATACCAGGGAAGCTAGTGGGCATATATAAAATATCACCTTCATCCAACGGTGGCATAAATTCACTGCCCATTTTCGACAACGGGTAAAGTGTTGATGCCATCAACAGCACAGCCAGTAAAAGAGTCGCTACCCGCCAACGCATGGCTAATTTTAAAATAGGTGAATGGAAAAAATGCAGTATGCGATTGGCAGGGTTTTTATGCTCTGGAATAATTTTGCCGCGTACAAAATAGCCCACTAACACGGGAACGAGCGTAATCGTTAATATCGCCGCTGCTGCCATTGCGTAGGTTTTGGTAAAAGCTAACGGGCTGAATAACCGCCCTTCCTGCGCCTGCATGGTGACAATGGGCAGAAAGGAGATAGTAATCACCAACAGCGAGGCAAATAATCCTGAACCCACTTCACGCGCAGCGTTGCCTACTACTTGCCAGTGTTCCTCTTGGGTTAATTTGGCTTGTTTCTTGTCAGTCGCTTGGGCAAGGTGTTTGTGGGTATTTTCCACCATCACCACCGCTCCATCGACCATATCGCCAATGGCAAGTGCGATACCGCCTAATGACATGATATTGGCATTCATGCCTTGCCATTTCATCACCATGAATGCCATCAAAATACCCAACGGCAGGGTAATGACAATCACTAAAGAGGAGCGTAAATGCAGTAAAAATAGCGCAACTAAGATGCAAACAATCAACAGTTCTTGTGTCAGTGCGTCATTGAGTGTTTCTACTGCCCGTTCAATTAAACTGCCTCGGTCATAAACAGGGACAATTTCTACGCCTTCTGGCAAACCTTTTTTGAGTTCCTCCAGTTTATTACGCACGTCTTTAATCGTGGCTAGGGCATTTTCACCAAAGCGCATAATCACCACGCCACCCGCCACTTCACCCTCACCGTTTAACTCGGTGACACCACGCCGCAATTCAGGGCCGATTTGAATTTGTGCCACATCTTGTAAACGGATGGGCGTGCCATTGGTATCAACACCAACAGGAATGGTTTTAAGGTCATCTATAGATTTGATATAGCCTAAACCCCGCACCATGTATTCAGTTTCGCCCATTTCAAACAAACGACCACCGACATCGTTATTGGAGCGTTTGATGGCAGTGATAACAGTCGATAACGGAATGTTATAGGCTTGTAGGACATTGGGATTCACTTCAACTTGGTATTGTTTGACATAACCGCCTACCGAAGCCACCTCAGAAACACCTGCAACGGTTTGTAAGGGATAGCGTAAATACCAATCTTGTAATGAACGTAGTTGAGCTAAATCATGCTTGCCCGTTTTGTCCACTAGCGCGTATTCATAAATCCAACCTACCCCCGTCGCATCAGGGCCTAATGCTGGCGTAACACCTTGCGGCAAGCGATTTTTGACATAATTAAGATATTCCAGTACCCGCGACCTAGCCCAATAAATGTCCGTGCCGTCTTCAAAAATGACATACACAAACGAATAACCAAAAAAGGAATAGCCGCGTACCACTTTGGCATGAGGTACTGCCAACATCGCGGTGGTTAAGGGATAAGTCACTTGGTCTTCAATCACTTGTGGTGATTGGTCGGCATAGTCAGTAAAAATAATCACCTGTACATCGGACAAGTCAGGAATAGCATCAATGGGCATATTTTTGAATGACCAAATACCTGCTAATGCCAGAATAATCGCCCCCAGCAACACCATAAAACGGTCTTTCAAACACAGATTAATAATAAAATCAGTCATGCTGATGCACCTCTAGCAGAAGCTAAAGTTTTAAACTTTGCCAAACAGCATTGACCCGATGGGTTTTTAACCTCACAAGCACACTCTCCAGACTTTGTTTTTTCAATCACAAAGTTTTTGATTGTCTCGGCATTATTTGCTTTCAATGCCGATAAATAATGGTCTGCATTTATATCAAAACAATAACAAAGTTTATCGTCCTTGATTTCCTGATACGTTCTTAAAGATTGCTTAGGAATAATGTCATCTGTACTGGAAAAATAACCAACGGGGCATTCTTTCGCTGGACAGAAATAATACTTATCTGAACCAAGTGTTGTATTTTCTGGAAAGCGTACCTGATGATAAAGGGTTTTATTTTCAACGCTTTTACAGGACACGCCACATTTTGGACAAATTCCAGTGATAATTTTAGTTGCATGATTTGAACAACAATTTGACATAACTCGCCCCGAATATCAGTGTGTGTTTTTTGAAACGGTTGCAGGATAGCCCGCATTTTCCGTTGCTTTTAAAAGGTTTTCTACTTTTGTCAGTTGGTCATCAAAAACCACCGCCGCTGTTTTGCTTTCATAGCTGACCGTCACTGATTTGACCCCCGCCACTTTTTGCAGGCTTTTCTTGACGGTAATCGGACAGACAGTGCAGGTCATACCTGAAATAGACAATATCACCGTTTGCTCTGCCGCAAACAACAGCCCAGACTGTAGTAACAAAAATAAGAAAATTAGATTTTTCATGTGATTACCCATAAATGAATGCAATTAAATAAGGCGATGCAAAAGCGACCAAAACCACTGCCACAACACCCCAAAATAGTTTTTTATATAAACGTCTGGTCGCTGGCTCTGCACACACCTTACCCTCTTCGCAGGCTTGATTTTCCGCTGTTTCATATAGCTGAAAATAAGCAATAACCAACATGGCACAAGCTAAAACCATAAAGACTGGACGATAAGGTTCAAGGGCTGTTAAGTTACTAACCCACGCGCCGCCAATGCCCAGTGACAATAAAATCAACGGCACAGCGCAACAAAGTGATGTGGCAATCCCTGCAAGCAAGCCGCCTATCAATGGAAAATTAAATTTTTCTAACACAATAAACTCCTAACAATTTGTTAATGGTGTTGAAAAGTCTAAACTCCGTACCTTAGTACAGAGTCAAATGCTTTTTACCTGTTTAAAATGGTCGTGATAATAGGGCAAGTTTGATTCACCGAATTAGATTCACAGGATTGAATTAACTTTTCTAAAGTCGCAGCTATCGCTTGCAAATCGTGAAGTTTGCTGTTGACTATTTCCAATTTGTGCGTGGCAAGTTCCTTCGTTTCCTGACAGCTACCATCACCCAAAGCTAAAAGCTTAGAAATTTCAGCAAGACTAAATCCAAGCTCTTTAGCGCGTTGAATAAAAAGTAATCGTGAAATTGTTTGTTCAGGGTAAACGCGATAGCCAGACAGTGGCTTTTCAGGTGTCTCAATAAGTCCGATACGCTGATAGTAACGTATCGCTTCAATTCCAATACCTACTGTTTGTGCTACTGTTTGGATAGTTGCTGGTTTTTTAAAATCAGTCATAATTTTTTACAAATTGTTTTAAAATGAGAGAACACTTTTAGATATTTTTTTCAAAATATCTTTATTCTCACCCAAAGAACATATTGCATCACAATGTTTTCGCAAATCTGAAAAAAGAATATAGTGTATTTCAATATTATTACTTTTAATCGCGGGGCGATTTAATTGAAATATTAGTTCGTTTTCCCTGTTATCTGGAATAATCAAGAAAAGCATAGATGGATTTTCTGGAAAGGAATAAAACAAGTCTGTTAATCGCAGAATACCCGAATAAATTGAAGTGCTTTTTTCTACTTCAAAAGCACTGACTATTTTATTTGAGCCTTTCTGAAACCAGACCACATCTATTAAAGAAATTGTACTATTAGTTTCTTTATCAATACCTATGTCTGGAAATTTTGATAGGCTCATAAATGAAAAATTCTTGCCTTCATGACACCTTGAACGATCATTTGACGCGCTAATAACATCATATCCTAAAGCACTACCCATTTTTAAAAGATGATATTGCATTTCAGTATGTAAATTTTCTTCGTCTTTTTCACTGACTATTTTTTTATGACGATCTTTTAAAATAGTTTCTATTTTTGCTTGTTCTTTTTCTGAAAGAGAGCCTTCATCGCCTATTAGAATCTTTTTAACACCAATATCAAACAGTAAACCAGAGAATGCACCTAGGTCTTTGGATAAATCATTTTTATAGTCATTATTTTTTTGAATAATAACTTCGCGCATACGTTGATATTCTTTCCATGAGCCTAACTTAACTTTATCTTTAAATAAATAATTAAAACCATTCACTATTGCGGTATTAAAAGGAGGTATAATTTCGGGGTGCAAAAAATATAAAATATTGGCTACCGCAGGACCTAATCCCTTTATGTTCTTATCATCGAGAAGAATAATTTCTTTTAAAATTTGTTCCTCATTTTTAGCATTCAGACAACGTTCAAGAAACTGAGCAAAAGCTAGTTTATTTTCTTCATTCTCATAAATGTCTGGAATTCTAAGTTTTGGTTTCCAATAAAAAGCATGGGCTGCACCGACAAACACTTGTTTTTGTTCGGTAATACAATTTAAAACAAACTCTAGTGATGAATCTTTAAAGTCATTTCCAAACTGTTTGTTTTTTATATCCTGTATGACGTTATTAACGCCACGACGTATTGAACGAAAAGCCTTTAAACGTTCGTCATTGTTAATGAACCAAGTATTAAAAACGGATTCTTCATCGGACTTGTATTTATCAATTATGGTTTTCAATGCTTACATCCTGATATTAAGCGATTGGTAATAAAATCAGTCATCATTTTCTGCAAAGTCAGATTGAAATAAAGTAGGGAGCGATGATGCGATTTAGCATTACTTCCATCTGAAGCTCCCCAAGACCGCTCACCTCCTTGTGAAGACGAGGGGCAATCGTTATAAAAACACGCACCAACCGTGGTTCAAAGTGAGTACCACTGCTCTTTTTTAGTTCGGTGACAGCATCAATCACAGACCAAGACTCTTTGTACACACGCTTAGAAGTTAGCGCGTCAAACACATCCACAATGGCAAATATTCGCGCATTCAATGGAATTTCCTCTGCTTTAAGTCCTCTTAAATAGCCGTTACCATCGTATTTTTCATGATGGAACTCAACCACATCCAATGCACCACTTAGCCAGCTTGATTTATTCAAAATCTTTACCCCCTGTGAGACGTGAGTTTTCATGATTTCAAACTCATCTGTTGTCAATTTTTCTGGTTTCAGTAAAATTAGGTCACGAATACCTATTTTTCCGACATCATGTAAAAAAGCTCCCATAACCAGGTCTCGGATGTTTTCTCGGGATAACCCTAGAGCCTCGCCAAATCTGAGTGCGTAATATGTCACCCTATAGTTATGAGCGTTGGTTTCAGAATCTCGTTCTGCGATAGTACAACCAAGTACATTCATCAGTTCCAGATTACCCTGTAAGAGTTCGCTAGAAAGTCTAATAATTCCTCGATTTAGGGTCAGGATAATCGGATACATCAAAACAGTGGTAAAGAAAATCCCTAAGGTTTCAAAAGCAAGGGTACGAAATATGCTTAGTTTAATCTGGGTGAATGTTGCTGCATCTACCTGATAAACGCCTTCAAAATAACCTATAGGCGTAGTCTCTTTATTGCTATTCAGAGGGACGAGAGTAACTAACCACAATTGACCTTGAATGAAATGTAGATGATGCGTAAATCCGCCCGTCTTTGGAAATTGATGCCGATATTGGTCAATCAATTTCTCTACAAACTCTGTTCCATGCCGAACAGCTTCAAGCTTCAATTGTTTATTACGGTCATATAGCTCTACGGCGAGAAAATGTTGACTGACTAACTGCGTTGCCATCTGTGTCAGATGTTCGGTTGATGCAGCATCCAGTTGTTCCAAGTTATGAGCTGATTCCCCACTGAAAACTGCGGATTCTTTAAGCGCAAGCTCGTGAACAAATTGTTCTGCTCTGTTAATTTCCAGTAATAAAATGCCACCTCCCACTGTCACGCTCAGAAATAACCATCCTAAAAATAATCGTCCCAAGATTTTTCGGTGAATAAAGCGACTGGTGAAAAGCACTTGCTTCACATCGGAACGCATATTTTCAATGGGCGTGTTCATGCTGATGCGCTCCTTGCTTATGTGAATGCGGTTTTGTGTCGTGGGAGTGTGTGGCACTAGACTCGCCTTCCGTTTCGGCTTTGTGTTCCTCCAGACCACTATGTGAATGCCCATCACTAGCCTCAACCTGCTGGCGATATTTTTCCACAGAAAGGCTAGGCATGATTTTAATGAAAGCTATCAAATCCCATATTGCCTCGTCTCCCATACCGCCTTTTGACCAAGCAGCCATACCAGATGCTTTAATGCCATGTTTAATAATCCAGAACCTACGAGCATCCATTCTCTCAGCATCAACATAATTTGTAGGTTTTGATAAGTTCGGTGGAGGTGGGTAAAGACCTTTTTGGATTTCGGAGTTTTCAATGTCAGGTGATAGGTGGCAGTTCACGCACATGGCATTATAGTTCCCTGCTCCCCGCCGAATTCGTCCAGCATCGGATAAGTTGGCTGGTGGAACGATGCCAGCCGCTCTGTGTGCGATGGACTGTTCCCGCGCCCACTCAATGAGGCGGTGAACGGCAGGGCTGTGAGGTTTATCGGCAGCCATATCAATCGCTCCGAATTGGAGAAAACCCATCACAGTTAAAGCACAAAGGCTAAGGATTCCAAATGCACCCAATAAAATCTTTTTCATAGAAACCTCTCGCAGAAAGTGAGATTGCGGATAATAAAATCAGTCATGTTGATGCGCTCCTTGTTCCCTTTGTAACCGATTGGGTTCGGTTTTTTGTGGAGTTGAGGGTTCTGTCATCTTGGCTGTGGCTTCGCGTAATTTTGATTCTGAATCAATCAGAAATTGTGCGGAAGTCACTACTTCTTCACCTGCTTTTATGCCGTCAAGTACCGCCACATCACCATTAGACGATAAGCCTATAGTAATTTCACGCGGTTCAAATTTGCCTGCACCGCGTACTACAAATACTTGATTGTGTATGCCCGAACGAATGACTGCCTCGGAAGGAATGACTATCATGTCCAGTTGTTTTCCTGCATAAATACTTACTTCTGCAAACATATCGGGCTTTAACAAGTGTTCGGTATTATCAAATGCCAAGCGTACTTTTATAGTTCTGGTTTTTTCTTCTGCGTAAGGATAAATAAACGCCAAATGTCCGTTAAAAACCCGCCCTGGCACACCTGCCAAGCGCATTTCTACAGGGTCGCCCTGTTTCACCCAAGGCAGTTCGTATTCATAAATTTCTGCATAAACCCACACTTTGCTTAAATCGGCAATCATAAACAGTTCGGTTTCTGGGGTGACATACTGCCCTTCTCTCGCGCCAATAGTGACCACAATACCGTCTGTGGGGCTGTGAATATGTAGACCTTTTTTGATGGTGTGACTTCTGGTCAAGTCGCTGAGTTGATGGGCTGGAACATCCAATAGTTTTAAGCGTTCGCGTGAACTTTCCACCAGTTCTTCAGCACCACGGCGTATTTCTTCAATCGGACTTTTTTCTAAAATTTTCAGACTATTTAAAGCCAGAATATATTCTTGCTGACTGGTTACCAATTGCGGCGAATAAATACTCAGCAATTCTTGATTGCTGTTCACTTTTTCACCTGTTTTATCAACAAGCAAGGTCTCAATCCAACCTTCGGTTTTAGGATGCAGGCGCACAATATGTTCTTCATCATAAGCAATCCGTCCTACCGCATGAACAATATGCGAGAGCGGCATTTTTTTTGCTATTGCCGTGCGAACACCCATATTTTGTACGGTAACAGCATCAATTTTAACGCTGCCCGCTGACTCTGCGGTCTTGTCATCATCGGCATAAACAGGGATGTAATCCATGCCCATATTATCTTTTGCGGGGTTGGGAGAAGTGACAGACGGATTCATAGGATTGCGATAAAACAGGATTTTAGGTTTTTCCTCTTCCGCATAAACAGGGACGTAATCCATGCCCATTGTATCTTTTGCGGGGACGGGCGAAGTCACGCTGGGATTCATCGTGTTTCGGTAAAATAAAGGCTTTTTAGCCTCGGTTAAAGTGGTAGCTGCTTGTTTTTTATCCTGTTTAACGGCTAACCAGTAACCGCTACCCACACCTAAAGCCAACATTAAAATCGCGGTGATAACTAACTTATTCATAAATCTCTTCCTTGCCAACCGCAGCGGTCAGTTGTGCTAATGCTTGATTTGCCTCAGTAAAGGCTTTCCAATACTGAATCTGGTACTCAAACAAGGTGATTTGACTGCGGGCTAAATTGAGAAAATCGACTTTATTGACCTGATAACCTGCCAACATGGAAGCAACCGTTTGTCTGGCTTGCGGCACAATGCCAGTGTCATACAATACAAATTGATCTTTAGTCCGTTGGTAATCCGTGTAAGCCTGAGTGATTTGAGAACGTACTTTATTCCACTCATCTTGCAAGGCGTATTTTTCTTTCATCAATTCACTGGCACGTTGGTCAACGGCTTTCGCTTGTTTTTGCGCGGCAAAAATGGGGACATTCATGCTTACACTGAGACTTAATAAATCCGAACGGCGGTCGCCCGTCAGGGTATTAGCGCGTGCGCCATAACTGGCATCGACAGTAAAATCGGGTAAATAGTCTTTTTTTGCCAAGGCAAGACGCGACTCTGCTGCTTGAATCGTTTGCCGATTGCTTTCAAGGACAGCGCGTGTTGTTTCAGCGGCTTGATAGAGAGCGGTTTCTTGTTTAAGTGTTGGTAGTTTTAAGGCAATAGTTTCTGGTAATTGCACTTCATTGTTAGCAGGTTTAGCTAATAGTGCGTTTAAGCTGGCAGCCGCGTTACGGCGTGAGCCTTTTAACATCAGTTGCTGATCCAATAACTTGGACAATTCCAATTGTGCTAACAATACATCCTGCTGTAGCCCTATACCCACTTTGTATTTTGTTTGGGCAATCTCCACAAACTGCTGCAATGCCGTGTGATTGCTGTCAACCAGCACCAGTGCGTGGTCTAAATAAAAAATCAACCACCAAGCATTTTTAACTTCGCTCAATAGTCGCTGACGTACTTCGGTGATGTTTTGCGTAGCCGCTTCGGCTTCAAATAGCGCAGCTTGTTCGCGTAACGCCAGTTTGCCAGGGAAGGGAATCATTTGAGAAACACCAACACCCAGTTGCGTCATGTCTTCTTGACGGGTGTTAAAGGTATTGACGGGTAAGCTCATGGCATTAATGCTGATTTGCGGGTCGGGTAATGTGCCTTCTTGTGAAGGAATTGCCGCCATTGCTGTAGCGCGTGCTTGCATTTGAGCAAGGTCTGGGTTATCACGAACAACAAGTTCGGTGGCAGCTTGAAGGGTTAAAACGGTTTGTTCTGCATTCACAGTAAAACTGTGGACAAGCAACAACCCAATCAAAGCGAATCGCTTTAAAAAAAGTGGGGGGGACATAACAGCCTCTTAATATATTCGTAACAACGTAAACCTATCGGGTTTTAAAAACCTGACAAGTTGTGGGTAGCACATACGTTAAAGGCTATAAATGGGCGGTTTTATTTCGGGGGGAATAACAAGAGAACGCAGAAAAGTTTTTTTTATCTGCCTGTAGCGATAGGTACTATAGGCTTGAATCCATAATAGAAAAGCCGTGGTTATGTCGCCATATCCACACACAGAAAAACCACACAAACTATGAACATCACACGACTGTTTAAATTTAGTGTGTTGCTGACAGTGGTCGGAATCTGACATCACTGCATTATTCGTATCGCCAACCGAATCAATAACAGTGATGTATTTAACAAGCAACTGATTTTCCATGCTCGAATAATGGCTAAACACTGACATAACGGGTGTTACAAGCATTATTAGCATTAGCAAGAATGAAAATCGTTGACTAAACATTATCTGTGAATTTGAAAGTTAATTACTTAGCTTCTGCTGCCATTTGTCGATGAGCCTCAGCCATATCTATATTTGCTGTTACGGCTTGCTGATAAGTGCTAATTAAATATTGACAATGATTTTTAAAAGCCTGTGCCTGTCTGCCATAGAGATAGCTTTTTGCTTCATATTGTGCGAGTAACTTTTTATGTTCATCCACTTTTGCCTGCATTTCTTTGGCGGTATCTTCATAATGCTTTGCTAGTGCTTCATGGTCGTCATGAGTTTTAGCATTCTGAACCAATTGCGTCATGTCCATTGGGTGAGGGTTTGGTTGTGCGCAGGCAGCTAATAAACCTAAAATAGCTAATACTGCGAAAATTTTGCTTGTTTTCATGGTGTATCTCCATAGATGGTTGGTTGAATCTAAAACTATAGCAGTTTTACTTCTTTTTCTCATTTTTTGTATCGGACTCTTTAGTCTTTACGATGCGCTAACCAGTACAAAACAGGCAACACCAGCAAGGTCAGCATTGTTGACGACAAAATGCCACCAATGACAACAGTTGCCAAAGGACGCTGTACCTCAGCTCCCGTTCCTGTCGCCATCGCCATCGGCACAAAACCGAATGATGCGACTAATGCGGTCATCAGGACAGGGCGTAAGCGTGTCAAAGCTCCTTCATAAATGGCTTTCATCAGTGACATTCCCTGCTCACGCAAACTACGGATAAAGGCAATCATCACCAAGCCGTTAAGAACTGCAACCCCCGACAGCGCAATAAATCCCACTGCCGCTGAAATGGACAGTGGAATATCCCGCAACCACAGTGCAACTATTCCCCCTGTCAATGCAAAGGGAATGCCACTAAAAACTATTAATCCGTCTTTGGCGTTCCCAAACATCATAAACAGCAGGGTGAAAACTAACAATAATGCTACTGGCACGACAATTTGCAAGCGTTGTGCGGCTGATTGCAATTGCTCAAATTGTCCTCCCCAAGTCAACCAATAGCCCGCTGGAATCTTGACGTGCTGCTGTAACTGTTGCTCGGCTTCGGCAACAAACGAACCAATATCACGACCACGCACGTTAGCCGTGACCACAACGCGGCGTTTGCCATTCTCACGGCTGATTTGGTTGGGGCTGGGGGCTAAGTCAAGACTTGCCACTTCAGTCAGTGGAATATAGGCTGTACTGGTGTTGCTCGCTTGGGATTGGGGCAATGCCAGCGGTAGCCTTTTGAGGGCTTCCAAATCATTGCGCAACTCATCGGGTAAGCGAACCAGAATATCGAAACGGCGGTCGCCCTGAAACAAAGTCCCCGCTTTTGTTCCGCCCATCGCGGTAGTGACCGTATCCTGCACCTCGCCAATATTCAAGCCGTAACGCGCGGTTTTTTCGCGGTCAATATTAACCGTCAGCATCGGCAACCCCGTGGTTTGCTCAATTTTGACCTCGGATGCACCCTGAATAGTTTTAATCACGGAGGCGATTTGAGTCGCTGTGTCATTCATGGTATTCATATCGTCCCCAAATACTTTGACTGCCACATCGCTGCGTACCCCTGAAATCAACTCATTAAAACGCAGTTGGATAGGCTGGGAAAACTCATAGATATTACCTGGCTGTTTTTCAAGTGTTGCCTGAATTGCTGCAAGTAGCTCATCCCTTGTTTTTTTCGGTTCAGACCATTGTTCCTGCGGTTTAAGCATAATGTAGCCATCTGATACATTAGGCGGCATGGGGTCGGTGGCAATTTCCGCTGAACCAGTACGCGCAAATACCCGTTCAATTTCTGGAAACTGCTGCATTAAGGTTGTTTCAATGCGTTGCTGCATGGCAAGCGATTGTGACAAACTGGTGCTTGGAATACGCATAGCCCCAATCGCAAAATCGCCTTCATTCAAGCTGGGGACAAACTCGCTGCCCATCCGTGTAGTCAACAAGCCTGACAACATCACCATAATCAGCGCAAAAGTTAATATCACCGACTTGTTGCTCATTACACTGTCAAGTATCGGCGCATAAAGACGCTTGGCGGTTTGCATCAGCCTATTTTCTGTTTCAGAAACTTTACCGCCCATAAAAAGAGCCACGGCCGCTGGAATAAAGGTCACTGAGAGTATCATCGCCCCCAGCAAAGCGATCACCACCGTAAACGCCATCGGGTGAAACATTTTGCCTTCTACGCCCGTCAAGGCAAAAATGGGCAAATACACCACCATGATAATGAGCTGACCGAATAATAATGCCCGCCGCGCTTCTTTGGCTGCGATAAACACTTCATGAAAACTCTCACTGCGAGTCAATGAACGTCCGTGATGCGTTTGGGCATGAGCAAGCCGCCGCACACAGTTTTCAACAATCACCACCGCCCCATCAATAATGATGCCAAAATCCAGCGCACCTAAACTCATCAGGTTAGCACTGACTTGATACGTTACCATGCCAGTAAACGTAAACAGCATAGCCAAAGGAATCACCATTGCGGTGATAAGTGCAGCACGAATATTTCCCAAAAACAGAAATAAAATCACAATGACTAAAACAGCTCCTTCGGTTAAATTTCTTTTCACCGTGTTGATGGCTTTATCAACCAATACCGTTCGGTCATAAACCGCAACTGCCTGAACTCCCTCTGGCAAACTGCGATTAATCTCAGTCATTCTTTTAGCCACCGCTTGCGAAACGCTGCGGCTATTTTGCCCAATCAGCATCATCACTGTACCTAACACCACTTCGTGACCATTTTCAGTCGCCGCTCCCGTGCGCAGTTCCCGACCGATTTCAACTTTGCCCACATCATGAATATGGATAGGCACACCTTGAACATTGCCTAAAATAATATTGCCAATCTCTTCCATCGAACGGACTTGCCCAGGTACACGAATCAGATATTGTTCACCGTGTTTTTCGATATAGCCTGCGCCCACATTGTTATTATTACGCTCCAGTGCGGTGACAATGTTTTGTAAGGTTAAACCGTAAGAAATCAGTTTTTCAGGGTTAGGCGCGACCTGATATTGTTTGGCAAACCCACCAATCGAGTTAATCTCGGTAACACCAGGCACATTGCGCAACTGCGGCTTAATAATCCAGTCCTGAATTTCGCGTAAATCAGTGGCTGTGTAAGGTAAGCCATCGGTTTTTTTCGCGCCTTTTTTGGCTTCAACCGTCCACAAATAGATTTCACCCAACCCTGTTGAAATAGGCCCCATAGCTGGCGTGATACCTGCGGGAAGTTTGTCTTTAGCCTCTTGAATGCGTTGATTGACCAGTTGCCGTGCAAAATAAATATCCGTGCCATCGTGAAAAATCACAGTTACCTGGGATAAACCGTAGCGGGATAATGAACGGGTTTGTTCTAGCTGTGGCAGCCCTGCCATCACGGTTTCAATAGGGTAAGTAATACGTTGCTCAGTCTCCAAAGGAGAGTAACCCGCTGCGGTGGTATTAATTTGTACCTGCACGTTAGTAATGTCTGGAACAGCATCAATAGGCAGGTTCTGGTAATTAAAAACACCCAGTACCGCCATCGCCAGTACAGCCAAAATAACCAGCCAGCGGTGTTCAATCGCTAAATGAATCAGTTTTTCAAACATCGTAAATTCCTCAATCCTCTTCAACGCTACTTTTGCCGTGTTCTGCCTTAAGAACAAAGCTGCCGTTTACAGCGTAGGGTGTTCCTGATTTAAGCCCCTCCACGATTTGAGTGACTTTGCCATCAGACAAACCCGTTTCAACCGTTTGAGCCATAAATCCGTCCGATACGCGAATAAAAACAACAGGTTTGTCATTAATCGTTTGGATAGCATCGGAGAAGACAGCGATAGGGACTTCAATTTCTTTGGCAACCACGTCAACCGTAATAAACAAGCCAGGTCGCCACGCCATTTGAGGATTGTCTAACGTCACGCGAGCTTTAGCCGTGCGGGTTTGCTCGCCCATCAGTGCGCCTACATACGACACCATACCGATTGCCGAAGAATCAAGCGCGGTGGCTTTAATCGTGACTTTTTCCCCCACTTTGACTAGATTAAGGTCTTTGGCGGAAATTATCATTTCTGCCCAAACTGACGATAGGTCAGAAATTATAAAGATACTGGCATCTTCCTTAACGGCTTCCCCCAATGCGATATGTTTTTCAACAATCATGCCATCAAACGGAGCGCGGATTTCATAGCGGTTTAATTCGACGGCTTGAGTTACTGCCTTTGGATTTGTGCCTAACGCGATTAATTTTTGTTGGGTGTTATGCACAGCAATTTCCGCTTCGCGTAGAGCTTCTTGAGCTTGCAGGTAGTCTTTTTTCGCTAAAACACCTTCCTCTGATAACATTTTTTGCCGTTGATAAGTGACTCGTGCCAAGTCCAACCGCTTCTGGGTAGAAAGCAAATCGCTACGATAGTCGCTGAGTCCCGTGCTGGCGATAACGGCTAAGAGTTGACCTTTTTTAACCTGTTGCCCTAGGTTGGCAGAAACATTTTCAACTACACCAGCAAGACGAGGTACAACATGAGCGGTTTTATCTTCATTAAAGCGAATTTCACCAGGAAGCGTTACAACGCTTTTGATGTGTGCTGCACCTGCGGTTTGCGTTGTGATGCCAGTTTCTTTGATTTGTTCATCAGTCAGCGCAATTTTACCTTCTTGTTTTGCAGGAAGCTCATCACGGCTTTGTTCGGTCGGGGTCTTAGCTTCCGTTTGACTTTCTTCGCCTTCTGGCATGGACTTGTCAATTCTAAGAATAAAAAGACTTACTATCACACCCACGATAATAATCAGGGCAATAGCTATCCCTTGTTTGCGGCTAATCGCATTTGAAAACATATTAATTTTCTCCACAGCATAAATAAAACGCATAGCAGCCCAAAACAATTGGGCTGGGTTAATACGGGCTAGGGAGAGGGCGTTAAATCAAAAGAACGGTGCTGCGTAAAGCCAACAACCGTGAATCGGTAAATAGCGGGGCAAAAAAAGACGGCTGTCTGGTTATCAGCCTGGGATAATACAGAACCAGTGAAATTAAGAAAAATAGCGGTAAAAAGCCAATATCAAACGTTATTTTTGACACATCTAAAGGCAGTGGCGTGTGAGCGTCGTTGTCCAAAGGAATATCGGCACAGGGCGAGAGGCAAGGTGAATCACTGTCGGCAAAATAGGTGTTAGCTTTGCTTTTAAATGAAACCTTAGCCGTGTCATGCTGTTTTTGTGCAACGCGCTCTACAGCAATATGACCGTCTGCACCAAAACACAGTACAAAGGGCGAAACCTCTTGATGTCCAAAACCAAAATGTGTCAGAACCGTGAGTATCAGTACAAAAGAGAGCCAAGTTTTAGAGTGTCTTAAAGCGTTCATTCAATTAAATTTTGTGCTTACTTAGCTATGTGAATTAGGCGGGGATGGATGTCAAACCTAGCCTTCTTATATACATTTGTGCTTATCTAACATACAAAAACCATCACTTGGTCTTTCAACCTGAATCGTAGAATGCTCTATATTGAAACAATCATGTAATTGTTGTTGGATTTCAGGCAAAAAGTTCTTGCTTAGGGAATCATCAACCATATTCAAATGAACAGACAAAGCTACTTCTGTTGTACTCAAAGCCCAAATATGCAAATCATGTATTTGAGAAACATTATCAAGGTTGGTTAAGTATTTTTTTATTCCCGCTATATCAATATCATCGGGAACAGAATCTAAGGCAAGATTCATCGAATCACGAAGTAAAGACCAAGTGCCAATTAAGATAATAGCTACAATGAAAATACTTATTGCGGGGTCAATTATCAACCAGCCTTTAAACATAATAATTGCGCCAGCGATGACAACACCCAGTGAAACACCCGCATCTGCCATCATGTGAAGAAATGCGCCTCTAATGTTTAGGTCATGTTTTTGACCTGACATAAAAAGCAACGCTGTCGCAGTGTTAATGACCACACCAATAGCTGCAACGGCAATAACAATTGTTCCTTCAATGGGTTTTGGCTCAAAGAACCGATTAATCGATTCCCATGCAATACCACCCAGTGCAACCAGTAAAAATACAGAGCTGATTAAAGAAGCCATAATGGTGACTTTGCGAAAACCACAAGTCCTTTTTTCTGTTGCAGATTTTGTAGCCAGTAAACTTGCTCCCCAAGCAAGCAGTAGCCCTAATACATCACTTAAATTATGTCCAGCATCCGCTATCAAAGCTAGAGAACCCGCCATAATTCCATAACCCGTTTCAATAACAACAAAAATGGTATTAAGTAAAATACCAATAGCAAAAGCAAAATTGTAATTACTTACTTGATGGTGGTGATGGTCATGATTATGTTGATTGTTGTGATTGTGGGACATATAAATTCCTGTTATTTTTTGAAGTTACCGCGCAATTCTTTGACCGCTGAACGTATAACACGAAAAGAAGAATTGAGCAACAAAACAACAAGACAGGAGGCGACAAAAATATCCGCCCATCCCGATTCAAAAAACCAAACCGCCCCCGCTGCAATAAAGACGGACAAACCCGAGGCTATGTCGTTCCTTGAACACTCCCACACAGAACTCATATTGATGTCTTCATTTCTATGCTTCCACAACAGAAACAAACACAACGAATTTGCCACCAAACCCGCCAAACTAAAAACCCCCATGATTTCATAAGAGGGTAGTGCAGGCACAATAAGCCGCTGGATTATTTGTGCCAATACCACGCAAGCCCCAATGAATATCAATCCGCCCTTAAACAATGCCACTTTTGCCTTAGTGGTAGTACCTTTAGAGACGGCATATAGACTTAATCCATACGTTAATGCGTCTCCAAGATTATCTAAGCTATCTGAAAGCAGAGCGGTTGATTTCCCATAAAACGCTCCTCCTGCAATAACAATAAACATAACCGCATTAATAACGAGAACGGCTTTAAGCGTTCCTCGCTGTTTTTCGCGCAATTTTTCAATTGCACAATTATCGTCACAACATGAACCCATAGGAAAGAATATCCGTAATATTTAATTTTAATCATGATAGCTTGTAAGATAGCTGAAATCCATCATATCAGCCGTGAAGCCAACAACTTCACAGTTTTTTTATGCAATCAACACTCTATAACGCGATAAGGTGCGCTAATCATAGGCGGTGCTGAGGGTCGATGCGTAGCGATCATGAGCGATAGGTTTTGTTTGGCGGTCGCGTAGCGACCGCTTGTTTAAAATCAGTGCGTAGCCACTTGGGAGCGGAGCGATTCGCGGGGTTTGGGGCGGCAGCCCCATTTAAAACCAGTGCGTAGCCTCCTTTGTCTGAGCCGTAGCGTAGCGTATGCGAAGCATAGCGGAGCGGAAGCGAGTATTAGATTGGTGCGTAGCCTCATGGGAGACACCGAGGTGTCGATTTGTGGGGTTTGGGGCGACAGCCCCATTTAAATGCTCTTGGTCGCACCCCTAGCAAAATAAATGACATTTAACATAGTGTAAATTATGCGACTTTTGGGCGGGTGCTTTTCCCGTCCAAAATTCGCATAATATCCTTACATTATGTTGAATGGCGTGTTTTTGCTGGGGGTGCGCTCATTTAGCAAGCACCAGAGCGACTGTACGAAGTCAGCATCTTTCATACCGTGGACTTCTTTCCCGCACTGGTAACTCAGATTTTGATTAAGCTTTGTGCGACAGCACATTTCCTTAACTCCCGCACTGGTAACTCAGATTTTAAGCAATCAGCACGGGCAAGTTCGTGGTGGTCGTTGCTCTTGCTTTTGATTTTAAATCCCCCCGCCTCCAGCACGACCAAAAACCCGCCCCTTGGAAAAAGAGCTGAACGTTCAAGGGCAAGGTGAACGTGGGAAAAAAGATGAGCGTTCAGGGGGCAACTGTGGCGGGTTTTTTGGGCGGGCGGGGGAGGCGGGGGGCGGACGCTAGTGAGGGGCTTTAGCCCCGAACGGGTAAACCAGCACGTTTGAGATAACACGCAACTCTCACACCTTGGTACAGTAACCAGCTTTTGCTTTAAATCTGTACAATCTAACTGCAAGCCATTAATAGCGCGGTGTGTATCTTATTTCTTGCCTGACTTATCAACAGATTTTGTGGATAACTTTGGCTTATCTGATTTGATAAATCTGCCTAGGTCGTTATCTTCCATCCATGTGTAAAGTGTTTGCGGTGTGCAATCAAACATTCTGCAAATGCTGGTTTTATGAACGTTTTTAGCTAACAGGTCTCTGATCTCCTCCTTTTTAGTATCTAGCTTTCTAGTGCGATTAACACTGCCTTTGGGTCTACCTAAAGGCAAACCTGCTTCTTTACGCTTGGCTAGAGCTTCGGTAGTCCTTTGGCTGATAAACTCACGTTCAATCTCGGCAGCTAATCCCAACACAGTAGCGGTAATTTTCGCGTTCAATGAGCCATCCATAATCATATTATTTTTAGCTATATGAACGATGATTTCATGCTTTGTACACTCTTGCAGAACCTCTAAAACTTGCAGTGTGGAACGTGCCAGTCTGGAAATTTCTGACACTATAAGCACGTCCTGAGGCTTTGCCATTGCTATCAATTTTCCTAGGTCACGACCTCGCCAATCTTTCTTGCCGCTGGCTGTATCTTCATAAAATATCAAGCCTACACCCGCTTCTGTATCTGATTGTCGAGTACCCCAACCCTTTGAACGTGCGTACTGAATAACGCCGTGGCGTTGGTTATTAACGTCCTGCTGGTCGGTACTCACTCTGAGGTATGCGTATATAGCCATTTGATGGTCTCCAGTTGTTTGAGTTATCTATTTATAATGAGCATTATACTTAGATAACTGTATATAATGCTGTGTGATTATATTTAGATGAATAAGGTATCTAATTTTAACTTTGGTGTCCCCCTTAATTTCGTGGATTTTTTACAATTCTTTCGTGACGTTTTTTTCCAATTTTTTGAGGTAATTTATGCAATTTTTAAAAATAAAACGGCAGAACAGAGTCGCAAAAGACGGAAAACCTCGTGCAAAAGCAATGGTTGTTAAAAAAGACCGTAAATATGGCAATGTTATCGAAGAACACCAGATTAAAACTCGTCAATCGGTATTAATCACAGGGGCGCATTCAAGCGGTAAAAGCTATTGGCTGGATAGGTTATACAAAGATTACGCACGGATTTGGGCTACACGTTCAGAGCATAAACCAGTGTATTTATCTGCGTTGTTGCCGTTGACCGCGTGGACAGACGGCAAACATTTTGAGCTGTGGTGGGCGTTACGCTTTAATCCAGATGAGGAACGGCACTGGTCAAAACTCAAAGCGCATGAACGTTTAGACGCTTTGCCGTTGTATCTCGAAGAAACCGAAGCGTTGTTATTTGTCGATGACGCGCATAACTTGAACGGTCGCAAGCTCAAATTAGTTCAGTCGTGCGTGAGGTCGGCGGGTATTTTCGTTATTGCTGCATCAGAAGAAGGGCGGTTATCTCCAAGTTTGAGGCAAGATGTTTTACACGTTGAACCGCAAATATTCAGGCTTGATTCTGAGGTTGCTTATGATGCAACTGCTATTTTGATGTGGCTTTTTATTCTGATTGCGGCTGGTTTGGGTGCTTATGAACTGGCGGCGGTGCTAGGTGGGTTAAAGATGTTATCGGGTGGTAGTCGTGCGACTAAACAAAATTAAATTATTAGTCGTCGGCTTGCTTTTGATTTGGGGTCGACAGGGAATTCGGAATATAAACCCCGTTAAGGAATTTCAATCGATAGTAACTATTTGAATTTAGTGTAATTTCGTAGCTATACATAGTTCCTAAGTGTTGATGGCGTTACGATTATACACACTAGCATAATATACAATTTTAAATGTTCTTCAGAAACTGAATGTTTTGTATCCCTCTGTCGGCTTTTGGCACAAAGCCACTAAGCACGATTGACTCAAATTAGTAGATAACTAGGAAAAAATGGGGGCTGACCCAATTTCATTAAGTTAAGCCTGTGCCGGTCGGGGTTTGCAACCCCGACTGAAGCGTTTGGATGTTTCAATAGCTTTCGAAACGTGAGTAACGGGGCGAAAATATACGTTAAGGAATTTAAATCTGATTTAACGGTCTTAGTTTTCCTTCTAACCTAGATAGTTTGATGTTAGCTGACCTGCATACTTATTCGGTAATCTTATACTCACTTGCCGACGCATTCGCTCGTGCTTTCATATCACCACCGGGCTTGAAATGGACACCATATCTTTGAGGAACAGAAACGATTTCACCTGTTCTGGGATTCCGTCCAAGTTTAGATTTATAGTGCTTGAGTGAGAATGCTCCAAAGCCTCGTATTTCGACGCGTCCACCACTGGCTAACTCATTGATTATCTTATTGATGAGTAGCGTGACGGCTGCATCCACGTCGGAATGGCTAAGATGGGGTTGTTTAGTGGCAAGGAATTGAACCAGTTCTGATTTAACCATAAAGGGTAAGTCCATTTAAATTTAGACAGTAATCCTGTGTTGTCGTCCAAATTAGCGCAGAGTTAAATATGGAGGTAACGCATAATGTCCCACTGACCATACTTAAATATTCTATGCTTTACTACTAAACGCTATTTGAAGAATACGGAACGATTGATTGCTAATGTCAACTTCCTAGTTGTAAGAAAGAACCAGATAATCAATAAAATTTATAAAAACGCACCTTTATTCAATTTGTAAAGGTGCGTTTAAGTAATTAAAAAATAAAATCGCTTTCGTATAAACTGCTAACACCGCTCAATAAAATAGCGAACTCAGGTTTATTATCTGCGTTTATACTTCCGTATAAAATATGAGTTTTACTATCAAATCTTATTTCGCCTGTAGCGTCAGGATTATCAAATGGGTTACTACCGATAAAATTTAATCCTATACCGTTGGCTGTCGCTAAACTCGATAAATCAATTTTATCTCCATCAATACTTTTAAAATCAGTAATAGTGTCGCAGGTACTTGGAGTTGAACCTGTTTCTTTTACATCGTTAAATTTAAAAATATCTGAACCAGCTCCACCAGTTAAAACATCCTTTCCTAATCCACCTTTCAATGTATCATCACCAGCTAAAGCTGAAATTTTGTCGGCTTTGTCTGTTCCTGTAAGTAAATCGTTACCCGTTGTTGGTTTAGTACTTACGGCAACAATCGAAACAACAGCCGTCTGGCCGCTTGTGACCTGTTCTGGTGTTCCTAATGAATCGGTATAGCTAACGGTTGCCCAAATTTTACTTCCGATCTCATTTTCAGTTAGTTTAACAGTGGAGTCTGTAGAGAAAACGCCTAAATCATTATTCCATTCATAGCTGAATTGCCCTAACCCATCAGCATCTTTAACTGAACTTGTAATTGATAGAACGCTTCCAACGGTAGAAGTTCCGTTAATAGTGATTGAACCTGTTGGTAAGTTATTAGGAATCTTCGGAACCTCGATAGGTGAGCCGACGATAATTTGAGCTGTATCAATATCTGTAGCAATGACATTTTTTAATGTTGCTAACGTTTTAAATGACGTCGCCTTTCCAGTTCCATCTTGGTCTATTTGAAGCAATGTATCATTTCCACTTTGGACAAATTTCACTAGATTGCTCGGATCTTCGTTATTAGTTAAAAATGCCGATTCCAAAAATATATTAGAGTTTATGCACAATAAGCAGATGAACCTTTAATCATTTGCCAGCGAAGTGTTTGTTGATTCACAAGTCCACAAGTAGTTTGCATGACCAACCCATAAATGGAATGTGAACAACGAAATCGTTCAGAAAGAATCTTCCAGTTTTTTATCCAGCCGATGCAATGTTCTACGCGAATCCGAATTGAGGCTAAAGCACGATTAAACGCTTTTTGTTCCTCAGTGAGTACTTGTCCTTTTGGTTTTTTAAATGGTGTGTAAGCCTTCACGCGAGGCACTTTTTTTTCAACACCTGTTTCGACATCGCGAGTGCTTAACGTACTCACAGTATCCGTTACCAAGCCTTGGTATCCTTTATCTGCCGCAGCTTCACAGCCTGTTGGTAATCGTTCTAAAGTTTGCAATTGATCGCAGAGTTTTTTGTCGTGAACTGAACCAGGAACAGGCACACTGACTGCCGCGATGTGCCAATTTCCATCTGTTGCGAGTTGCGTTTTCAAGGTAAATTCATGCTGCTTCCCAGAAAAAAACAACTTCCGAATTTCATTATTTTTTCCTGGACGCGACACCCTTTGTTCAGTCGCATCGATCAAAGCAAGTCCGTCCTCTAATTGTTCTGGAAACATTGCCGTGAAGTCATCATCATTTACTTCCCATACTTCAGGACACGGCAGAACATCACGAATCAACGGTAACAATCGACGTAAATCGCGTGATATTTCGTATTGCTGCAAGCCAAACATCGTAGCAATAACAGTCTGTGAGGTATTCAAACGTAGATATGCCAACACACTAATCGTGCGTTGTGCCAGTGATTGTTCAAAGTTTCGTCCCGCTCCAATTCCTCGCTTACGGTTATCTCGATTATGTCGTTTAAGCTCATATTCGTAAAATTCGCTTTCCATTTTGTCTATCATCAACCAAAAATCCTCCGCACGAATACCCGTGAATATTTTTATCCATGTGGGTTCTTTGCGTAACATTGGTTCGAGAAACATGGCGCACACCTTGAATTTATTACAAAGTGGCTACGATATTCTTAATCACCCTAATTGTGCATAAACTCTATTGTTTAATAAAAATAAATCGCCGCCATAACCGGTTTCGAAGTCGATTATTATGTCCCCAATTTCATCAATATTCTCATAAACAAAAGTATCTTGACCTAAGCCACCAGTTAACGTATCTATACCTTCATCTCCAATAATAATATCCTCTCCATCACCACCATCAATTACATCACCAGTACCAGCGGTTTCTTTATAATTCCAATCGTCCCAACAAAAAGATTGCGGGGTATAACTATCACAATCCCCAATTAAAATGTCATCACCATTTCCACCGAATAAAGTATCTCTATCTCCGCCTCCATAAATTTTATCACTTCCATCATTACCTATTATACTGTCTAAGCCGTTATTTCCATGAAGTTCATCATCATTCACTCCACCATTTAAACTATCGTTACCACTACCACCATAAGCTGTTGCTCCTTCAGAACTATTCTCGTTAAAATAATAATCCATGTTAAGTGTATCGTTACCCAATCCAAGATCAATTCGACTATATTCTTGAGTAACATTTACTACATCATTTCCTGCTAAAGTATAAAAATCTGAGATATAACTATATTTTTGTGGGTATTGATATCTGTCAAACGTTATTGTATCAGCGTAATTACTACTAACTAAAAAATCTGAATATTCCCCCTTTACTGGTATTATCATATTTTTTGTATTGCGAAACGTACTAGCCATAAATTACCCCATAAATTAAATAATTTTTAAAAATATCATGGTTTTTATTTTTTAATAAATAATTTTACATCTTAGTACGGGCGTACTATCGTTTTACAACTACTTACAACTCATAATCATCATACGTTCTCATAATTTCCTCACGGGTGATGCCAAGGTAACGCAGCGTTGAAGTCGTATTAGAATGATTGAGTACCTGCGCAATTTTCTCAATGGCGACCCCATCATTAAACATCGCCATGCCGCGTGATTTACGCATAGAGTGGGTATTGATCGTCAGATTGAGCATATCCCCTGCGTCTTTAAATACGCGACTTACCGAGATACGCGAGA
>JBDLTP010000064.1:0-56072 GCA_039805765.1 Pseudomonadota bacterium
AAAAAGCGCGTGCGCTACCAGGATTTCGTTTTTTACCGATTTTAACGCTCACCACCGAAAGCCAACAAAGTCGACGTGATGAGGGCAAACAAGCCGGTGCAACAGGATGGCTTGTGAAACCGGTGGGCGGCGCAGACTTACTCAAAGTCATTAAGCAAGTTCTACCCGGAGCATAACAATATCCTGGCTGGACAATCGAAAAATAATGCTTAGCTCCAAAAGGTGCAGGGTGATTTTTTCATTAGGACGGGATTTATTTTTGTGCTGGCGGAGTTTTCTATAGTTTTTTATTCGACGTTAGATTTTAGATTAGGCCGCTAAATAGAGGCCTTTTTGGTGATTTTAATCTGGTATGTCGCACCAAAGTAAGCGTTTACAAGCAAAAGATGCGGAGGATTCTCCACCTAAATTTGAGCTTTTCTAATGTGTGGCATTATGTGAGAATAGAATGAGAGGTTTTATTTTTTCGGAAAGGTTTTATTAATGGCGAAAATATTAGTAATTGACGATGAAGAGCAATTGCGTGATTTATTAAAAAAGATGCTAACGCGTGATGGTCATCAAGTTTTCATGGCGCAAGATGGTGAAGAGGGTGTGCGAAGCTTTCATCAATTTAAACCGGATTTAATTATTACCGATATCATAATGCCAAATAAAGATGGAATTGAGGTGATTATGGAACTACTTAAAGCGAATCCTCAATTGCCCATTATTGCCATTTCAGGCGGGAGACGCGCAATTACAGCCGGATTTAATTTAGATTCAGCTGAAATGTTAGGCGTCAAAGGTATTTTGCAAAAACCCTTTACACATCAAGAACTACAAGATGTGATTCAAGAAACATTAAGTTTATGAGTGAGCGCATGAACGTTTTGGTCATTAGTAATCGAAAAGGTGGTGCAGGGAAAACCACGGTGTCAGTGAATCTTGCTTCTGAATTTGCAGCTAAGGGTCAGCGAGTGTTGCTTATTGATTTAGATTCGCAAGGGCATTGCGCGGTAGGTTTGGGCGTGAAAGTGAATGTAGGTGAGTCGACAGTTCACGATATGTTTACCGAATCAAATTGGTCTATTTTAGGTTGCGTGCGTCAAACGTGTGTTGAAAATGTTTCATTATTACCAGCGAATACCGCTTTTCAGCATGACCGATGTGGTCATGATCAACAATTACTTTTGAGGGCATTGAGTCAAGACGCGGTGTCAGAAAAATTTGACTTAGTGATTGTTGATACACCGCCCTCATTAGATAATCTTCTTTTAAATGCGCTTTGTGCCGGCACATGGGTACTTGTGCCATATGTTCCTCATCCTCTTTCTTTTGAAGGTGTGCGTCAATTAGTACGCATTTTATTCAAAATCATATCAGAGCAAAATCCTACACTGAAAATTTTAGGTTTTTTACCTATGATGGTGGCTGGTAATGTGCGGCAACATCGCGAAATAAATTCACAAATGACTCGTCAATTTGGTACTTTGCGCGTACTAGGTGGTATTCGTAATGATATTAAATTAGCTGAAGCGTTTGGAAGTGCGAAACCAGTGCGCGATTATGCCCCAAAAAGTCGTGGTGCAGAAGATTTTGCAACGCTAGTTAATCTCCTAATGACGTTGATGGAAAAGTAAAAAAAGGGTTTTCTTCAAATCGCATGTGATAGCGATCACTCAGCAAACAAAAGGGAAAGTGCAATGTGGCTTCGAACTGGCTGTATTATGAGTTTTGAACTCGGTATTGAAACGCCTTTTATACTCATGCTTCGCCCGCGTAGTGGGGTTGAGCAGTGGGTTTCTCGTGAATCTTATACGGTCAAGCCAAGTGTGCCGGTGGTTGAGTTTACCGATAACTACGGCAATCTTTGTCAGCGATTAATTGCGCCGTCAGGGGATTTTTCTATTCATACATCATCAGATATTTTAACGGCAGAGGATATTGACGTCTGTGTTGGCGCTCCGTTTGAAAATATTGAGTATTTGCCTGACAATGTGTTGACTTATTTACTGCCTACCCGCTACTGCGAATCGGATCGTTTTGTTGATTTAGCGCGAGAGATTGTGGGCGACGCAAAACCAGGTTACGATCAAGTGAGTGAAATTGTATTGTGGATACAAAAAAACATTCGCTTTAATTCAAACTCGACGCATTTTCAACTTTCTGCGGTAGAAGTAAACCTGCAACGCGAAGGCGTTTGCCGGGAACTAGCTCACCTTGGCATTGCACTTTGTCGTGGACTTTGTATTCCAGCGCGGATGGTGGTGGGTTATTTGCACGGACTTGAACCGATGGATTTTCACGCGTGGTTTGAAGCATACGTCGGTGGTCGGTGGTACACATTTGATCCTACGCAAAAGCAACCAAAAGGCGGGCGAGTTCGCGTGGCGTATGGGCGTGATGCTACTGATGTCGCTATTTTTAATCAATTTGGCCCTGCCGTATTAGCGTTAAATATGTCAGTTAGTGTTGAAATTCTCGATAAGGCCCCTGATTGAAAGTGATGTTTAAATCGTGCGACAGCACAAATTACAAGAAGGATAACGTATAATTGCTTTTATTTGTGCGGCATTTTTGATGTTAACCTCCGATTTAATTACTCAGCTCTCAAAACAACTTTCATTCTGTTTAGCAAAAGACCGTCATGGTTTAAAGCGGCAACTTGATGCATTGCGTCGTAATAAAAAAGCTGAACTTTCTGCTTTTGATACGCTGCGTCGTCGCATCGACACATCATCCGCGCAATATGAAAAACGTCGTGCAAGTTTCCCTGCATTAAATTTCCCTGATTTACCTGTCACAGGTAAAAAAGAGGACATTGCGCAGTTGATAAAAAATAATCAAGTTGTGATTATGTGTGGTGAAACGGGGTCAGGAAAAACGACGCAGTTACCTAAAATTTGTTTAGAAATTGGACGGGGTGCGGCTGGCTTTATTGGTCACACACAGCCTCGTCGAATAGCAGCGCGGACTGTTGCTGATCGCATCGCTGAAGAACTTGGCGAGTCAATTGGGAAATCGGTAGGTTATAAAATTCGCTTTAATGATAAAACGCATGCTGATTCGTTAATTAAATTGATGACCGACGGTATTTTGCTGGCTGAATCGCAAAATGATCCATTTTTGAGTCAATATGACACTATTATCATTGATGAGGCGCACGAGCGTAGTTTAAATATTGATTTTTTACTCGGGTATATGAAATGGCTATTGCCTAAACGTCCCGATTTAAAATTGATTGTGACCTCCGCAACCATTGATACACAGCGTTTTTCAGCGCATTTTAACCATGCGCCCATAATTGAAGTTTCAGGTCGAACATATCCCGTTGAAATGCGTTATCGTCCTATTGAAGCCAAAGAAGATGAGGAAGATGAAACAACGGATGATTTGCAACAGGCTATTTTAGAGGCAGTTGATGAACTTTCTCGTGATTTAAGAGGCGATATGTTGATTTTTTTGAGTGGCGAGCATGAAATTCGTGAAACCACCGAATCACTTAAAAAACACCATCCCAATCAATATGAAATTTTGCCACTGTATTCAAAACTGAGCGTGAGTGAGCAAGAGCGTGTTTTTAAACCCAAAGGCGGAAAAATTCGTATTGTACTGTCAACAAACGTAGCCGAAACGTCATTAACAGTGCCAAATATTCGTGGCGTGATTGATACGGGGCATGCACGAATTAGTCGCTATAGTCCACGCAGTAAAATTCAGCGATTACCTATTGAGCGAATTTCGCAGTCAAGTGCAAATCAACGTGCTGGGCGCTGTGGGCGCGTTGCAGAAGGCATTTGTATTCGATTGTATTCACGCGAAGATTACGATGCACGCCCGCCATTTACTGAGCCTGAAATCATGCGGACAAATTTATCTGCCGTTATTTTGCAGATGACCGCGTTGAATTTGGGTGATATTGCCGATTTTCCTTTTATCGAACCGCCAGACGATAAAATGATTCGTGATGGTAAATCGTCGTTACTTGAAGTTAATGCGCTCGATAAAGCTGGAAAACTAACAGAAATCGGGAAACAACTCGCTAAATTTCCAACTGATCCTAAATTAGCGCGAATGCTCATCGCCGCGCAGGAGCAAGTTTGCCTAAAAGAGGTAAGCATCATTGTGGCTGCGCTGAGTGTTCAAGATCCGCGTGAAAAACCAGCGGATAAAATGCAGCAAGCTGATGCGAAACAAGCGGTTTTTAAGCACCCAGAATCTGATTTTTTAACGCTGCTGAATTTGTGGAATGTGTTTGAGGAGCAGAAGAAAAAATTATCCAATAATAAGTTGCGCAAATATTGCACGGATAATTTTTTATCGTATATGCGTATGCGCGAATGGCACGATAATCACACGCAAATTTTGCAAGTTATAAAAGGTGACTTGAAAATGCACCCAAATGAAAATGACGCGAGTTATGATCAAATTCATCGGGCATTATTAACCGGTTTATTATCCAATATTGGCTTTCGCCATGAACAATATGAATATCTAGGCGGACGGGGTCTTAAGTTTTTTATTTTCCCTGGGTCGGGACTGCATAAATTACGCCCTAAATGGATAGTTGCTGCGGAGCAAGTTGAAACCAGCAAGGTCTATGCACGCACTGTTGCGCGAGTTGAGCCTGAGTGGATTGAAGATTGCGCAACGCATTTAGTGAAACATAATTATTATGATCCCCATTGGGAAAAGAAAAGTGCGCGCGCCATGGTCTATTCACGTACGTTGCTACATGGTTTGACTCTGCAAGCGGGGAGAAAGTTGCCTTATGATCATGTTGATGCGAAATCGGCGCGAGAAATTTTTATTCGCAGTGCATTAGTGGATCACGATTATCACAGTAATGCACCTTTTTATGTGGCGAATCAGAAATTACTTGAAGAAGTGGGTATGATTCAACACAAAGGTCGTCGCGTCGATTTAGTCGAAGATGAGCAATGGCTGTATGCTTTTTATGATCATAAATTACCTGCTGAGATCATTAGTGGTGTCACACTTGATACATGGCGTAAAAAGATCGAACGTGACAATAAAGCATTTTTATTTTTAACAAAAGAAGATTTAACGCGCGAAAAGGGTGAGGATTTTGTGAATGAATGGGATTTTCCCGATCACAAAAAAGTCGGAAAACTCACCATCGCGTTGCAATACCGTTTTGAGCCAGGGCATGATGAAGATGGTGTGAGTGCAATTATTCCAGTGCATCAACTCAATCAGATGACGCAAACGCCTTTTGATTGGCTGGTGCCGGGGATGCTTGAGGAAAAATGTATTGCTCTTGTGAAAGCATTGCCTAAAAATATTCGCAAGCATTTTGTGCCTGTTCCCGAAACAGTGAAACGGTGCCTTGAAATTGAGCCGGACTTTAAAGGCGCTTTGGAAGAGTGGTTAGGTAATCGATTGCGTAAGTTAACGGATGAAGCCATTCCGCTGAATGCGTGGAGCTTTCAGGGTTTGGTTGAACATTTAAAAATGAACTTCCGTATCATTGATGAAGAAGGGCGTTTGCTTGATTATGGTCGTGACTTGAAAAAATTGCAGGCAAAGCACGTCACGCAAGCAGGTGAGAGTTTTAATCAAATTGCAGCGGATGAGCTCAATTACACGGGATATATTCAATGGGCATTTGATGATTTGCCAGAACAATACAGTTTTATGCAAAAAGGACAAGCATTTATTGGCTATCCCTCACTAGTTGATGAGGGTGATACGGTAGGAGTGAAAATCTTTGATACACAGCGCAAAGCGCAGTTGCAACATATTGCAGGGTTAATTCGGTTGTTTCAACTCCATCAGCGCAAAGAATGCACCTATGCCATCAAAAATATGCCCAAAAATGCCGGGTTAGAATTAGTTTATAATCGCCTGCCCGCCCATTCGATATTAAACTCGGATCAGATAGCTGATTATAAAAACGATATCTTAACTTTATTGCTAAATAGCGTTTTTTTGGAAGGTAAAACCATTCGTACACAAAACGCATTCGAGCAAAGTTTGCATGAAAATAGAAGTCAATTAGTGACGCGTGCAAATGAACTAAGTACTATCGCGCTGGAGATTATGAAACTTTACAGTGATTTACACGCAGATTTACAAAAAATGAATGCCAATGATCCTTTAGTCAAAAGTATCACAGAGCAGTTGAATTTTTTAATTTATGCTGGATTTATTCGTACGATTTCATTTTTGCAATTTAAACATTTACCGCGTTATTTAAAAGCCATGCAATACCGATTAGATAAACGAGATAATACGCTACAAAAAGCCAATGAATTGGCAAAATTTCAAATGCGTTATTGGAAATGTGTCGCTGAACGCAGTAAAAAAGAACTGGTGACGCCTGAACAAGAATCTTTTCGATGGATGCTTGAAGAATTTGCGGTGTCACTTTTTGCGCAACAACTCAAAACGGCTATTCCCGTATCGGCTCAACGCCTTGATAAAGCCTGGGGGAGTTAATAAAACGATTTACTGCTTATTTTCGGTTTGTTTTAGACGCGTTGATTATCGTCATAAAATAGCGCATTATTTTGTGGCTTATTTATTGCCTAATCTATTCATTTTCATCTACTCAAAAACGTAGGACTGACTGGTAAATCGTCATGAATGGCTGGAACGCCTGATACTATTAACGATTTATACTTAATTGACGCATGAAACACCATTTAACCCGATTTGCTCGACATGTGATGTTCTGGACACTGCTCACTTTAGCGGGTGGACTTATTGGTGTGCATTTTTTATTTGCGAGTATAGAAAATTATAAAATCGATTTAGAAACGCAATTGAGTCAAGCTATTGATGCGCCCGTCAAAATTGGGCAATTACGTGCTAAATTGCGCGGATTAACGCCCGAAATAAGACTTTTACAACTTAATATTGCCGCTGAAAAAATTCAACTTAAAGAAATTCGTTTAGGTATAGATGCCTGGGAATTGATTAAACAGCGAGATTTGCTGGCAGCCACCTCCGTCATGCTAGTCGGTGCGAAAATTACCATTATTCGACATACAGATGACACTATTGGCATTGAAGGCTTAAAAGCGAGCGAAGGTGAGCCGCTTTGGTTACTGCAAGGGAGAAAATATCAAATTCTGCAAAGTTCGGTCATTTGGCGTGATGAAAAAACACATGCAGAACCGCGCCAGATTTCACCTGTCAATATAGCTATCATGAACGAGGGTGACGAACATCGTGTTAACGTGCTCGCTCAATTACAGCAACAGTCCGAGCCATTGCGGGTGTCGATGAAGTTTACAGGGAGCGCATTTGATCCTAAACAATTGGATGGTTCCCTTTTTATCGAGTCCAAAAAAATAAATTTAGTTGATTTTTCGGCACTTCCTTTGCCGCTTTCGCTCAACATTACAAAAGGTCACGCAAATCTGCAGGTGTTTGCCACCTGGAAGCAAGGTCAAATTATGGATGTCCATGGTCGAGTGAGTTCGTCTCAATTGGTATTAACTCGGCCACATCATGCAAATTTAAACATAAATAGGTTAAGCAGTGCTTTTCAGCTACAACATGAAAATGAAATATGGCGTGTGACACTCCCTAGAGTGCAATTAACGCTACCAGAAACGACTATGAATGGCGCTATTTCCGTGGCCATTAATGAAAATGATCCAAAACAAAACAGCATTGCGCTTGATTTAGCCCAATTAGAACTTACGCCGCTAAGTTCGCTCGTGCATTTTTTCGCGCCAGATAAGGCTATTTCTTCTTTTGAGCAAACAAAATTAAGCGGTACCGTGAAGCATATCCGTTTATTTGCTCAACCCGCTGTGCAAAAATTCGCTATTCACAGCGAATTTGATGATTTGAGTTTTTATGATGTTGCCTCAAAATTACACATTGAGCATATTGGCGGGGTGGTATTCGGTAATGAACAAATGGGGAATGTGTCGTTAAACGCACCTAAAGTTGAAGCGTATATTCCGTCATTATTTCGAGACGCTTTTCCAACGCTGCAACTGAATACGGTATTAAATTGGCAGCAAATGCCGGATGCGTGGATTTTTTCTAGTGATCAAATTGTGTTGAATAATAAAGATATTCACAGTGAAAGTCGGGTGAAATACACTTTGTCGAAAAATGGCGCCAATTTTATAGATTTACAAACACGTTTTTCAGCAGATGATGCAACACAAGTGTTTCGTTATTTACCCGTTAGTGTGATGGGGAAATATACGGTTGCATGGCTTGATCGTGCATTTGAAAAAGGGCAGTTAAAGAATGGACAATTTTTACTTTATGGCAATCCTGCGGAGTTTCCTTTTTATAAAAATCAAGGGGTTTTCGAAGTTCTTTTTGATGCAAAAGATACGCAACTTTTTTATGCACCCAACTGGCCGTCATTAACGAATTTAAATGCTAACGTACGTTTTTTTCAAGATAGTTTATACGTTAATCTAGAGGGGATGGCACAAAACGCCATTATTCAGTCTGCTGAAGTGATTATTCCTTCAATGTCAACGAGTCATTATGTATCTATTAAGGGTGAACTTGATGGTGCCGTCATGGCTATTCTTGATTTCATGAAAAATACACCCTTACACGCCTCTTTTGATACTATTTTAAATGCCGTGACGCCCCAAGGCAGTTCGCAAGTAGGTTTAGATTTACAAATACCACTAGAAGATGGTTTTTTGCCAAAAGTGAAAGGCTCAGCACAATTTCATCAGGCTAAATTAAAGGTGAAATCATTAGATTTACCTATCAGCTCTCTTAATGGGGTGTTGAAGTTTACTGAAGATGGCGTTTTTAGCGATGTGATCAATGGGGTCGCATTTAAAAAGCCGATTCAAATAACATTAGAAAATGATGATAAACAGACCGTAATTCATGTTTTAGGCACTGTGGCAATTGAGGATTTGTTTTCACAATTAAAATTATCTTCGTTAGTTGCAACAACTCAGCAAAAACCTTGGATTGAAGGGGTCAGTGATTATCAATTAACATTGAATTTACCTAAAGAGCAAAAAGCGGTGACATTGCAAGTTCAATCCCAATTAGAAGGCGTCGTATTAAATCTGCCTGATGAACTTTCTAAGGAAAAATGGCAAAAAACGCCGTTAAGCATGATGTTTACATTAGGTGATAATTTAATGGTGCCGTTGATGGTGAATTATAACGCGCAATTGAAAGCTGCTTTAATAGTTGATACTAAGAATAAGCGATTTCAACGTGGCGAAGTACTGCTTGGTGAGGGGAAGGTTGAATTACCACAAAATGAAGGAATTGCTGTTAAAATTGTGCGCGATAACTTGATGCTACAAGAGTGGCTGAAACTTGCGGTTTTACAAATGCCTAATTCGACAGAGAAAGTAGAAAATACGGTGGCCACTATTCATACATTCGCTATGCAAAGTGATCATGCATTTTGGAAAAAAGCTGCATTGGGAAAATTTGATTTGGTTTTAAAACATGATTTAACATCGTGGCGCGGTGTTTTAGATAGTCCGTTTGCTAAAGGGCAGTTGCTTTGGACTATGCCGGAGAAAACGACGCAAACAGGTGTTTTAAAGTTGAAGCTTGATAAATTTGATTTAGCTTTCTTTAAACAATTAAAATCCACTGATGAGACGGGTTCAACTGCTGCTGTATCGTTGCCGACAAATTTCACGAAGTTGCCTACGTTATTTTTAGAGAGTCAACGGACTTATTGGCAGGACTGTGAATTAGGGAAACTAACCATTGAAACAGAAGTTCTATCCAGTAGTATTGGCTTTAAAACGATTACTTTAGAAGCGCCAACACATAGTTTGACGTTAACGGGTGAATGGTTTAATGCACCAATTTTGCAAACAGACTTGCGCGGTAAATTGACTTTACTCAAAGCGGGGCAATTATTTTCAAATTTAGGGATCACCAAAGATATTTCTGAAACGACAGGTGACATCAGTATTAATCTAGATTGGCAAGGGTCTCCGCAGCAATTTAGCTTGGAAAAAATGCACGGACAAGCAGAGCTGAATTTGAAAAATGGACGAATTTTAAGTATTGAACCCGGTTTTGCGCGAATACTAGGTATGTTGGCGCTTGATCAGTGGTTAAAAAGATTAAGTTTAGATTTTAGTGATCTCTATCAAGAAGGGTTAATGTTTAACACGATTAGTGGACATTTTGACTTTCTGCAAGGCAAAGCAAGTACGCAAAATCTTATAGTGGATGCTATTCCAGCGAAAATTCTCTTAAAAGGTGATACGGATTTTGTGGCTGAAAATGTGAATTATTTAGTAAATGTGACACCTAAAAGTGCTGACGCGGTTCCTATTGCTGGTACAATTATAGGAAAAATAATGAATTTAGTCGGGCAAACCTTGACGGGTAAAGATCAAGAAGGTTTTTTCTTTGGATCGCAATATCAAATCACAGGGACATGGGGAAATACGCAAGTGATTGCACTTCATGAAAACGAAGGCTTAATGCAAAAAACCTGGGGACAGTTGACGCAGTTTCCATGGCTATACCAACAATTTAATTCTAAAGAGGCTTATCATGAGTAAATGTGCTGCCATTCAAATGGCGTCAAGTCCAAATATTAGCGCAAATTTATTAGAAGCAGAAAAACTGATTGCTGAAGCGGTAAAATCAGGGGCAAAATTAGTTGCATTGCCTGAAAATTTTGCGTTAATGGGTAATAATGAACTGGATAAAGTTCATGCAAAGGAAGCGGATGGTTTAGGCATTATTCAAAATTTTTTAGAAACAACTGCAAAAAAATACAGTGTATGGATTGTGGGTGGCACAATTCCAATCGCAGGTACGGATGAGCATAAAGTGCGTGCGGCGTGTTTAATTTACAATCATTTAGGGCAACGTGTGGCACGTTATGACAAAGTGCATTTGTTTGACGTACATGTTCCAAATACTAACGAAATTTATCGTGAATCCGATTCCATTGAAGCAGGTAATCAAGCCTTAGTTATTGATACTCCTTTTGGACGAGTGGGTATTGCGGTTTGTTACGATTTACGTTTTCCTGAATTTTTCCGCAAAATGAGTGAGCAAGGTGCTGAAGTGATTATTGTGCCTTCTGCTTTTACTGCTGAAACAGGTGCTGCCCATTGGGAGTTATTATTACGGGCTCGTGCTGTTGAGAATTTATGTTACATCATCGCTCCTAATCAAGGAGGCTTCCACAAAAATGGTCGTCGAACTTACGGTCATAGCATGATTATTGATCCGTGGGGTGTGGTGTTAGATTGTTATAAAACGGGCAGTGGGTTTGTATCTGCTGAAATTGATCATGAAAGATTGGTTAAGGTTCGCGCCGGATTTCCAGTGTTGACGCATCGCTTGTTTTATTGTGAATAAAATATGATTAAGAAACAAAATGCTGTCGTAGTTTTTGCGTTAAGTTTTTTGGTGCTGGCATGTTCGAGTCGCAGTAGTCGCTATCATGATACCGCAATGCTCGAGCGACCGCCCACATTAGCGCTGCAAAAAAATACACAAAATAGCAATATAATTATTGATGACAGTATCGAACCTAAGAAAAAACGTCCAGGACTCAATTCGACGGTCACGCTACTCGGTGACGATGTAAATAAGCGTGTATTAATTAAACAGCCCATAACGCAAGCTTGGCGTACATTAGGAATGGCACTCAAACAGAGTGAAATTAAAATTACCGATTATGAAAAAGGAAAATATAATTACTACGTTAATTATCATTCAGAAGGTGTTTTAACCAATGTCATTAATTTTTTAAACGAAGAAGAGTCAAAAACAATCTATTTGTTGACACTGTCATCGCAAGGTGACGACTCGCTAATTCAAGCTGAATTAGCGAGTCGAAATGAGCAAAACTCGCAAAATAATGATGGTGTATTGATGAAACCCAATGATGATAGTGAAGGATTGATTGAGGCGATATATTTTCTCCTACATGACGATATCAAAACAGAATAAGTATTATAAGCATTGATTTCCACGCTATTTTTTGGTTTGTTAATGTCACACAGGCATTGACGCCATTAATTAACTATTTTTTAATTTTAAGTATAAAGAGGATTTACCTATGAATGATAATTGGATTGCACCGTCAATTTTATCTGCAAACTTTGCAAAATTGGGCGAAGAAGTGGATAACGTATTAAAGGCAGGTGCGGATGTTGTGCATTTTGACGTGATGGATAACCACTTTGTACCTAATCTTACGATTGGGCCTTTGGTGTGTGAAGCTCTCCGTAAACATGGCGTGACAGCACCAATTGATGTGCATTTAATGATTGAGCCTGTGGATAGAATTATTCCTGATTTCGCCAAAGCGGGTGCAAGTATTATTACCTTTCACCCCGAAGCCTCTGTCCATGTTGATCGCACATTGCAATTGATTAAAGATCAAGGTTGCCAAGCAGGTTTGGTTTTTAATCCAAGTACACCGCTCCATTATTTGGATTATGTGATGGATAAAATCGATATGATTTTATTGATGTCTGTCAATCCAGGCTTTGGTGGTCAATCATTTATTCCTTCTGCCTTAACGAAATTGCGTGAAGTGAGAAAACGCATTGATGAGAGTGGACGTAATATTCGCCTTGAAATTGATGGTGGCGTGAAAGTGGATAATATCCGTGAAATTAAAGCGGCAGGTGCAGATACCTTTGTTGCAGGATCAGCCATTTTTAGTCAACCTGACTATAAAAAAGTCATTGATGAAATGCGTGCCGAGCTTGCGAAAGCCGTTTAATGACGATGAAACCAGAGCTGATTATTTTTGATTTAGACGGTACGTTGATTGATTCTGCCCCTGATTTGGCCGAAGCGGTTAATTTTGCGCTGTCGCAATTAAATAAACCGCCGCATTCACAGGCAAGTATTCAGCAATGGATTGGTAATGGTGCTGATGTGCTGGTGAAACGCGCACTCGTTGGCGGTTGGCATGTTGAATCAGATCCGGTAGATTTTGACGCAGCGTTTGCGTTATTTAATACGTATTACGCTGCGAATGATTGGGTACATAGTTGTTTATATGACGGTGTACTGACTACTTTAAAAGAATTAAAAGAAATGGGATTAAAGCTGGCTTGCGTCACAAATAAAACCGCTCGTTTCACTCATCCGTTGATGGAAACAGCGGGACTGGCTCCTTATTTTGACTTTATTGCATCGGGTGATACATTTTCTAAAATGAAACCTAGTCCAATACCGTTACTTGAAACCGCGAAAAAAATAGGGGTAGATCCAAGTAGAACGTGGATGATAGGTGATTCAATTAACGATATTAGTGCGGGAAATCAGGCTGAATGTATAACGGTTGCGGTTTCCTATGGTTACGCTGGGCAATATACGATGGCTGATTTGAATGCAACCTATATCCTCAATTCCTTACCTGAACTTGTGGCTTTAATACAAAATGAAATTTAAAAAAGAATTTGACGTTATTGTGGTGGGTGGTGGTCACGCAGGAACTGAAGCTGCGCTTGCAGCGGCTAGGACGGGTGCGCAAACATTGCTCTTGACTCAGAATATTGACACGCTCGGGCAAATGAGTTGCAACCCGGCAATTGGTGGAATTGGCAAAGGGCATTTGGTTAAAGAAATTGATGCGCTTGGCGGTATTATGGCGCAAGCCATTGATTTAGGTGGGATACAGTTTCGAATTCTCAATGCAAGTAAAGGGCCAGCGGTTCGAGCAACGCGTGCACAAGCCGATCGTCAGCTTTATAAACAAGCTGTTCGCAGTGCGTTAGAAAATCAGCCAAACTTGATGCTGTTTCAGCAAACTGTTGCTGATTTAATTATTCAAGGATCACAAGTGATTGGTGTGAAAACATTGATGGGCCTTGATTTTATGGCGCGTTCAGTCGTTTTGACAGCGGGAACTTTTTTAGCCGGTAAAATTCATATTGGTCTTGAGAACTACAGTGGTGGAAGGGCAGGTGACGCTGCGTCTAATGCATTAGCCGCGCGATTACATGAATTACCTTTGCGTATTGATCGACTTAAAACAGGCACGCCCCCCCGTATTGACGCACGAACAATTAATTTTTCTGTATTAGAAGAACAGCATGGCGACACACCAGTGCCAGTCTTTTCGTTTTTAGGCAATGCTCAGCAGCATCCTAAGCAAATACCCTGTTATATCACGCGCACCAATGAAAAAACCCACGATATCATTCGAAATGGTCTTGATCGATCACCATTGTACTCTGGGGTAATTGAAGGTATAGGACCACGCTATTGTCCTTCTATTGAAGATAAAATCGTTCGTTTTGCAGATCGCGATTCTCATCAAATTTTTATTGAGCCAGAAGGTTTAACCACACACGAAATTTATCCAAATGGGATCTCTACAAGTTTACCCTTTGATGTGCAATATGAATTTGTCCGTTCGATGTTAGGATTTGAAAATGCGCAAATTATGCGTCCAGGCTACGCAATTGAGTATGACTTTTTTGATCCACGGGATTTAAAAATGACACTTGAATCAAAACATTTGGACGGTTTATTTTTTGCAGGTCAAATCAATGGGACAACCGGTTATGAAGAAGCTGCGGCTCAAGGTTTAATTGCGGGTTTAAATGCAGCTAGATTGACGCAAGGTCTTGAAGGCTGGTGTCCGCGTCGAGATGAAGCGTATATTGGCGTGATGATTGATGATTTAATTACGCGTGGAACACAAGAGCCTTATCGAATGTTTACGAGTCGTGCAGAATATCGTTTGCTGTTGCGTGAGGATAATGCGGATTTACGTTTAACGCAAAAAGGACGTGAATTAAATTTGGTAGATGATAAACGCTGGCAGGCTTTTGAAATTAAACAGGAAAGCATTGATCAATTACAGCAAAACCTAAAACAAAAATGGATTCATCTGGATACTGAAAATGCGCAAAAAGTAGCGCAGTTTTGGGGGAAATCATTAAACAAAGAAGCGAATTTAACAGAGTTGCTTCGACGACCAGAAGTCGACATTAAAAATTTATTATCGTTTTTAGATGAGGGTCACGAGTTTGCAGATGATGTCGCAGAACAAGTTGAAATTCAAGCGAAATATCAAGGCTATATCACTCGTCAACAGGCAGATATAGATAAATCTCTACGTTATGACCATTTGAAATTGCCGGCTACATTAGACTATAAAGAAGTGTCAGGATTATCAAATGAAGTGTCTGAGAAGTTACAAAAACAACGCCCAGAAACGTTAGGGCAAGCTTCACGAATGCAAGGAATTACGCCGGCGGCGATTTCATTATTATTGGTGCATTTGAAAAAGAAAGCGGCATGAATCAAGACGAAGAATTATTATGTGAAGGTTTAGGTGTTCTAAATATTTCAGTTAGTGAGGAGATGGTGTCGAAATTATTGGCATTCATATATTTAATAGAAAAATGGAATAAAGCCTATAATTTGACCGCTATTCGCCATCGCAAAGACATGGTGAATTTGCATTTGCTTGATAGTTTAGCAATTTTGCCTTACCTGCAAGGGTTGCATATTATGGATGTGGGTACAGGGGCAGGTTTACCTGGGATACCGCTAGCAATATGTCGGCCAGATATAGCGTTTCAATTGATAGATAGTAATGCAAAAAAAACACGCTTTGTTCAGCAGGCTATCTTGGAATTGAAATTACCTAACGTCAAAGTGACCCACTGTCGCGTAGAAGATTTTATTGTAGAAAATAGATTTGATATGGTTTTGACGCGTGCATTTGCGAGTTTGCCTGAAATTATGGATTTAACGCAACATGTTTTAGACGAAAAAGGCGTGTTACTTTGCATGAAAGGTCAGGTTCCTCAAGAGGAGTTGGAGCATATCACCGCAAAAACGACATTAATATCGCTTAACGTACCGCACATTGAAGCTGAGCGTTGTTTAGTTAAAATACAAGTTTCTTAACAGTTGAGGAGAAAACGTGGGAAAAATTATTGCCATTACAAATCAAAAAGGTGGCGTGGGAAAGACAACCACCAGTGTTAATTTGGCAGCATCACTGGCCTCATTAAAAAAGCAAGTATTACTGGTGGATTTAGATCCGCAAGGTAATGCGGCAATGGGATGCGGGATAGATAAGCATGATATAACGCATTCTGGTTATGATTTGTTAATGGAAGTGGTTGAGGCATCACAAACCATCATTCATTTACCTTCGTTGAAATTTGATGTGATTGCGGGAAATGCAGATTTAACCGCTGCGGAAGTTGAGTTGATGCAAGCTGAACGTAAGGAATTACGTCTTGCTCATGCTTTAGAAAAAATTAAATCGAACTATGATTATATCCTTATTGACTGTCCCCCATCGCTTAACATGTTGACACTCAATGCGATGGTGGCGGCAAACAGTTTGCTTATTCCAATGCAATGCGAATATTACGCGCTGGAAGGTATTTCAGCGTTAATGAGCACATTGAAAAATATTCAAAGTACGGTTAATAAAACATTGCATTTAGAAGGTATTTTACGAACGATGTATGACGACAGAAATCGTTTAACAAAAGATGTGTCTGAACAGTTAATTCGTTATTTTGGAACGGATGTCTTTAAAGTCTGTATTCCTCGTAATATACGAGTTGCAGAAGCGCCAAGTCACGGTTTGCCCGTGCTTAATTATGATAAAAGCTCTAGGGGAGCTATCGCCTACATGGCATTAGCAAAAGAAATATTAGCGAATGCGGCAGGTGAAAATGGCAATTAAAGCACCACGTTTAGGTCGCGGACTGGAAGCTTTACTTACTGAAGTGCCTAGTGAAAGAAACTTATCATTAAAAATTGAGCAAAAAAATATACTGGTAGAGCAGCAGGAACAACTGCTTCAAGAAGCGCAACAATTACAGCAATTGCTCGATACATTTGAACACTTAGTTCAACAGCTCGATTTTTATCACACACATAACTCAACATTATCATGAATGTAAAAAAACGAGGATTAGGGCGAGGGTTGGATGCGCTTTTGGGTGAAATGCCCAGTACATTAAGTGATGAAATGGGAAGTCATTCTCTACCCATAGACGTGTTGCAACGTGGAAAATATCAGCCGCGTAGAGATATCAATCCAGAAAAGTTGCAGGAATTAGCCAATTCAATTGCGATGCAAGGCATTGTTCAGCCTATTGTTGTTCGTGGTATTTCACCTGGACGCTATGAAATTATCGCTGGGGAGCGCAGATGGCGAGCAGCACAGATTGCTGGTTTGCATCATGTGCCTGTCATTATTAAAGAAATAGATGATCGCACAGCCATTGCCATTGCGTTGATTGAGAATATCCAGCGAGAAGATTTAAATGCGTTAGAGGAAGCCGAGGCGTTGCATCGTTTATTAACAGAATTTACTATGACGCATCAACAAGTTGCCGATGCGGTTGGGAAATCAAGAGCCACAGTTACAAATTTGTTGCGTTTGCTGGAATTGTTGCCAGAAGTAAAGAAAATGTTGCTAAATAATCAATTGGATATGGGGCATGCACGCGCATTGTTGGCGTTGGTTGGAGAGCAGCAAATTTTAGTGGCACGTAAGATAGTGAATCAAGGCTTGTCAGTGCGATTAACAGAGCAATTAATCAAAGGCATATTAAATCCTAAGCAGATAGATAACGCAACGCGCCCTGATACACAAACCACACAATTTCAAGCGGAATTGGATCTTAAGTTTGATGGAAGGTTGAAAGTTGAAAGTAAAAAAAATGGGAGTGGAAAATTGGTTTTTTTCTACACTACGCAAGAAGAGCTTAATGGTATTTTAAGTAAAATAGTTTAGCTAAAAAAACAATCAATCTTGAAACTGCCTTGATTTAACATGATTCGCTCTATATAATCACCAGAATATACATAGATATTTAGGCTTTTAAATTCAATTTATGATTGCAAACGCGTCATCAATTATTAAAATTATTGCATATCAAATTTTAATAACGTTCGTTGTTAGTGTATGTTTTACATTAACGTTAGATGAGGCAAGTGGAAAGTTTGCATTTTTAGGTGGATTAATTGCGATTATTCCAAATGCCTATTTAGGAATACGTTTGGTACGATCATTTAAATTAGAGGCCAGGAAATTCATAAACGCTTTATACGCGAGTGAGTCAATTAAGTTTTTAATAACAGTGATGCTGTTCTTTCTCGTGTACAAAATGCCAGATATAAAATTATTACCGCTGTTAACCTGTTATGTGAGTGCATTATCGATTTTTTGGTTCGCACTACTCATGCGGTAAGTTATTAAGTTAAACATTAAGTGAGGAACAATGAGTACTGAAGCACACGTCGCCCAAGGGGCAACCGGTTATATCATTCACCATTTAACATCATTGAGTGTGGGTGAGGGGTTTTGGCGTTTAAATCTTGATACATTATTTTTCTCGGTTGTATTAGGTGGAATTTTTATATGGTTTTTTAAACGGGCAGCAGATAAAGCAACATCAGGGGTGCCTGGCTTAGTGCAAAATTTTGCAGAGCTTTTAATTGAGTTCGTGGATGGTCAAGTCAAAGATACATTTCATGGTAAGAGTCAATTGATTGCGCCTTTAGCATTAACTATCTTTTGTTGGGTATTTTTGTTCAACTTTATGGATTTATTTCCAGTGGATATCTTACCTGGAATTGCAGGGTTGATGGGGGTTGAGTACTTGCGCGTTGTACCTAGTACAGATTTGAATGCAACCTTTGCAATGTCAATCTCGGTATTTTGCTTAATTATTTTCTACAGTATTAAAGTTAAAGGTCCAATCGGTTTTGCGAAAGAATTGATGTTTCAACCTTTTGGTCCTTGGTTGACGCCATTTAATTTGCTGTTGAAATTGGTTGAAGAAATTGCAAAGCCTATCTCATTGGCACTACGTTTATTTGGTAACTTATATGCTGGGGAATTAATTTTTATATTGATTGCTCTGCTACCTTGGTATATTCAACCATTATTGAGTTTTCCATGGGCCATTTTCCATATTTTGATTATTACACTTCAAGCGTTCATTTTTATGGTGCTGACCATCGTCTATCTGAGTATGGCGCATGAAGATCATTAAGATAATTCAATCATATTATTTTATTTAAGTTTACTTTTTATTTTTTTACATTTTTTATAACAATACGTTGGAGGTATTATGGAACTCGCAAAATTGATTGCTGATGTGCAGGGTATGACTGCTATCGCAGTAGGTTTGGTTTTAGGTTTAGGCGCGTTAGGGACTGCTATTGGTTTCGGTTTGCTTGGTGGTAAATTTTTGGAAGGCGCGGCGCGTCAACCTGAAATGGTGCCTATGTTGCAAGTAAAAATGTTTGTTGTTGCGGGTTTGTTGGATGCGGTAACAATGATTGGCGTTGGTTTGGCTTTGTTCTTCACTTTTGCAAATCCATTCTTATCAGCAGTGAAGGATGCAGCAGGTTAAATGCTGTTTTTTTTTAATCGCAACAATAGGAACGCATCGTGAGTATCAATGCTACTCTGATTGGGCAAATGATTACCTTTGCACTTCTGGTATGGTTTACCATGAAGTACATTTGGCCACCGTTATTTGACTCTTTAGAAGAAAGAAAAAAGAAGATTGCTGACGGTTTAGCGGCTGCAGAAAAAGGGCAAGAGCAAATTGTATTGGCTGAAAAAAAAGCTATTATTGTTCTGAAAGAAGCTAAAGATCGTTCGGCTGAAATTGTAACGCTTGCACAAAAGCGTGCTAATGAAATTGTGGAAGAATCAAAAGAAAATGCGAAACATGAAGGTGAGCGTATTATTCTGTCTGCAAAAGCACAAATTGAACAAGAAATTCAGCAAGCAAAAGATGGATTACGTCAAGAAGTAACAACATTGGCCTTGGCAGCTGCGCAACAAATTTTAGGTGCAGAAATCGATAAAGCTAAACACCAAGATATTCTTAATAAAGTTTCTAACCAATTAGGCTAAGCGTCATGAACGAAATAGCAACATTGGCAAGACCTTATGCCGTTGCCGTATTTAAGCGTGCAAAAGAAACAAATTCGTCTAAGAAATGGTCAAAGAATTTATCTTTTTTGGCGGCAGTATTGAATGATAATGTAATATTTGGGATGATTGATGATCCTAAAGTGGGAAGAGATAGGTTGTTTACATTATTGCTAGATATCTGTGCTGATCAGCTTGATCAAGAAGGTAGTAATTTATTAAAGCTACTTATTGAAAATAATAGGTTGAATCTAATTCCTTTTATTTTGGAATTATTTGAAACGTATAAAGCTGAAGATGAAGGCTTTATCAATATTGATGTGACGACAGCTTATGCCTTTACCAAAGAATCAAAACAGCATTTTAATGAAGTGCTTGAAAAAAACTTTGGCAAGAAAGTCAACATGAAAGTCGTTGTTGACTCGTCATTAATAGGTGGCGTTCTAGTTCGAGCAGGAGATCAAGTAATTGACGGTTCGATTAGAGGGCAACTTCAACAATTAGCACAAAGACTCTAGATTTAGAGCGAGAAAACCACATGCAATTAAATCCATCTGAAATCAGTGATCTGATTAAAAAGAAGATCGAAAACTTCGACTTAAGCACACAAGTACACACAGAAGGCACCGTTGTCAGTGTAACTGACGGGATTGTGAGAATTCACGGTCTTTCTCAGGCAATGCAAGGGGAAATGTTAGAGTTTCCTGATCATACTTTTGGTATGGCTCTTAATTTAGAAAGAGACTCTGTCGGTGCGGTTATTCTAGGTGCATATCAACATATTTCCGAAGGCGATACAGTTAGATGTACTGGAAAAATTCTGGAAGTGCCTGTAGGTGAGGCTCTTTTAGGTCGCGTTGTTGATGCGCTAGGTAATCCCATTGATGCCAAAGGGCCAATCAATTGTGTTGAAACTTCACCTATCGAAAAAATCGCACCGGGTGTAATTGCTCGTCAATCTGTAGATCAGCCTGTGCAATTAGGTTTGAAATCAATTGACTCTATGATTCCTGTAGGTCGTGGACAGCGTGAATTAATCATTGGTGATAGACAAACAGGTAAGACTGCTATTGCAGTTGATGCAATTATCAATCAAAAAGGTACTGGCATTAAATGTATATATGTGGCGATTGGTCAAAAACGCTCTTCGGTTGCCAATGTTGTTCGTAAATTGGAAGAACACGATGCGCTTGCACATACAATTATTGTAGTTGCTTCTGCTTCTGAATCAGCAGCGCTTCAATTTATCGCACCTTACACTGGTTGTACCATGGGTGAGTATTTCCGTGATCAAGGTGAAGATGCGTTAATTATTTACGATGATTTAACCAAGCAAGCATGGGCTTATCGTCAGGTGTCGTTATTGTTAAGAAGACCACCAGGTCGTGAAGCTTATCCAGGGGATGTTTTCTATTTGCATTCACGTTTACTTGAGCGTGCGTCACGTATTAATGCAAAAGAAGTTGAAAAATTGACTAATGGGCGAGTGACCGGTAAAACTGGATCACTGACAGCACTGCCGATTATTGAAACACAAGGTGGCGACGTGTCAGCTTTTGTTCCAACTAACGTAATTTCAATTACGGATGGTCAAATATTCTTGGAAAGTAATTTGTTTAACTCAGGTATTAGGCCTGCCGTTAATGCCGGTTTGTCAGTATCTCGCGTGGGCGGTGCAGCGCAAACGAAGATCATCAAAAAACTAGGTGGTGGTACGCGTTTAGATTTAGCGCAATACCGTGAATTAGCGGCTTTTGCGCAATTTGCGTCTGATTTAGATGAAAGTACACGTAAGCAAATTGAACGTGGTCAACGCGTTACTGAATTAATGAAGCAAAAACAATATTCACCGATGTCTGTTGCGCAAATGGGTGTTTCACTATTTGCTGCAAATGAAGGCTTCCTTGATAATATTGAAGTTAATAAAGTGTTGGATTTTGAAGCGGCGTTGCTTTCATATTTTAAATCGGAACATACGGAATTAATGGACTCAATTAATGCGACGGGTGATTTCAGTAATGAGATTGGCTCAAGCATTAGGTCAGGCATTGAAACGTTTGTAAAAACTCACAGTTGGTAAAAAGGTCTTCTTATGGCTGTTGGTAAAGAGATACGCACAAAGATTAGCAGTATTAAGAATACACAGAAGATAACTCGCGCCATGGAAATGGTTGCTGCAAGTAAAATGCGTAAAACGAAGGATAGAATGTTGGCAACACGTCCATATTCTAAGAAAATAGCAAAGATTATTAAACATCTTGCTCATGCAAATCCTGAATATAAGCATTCATTTCTGATTAAACGTGATGTTAAGCGAGTTGGCATTATTGCTATCAGCTCAGATCGTGGACTGTGTGGCGGTCTAAATTCTAATCTATTTAGAAAAGTGTTAACGCAACTAAAACATTGGGATAGTGCGGGTATTGAAGTCGATGTATGCACTGTAGGCTCTAAAGCATATGGTTTTTTTGGTGGGCTTAAAAAAATCAAAGTTATAGGTCATGTTGCAAAACTAGGTGATACGCCGCATCTAAATGATATTATAGGCGTTATAAAATTGATGTTGGATGCTTATGTTCAGGGTGAAATTGACGAACTGCATTTAGTAAGTAATGGTTTTGTGAATACCATGACGCAGCATCCAACAGTTGAGCAGCTTTTGCCTATTGTCCCTAGTGATTTGGATGAGCAATTGAGTAGTCGGCACTGGGATTATATTTATGAGCCTGATGCTAAAGAGGTATTGGATCATTTGCTAACGCGTTATGTAGAGTCAATTGTTTATCAAGGGTTAGTTGAAAATAATGCTTGTGAGCAAGCTGCTCGAATGGTTGCAATGAAGAGTGCTTCGGATAATGCGGGTAACTTAATTAAAGAATTGCAATTGATTTATAACAAAGCTAGACAGGCCGCTATTACTCAGGAAATTTCAGAAATTGTCGCTGGTGCAGCCGCTGTTTAAGTTCGTGATTAAGTAAGTAGCGTAGTGTTCCTCCATGCTGATATGGGGGTGTTTCGAGATTTTCAAAAAAATAATTTTCCCTAGAGTAGGGGTGTTTTGAGGACGAATTTTTATGAGCGGTAAAATTGTTCAAATTATCGGCGCTGTGGTTGACGTGGAGTTTCCACGAGACGAGTTGCCAAAAGTATATGATGCCTTGATTGTAGAAGGTAAGCATTTAGTATTAGAAGTACAACAGCAATTAGGTGATGGTGTTGCCCGTGCAATTGCAATGGGAACTACAGACGGTTTGAGTCGCGGTTTAGATGTGACAAACACTAACGCCCCTATTTCTGTTCCCGTTGGGCAGGAAACACTTGGACGCATTATGAATGTGTTGGGTGATCCTATCGATGAAAAGGGGCCGATTGGGGAAAAAACACGTTGGGCAATTCATCGTGATGCACCGAGTTACGCTGAACAAGCAGCTGCAAACGAATTGCTTGAAACAGGTATTAAAGTTATTGATTTGGTTTGTCCATTTACAAAAGGTGGAAAAGTCGGCTTATTTGGTGGCGCCGGTGTAGGCAAAACCGTTAACATGATGGAATTGATTCGTAACATTGCTATTGAGCACAGTGGATACTCTGTATTTGCTGGTGTTGGTGAAAGAACGCGTGAAGGTAACGATTTTTATCATGAAATGACCGATTCAAACGTTATTGATAAAGTATCGTTAGTTTACGGTCAAATGAATGAGCCACCGGGTAACCGTTTGCGTGTTGCTTTAACAGGGTTGACGATGGCGGAATATTTCCGTGATGAAGGACGTGACGTCTTGTTCTTTGTTGATAATATTTATCGTTATACCTTAGCGGGTACTGAAGTATCAGCGTTACTTGGTCGTATGCCTTCTGCGGTAGGGTATCAGCCTACACTAGCTGAAGAGATGGGTGTTCTGCAAGAGCGGATTACATCAACTAAAACAGGGTCAATTACTTCAATTCAGGCTGTTTATGTTCCTGCTGACGATTTAACCGATCCGTCACCTGCCACTACCTTCGCGCATTTAGATGCGACCGTTGTATTGTCACGTCAAATTGCAGAATTAGGTATTTATCCTGCTATTGATCCTCTTGATTCAACCAGTCGCCAGTTGGATCCTCTCGTGATTGGTCAAGAGCATTATGAAGTTGCGCGTAGTGTGCAAGGTACATTACAACGCTATAAAGAGTTACGCGATATTATTGCAATCTTGGGTATGGATGAATTATCTGAGGAAGATAAATTACTTGTTGCAAGAGCGCGTAAAATTCAGCGATTCTTATCACAACCATTCTTTGTTGCAGAAGTTTTCACTGGATCACCTGGTAAATATGTATCGTTAAAAGATACTATTGCAGGATTTAAAGGTATTCTTTCTGGTGAATATGATAGCATTCCAGAACAAGCGTTTTACATGGTAGGTACCATTGACGAAGCGTTGGAAAAAGCAAAAGGAATGAAGGCGTAAGGTGAGAGACGCGAAATTAAACTTCGCGTTAATCGCGCTATGTACCTATGTTGTCTACAAACTTTATAAATTTTAGGTAACAAAAGATGACCATGTTAGTGCATGTAGACATCGTGAGTGCGGAAAAAGAGATCTTTTCTGGTTTGGCTGAAATGGTATTTGCACCAGCTGAAGAAGGTGAGGTCGGTATTTCACCGCGTCACGCGCCGTTAATTACTAAGCTCAATCCGGGTGAAGTGCGTGTTAAAATCAGCAGCACGGAAAGTTATTCATTTTTTATTTCTGGTGGTTTACTCGAAGTACAGCCACATGTTGTATCGGTTTTAGCAAATACAGCTATTCGTGCTAAAGATATTGATGAGGCTGCTGCCCTTGAAGCTAAAATGAGAGCAGAAGAAATTTTAGCGGATAAAACAAGCAGAGTTGATTATGCAACCGCTGAGAATGATTTATTCCAAGCGGTAATGCAGTTGCGCACACTCGAAAGATTTAGAAAACGCGGCGGGTAACTATCCAGTTATCGCCCTGTCTTAGATAAAAGCCCGATAACGTTCTACGCTATCGGGTTTTTTCGTTTACTTTACACACAAAAGAAAATGACTCTTACTACAATTATTCTCGCTGCAGGTAAAGGTACGCGAATGAATTCGCAATACCCAAAAGTTTTGCATTCCATTGGCGGCAAATCATTATTACGTCATGTATATGATTTAAGTGAAAAATTTGAAAACAATACTATACATGTCGTTATTGGGCATGGTGCTGATTTAGTGAGAAGTGCATTCTCAAGTTTAGCTATTCATTGGGTTGAGCAACGACAGCAATTAGGTACGGGGCACGCTGTGCAACAAGTTGCAGATGAAATTGATTCAAAGTCGACCGTGTTGATTCTGTACGGCGATGTTCCATTGCTTCAAGAAAAAACCTTACAAACCTTACTCTCAAATGTAAACGAGAGTACCTTGTCGCTCCTTACGGTGAATTTAAAAAATTCAACCGGTTATGGGCGCATTGTTCGTGATGAACATAATCAGGTGCTGCGTATTGTTGAAGAGAAGGATGCAAATGATGCAGAAAAATTAATTAAGGAAGCAAATACTGGAATTTTAGCAGTACAAGGATGTCGATTAAAAAATTGGTTGGCACAATTAACTAACAATAACGCTCAAGGTGAATATTATTTAACTGATATTATTGCCTTGGCGGTTGCTGACGGATTTACTATCGAAACGTGTTCGCCTGAAAGTGAAAATGAAGTTTTAGGGGTAAATGATAAATTACAATTAGCACACTTAGAGCGTGTTTATCAATTACAACAAGCAGACCTAATGATGAAGCGTGGTGCTACTTTGCGCGATCCTGGGCGTTTTGATTTGCGTGGCTATATTGTTGAATTAGGACAAGATGTTGAAATTGATATCAATGTTATTTTTGAAGGTAATAATAAAATTGGAAACAATGTTAAGATTGGTGCTAATACAAATATTAAAAATGCGATAATTGAAGACAACGTAGAGATTTTGCCAAATTGCGTGATTGAAAATGCAGTGATTGGCCAAAATAGTCGTATTGGGCCTTTTGCCCGGCTTCGTCCAGAAAGCGTTTTAGCCAGTGATACCCATATTGGGAATTTTGTGGAAATTAAAAAATCACATATTGGACAAGGTAGCAAAGTTAATCATTTAAGTTATATTGGCGATACGCTGGTTGGCCGAAAAGTGAACATCGGTGCAGGGACAATTACTTGTAACTACGATGGCGTGAATAAATCACAAACCATTATTGAAGATGGGGCATTTATTGGATCCAACACACAATTAGTTGCCCCCGTAACGGTGGGGGAAAATGCGACAATTGGAGCCGGATCGACGATTACAAAAGACACGCCTGCAGGGCAATTAACGCTCAGTCGCGCGAAACAAGTTTCGGTGTCTCATTGGCAGCGTCCAATTAAAAAGGAGAAATTATAATGTGTGGAATTGTCGCAGGTATCGCGCAACGCAATGTCATCCCTATTTTATTGGAAGGTTTGAAGCGATTAGAATATAGAGGCTATGATTCGGCAGGTCTTGCTGTTATTCATGAGCAAACGATAATGCGTCAACGCGTTTTAGGTAAAGTGAAAGGTCTTGATGATTCACTCAAAGCTGATCCTATGTCTGGGCATATTGGCATTGCACATACGCGCTGGGCAACGCATGGTAAACCGAGTACGGCAAACGCGCATCCTCATATCAGTTGTAATAATGTGGCTGTTGTTCATAATGGCATTATTGAAAATTATGAACAACTCAAAGCCGCGCAACTTAACAATAATTACGCCTTTACTTCTGAAACTGATACGGAGGTCATTGTCCATGAGGTTTTTCATGCTCGCCAAACAAGTGATAATTTATTGCAAGCAGTAAAGGAAACCTTGCCTAAATTGGAGGGGGCGTATGCTTTAGCTATTATGTGTGCTGATGAGCCAGATACTCTGATCATTGCACGCAAGGGGAGTCCCTTAGTGATTGGCGTGGGAATTGGTGAATATTTTGTCGCATCAGATGTCACGGCACTTCTACCGGTAACGCAACGCTTTATATTTCTTGAGGAAGGCGACGTTGCTGAAATTAAAATTGATTCGTTAATTATTTATGATGACAAAAACAATGTTGTCAGTCGAGATACAAAAGAAAGTCAATTAAAAGCCGATGCTGTCGAAAAAGGTGAATATCGGCATTTCATGCTCAAAGAAATTTATGAGCAGCCTTTTGCAATTACGCAAACGTTAGAAGGGCGTTTTATTGCCCAGCGTTTACAAGATAGTGCATTTGGGTTTGATGCCGCTAGAATTTTTGATCAAATAAAATCTGTTCAAATTTTAGCATGCGGCACAAGCTATCATGCAGGATTAGTTGCAAGATATTGGTTTGAGGAATTAGCGCGTGTGCCATGCAGTATTGAGGTTGCAAGTGAATTTCGCTATCGCCATCCTGTATTAGCGCAAGATACATTGATTGTTACTATCTCTCAATCGGGTGAAACGGCCGATACCTTAGCTGCGCTAAAAGAAGCAAAGCGTCTAGGTGCAAAATTTACACTTGCTATTTGTAATGTGCCTGAAAGTTCGCTCGTGCGAGAATCTGATTTGGTCTTGCTAACGCGCGCAGGCCCTGAAATTGGTGTTGCCTCAACAAAAGCCTTTACCACTCAACTCGTGTCTTTGATGTTGCTTGTACTTGCAATTGGAAGACGATTTGAGCTAAATGAGGTTTTAGAGCAACATATAACAGAGGAGCTGTTTAAATTGCCGCGTAAAATGGAAAGTGTTTTGCAGCTTGATAAAGAAATTGAAATTTTAGCTGAGCGTTTCACCGAAAAACACCATGCTTTATTTTTAGGACGTGGCTCGCATTATCCTATTGCCATGGAAGGCGCATTAAAATTGAAAGAGATTTCTTATATTCATGCAGAAGCTTATCCTGCGGGTGAATTAAAACATGGTCCATTAGCATTAATTGATGCTGAAATGCCTGTTATTACAGTTGCGCCCAATAACAGTTTACTTGAAAAATTGAAGTCTAATATGCAAGAAGTGTCTGCGCGTGGTGGGCAATTAATTGTTTTTATGGATGAAACACTATCGCCGACACCCGATGATAATGTTCAAATTATTAAAGTACCCAAAGTAGATAACCATATCTCCCCGATGCTTTATACCTTGCCGTTGCAATTATTGTCATATCATGTAGCTGTTTTAAAAGGGACTGATGTGGATCAGCCGCGTAATTTGGCTAAATCTGTGACGGTAGAATAAATGAAAATAGGAGAAACCCGTTTTGCACAGTAATTATAATACGGACGATTTACGCATTTCTGGTATGACACAGGTCATTGCTCCTGTTGAAGTGCATACTGAAATGCCAATCACCAATCAAGCTGCTCAAACTATTTATAATACAAGGCAGGCGATTCACAACATATTAACCGGTGCAGATGATCGCTTGGTAGTTGTAGTGGGGCCTTGTTCAATTCATGATACAAAAGCTGCTCTCGAATATGCCATGTTGCTCAAACAGGCGATAGCTCAATTTAGCGATGAGCTTCTCATTGTCATGCGTGTGTATTTTGAAAAGCCGCGAACAACAGTTGGCTGGAAAGGCTTGATTAATGATCCTGATTTAGATTCAAGTTTTAACATTAATAAAGGATTGCGTATTGCAAGGCAATTATTATTAGATTTGAATAATCATGGTATTCCAGCCGCCACAGAATATTTGGATTTAATAACGCCGCAATATATTTCTGATTTAATTGCTTGGGGCGCAATTGGTGCACGAACCACTGAAAGCCAAGTGCATCGTGAATTAGCATCGGGGTTGTCATGTCCTGTTGGTTTTAAAAATGCGACCGATGGAACAATTAAAATTGCCATTGATGCGATTGGAGCGGCGATGAGTCCGCATCACTTTTTGTCCCTGACAAAATCGGGCCATTCCGCTATTTTTTCGACAACGGGTAATGAAGATGTTCATATTATTTTGCGTGGTGGAAATAAACAGCCTAATTATGATGCCGTAAATGTGAATCTCGTCGCGCATGGAATGGAAAAAGCGCAACTCCGCCCAAATATTATGATTGATTTTAGTCATTCAAATAGTTTGAAACAATGTCAACGCCAATTGATAGTGGGTGAAGATGTTGCGTTGCAAATTGCGAGTGGAGATAAACGTATCATGGGCGTGATGATTGAGAGTCATCTAAAGGCGGGGCAACAATCGGTGATTGAAGGGCAGCCTTTGGTTTACGGTCAAAGTATTACAGATGCTTGTTTATCATGGGAGGATACGCTGCCATTGCTTAAAAATTTAGCGAATGCAGTACAAAAAAGACGGAGTGTGAAAATATGATCATTTATGTGAATGGCAAGGAACGCGAAATTGCTGAAAATAGTACGGTTTTAGATGTTGTGACACAATTGGCATTACAAGGTAAAAAAATAGCTATTGAGTTGAACCATGAAATTTTGCCTTTCCAGTGTTTTGAATCACAAGCGTTGCAAGCAAACGATAAGTTAGAAATTGTGCATGCAATTGGGGGGGGACAACAACCAGACTCATTTATCATTGCCGGTAAATCGTATCAATCTCGGTTGCTTGTGGGTACAGGAAAATATAAAGATTTAGATGAAACTCGATTAGCCATTGAAGCCAGTGGAGCGGAAATTGTGACAGTAGCCATTCGCCGCACAAATATTGGTCAAAACGTCAATGAAGCTAATTTACTCGATGTAATTTCACCAGATAAATACACTATTCTCCCTAATACGGCAGGCTGTTATACAGCTGAAGATGCCGTGAGAACTTGCCGCCTTGCTCGTGAATTACTGGGGGGACATAATTTGGTAAAATTAGAAGTACTTGCAGATCAAAAAACATTATTTCCAAATGTGGTTGAAACCTACATTGCTGCTGAAATTTTAGTGCGTGAAGGATTTGACGTCATGGTTTATACCAATGATGATCCTATTGCCGCTAAACGCTTAGAAGATATGGGGTGTGTTGCCGTGATGCCTCTTGCCGCGCCTATTGGCTCAGGACTTGGCATTCGTAATCCATACAATATTTTAACTATCGTTGAAAATGCAAATGTACCTATTTTAGTGGATGCCGGTGTTGGAACGGCCTCTGATGCAGCAATCGCGATGGAATTAGGGTGCGCTGGCGTTTTGATGAATACCGCGATTGCAGAAGCAAAAAATCCAATTTTAATGGCATCAGCCATGCGAAAGGGAATTGAGGCAGGACGTGAAGCGTTTTTGGCGGGGCGAATGCCTCGAAAACGTTTTGCATCAGCTTCTTCCCCCATTGATGGATTGTTTTTTTAAAATACAAGTATTTCACCCTATAATAGGGGGATATTTTCTTAACTGTTAGGTTGATATTATGCAGATTATTCAAGAAGCGTTGACATTTGATGACGTTTTACTCGTTCCCGCGCATTCTTCTGTTTTGCCGCGTGAAGTTTCTATGAAAACGAAATTAACGCGAGGTATCGCACTGAATATTCCACTTGTAGCCGCGGCAATGGACACCGTCACAGAAGCACGTTTAGCTATTGCCATTGCGCAGGAAGGTGGTGTTGGTATTATTCACAAAAACATGACCATTGATCAGCAGGCCTTAGAAGTTCATCGTGTTAAGAAATATGAAACAGGCGTCATTAAAGATCCTATTACGGTGACACCTAATGTGAGTATTCGTGACGTATTAAAATTAACACAGGCTAAAAAGATTTCAGGTGTGCCTGTTGTTGATGGTGATGAATTAGTTGGGATTGTGACTAGTCGTGATTTGCGTTTTGAAACACGTTTTGACGAGCCTGTGTCGACTGTTATGACACCTAAAGAGCGTTTAATTACGGTGAGCGAAAATACGAATCGCAAAGATGTGCTCGCGTTATTGCATAAACATCGTATTGAGAAAGTGCTTGTTGTGAACGATGCATTTCATCTACGTGGATTAATTACAGTTAAAGATATTCAAAAAGCGAAAGATTACCCCAATGCATGTAAAGATGAGCAAGAGCGTTTGCGTGTGGGGGCGGCGGTTGGGACCGGTGATGGCACGGAAGAGCGTGTTGCGGCATTAGTTAATGCGGGGGTTGATGTTATTGTGGTTGATACGGCTCATGGCCATTCACAAGGTGTTATAGATCGCGTGCGTTGGGTTAAAAAACATTATCCAAATGTGCAAGTGATTGGTGGCAATATTGCCACTGCTGAAGCGGCTTTAGCGTTGGTTGAGGCGGGTGCTGATGGTGTGAAAGTTGGTATTGGCCCTGGCTCAATTTGTACCACGCGAATTGTTGCTGGTGTTGGCGTGCCACAAATGACGGCAGTGAGCAATGTGGCCGCAGCACTTAAAAATACAGGGGTGTCAATTATTGCTGATGGTGGTGTGCGATATTCTGGTGACGTGGCTAAAGCTTTAGCGGCGGGCGCGCACGCAGTGATGCTCGGTGGATTGTTTGCCGGAACAGAAGAAGCGCCAGGGGAAGTCGAATTATTTCAAGGACGCTCCTATAAATCGTATCGCGGTATGGGTTCACTAGGTGCTATGTCACAGCAACAGGGTTCAAGTGATCGTTATTTCCAAGAAGAAGCGGATTCTGTTGAAAAATTAGTGCCTGAAGGTATTGAAGGTCGCGTTCCTTATAAAGGCACAATGCTTGCCGTTGTGCATCAATTGCTGGGTGGAATTCGTGCGAGTATGGGTTATACGGGGTGTGCAACCATTGAGATTTTGCATGAAAAAGCACAGTTTGTCCGTGTGACCAGTGCGGGTATGCGCGAAAGTCATGTGCATGACGTCACTATTACAAAGGAAGCGCCCAATTATCGTATGGAATAATTGCGTATTTTTTATTTTTGCTGAACGCCTTGATTCGTGATCAACAGTCAAGGCGTTTGTTTTTTTACGTTTTAAAAATAGGTTTTGATTTTATGTTACTTATTCCAGCAATCGATTTAAAAGAAGGGAAATGTGTGCGTCTTCGTCAAGGGCGCATGGAGGATGATACCGTGTTTTCGGACAATCCTGTTGAAGTAGCAGGCCGTTGGGTAAACGAAGGCGCAAATCGAATTCATTTGGTGGATTTAGATGGTGCATTTGCGGGCAAACCACGTAATGCTGACGTGATTAATGCTATCGCTAAGGCTTATCCTTTGGTTCCAGTCCAAATTGGTGGTGGTATTCGTGATGAAGCGACCATTGAAGCATATTTAAATGCGGGCGTGCAATACGTTATTATCGGGACGAAAGCGGTTCAAGAACCTGAATTTGTGCGTGAAATGGCAGCGAAATTTGCGGGCCATGTCATTGTGGGTCTAGATGCAAAAGACGGTAAAGTGGCAACAGATGGTTGGGCTACTGTTTCGCCATTCGATGTTATTGATTTAGCCTTAGCCTTTGAACAAAATGGCGTTGCCGCGATTATATATACCGACATTTCTCGTGATGGCATGATGCAAGGCGTGAATGTAGAGGCTACGGCACGATTAGCGAGGGCAATTTCTATTCCGGTTATTGCATCAGGCGGTATTACGAATTTGGATGATATTTATGCTCTAGGTAAAGTAAAAGACGATGGTGTCATGGGAGCGATTACTGGGCGAGCCATTTATGAAGGGACACTCGATTTTGGTCAAGCGCAGAAAATTGCCTTACAGTTTTAGGAAATAGCTATGAGTTTAGCAAAACGTATTATTCCGTGTTTAGATGTTGATAATGGTCGCGTTGTGAAAGGCGTGCAATTTGTAGATATACGCGATGCGGGCGATCCCGTCGAAATTGCCCGTCGTTATGATCGTGAAGGCGCAGACGAAATTACGTTTTTAGATATTACGGCTACGCATGATAATCGTAATACTATGGTGCATGTGGTTGAACAGGTTGCAAGTGAAGTGTTTATTCCGCTCACGGTGGGTGGGGGAATTCGAACACTTGAAGATATTCGTCGAATGCTCAATGCGGGTGCAGATAAAGTAGGAATTAATAGCGCAGCGGTTTTTAATCCACAATTTGTGCAAGAAGCCGCCGATAAATTTGGCTCTCAATGCATTGTTGTGGCCATTGATGCTAAAAAAGTAAGTGCTGACCATGAGCCACTTCGCTGGGAAATTTTTACGCACGGAGGGCGCAAAGGCACGGGAATTGACGCGGTAGAATGGGCGCGAAAAATGGTGAATTTTGGCGCGGGTGAAATTTTATTGACGAGTATGGATAAAGACGGAACCAAATCGGGTTTTAATTTACCGTTGACACGCGCGGTAAGTGAAGCGGTTTCTGTGCCCGTTATAGCATCAGGTGGCGTAGGGAATTTAGAGCATTTGGTTGAAGGTATTTTGGAAGGCAAAGCGGATGCTGTGCTTGCGGCGAGTATTTTTCATTTTGGCGAATATACGATTGGTCAAGCGAAAGCAAAGATGCAAGCCAGTGGTATTGAGGTGCGTTTATGAGTTGGCTTGATGAAATTCGCTGGACTACAGAGGGGTTAATTCCGGTCATCGCGCAGGATGCAGAGACGGGTAAAGTATTGATGTTTGCTTGGATGAATCGTGAATCGTTGCAATTAACTGTCGATGAAGGTTACGCTGTTTATTGGTCGCGTTCACGGGGAAAATTGTGGCGTAAAGGCGAGGAGTCGGGACATAAACAAAAAATTTTGCATATTCAACTCGATTGCGATGAGGACGTCATACTTTTAAGTATAGAACAAGAAGGGGGGATTGCTTGTCATACTGGACGACAAAGTTGTTTTTATCGTCGATTAGTAAACAGTGAGTGGCGCATAATCGAAAATGTATTAAAGGCACCTGAGCAAATTTATAAATCGTTTTAAAATGTGATTTAGTTCACAGTATTGCACATAAACGTTTGATTATTAGGATTATGAAGAATAGACTCCCAGCTTGCGTTAAATTCAATTTTTGGAGGTGTGAGATGTTTGATTATAGAGGTCGGCGAGCGGTATTTTTATTGGGTGGTTTGTCTCTTCTTTGTGTTTCAGAGCCTAATTTTGCAGCACAAACAGCTAAAAAAATACAACCGCAAAAAATAGCATCGACATTTGCTTTAGCGAATTTACTTAAGAAGCATAAGACCAATCGTTTTGGTGGATTTTACGTTGCCAATTCCAAAACAGGCGTCGTTGCAATGGCGGATGCTGCCGTAGCAAAATCCACTTCCATTAGTCACACGGATACCAATATTCAAGTGACTGGCGTTGATGAAAGTGACCGAGTAAAAGTAGATGATAATGGCTATATTTACCAGCTTGTCAATAATCAAGTTATTATTGCTAAAGCATTCCCCGTAGCGCAACTTAGTCAGAGCGCTGTCATTGCATTGCCTCAAGATAATTTTGCCCCGACGGGACTTTATCTTCAAAATGGTAAATTGGTTATCGTGGGCAATACATGGCAAGAATTATCTCCTCCAGTAGGGATTGAAAATACAGCCACATCGCCAACTGCAAAAATGGCATATGGCGGTTGGTGGGGATATATGCGAAATACGCAAACGCGTGCATTAATTTATGATGTGAGTGATCAATCCCAACCTAAGAAGATTCGTGATGTGGTTGTCGATGGTGATTATTTAGATTCGCGTCGCGTGGGGAATTATCTGTATTTTATGACTCGTTCGTATCCGCGCTATTATATGACGCCTACTGCAGTTTCAACGAATCCTTGGTTCATGAAATCAAAAGATATTTTGCCAAGTATTAGCGATAGTAAAGCAGGAAAAACAACTACTAAAATAATGGCGATTAAAGATGTTGTGTATTTCCCTGATTTTGTGGAACCGGATTATGTCGTGGTGGCGAGTATTGATTTAGAGCAACCTCAAAAAGAAGTGGTCACTAAAGCTTATTTAGGGGCAGGTGATTTGGTTTATGCGTCACATGAAAATTTGTATTTGTCGGCGTCTAAATATAATTTTGGGGGAAATGGTGACGTCGTTCCACAAAATGTAACTACCACTCAGATTTTTAAAATAGGAATTGATGCAGGAAAAATAAATTTTGCCGCAGCTGGCGAAGTAAAAGGCACGGCTTTAAATCAGTTTTCTATGGATGAACAAGGCGATTATTTTCGAATTGCGACCACAACGCACAGCTGGTCGAGTGAAACAAATGAATCGTACAGTTCGTTGTTTGTTTTAAACAAGGATATGAAAACGGTAGGTAAAATTGATGAGTTAGGTAAAGGTGAACATATTTATTCGACAAGATTTATGGGGAATCGTTGTTATATTGTAACTTTTAAATTAACGGATCCATTATTTGCTATTGATTTATCTACGCCCGAAAAACCAGTCGTGATGGGTGAGTTAAAAATTCCGGGATACAGTAATTATTTGCATCCAATTGATGAAAAGCATCTCATCGGATTTGGAAAAGATGCGGCTATATACCAGCCTGAAAAAACAAACGCCGATAACCTTAATACTGATACACCTTGGTGGACAGGTGGTTCTGCATTTTATCAAGGTTTGAAATTGGCTTTATTTGATGTGGCGGATATGAAGAATCCTAAGCAGATAGATTCAGTTACTATTGGTGATCGCGGAACGGATTCACCAATACTTTGGGATCATAAAGCACTGTATTGGGATGCAGAAAAACATTTATTTGGATTTCCTGTTCAAGTGTCATTATTAACAACCCCTTTCGATGCTCAAAAACCTTGGAATTATGGTCAAGTTAGTTATCAGGGCGCTTATATTTACGAAGTGACACCTGAAAAGGGTTTTACACTTAAAGCCAAGCTATCACAAATTCCCGTTAATATGAAACCTAAAATTGAGAGTTATAATGATTATAGTTACAGTTATTGGGAGTCAGAAGCGACCAATTATTTTGTAGATAGAATTTTGCGTGTGGATGAGAATTTATACACGTTATCAAACAATCAGATTAGTGTTTATGATTTGGATAACTATAAAGAAGTAAATACGTTAATGCTTAAACCTCAAGTAAATTCTCAAAAATAAGGGTCTTTATTGAGTTGAAAAGCACTTTTTAGTAATCTTATGACTTGGTTACAATTTAAGGGGGATTTAAGATTGTCCCCCGACAATGTACCCATTAGCGAAACTTTTTAAAAATACTTATGCCAAATTCGACATTTAAAAAACTGAAAATGCCTAATGAAATTGATTTGTCTTCAAGACGCAAATTCTTAAAAAATATCACCTTTGGTTCGCTCCTTTTTTTGACTGGTACGCAAATTGCCAGCGCGAAAGCAAAGCATTTAGTTGAACGTAAGCTTGTTACACGTAAAATAGCAGAAAAATTAAGTAGTAAACCAGTTTCTGCTGCCTTAAAAAGTCATCAAAAATTGAAGGCGGCTATCACTACTCGACTGGCTAAAAAAAGTGCATCGCATGATAAAAAACTAGTTGCAGTGCATACATCGAGTAAAACTAAAACTAAAGCTGATTTGCATCATGTTGCAAAAAATGCGCATCATGAAACGATAAAAAAGCATAAGTTGGCTGATGCGCATCATCACACCGACAATCGTCACCATAAAGTGATAGTGTCTAACTCAAAACGCAGTGTTATGTATCGGGATAATGCACTCGTTTTAGATACGCGTGAAGAGCGTCAGTTATTTGTGCAGCACATTCCATCAAAAATCATTGCACTACAAAATCCTCATACAGGCGATCATTTAAAGCTGACTTACTTTGAACGCGGTCTTTATATTGAAGATGCTCTTCAGGAAATTGATTATATTTTCCGTGATCATCACACAGGCGATATTCACCCAGTTGATCCTGCGTTACTAGATCAACTTTATGAATTAAAGCTAAGTTTGAATGTGAGTCGTCCATTTAATATTGTTTCGGGCTATCGATCGCCTGAAACAAATGCAAATTTACGTCGACACAGTGATGGTGTAGCAAAAAACAGCTTACACATGCAAGGTCGGGCAATTGATATTCGTCTTGAGGGTTATGATACGCGAACAATCAGAGATGCCGCGATAGCAATGCAACGCGGCGGTGTGGGTTATTACCCTGATTCAAATTTCGTTCATATCGATACAGGAAATATCAGAAGTTGGGGCGTGTGAAATTACAAGCGTGTTTTGACTAGATCGTAAATTTCTTGGCTGCTTACTTCCGCTTCACTTAAAATGGCCGTTAATTCGGCTATTTTCATTTCTGCAAATTCTCTATCTTTTAAGCTTGCCGCATTTATGTACACATTGAGAGCCGCACTCTTTAAACCGGCATAACCAGACATAACAGCAACGCCAGCGTCACTAATAACGGCTGTATTGCCTTTTTGTGCGGCAATTTTACTGAGTGCTATGGCCTGAGCGCAGGCTTTTGCGCATATCAAAGGAATATGGATTGCTTCTCTTAAAACGTGCTGAATAGCAGCGCTTCGTGCTATTTTTTCATCGTCGGTTTCTTTTGCTAGCGCATACGTTGCCATTAATTCATCAAAAATATCGACGTCAGCTTTAATCATCGCGGTTAATTGTTCACGCAATATTTCGGATTGATTTAATAAGTCCTTCATGTCATTTTCAACTTCAGCATATTGAGGTTTGCCGATAGTTAAATTACATACCATACTCGTTAATGCGGCTGATTGTGCACCCATTAACGCCGAGGCACTGCCGCCACCAGGTGTTGCATTTTTGCTGGCTAATGTATCTAAATAAAGCTGTATTGAACTATCTTTGATTTGAGTCATGTTAAAATTAAATAGTTAGGAAGTGAATAAAATAATGTAACGAATATAATTATCGTGTGTGCTTTGCATTTTCACGATACGCCTAGTTTTGCTATTATAATGCGTAACATACCGCAGAATTGATTTACTGCGAAAGACTTTCGCTGTTCATTTTCTCAATTTATGACAATTCCACCTATTGTAATTTTCACTGACGACCCCGGTTGGCACGGTAAACAACTAAAATACGCATTTGCAGAATTAGGTTTTCAAAGTCACTTTGTGTCACTTAGTGTGTGTAGTTTTAATTTATCGCGTCAAAATGAGAAGCTGATTTCAATTCCACAATTTGAAAAAACATTACCTTCAGCCGCATTCGTTCGTGGCGTACCAGGCGGGTCGCTCGAAGAGGTGACACTTTATTTAGATTTTTTACATGGGTTGAAAATTTTAGGTATTCCTGTTTATAACGATGCACATGCTATTGAGCGGAGTGTTGATAAGGCGATGACCAGTTTTTTATTACATCATGCTCATATACCTACACCCAAAACATGGGTGTTACGTTGTCGTGATGAGGTGCTTAATCTTGCGCGAGAAGAATTGCGCGCAGGCCACTTTTTGATTAGTAAGCCTTTGTTTGGCTCTCAAGGGGAGGGCATTCGGCGCATTGAAAAATTAACAGATATACCTTGGATATCAAGTAGTCATGGCGTTTATTATCTTCAGCGTTTTATTTCGTGTACGGGTGAAGGGTTTTCTGATTACCGCGTTTTTGTGATTAATGGACGAGCGATAGCCACTATGCGTCGACGTGGTAAATATTGGCTGAACAATGTGGCGAAAGGGGCACGTTGTGAACGTGTTACGCAAAATTTAGAAATGAATGAATTGGCAATTAACGCAACGAAACTGTTGAAAATGGATTACGCAGGAGTTGATATTATTGAGGATTGCAGTGGACAGTTAAATGTAATCGAAGTGAATAGTGTACCCGCATGGAAAGGTCTTGAAAGTGTATTTGACGGCAATATTGCGCAACTACTTGCACAGGATTTAATGAATCGACATATTCTAAAAAATAATGAACACGTTTAGCACAAATCAATTGGAACAATTTTATTTGCAAGCTTGTGAAATTGAATTGCAAGCTTTCAAGCCGGGTAATGTGAGTGTCTATGCAGATGGCCATGATATGACGGTTGAAGATTTTCGGCGCAGCGCCAAAGTGAGCGCATCACCTTTGTGTGAAAAAAAATATTCTCTAGGTGAGAAAATTTATTTTTCAATCAAAGCGACACGCGATGCTGTGGGATGTAATACTAATTTAGGTATTATTTTATTGTGTGCTCCACTGGTCCATGCCGTGCAAATTTATCCAAATGACACGCTACGTGTTGCGCTTTCAAAAGTATTAAATAACACGACAATTGATGATGCAAATTGGGCGTTTCGTGCGATTGCGTTAGCGTCTCCCGCTGGAATGGGCGTTGTTGAAGAGCAAGATATTACCCAAAGTGCTACGGTTACCCTGCAAGTTGCGATGCACATGGCCTGCGAGAAAGATAGGGTCGCTTTGCAATACATTACAGAGTATAAAGATATTTTCGATTTAGGTGTTTTGAGTTATACTACACACTTCAATCGGTGGGGTAAACAGAGTTGGGCAGCAGTTGCAGTGTATGCTGAATTGTTGAGTCAATTTCCGGATAGTCATATCGAGAGAAAATTTGGGAGTCGGTACTCTGCAGGGATTAGTTCAATGATGCGTGAGCTTTGCGAAAAGCTACACAGTGTTGATGCCCTTGAACAGGTTAAGCCATTGCTCTATCAGATGGATTGTGAGCTCAAATCACAAGGCTTGAACCCAGGTACTTCAGCTGACTTGACAGTGGCAACAGTATTAGCCGTATTTTTAGAATGTTCTCTCTATGCGTAGAGACAAATCGGAGACATGAGAAATGTCCGTATTAAATTCAGTTTTATCATTTTTTTGTTCTAAGGAGAAAAATAGCATGGCAAAAATCAATAACTTGCGCGTTGGTGAATCATTAGTAGGCGAAGGCAACGAAATCGCACACATCGATTTGATTATTGGTCCACGTGGTAGCGCAGCTGAATCAGCTTTCGCAAACGCGTTAACTAATAACAAAGACGGTTTCTCAACTTTATTAGCTGTTGTTGCTCCTAACTTAATGGTTAAACCAGCAACCATTTTATTCAACAAAGTAACAATCAAAGGTTCTAAACAAGCTGTTCAAATGTTTGGTCCTGCACAACGTGCTGTTGCTATGGCTATTGCTGATTCAGTTGAAGACGGTACAATCCCAGCTGACGAAGCTGATGATTTGTTTGTATCAGTTGGTGTATTCATTCACTGGTTAGCGGAAGACGACGCGAAAATCGAAGAATTTAACTACAAAGCGACTAAAGAAGCATTGGCTCGCGCTGTTGCTGGCACACCAACTGCGAAAGAAGTTGTTGCTGCTAAAAAAGAAGCAAAACACCCATTTGCTGCAAACAACGTTTAATTTTCTTTGAGTCTTCGGACTTAACGCGAATGAGCAAAAAATACCTCAGCTTGCTGGGGTATTTTTTTGTGAAAATTTTAAATCTTCCGCAGTAATTGCGCCTAAATGAAAAGCGCTAGCCAATAAAACCGCCTTCACATTATATTTTTTCAATAGCGCAATATCATTCATGTTGCGTACTCCACCAGCCGCTATAAATTCTTTGTCTGGGTACGTTTCATTAAAATGTTGAAGTTCTTTGTTTGCAACGCCTTGTGAACTTCCTACTCGCGCCAGCGTCATGATGATGACGTCTTTAGACCAATATTGAGGTTCATTCCATAATTCAGTTTCACCGAGTCTTTCACCTGCTACACCGTGATCTAAAGATAAAATAAATTTTTTATTAAATGGCGCAAGATAGGTTGCGCAGTGTTTATTTATATATTCACTGCCTAAAATTGGCATGTAATTTTGTGGAAATACTTGAGGAAGAATTTTACCCGCGTCAATCCAAAATGTTATTGAAGGAAAATTATGGAGAACTTGGTGAATAAGCGCTGTGTTATCGCCATTTCTGGTAATAGCATTCAAATCAGCTATGTAGAGCGTATCAAAAGCATATAGTCGAAGAAATCCATTTAAAATACTATAAATATCTGGTCGATTAGATAATACACTTTGTATTGGCTGGTAGCTGTCGCGGTGTCCAAATTTTGCATGAACGACAATACCATCTTTCAGATCAATAACAGGAATTAGTTTCATTGCGTCTATGGTTATATTTTTACAAAAAATGTTTCCATTATCCCATGTCTAAATCGTTATAATGTAGCTTTTTTATTCGTTTATTTTAGGGTCACATGCTTAAAAAACTCGCTACCCAAACCGCAATTTATGGGCTTAGTAGTATTTTTGGACGATTTCTTAATTATTTACTCGTTCCACTCTACACGTATTATTTTACAGCGGCTGAATATGGCGTAGTGTCAGAGTTTTATGCGTATTCGGGGTTTTTATCTGTTTTTCTTTTGCTGGGTTTTGAAACGGGGTATTTTCGTTTTCGTACGGATAACCCCAAAGCGTATTCTACTGCGCTGAGTTTTATTTTATGGTTGAATTTAAGTATTACACTTTTGCTTTTAACGTTTAATAATGCCATTTCAAATGGGCTGAATTATTCGACGCATCCCGAATACGTAATTTGTTTTACCTTAATTTTAAGCTTGGATGCGTTAGCGGCATTACCTTTTGCAAAGCTTCGTGCAGAAAATCGCGCATTGCGATTTGCAAGCATTAAAATAGTAGAAATTTTACTCACCGTCGCATTAAGTCTTTTTTTTATCGTGCTCTGTCCAAAATTACAAACGCAAAATATTCCCTGGCTCTCTTATGTATATCATGCGGAAATTGGTGTAGGGTATATTTTTCTTGCAAACTTGATTGCGAGCACGAGTAAATTTTTATTTTTAACGCCACAATTAAAAGAAATTCGTATCGGTTTCGATTGGGGCCTTTTTAAGCGTATGGCCAATTATTCTCTGCCAATTGTGGTAATTAGTTTTGCTGGCATTATTAATGAAATGCTGGATCGGGCATTACTCAAATATCTTCTTCCTTATGATAATGCCACTAATTTGGCACAATTGGGTATTTATAGTGCATGTTATAAATTATCCATTTTAATGACGCTATTTATTCAAGCATTTCGCTACGCCGCAGAACCCTTCTTTTTTTCTTATTCTAAAAAGGATGATGCAAAGCTTGTTTATGCCCGCGTCTTGCATTACTTTACGATATTTTGTGTCTTTATTTTTTTGCTTGTCACGCTCTATTTGGATTTTTTCAAATATTTTATAGGTGAAGAGTTTCGTGCAGGTTTAAAAGTGGTTCCAGTTCTATTATTAGCGAATTTATTTTTAGGTATTTATGTCAACTTGTCTATTTGGTACAAACTCAGTGATAGAACCTTAATGGGGGCTGCGGTGTCATTATTGGGTGCTGGTTTGACGATTGGTTTAAATCTTTACTGGATTCCATTGCTCGGTTACATGGGCAGTGCGTATGCAACGCTTGTTTGTTATGCGGCGATGGCTGTTTTGTCTTATGCGCTAGGGCAAAAATATTATCCCGTTTCGTATAACATGAAAAGCGTCGTTAGTTATATGATGCTTGGAATTGGTTTATATCTTGCTAATATAGAGCTACAGCCGCTAGTTCGCTGGCCATCAGGATGCCTAGCAAGTGCGTTAATGCTATTATATTTATTAATTACGCTACTTTTTGAACTTCGTCAATTACGAAATCAACGTTTAAAACTTCAAGGATAACAATGACTAAAAATGCGCAGCACTTAATTTGGATTGATTTAGAAATGACAGGGCTCAATCCTGACGTTGATGTGATTATCGAAATTGCCACTATAGTGACTGATAAAGACTTGACTATTCTTGCGCAAGGACCTGTGCTGGCAATTTACCAATCTGACGACATTTTGGCGGCAATGGATGAATGGAATCAAGAACATCATGGTAAATCGGGGTTAATTGAGCGGGTTAGGCAATCAAGTGTTAGCACGCAAGATGCAGAAAAAGCGACAGTCGATTTTTTATCGCAGTGGCTTGATTTGGGAGTGTCGCCTATTTGTGGGAATAGTGTTGGGCAAGATCGACGTTTTTTAGTGCGTTATATGCCAAAATTGGATGAATTTTTCCATTACCGCAGTATTGATGTATCGACGCTAAAAGAACTTGCTGAGCGCTGGGCACCTGAGGTCAAAGCCGGCTTTAGTAAAGAATCGTCGCATCAAGCACTTGATGATATTATCGAATCAATTGAAGAATTGCGTTATTACCGCAAGCATTTGATGAAATGCTAACGAACTTATGAATCAGTTAATTGTCATTGCTATTGGCGGGGCATTTGGCGCAGTGATGCGCTTTTTAGTGTCGACAGGACTTTATCAATGGATTGGGCGCGGTTTTCCTTATGGCACCTTGTTGGTTAATGTTATCGGGTCATTTTTGATTGGCTTGCTTAGTGAAACATTGGTTTTGCAACGGGTGACGATTGCGCTAGATTATCGAGCCGCTATTTTGGTGGGATTTATTGGTGCGTTCACGACGTTTTCAACGTTTTCACTCGAAACATTTTATCTGCTTGAACAAGGGCAGTTTAGCAAAGCAGGGTTAAATATTGCGCTGAGTGTAAGCAGTTGTTTGGCTGCGGTGTGGCTTGGATTGGTTTGTGGCCGTGGATTATTTTGGTATAGCAATGGCGTTTTGCATTTGCCTAATAGCGCAATTCCTTACGGCATGATAGTGATTAATCTGATTGGCGCTATGCTTATTGGCATCGTTGCAGCATTTTTACTTCAGAAAATTGCATTACCGATTGAGCAGCGCGCAACGTTATTAATTTTACTGATTGGCGTGTATTTAACGCTTTCAGGTTTATATTTGATTTTATTTCTCATTGAGCATGGTGTTGCATTTGATAAGCAAATGTATTTTATGCTCACACTGTTTGTTGCAAATAGTGTCCTGTGTAGCGGATCAATTGGGCTGGGGTTACTGCTCGGCAAACAATTTTAATGGTTAGTATCAGGGCGTAAACGACAAAAGTGTTTTTTATTTTTTAATTTTTATAAGGTGTTTTTTGGTATGTTAGACCCGCATTTATTTAGAAATGAGTTGGACTTTGTTACGACACAATTAAAAAAACGTAATTTTGCTTTTAATCCGCAAAGTTACAGCGAACTTGAAGCGCGTCGTAAAGTGGTTCAAACAAAAACCCAAGAATTACAAAATGCGCGTAACTCAAGTTCAAAAGCCATTGGTCAAGCCAAAGCAAAGGGCGACGATGTGCAAGGATTGCTCGATCAAGTGGCTAATTTAGGCGAAGAATTAAAAACAGCTGAAACCGAATTGAGCGCAATTCAAAGCGAAATGGACGCTTTAATGGCGGGTATTCCCAATTTACTTGATTTATCTGTTCCCGAAGGCAAAGATGAAAACGATAACGTTGAAGTGAGTCGCTGGGGCGATGTGCCGCAATTTGATTTTGACGTGAAAGATCATGTGGATTTGGGAACCGCGCGTGATTTATTGGATTTTGAATTAGGCGCTAAAATTACAGGTTCACGTTTTGTGGTGTTAAACGGGAAATTAGCGCGTTTACAGCGCGCGTTGATTCAATTTATGCTGGATACGCACAGCAGTGAAAACGGCTATCAAGAAACCTATGTGCCTTATTTAGTTAACGCAGACAGTTTGCGTGGCACGGGGCAATTACCTAAATTTGAAGCTGATTTATTTAAAGCGAGTGAAAATCCCGCGTTATATTTGATTCCAACTGCGGAAGTGCCGGTGACAAATATTGTTCGTGATGTCATTTTGGAGGAGAAAAGTTTACCATTAAAATTCGTATGCCATAGCCCCTGTTTTCGAAGTGAGGCGGGTGCCTATGGGCGAGATGTGCGCGGCATGATTCGTCAACATCAATTTGAAAAAGTGGAAATTGTTCAAATTACAAAGCCTGAGGATTCAGCGAAGGCGCATGAAGAATTAACTTTGCATGCTGAAATGATTTTGCAAAAGTTAAAATTGCCGTACCGTAAAATGTTGCTGTGTGCTGGCGATACAGGCTTTTCATCAAGTAAAACCTATGACCTAGAAGTCTGGTTGCCGGGTCAGAATGCGTACCGTGAAATTTCGTCGTGCAGTAATTTTAGAGATTTCCAAGCGAGACGTTTACAAGCACGGTGGCGTAATCCGCAAACAGGCAAGCCTGAGTTAGTGCATACGCTCAATGGTTCAGGTCTTGCTGCGGGACGTACTTTAATTGCAGTGATGGAGAATTATCAAGATGCACAAGGGCGTATTCATATTCCAGAAGTTTTATTGCCTTATATGGGTGGCCTGACGATTATTGAGTAAACGTTTGCCGACAAACTGACTAAAAAATCCCAACTTACGTTCTAGTATGTTGGGATTTGAGCATTCTGCTTGAATTTTGGCGCGTTGGGCGCGTAAAGCAATAGAGCGGATCAAATTTGGCGTTATGCCTCAAGGATAGATGGTTCGCTAACATAGGCTATAAATGCATATGAAAAGCAACGAAAAAAAGCCTATTTTGTAAAAATAGATTGTGTAAATACCTCAAAAGCCTTTATAATGTGTACATCAATCGCGGGGTGGAGCAGCTTGGTAGCTCGTCGGGCTCATAACCCGAAGGTCGTAGGTTCAAATCCTGCCCCCGCAACCAGATTTTTCAAAAGCCCCATTTAGGGGTTTTTTGTTTTCTGCATGCCAGAACGGGGTTAATAGATTTTTAGCCCGTGGAGACAGTTATTATTGGAAGGAGCCGCAGGCTCTTTTTTTTTGAGTAAAATCAAGCGAGGACACCATGAAGCAGGCGCCAGAACATCTGCTTGCGTTAATTGAACCTGTGGTTGAAGGTTTAGGTTATGACTGTGTTGGGGTGGAATACAATCCACATCCAAAGCACGGACTGTTACGCATATATATCGACCATGAAAATGGTATTTTAGTGGATGACTGCACAAAAGTCAGTCATCAAATCAGTGGTGTTTTAGACGTTGAAGATCCCATTATTGATAATTACCATTTAGAAATTTCGTCACCGGGTGAGGATCGTCCTTTCTTTAAAGTGCGTCAATTCAGTCAATTTTTAGGTAGTACGGTGATGGTGCATTTATTTGCTGCGGTCAGCGGTCGACGTAAAATTACAGGTAAAATTGTACACGTAGAAAATGACGTGATTACATTAGAAGAAAATGAACAAACATATGATATTCCCTTTGTCGCAATGAGCAAAGCGCGTTTAGTTCCTAATTATCTACTCAATAAAGGAGGACGTAGTGGCAAATAAAGAAATTTTATTAGTGGTGGATGCTTTTGCTAATGAAAAAGAAATCGAAAAAGAAATAGTATTTCAAGCTATCGAATCCGCATTGGAAGCTGCAACAATTAGACGCTATGGCGGAAATATTAAGGCGCGCGTCAGTATTGATCGTAAAACAGGTGATTATTTAACACACCGTTGCTGGGATGTGGTTGCGCCAAATCCCGATTTGCCGCGTGATGTAGAATTGCCGACAAGTCAGATTTTATTAGAAGTTGCGCAATTTGATAATGACAATGTCAGCATTGGCGATGTTATTTATGAAGAAATTGAGTCGGTTGATTTTGGTCGTATTGCTGCGCAAACAGCGAAACAAGTGATTATTCAAAGAGTACGTGATGCTGAGCGCAACAAAATTGTTGAAGCTTATCGCTCGCGTGTGGGTGAGTTAATTACGGGGGTTGTGAAACGTATTGAAAGAGGCAGTGTGTACATTGATTTAGGTGGACACATTGAAGCTTATATCGCAAAGGAAGATATGATTCCGCGTGAGTCAATGCGTCTTGGTGATCGTATTCGTGGTTATTTAAAAGAAGTCCGTCTTGAGAGTCGAGGCCCTCAACTTTTTGTGAGTCGCACAGCACCTGAATTACTCACCGCGCTTTTCCGTTTAGAGGTGCCCGAAATTGCAGAAGGTACGATAAGTATTATTTGCGCTGCGCGTGATCCTGGATCGCGTGCAAAACTTGCTGTAAAAAGTAATGATCCACGTTTGGACGCTGTTGGTGCGTGTGTTGGGATGCGTGGTTCGCGTGTACAGTCTGTAACAAACGAGCTGGCTGGCGAGCGCGTTGATATTATTATTTGGCATCCAAGTGAAGCGCAATTTGTGATTAACGCCATGTCGCCTGCTGAAATTCAATCGATTGTGGTTGATGAGGATAAGCATAGTATGGATTTAGCGGTAGCTTCTGCTAATTTATCACAAGCAATTGGTCGCAGTGGTCAAAATGTGCGTTTGGCGAGTCAGTTGACTGGCTGGGAGCTTAATGTGATTGATGCCTCAAAAGCAGAAGAACATAGTGAAGCTGAAGCGAATAAAATCATGCAATTGTTTATAGACCAATTAGATATTGATGCGGAAACAGCGGCAATTTTAGTCGAAGTGGGCTTTAATACCGTTGAAGAAATTGCGTATGTGCCTGCGAATGAATTGCTTGAAATAGAGGGTTTTGATGCGGAATTAGTTGATGAACTGCGCAGTCGTGCGAAAGATGCCCTATTAATTAGTGCTATTGCTGCCGAGGAAAGTATTGAAATCGCACAACCTGATGATTCATTGCTTGCAATGGACGGTGTGGATAGTGAATTGGCATACGAACTGGCGAGTCAAGGTATTGTGACGATGAATGATTTAGCTGAGCAATCTGTAGATGATTTATTGAGGTTTACAGGCGTTGATGAAGATCGCGCAGCAAAGTTAATCATGAAGGCACGTGAGCCTTGGTTTGCTGAATCAGCAAGCACGTAACGAGGAGACAAGAATATGAGTAAGAAAACAGTACGTCAATTAGCTGAAATAATCAAAATTCCGTTAGATCGTTTATTAGTTCAGTTAAAAGAAGCGGGTATAAGCGCTTTTAGCGCTGAGGATGAGATCAGTGAAGATGAAAAATCACAACTGTTAGCACACTTGCGCCACCGTCATGGAAAGGCTGCGTCTGAGGGTGAAAATTCCCCAAGTCGCGTCGTCTTAAAACGTCGAAAAGTGAGTGAGCTGAAACAAACAAGTGTGCCGGGTAGTGCCACAAAAACAATTAGTGTTGAAGTACGTAAACAAAAAACGTATATCAAACGTTCCGAGCCAAAAGAAGTTGAGTTGGAAAAAAAAGATGATGTAGCAGCGGTTATCACTGCCGAAAATGATTCAGTCATCGAGGCGCAAGCGCCCGTAATCGATTCCTTAATTAGTAGCGACAATTTAGTGATAAGTGCAGATACACAAATTGAACAAACAAGTATCCCTGAAACCGTGAGTTCAACTCATGAATCGCAAGCAGTTGCGCATGATGAAGGAGAGAAATCTACTGAGTCATTAGCAAAAAAAGAGGCGATAATGGTGATGCCAAAAGTCAAGAAAGCGGTGATTATGGATACAGTCGATTTTGAATTAGAGCCTGAAGTTGTTTTGGAAGCAAAATTTGCCGTGGCAATTAAAGACGATAAAAACATTAAGCAAGATAAATCAATTCGGACGAAAGAGACGGATGAGCTTCGCAAAAGTCAGTTAGAAAAAGAACAGCGTTTAGAAGATTCCGTGAAACGTACGGCAGAAAAAGTCCGTCAGCAGGCTGCGGCAAAACAAAAAAATGTGTCTAATCCGCAAACGGCACGTCCAGCGCAGAACGGCGCAAAGCCTGCGCAAAATCAACAAGCACGTCCGCCTCAACAAAATGGAAATAAGCCACAGGCGCCTGTTACAGTTGCGGCAAAACCACAAGAAGCCACCAATAATCGTACTCGTCGTCCTGCAAAAACTGCTGATAATGGGAATTATTCCTCGGGTAAAGAGGCTAAACGCAATAATTCGGGCGGAAACAAGAAAAAAGGCGCAAAACAACAACCTCAGCGCATTATTCAAAATGATGGCAAGCATCAATTTGAAATGCCGAGCGCACCTATTATTAAAGAAGTGACCATTCCTGAAATGATTATTGTTTCAGATTTGGCGAATAAAATGAGTGTCAAAGCTGCATTAGTGATTAAACATTTAATGAAACTTGGCATCATGGCCACAATTAATCAAAGTATCGATCAGGATACAGCGGCGATTTTGGTAGAAGACATGGGGCACGTTGCAGTGATGCAAAGTGACGATGATTTCGAAAAAGAAATGCTAGCGGAAGTGACGGAGGAGGATAATCATCCCGAATTACCTCGTGCGCCAATTGTGACTATTATGGGTCACGTTGATCATGGTAAAACGTCACTTCTTGATTATATTCGTAAAACACGCGTTGCCGCTGGCGAAGCTGGGGGGATTACACAGCATATTGGTGCCTATCAAGTAAAAACTGATCACGGCTCGGTAACCTTCTTAGATACTCCCGGACATGCTGCCTTTACGGCGATGCGTGCGCGTGGGGCAGATGTGACTGACGTTGTCATCATTGTTGTTGCGGCGGACGATGGTGTGATGCCACAAACAAAAGAAGCTGTGGAGCATGCAAGAGCGGCTAACGTACCTATTATTATTGCCATGAACAAAATGGATAAGCCTGGTGCGAATCCTGATAAAGTCATGCAAGAATTATCAGTTATTGATGTGCTTGCAGAGGAGTGGGGGGGGGATGTTCAATTCTTGAAAATTTCAGCGAAAACCGGTCAAGGGGTTGATGATTTAATTGAGTCATTGATTGTTCAAACAGAAATTTTAGAGTTGAAAGCACCAGTTGATGGGGCGGCTTCAGGTATTGTGATTGAATCTCGTCTTGACCGGGGTCGTGGTGCTGTTGCCACTATTCTTGTTCAACGTGGCACACTTGAAAATGGTCAAATGGTGCTTTGTGGTCATGAATATGGTCGCGTTCGTGCGATGTTCAATGAAAACGGTAAAGCCATTAAAACAGCAGGGCCATGTGAACCGGTTGAAATTTTAGGTTTATCCAGCACACCTAATGCCGGTGATGAATTTTTAGTGGTTCAAAACGAACGTATTGCTAAAGAACTCGCAAAACATCGTGAAGACAGAAAACGCTTTACTCGTCACGCTGCGCAACAAGCCTCAAAACTCGATGAAGTCTTCTCAAAAATGACCTCAGGCGAATTGGCTTCTGTTAATTTAGTACTAAAAACAGACGTACAAGGTAGTTTAGAAGCGCTACGCAGTTCATTGATTGATTTATCAAATGATGAAGTGGAAGTTAAAGTGGTTTACGGCGGCGTGGGGGGTATTAACGAAGGTGACGTGAACTTAGCGCTTGCATCAGGTGCAATTTTGATGGGCTTTAACGTACGTGCAGATGCGACATCGCGTCGAATGATTGAAGAGCGTGGCGTTGATTTACATTATTACAGCATTATTTATGAAGCGATTGATGAAGTTAAAAAATCCATTAGCGGAATGCTGGCGCCTGAAATTAAAGAGCAAATTGTGGGGCTTGCGCAAGTACGTGAAGTCTTCAAATCCCCTAAATTGGGGGCAATTGCGGGTTGTATGGTCATTGACGGATTTGTGAAACGTAATTTGCCAATTCGTGTATTGCGTGAAAACGTGGTGATTTATGAAGGTCAATTAGAATCGCTACGTCGCTTTAAAGATGATATTGCTGAAGTTAAAATGGGCATGGAATGTGGTATTGGCGTGAAAAACTACAACGACGTTCGCGCTGGCGATCAAATTGAAGTATTTGAGCGTATTGAAGTTAGACGGGAACTTTAAGTATGGCGAGAGAATTTGGTCGTCACGCTCGCGTGTCTTCACAAATGCAAAAGGAGTTATCGTTAATCTTGCAACGCGAGATTGACGATTCCCGTTTGGGATTTGTGACCATTAATGAGGTGATAGTAACAAAAGATTTGGCGGTGGCGAAAGTGTATATTACCGTGTTGAATTCAGATGACGCCGGCAAAAAAGCCAGTACACGCTTGCTTAATGACATGTCACCTTTAATACGTCATTCATTGGCTAAACGGATGAGGCTACGCCATATTTCAGAATTGCGTTTTTATTATGATGATTCATTTGATACGGGAATGCGTGTTGCAGAATTATTAAGTGATGCAAATCAAACCCCATTAACACCTTAACCCCGTTTTTGGAGTCTATATGAAAGTTAAGCAACAGGGATTTACATTCGTTGAATTGCTTATTGCCTTGACGATTGTGGGTATTCTAAGCAGTATCGCCTACCCGCATTACGTGCAATATATTCAAAAAGCCAAACGCGCCGAAGCGCAAGCTACACTCCTGAGTTTGGCTAGTGCAATGGAGCAATGGCGGCTTGAAAACAATAATGAATATACAAATGCGACCTTAGGTGCGGGAGCAACAGCCATTTTTGCCAATCAAGTTCCCTCAAATAGCAGTGCAACGAAAACCTATTTATTAAGTGTTGTGGCAGATAAAACGACCTATACGCTAACAGCAACGCCCGTTCCGCCACAAGATGCGGATGAGTGTGGGGTCTTAAGCCTTAATTCTACTGGTGTTAAGACGGCAAAAGGGGCGGCTTCAAATACACAGAATTGTTGGGAGTAATGAAATCGTTGACTTTACTTAGGTGGCTCTATAGAATTGACTCAGCTCGAAATTGATTTACCGTTATGCTTATCTCTACGAAGTTTTAGTTTTACTGCTCGTCCTGTTAATCCATGAAGTAATCGTAAATTTCACAGCGCCACCGCCTGAAAAGGCTTATCATCAAAAAATTTTAAAAGGCTACAAAAATGGCAACAGGTACAGTTAAGTGGTTTAACGCTGAAAAAGGTTTCGGTTTTATTCAACAAGAAAGTGGTCCAGATGTATTCGTTCACTTCCGTAATATCAATGGTTCAGGCTTCAAATCACTTGATGAAGGACAAAAAGTCCAATTCACAGTGACTCAAGGTCAAAAAGGCCCACAAGCTGAAGACGTAACATTAGTTTAAGTCTTTGAGCTGATAAAAAAGCCGCTACTTCGCAAGATGTAGCGGCTTTTTTTATGTCGGTGATTTTAAGTTATAAATTGCCCAATGCGCGTTGCAAGTGCAGTGTTGCTAACGCTAAATCGTATGTGGCCTGATGCCAGTTCTGATTGCTTGTGGTGCGTAAATCTTCGGCATGAATGACATCAGTGTGCGTGGCTAAACCTTGTTGATAGCGATCAGTCATAACTTTGCTGTTTTCATTGGCTTGCGAGATAGCTTGCTCTGCGACAATAATCCGCTGTTGTGTTTCTTGACTCTCAAGCCATGCTTGGCGAATTTGAAGTTGAATTTGCTCTTGGAGCGTTTCCTTTTGCTCTTGCAGTGCTAAGGCTTGACGAGTGAGTGAATCACTTTTATGAGATGTCGTACCGTCAAAGGCTCGCCATTCCACGCCCACATTTGCCACCCAAAGTCCCTCATGAGCTTGATAGCGATTTTGCTGATAGTTATAGCCGCCATTAGCACTGACTTGAGGCAGTAAATCGGCTTTAATACTCTCTTTTTGTGCTTGAAGGGCATCCAGTTGCTGTGTTATGACGAGTAATTCAGGGCGATTTTTGAGCGCAGTTGCCGTGAGTGTTTCGAGATTTTCTTTAGGAAGAGGTGGGAATTGCTTCGCTAATTGAACGGGTTGTGTGAGTGGTCGCGTGAGCAATTGATTGTATCGCGCCTTAGCGTTATCGAGTTGCATGGCAGTATAGGTAATGGCTTGTTTTGCGTTGAGCACTTCAACATTCGCCGCTAATATATCATTACGCGCGACGATACCTTGCTCAAATTGATTTTGAACATCGTGTGCGTGAGCTGTCAAACTCGCTAAATGCTGTTGCACAACTTCGAGCAAACTCTCTTTGCGTAAAACGGCGATATACGCATCTGCAATCATCATTTTCAAATCGAGTTCAGTGACCGTTTCATTTGCTTTTGAAGCCGAGAGATTGGCTTGCGCGGCTTGAATATTGTGCGTGATTTTTCCGCTGCTAAAAAGCGGTATGCTCGCCATGGCTTGCGCATTAACGCTTCCTGCTTGTTGGGTGACGAAATTGACGGTCTGTCCTTCAATTGTAGTTTTTGCACCGGGCGATTCATTGTATTGTGTATAGCCACTGCGCAAATTCAGCTGAGGCAACATTTGACCTTCCGCAGCTAATAAATTTTCTTGAGATACTTGCGTATTCGCCTCAGCAGTTTTGATTTGATGATTGCTATTTAAGGCTAATCCCCACGCTTCTTCTAATGTTTCGGCTTGTGCATTGAGTGTGAAAAATAAATAAAGAAGCAAAGACGCTTTAAATTGTGTCATGAAAAATAGAAGGGTCGGCAAGTTTGCGTTTCATAGGTTGCTTAGCATAGCAAATTGCTTTTGCTTTGTGCAATGTTATGAGGACGAATTGTCAGTTTAAATAAACTTGCCAAGGGGAGAATTTAGCGCTTATCGACCACATTGCAAAATGGGAAGAGAGTGTTTTAGGTGTTAAAATACCTGCGAGCGATTTTTTTAAGATAACTAAAATAGGAATAATTTTAGATATCGTATTTTGTGTGTAACCTATTATCGCTTTAAAACTTAGTGCATGGCCATAAATTAGGGAATATCACGCTGCATTAGTTGCGCCATAAAATCTTCGATATCGTAAATGCGGCGTTTTTCTATAATACTACTGAGTATTTCTTTCTGTCTTTCCTCAGATAACGATTCAATTAAATCAATAATTTTCATGCGCACTGATTCGTATTCCTCTGATTTTAACATTTCACCATTTCCCGTTAGTAACCATTCAATATTGATATCATCGAATGCATTTGCAATTCCGACAAGTAATGCACTTGAAGGATTTATTTTTTTGCTTTCTACTTCAGACAACGTGCTTGGCGAAATCATTGTTTTGCAAGCAAATTCTTTTTGGCTGAGTTTTTTATACTTTCGAATTTTGATTATTTTATCAGTTATACTTTTGGTCGTCATGTCAATTTTTATGATGTTTTTATAGGTGTTTATAATCGATAATTAGAATAGTTTAAATATAAATTATTGATTTATATGGCATATTTTATCAATAATTAACCAAATTGTGAAGTGATTATGCTATAACTTGATGCGTGTTTATCCCGTTATAAAGCGTGTTTGTTCGGCATTAATTGCCGTTATTTCACTTTTTGGTTTTCGGTCTAAGTGTAGAGGATTGATGGCTTGAATCAATTATTTATTGATTCTAATAAATTTTATTCGCGAGGTTTCAAATCATGGATATTATATTTTATTTGACTATATGTTTTAGGGAATCCTAAGTCAGATAATTAATTCGTTTTTTCGAATTTATATGCTATGGATTGAATAGGCTTTTAACACGCGGTGAACAATGAACAATCAAAAAAAGATTGAAACTCTTGTTTAGGAAAGAATGTATAAGAGGCGATGCGTTTGGTTTTAGAAAGCGGCTAGAAAATTTCACTTAAAGAGAGGGAATTACATTCTGTGCGGATGGTACTTGGCTTGGTTTTAATTTAACGCGCAACACGAATGGCCTCTCATATTGCACATTTTCTGGCGACTAGATGAAATCATCGGAATTGCGATGATTTTATGACGAAATCAGGGGGTTAATTCTAATTTTTCGCGTAAGTGAGTGGGCATGGTTAATGTTTCCATATCCCATTCTTCGTTGATTAATATATCTTTTAGGCATAACTCTAAAACGGCATGCGCTATTTGGGTCGCTTCTTTGAGCATTTTATGTGATTTTGCTTTGAGGACAGTTTGATCCTCTATTAAACATTCATTTTGATAGTGAAATAGCGATCTTATATTTTTAATTTCATTGCTTAAGTGGCTTGGGCAAGCACAGCTAGCATTCACGCCTTGTTGGCAAATGGTATCAATTTGTGCATCTGTAAATCTTTTGTCAAGTGTCATTTTTTTCCGTATTAAATTTAAATGTAAAAATAAAAAGTGTCATCACGTTTTTCGTGTTTTTTGGAAATGACAAATTTGTTCGAATAATTTAAAAACAAATTCTCTGTCCTCAAGCGATAATTCAGACAACATCCTAGCAATAATAACGATATCATTTTCAAATACTAGCGTCGGGTCAACTAGCAATTCTGCAATAGAAATTGAAAACTGATCTGCTATTTTATGTAGCGTCACTAACGAGGGTAAGTGTTTGCCTCGCTCAAGCCTAGATAGTGTTTCGGTTTCAATATTTAATTTTTCAGCGAGCTGTGCTTGCGTCAATCCGTTACGTTTTCGCCATTTTGAAATATTTTTTGAAATATTTTCAGTTAATTTTTCCTGGCTATCTTCAGTGCAATTTATTATTTTTATATTTTCGCCTGACATGTATCCATTTTCCGTATGTCTAATTTACAGGGGTAACCCATTTAAATCCATTAAACATGAGTATTTTAGGGGAATTGCTTAATGATGAAAAGGACATTATTTGTTGAGTGAGTATACATTTTATGTCCTTTTTTTTCTGCGTGTAGTCGAATAGGATATGTTTTCTTAAATCGGATTTGCCATTTTTAAAGGCGTTTAATTTCATATTATTTCACCTTTACTCAAATAATAAAAGCCGTAAAAAAAGCCTATATCAGGTTGAAATATCATTAAAATTGAGGCAACTTTGAAGGTGTTTTTGTTGTTTAATTTTAAAATGTAATTGATATTTAAGCTTTTTATAAAAAAATAATTCATGCAAATTACATGAGTTAGATTATAGGGCTGGCTCCTAGTAGGCGATAATTATTATTGTCTTGTGGATGGTTTGGCGTGGCATGGTTTGCCGCTAATTGATAGGTATACGCAACATATTGCCGTTTTATCAATTACTTTAAAGCTGAAATAAAGCAATCATTCTATCTGTGTGCATATAAAACAGAGTAGATAATAAGGTAATTTTAAACAATACTTGAATGCTAATTAGGCTATTTTACCTATAATTTTGATGTTAATGACTATTTACAAAACATGTTCGGCTAACGTTGAGAAAAATTAACCATGACAGAGCTAACCAAATTACAGGTGTTTAAAAGTACTTTTGTAGTGGAAGATCCTTCGGATTTGCCATTGCATGAGCGTACGTCCATTAGCAAGACTAATTTAGATGGCATGATTACGTATGTAAATGAAACATTTTGTAAAGAATCTGGTTATAGCTCAGAGGAGTTAATTGGACAGTCGCATAAAATAGTTTCTTCAAATATTCATTCTCATGCCTTTTTTGAGGGGATATGGCAAGTCGTTAAATCAGGTCAAATCTGGCAGGGTGAAATTTGTAATCGCCACAAAAATGGCGAGCTTTATTGGAGTATAGCTAAAGCGGCATAAGAAGATGAGATAATAGACGATTTATAAATACGATTGCAATCGCCATGGCCTACCCAGAAAAATTTAGAAGAAAACTCCTTGCAGTAATGGAAAAAGAAGAACTGACCATAGAAGAAGGCGCAAAACGCTTTGATGTCGGA
>JBDLTP010000065.1:0-124348 GCA_039805765.1 Pseudomonadota bacterium
TTGTTTCCACTCAAGTACAAGAGAAAGGGCGTTATCAACTTGAGATACCGGCTCAAACAAAATTACCTATTATTTTGCAATCGGATGAATTTATATCAGTAGTCGTTGACGCGGATGTGACCAATTACGACATCAATTCCTTGACGACAACTATTGCCGCAAGGGCGAAAGCCTTGGGCGGATATACACGCAAAAACATCGTGACTGCGGCAAGTGATAGTGTGAATACGCCTGATGCGAATAAAACCAGTACAGGCTGGCGAGGTGATACAACCTCGCAATATGGTGGTTGGCATTAAAAAATGAATGTAACGCAAGTCAAATGTCTTCGCGTATTTTCAATTTTTGCAGTCATTGGTTTTGGGCCAATTTCACCTGGGTGTTTGATTGGTATGTATATTGTCGTCATGAGACCACTTTGGTTTTTGACATTGGCTCAAAATTTATATGCCAATCAGCAGTTAAATAATGCGTTGGAAAAACTTAAAGTATCAAAAAATGCGCGTAAAAAAGCGTTCCTGTTTTTGATCTGCTTATTTATCGTAGATATCCTGCCTGTACCAGTAACGCCTGCCCTGGCGTTTATTACTCTTCTTACTAGGCCAGTATGGTTTTACACTTTAGTGATAAACATTTACTCTGAATAAATGTTGAAATTGAGGGTTTTTGCGACTGTACGATGAGTTTAGATTTGAGTCGTGACACGAGCGATGAGATAGAAACAGGGGAATTAAGGCTCAGACTCACTAAGATATATTCATCGAATAATGGGGGCTAATCGTCTCATCCACTCAAAAATGCAGTCAAAACAAAGCGATTTTTCATCGCTCTGTTTTGTTATAGACTGAAAATGTTAATTTATATTGCTTTTTTCGATATAAATGAAGGTAAACGTTCAATCACATAAAGTATCGCAAACCCTGATATGGCGTAAGCGATAGCCGAATTAGCATAAGAGGGGAAGTACATTTGGCTATTTTCGATAAATGTGCTGAGAGATAACGTGTCAAACCGTCCTGAAAACAAATAAAAACTTCCACTAGAAAGTAAAAATGCGCTGACTGTCGCTATGCTTAAAATACCGATGCTCGATAGATAAAATGCCATTTTATTGCCATGTATCGCGTGTAATTTTGCACTCAAGCGTCCCCCCAACCACATCGCGAAATAGGTTGGAATTAAAAAAACATACGCCGATGAAATGCAAAAATCACTAACACTTAATTGCGTGATTTCAACGTAATCAATCATTACAGCTTGCGCCAGTAACATCAAAAATAATGAGCGACTCGCAAAGAAAAACCCCGCTAGGAAAAAGACAGCAAGTGATGCATCTGGTAGTGAAACCGCATTGCCTATATGGTGTGAGCGGGTGAGTGCCATGAGTAAAATAAGCGGCACGACAAGGAAATAATTTTTGGTCATGGAAACAGTCCTAAAATAGGTAAAAGTGGTAATTAATTTGTGTAATGAATGGATAAGAAAAAGTTTCTGTCTGCGGTATTGTAACCGTTTACAGTATGATAGTTTTTATCAAGTAAATTGCCCAGTTTCGCACTGAGCATCCAGTTTTGATTAAAGTGATAAGCAGAGCGCAAATCAACAGTCGCATAGCCAGCGACACGGGTTTGATTGGCTGCGTCATCAAAACGATAACCTTGTGCAAGAATGGCCGCGCCGACATCAATTTTGTCAAATGTGCGAGATACATCAAAAGCCAGTGTTTTATCTGCGCGACGTGCTAGTCGATGGTTGGTTTTTCGGTCTTGAGGATTGAGTAAGTTACCCGTTAATTTACCTTGCCAGCCAAAAATCGGTGTGCCGATTTCGGCTTCAATCCCGTCGATTTGTGCTTTATTGACGTTTTCCACCATGCCTGCCCAAGGATCATCCGTTGTTGGCATGGGTTTCCACGCGATTAAATTATCAATATTGGTGTGATAAGCGCGCAATTCCCAATTTCCCCATGCGTGATTACCGACTAAACCGCTTTCAAAACTGGTGGATTCTTCGGGTTTTAAATTCAAATTTCCCATGCCAAAGGGATAATACAAATCATTGAAAGTAGGCGCTTTAAAGGCATTTCCAAAATTAGCCAGCAAACTAATTCCATATTCCCAATTATAACGCCATCCTGCGCTACCGGTAACGTAATTGCCAAACGATTCATTATTATCAAAGCGCAGTGACGCGTTAATTAAATGATGCTCAAATAAACGGCTGTGCAGTTCACCAAAGACACCGACGTCATAACGTGATGATTTAACAAATTGGGTATTGCTGTCAATTTCATCAAGGCGATAATCTGTGCCGGTGGTGAATTGGTGATTATCTGAAAGGTGCAGTTGATTGAGCCAACTGGCATTCCAGCGTGTGGTATCAAATCGACTGGCTAATTTGTTTGTCATGGGCGCAAAGCTGTCAGTTTGATCGAGTGTTTGTCCTAGTCGTAATGTGGATCGCCAATTTTGCATGACATCAATACTGCCTTCGGTGCCGACAGTTTGGTTGATAAAATTCGTTTTATCTTGAAAACTGCCATCAAAATGCGTGGTGCCTTCGGTATGTAAAAAGAAAGCCTCAACATCGGCATTATTATTAAAATGATGACCGGCACGCGCATTGACGCCTGTATTTTGAAAGCCATCTTTATCAGGTTGATTTACACCGTATTGACTAAAATCAGGTTGCTTTGCATTAAAACCCTCAGTATCAAAATGCGATGCGCCAATGTTATACCAACTATTATCAATTTTACCGCTTACGGTGCCGGCGGTTTTACTGGTGTAAAACGATCCTCCCCCTGCGTCGAGAGTGACTTTAGGTGTTTGCGTGGCATTTTTTGCTTTGCGCGTGAAAATTTGAATGACACCGCCAATCGCCTCCGAGCCATATAAACTCGATTGAGGGCCACGAATAATTTCAACACGCTCAATTTGGTCGATGGGTAAAAATTCAAATTGCGTAAGTCCCGCTGTGACGGAGCCAACTTTAATGCCATCGATTAGGACTAAAACGTGACTGGAATTCGTGCCGCGCATAAAGACGCTACTTAGTTGTCCATAACCGCCTGTTTGCGTAATATCAACACCGGTGCTGCCGCGCAGTAAATCGGGAATGGATTTGGCTTGCAAACGCTCGATGTCGGCACGCGTATAAACTGTTGCTGCCGTAGATAGTGATTGTTTATCAATTTCTGAGCGTGTGGCTGTTACGACCATTTCAGGGAGATCTTCGGGTGTTTGTGTTGCTGATTGCGCGGCAACTAAAATGGGTGAAAAACTCGAACACAAAAAGATTGTGGCAAGTGGGTGAATTTTTAACATGATAACGTTTTATCCTGTGCGCCGCCCGCGCATGATTGGATGTAAAAAAGCAGACGAAAGGAAAGGTCTAAAACGAAAAACAAAAAAATAAAACAGAGCAGGCAACACCTGCGCAGGACACTTCGACGTTTTTCTAAATGCTAGCCCTCCGCTGCATAGAATGCGCATTTCAAGGTCGGTCTCCTGACTCATAAGTGGTTTTTGATAACCTGAAATCATCACCTTCCCGTTATAGCACAGTGGTAATACGATGATTCTTAACTTATTTACAGTTGCGGGGGCAGTATCGGACTTGAACCGATTTCCCGTTTAATCCACTACATTATTAAAAAATATAACAGAACCTAAAAACGAGCGGCGATTATAGAGGGGGAATTTTTAATTTGCAAGACTTGAAAAAACGGCATCATTTTCTGTGCTAAACTAAAATCTTTTATTTTTAATTTTAGACATTGTTCATTATGCCAACCATTCAACTCAAAATTTTAGATGACCGTTTAGGTCAAAGTATTCCGCTTCCCGAATATGCGACGCAAGGTTCTGCAGGTCTCGATTTGCGTGCGTGTTTAGACGAGAAAATCACGCTTCACGCTGGTGAAACGGTACTAATTCCAACGGGTTTGGCTATTCATATTGGCGATAATTCACTCGCAGCGGTTTTGCTTCCTCGTTCAGGTCTTGGGCATAAGCATGGCATTGTGCTTGGTAATTTGGTTGGGTTAATTGACAGTGATTATCAAGGTCAAGTGTTTGTGTCGTGTTGGAATCGGGGCAGTGACGCATTTGAAATCAATGTGGGTGAGCGCATTGCACAAATGGTTTTTGTTCCGGTTGTTCAAGTGGAATTTGAACAAGTGAGTGATTTTGATACTAGTCATCGCGGTGAAGGTGGATTTGGTCATACAGGTCGCCACTAAATTTATCGATAACGTGTTAGAATAAACGCATTCAAGCCTTTAATTTCAACGGATTTTTAATGACAGATTATAAATTAACCCATTTAAAACAACTCGAAGCCGAAAGTATCCACATTATTCGTGAAGTGGCGGCAGAATTTGAAAAACCTGTCATGCTGTACTCGATTGGTAAAGATTCAGCGGTGATGTTGCATTTGACCATGAAAGCTTTTTATCCTGCGCGGCCACCGTTTCCCATGATGCATATTGACACCACATGGAAATTCAAAGAGATGATTGAGTTTCGCGATAACAGGGTAAAAGAACTTGGTTTAGATTTATTTGTGCATGTGAATCAAGAAGGGGTTGAGATGAATATCAGTCCGTTTGTGCATGGTAGTAAAAAACACACAGACGTGATGAAAACTGACGGCTTGAAACAAGCATTAAATAAATATCAATTTGACGCGGCCTTTGGCGGTGCCCGTCGTGACGAAGAAAAATCACGCGCGAAAGAGCGGGTGTATTCATTTCGCGATAAAAATCACCGTTGGGATCCTAAAAATCAACGCCCCGAACTTTGGAATATCTACAACGGTAAAATTGATAAAGGCGAAAGTATTCGTGTTTTTCCACTGTCAAATTGGACGGAACTCGACATTTGGCAATATATCCATTTAGAAAGTATTCCCATTGTACCTTTGTATTTTGCGAAAGAGCGTCCTGTGGTTGAGCGTGACGGGATGTTAATTATGGTGGATGATGATCGTATGCCCATTGGTGAACACGAAAAAGTGGAAATGAAAAAAGTACGTTTCCGCACACTGGGCTGTTATCCATTGACAGGCGCCGTTGAATCAGAAGCGACCACGTTGCCTGAAATTATTCAAGAAATGTTATTAACCACCACGTCAGAGCGTCAAGGACGTTTAATTGACCACGATCAAGCAGGTTCAATGGAACAGAAAAAACGCGAAGGGTATTTTTAAATTTCACACAAAATAACTATTTTTTTAGAGAATAAGTCATGTCACACCAATCTGATTTAATTAGTACCGATATCAACGCGTATTTAGCACAACACGAACGCAAAGAGCTTGTGCGTTTTCTCACGTGCGGCAATGTCGATGACGGTAAAAGTACGCTCATTGGTCGTCTTTTGCACGATTCAAAAATGATTTACGAAGATCAACTTGCCGCTGTGCAAGCCGATAGCGTGAAATCGGGTACTACGGGCGCAGGAAAAATCGATTTAGCCCTTTTAGTGGATGGTTTACAGGCTGAGCGCGAGCAGGGCATTACCATTGACGTGGCGTATCGTTATTTTTCAACGTCAACGCGCAAATTCATCATTGCCGATACACCAGGACATGAACAATATACACGTAATATGGCAACTGGCGCGTCAACGTGTGATCTTGCCATTATTTTGATTGATGCACGTTATGGCGTTCAAACGCAAACAAAACGCCACAGCTTTATTGCGTCTTTACTTGGGATTCAACACATTGTTGTTGCTATCAATAAAATGGATTTGGTTGAGTATAGCGAAACAAAATTTAATCAAATCAAAGCAGATTATTTGGATTTTGTGAAAACACTGGATTTGCATGATATTCGTTTTATTCCAATGTCAGCGCTTGATGGGGATAATGTTGTGAATGCCAGCGAACATATGTCATGGTTTGCTGGGCAACCGCTCATGGAAGCGCTCAACACGATTGAAATTGCCAATGATCGTAATTTTGAAGATGCCCGTTTTCCTGTGCAGTATGTAAATCGCCCCAATTTGGATTTTCGCGGATTTTGCGGTACGGTTGCGGCGGGAATTTTTCGCCGGGGCGACACCATTACCGCGTTACCTTCAGGGAAATCCAGTACGATTAAATCCATTGTGACCTATGATGGTGAACTTGAACAAGCGTTTGCGCCCATGGCGGTGACGTTGACGCTCAATGATGAAATTGACGTCAGTCGCGGTGATACGTTAATTGGCTGTCAGTCGTTTGCCCCAACGGTTGCGGATAAATTTAAAGCGAATATTGTTTGGATGGCAGAGCAACCCCTAAGTATCGGCAAACAATATGTCATTAAATTAGCGACGCGTAGCGTATCGGGTTCGGTGTCGCTGATTGATCATCGTATTGATGTCAATACGCTTGAGCATCATGATGCGAATGTGCTACAGCTCAATGAAATTGGCGTATGTAATTTTTCGGTAAACGCGCCTGTGGTGTTTGATAATTATAAAACCCATAAAGGAACGGGGTCGTTTATTATTATTGATCGTCTAACCAATAGTACCGTAGGCGCCGGCATGATTATCGGTAGTGATGATAATATGAATTTACATCCGGTGAGTGCGCAGGAGCGTGCCGCACGGTTTAGTCAAGTAGCTACATCAATTAATTTAACGGGTGAAAAAAGCCTTGAAATCGCTTATTTACTCGAACGTCGTTTGTTTGATAACGGGCATGCTTGCACGATTTTAGAAACAGCAAATCATGTTCTCATTGAAGCCATCAATCATGCGGGTTTAATTGCCCTTTGTGTGAATACAAATAAAGGTTTTACACCGATTCATGTCGATGCAGATACCCAATCTATTGATGACATTTACAGTGACTTAAAAGCGCAAAACGTGATTTATTAATATGCCGCGCTACGATACGTCCCTTTTCATTTTTCGCCGTGATTTGCGTATGGCAGATAATACGGCGTTAAATGAGGCGCTACGTCATTCGCGCAAAGTGATTGCCTGTTTTATTTTTGATGATCGCCAAATCGACGCGCACGCCTATCAAAGTCAGCCTGCGTTGCATTTTATGGTGCAATCACTTGGCGATTTAGCGATTCAGTTCGCGTCCATTGACGCAAACTTAGCGTTTTTTTCGGGATTGCCAGTTGAGATTATCAAGCGTTTGCATCACGAGCATGCCCTTAACGCTGTATTTTTTAACCGTGATTACACGCCATTTAGCAGAGTTCGTGATGTTGAAATTGCCCAAGTTTGCCAATCATTGCAACTTGATTTAATTGTTACGCCCGATGCACTGATAAATGAACCTGAGCAAGCGGTGAAAAGTGACGGCAGCGCTTATAGAGTCTTTACAGCGTTTTATAATAATGCACGTCACTTTGGTGTTGCTTTGCCCGCGCCTTTGGGAACCGGTGCATTTTTAACGGTTGAGTCAACGGCTAATTTGGATAAGTATGCTCAAAAAACCGTTTCTCAACATGGAATCATTGAAGGCGGACGCACACAAGCACTCAAGCAATTAGCCAACCTAAACCGATGTGTTGATTATACAAAAACGCGTGATTTTCCAGCTCTGCAAAGCACCAGCCATTTATCAGCTCATTTGAAATTTGGAACGCTTTCTGTGCGGGAAATTTTTAGTGGTATTGCGCAGGCGTTAGAGCTGGATCATCCCTTACTTCGTCAACTATATTGGCGGGATTTTATGACGCATATTGCGTATCATTTTCCCCATGTGTTTGGTCATGCGTTTATCGAGAAATTTGATCATTTACCGTGGGAAAATAATCGAGAGTATTTCGATGCTTGGACGCAAGGCAGAACAGGATTTCCCATTGTTGACGCGGGGATGCGCGAATTGAATGAAACAGGCTTTATGCACAATCGTGTGCGAATGATTGTCGCGTCGTTTTTAACGAAAGATTTGCGTATTAGTTGGCGATGGGGTGAGCGTTATTTTGCGCAACATTTAGTGGATTACGATCCTTGTTTAAATAATGGAAATTGGCAGTGGGCAGCGTCAACGGGATGCGATGCGCAGCCCTATTTTCGTATTTTCAATCCGTGGCTACAGCAACAGAAATTTGATGCTAATGGCGACTACATTTATCGATGGGTGCCTGAACTGCGTAATGTTCCCTTAAAAACCATTCATCAATGGGATAAAAAACACGCAGGGAATTTTTATCCTGCTCCCATAGTCGACCATTCGAAAGAAACACAAATAACCAAAGCATTTTTTAAAAATGCAGACTAATCATTTTTATTTTTACATTGAGATTTTAGAGCGAACATGACAGACGTACACGATAACCATCAAGACGAGCAAGAACAAATTCGGCAACGCCGTGAAAAATTAACGGCTTTGCGTGAAGAAACCATTGCGTTTCCAACCGATTTTCGACGTGATGTCGTGGTCGCAGAGTTACTTGCAAAATACGATGAAAAGTCTAAAGAAGAACTTGAAGAGACGCATTTGCGTGTCAAAATTGCTGGACGTATGATGACCCGCCGTATTATGGGCAAAGCGAGTTTTAGTCATTTGCAAGATATGTCGGGTCAGCTACAAATTTATGTTGCCCGTGATAATTTGCCTGAAGGTGTTTACATCGATCAATTCAAAAAATGGGATATCGGTGATATTTTAGGTGCGGAAGGTGTCCTTTTTAAAACACAAACCGGTGAGTTGAGTCTTAAAGTAGACACTATTCGTTTATTAACAAAAGCGCTCCGCCCATTGCCTGAAAAATTTCATGGCATCGCCGATCAAGAAATTAAATATCGTCAACGCTATTTAGATTTGATTATGAGTCAGCAATCACGCGACACCTTTTTGATTCGCTCAAAAATTGTGGCGTATATTCGCAATTTCCTCACGCAACGCGCGTTTTTAGAGGTCGAAACGCCGATGATGCAGGTGATACCTGGGGGCGCAACGGCGCGTCCATTCACGACGCATCACAATGCACTCGATATGGATATGTTTTTGCGTATCGCACCTGAACTTTATTTAAAACGGCTCGTTGTGGGTGGTTTTGAGCGCGTGTTTGAAATTAATCGCAATTTTAGAAATGAAGGCTTATCAACACGTCATAATCCAGAATTCACGATGCTAGAGTTTTATCAAGCTTACGCGGAGTATCATGAATTAATGGATTTAACGGAAGAAATGCTTCGCGGTATTGCACAAGAAGTAGTAGGCAAAACGGTGGTTTCCTATCAAGGTGAAGAATACGATTTTGGTAAACCGTTTACGCGCATGAGTGTGTTTGATTCAATTTTGCATTTTAATCCTGATTTAGCACCAGACAATATTTCAACGCGTGAAGCGGCGGTTAAAGTAGCTGAAAATTTAAAAATTCCGGTGAAAGACAGTTATGGATTAGGTAAAATTCAAATTGAAATTTTTGAGAAAACCGTTGAAAGTCGCCTGATGCATCCCACGTTTATTACCGCGTATCCTGTCGAAGTATCGCCATTAGCAAGACGCAATGATAATGATCCCCATGTGACCGATCGTTTTGAATTTTTTGTGGGTGGACGTGAAATTGCAAATGGTTTTACTGAGTTAAACGATGCGGAAGATCAAGCAGCACGTTTTCAGCAGCAAGTGAATGAAAAAGAAGCGGGCGATGATGAAGCGATGCACTTTGATGCAGATTATATTGTGGCACTTGAGCATGGTATGCCACCAACGGCAGGTGAGGGGATTGGTATTGATCGTTTAGTGATGCTATTTACCGACTCGCCATCGATTCGTGATGTTTTATTATTCCCACATATGCGGCCAAAGTGAGATGAATGAACGCTGGGGAGATCGGTAGTTATGATTTATTTTGATAATAATGCCACAACACCGCTAGACGAGCGCGTACTCGATGCAATGCTGCCATTTTTTAAAACGATGTACGGTAATCCATCGAGCGTGCATCGACTTGGACGAATTGCCAAAAGTGCCGTTGAAAGTGCCCGCGAGCAGGTGGCTGCATTAGTTGACGCGCCACCTGCGCAAATTATCTTTACCAGTGGTGGGACAGAAGCGAATAATCTTGCGTTAAACAGTGCCTTGGTGATGCAAAAAATTGCGATTGGGGCAACGGAGCACCCTTGCGTGTTTGAAGCGGCTAAACGTTGGCAAACGCAAGGCAAAACGCTGGATATTATTCCGGTTAATTCGGTGGGAATGATTGAAGAAGACACAATTGATAGGTTAATTCATTCGCGTCCCGATATTGTGTCGATCATGCTTGCTAATAATGAAACCGGCACTATTCAAGCAATTCAAGACATTGTCGCAAAATTAACCCCACACGGTATACGAGTGCATAGTGATGCCGTGCAAGCACTGGGCAAAATGCCGGTCTCATTTAGACAGCTTGGGGTGCATTTATTATCCATTTCAAGTCATAAAATTTATGGCCCTAAAGGTTGCGGTGCATTGATTTTTGATAAATCAACCCCACCTCACGCCCTAATTGTGGGGGGAGGGCAAGAACAAGATTTGCGCTCAGGGACTGAAAATGTAGCGGCTATTGTAGGTTTTGGTAAGGCGGCTGAACTCGCTAAACGTGAGCTGAATGAAAGACATGACAAAATGTTAGCGTTACGGTCACTTTTAGAAACAGAGCTGAGCAAGAATTTACGTGTGACCTTGTTTTCAAGTCATGCAGAGCGATTACCCAATACGGTTTTATTTGGGCTGGATAGTATTGATGGTGAATGGGTACTGCTTAAATTAGATCAACTGGGCATTGCTGTTTCAAGTGGAAGTGCTTGTGCGAGTGAAGCCACTGAGCCGAGTCCCGTTTTGCTTGCCATGGGAATCGTTCCCGAAAAAGCTCAAACGGCGCTACGGGTGAGTTTGAGTCACCATAATACAGCAGACGAAATTTTAAAATTTGTTGAAATTATTCATTCTTTAGGGAATTAAACATGTCTATTTTATTGACACAAAGTGCGGCGCAGCAAATTACTCAGCAATTAGAAAAACGTGGCAGAGGTTTAGGCCTTCGTCTTGGCGTGAAAAAATCGGGATGTTCAGGTTTTGCGTACGTTTTGGATTATGTCGATACGCTTGAGGATATTGATCAAATTTTTGAGCCATTAGGCACCAAAATTGTAGTGAGTGAAAACGATTTACCTTTTTTAGATGGTATTGAAATCGATTATCGCAAAGAGGGTTTAAATGCGGCTTTTAAATTTAATAATCCTAACGTGAAAGCGATGTGCGGTTGCGGTGAAAGTTTTGCTGTGTAGATTGAAAATCGTCATCGTTGAACGTAATTTAAATCATGATTATCGCGCAGAATAGGCGTTTTTATTCTTTTAACTTGCTTACTGTGCACTATTCTGCTAAAAATGCGCGGTTTTAAAACTGTCTTTAGGAGTCATGAATGACCAATAGTGAGAAAGCGCACGCATCCCCGTTTAGTTTTGTGCCGTATTTAGAAAAAGATGGCGAGGAGTATTTAAATGACGCTCAATTGAAACATTTTGAGGTGATTTTAAAAAACTGGAAAAAAGAATTGATGCAAGAAGTAGATCGGACCGTTATGCATATGCAAGACGAAGCATCTAACTTTCCTGATCCCAATGATCGCGCGACGCAAGAATCTGAATTTAGTTTAGAGTTACGTACACGAGATCGTGAGCGTCGGTTAATTAAAAAAATCGAAGATGCACTCAGTGGGATTGAATCCGGTGATTACGGCTACTGTGAAACTTGTGGTGTTGAAATTGGTATTCGTCGCTTAGAAGCGCGCCCAACAGCCACACAGTGTATTGATTGTAAAACGTTAGATGAAATTCGCGAAAGACAAATGGGGTAGTTAAACCTATTTTGACACCACGCTATATCGGTCGGTTTGCACCGTCTCCGACCGGTCAGCTTCATTTAGGTTCAGTTTATACAGCACTCGCCAGTTTTTTAGCAGCTCGTGCTTGCGGTGGTTTATGGAAACTGCGTTTTGATGACTTAGATACGCCTCGAAATGTAAAAGGGGCGGATAGTGCTATTTTGCATACGCTTGAGGTACTTGGGTTACATTGGGATGGGCAAGTTGATTATCAACATTTACACATCAGCGAATATGAAGAAATTCTCGCTGATTTAATCGCACAAAATAAAGTATATCGCTGCGGCTGTTCTCGAAAAAATCTTTCGCATGTGTACGCGCAAACCTGCCGTAATGCCTCTATTTCGCCTGAAACGCCTCATTCGCTTCGTTTAATTGTTGAAGATGACGTTATCTGTTTTTATGATGAACTTCAAGGCCGCATCATTCAACATGTCGCGACGCACTATGGTGATTTTATTCTAAAACGCAAAGATTCTATTCTTGCCTACCAATTTGCCGTTGTAGTTGATGACGCACGACAGCAGGTGACCGATGTGGTGCGCGGGCAGGATTTACTTGATGAAACGCCAAAACAACGCTATTTACAACATTGTCTTAATCTTCCCACACTCAATTATTGTCACGTTCCCATTCTCGTTGATAAAAGCGGCAAAAAACTCAGTAAAACGACATTGGCAAGTGCTGTGGATATCTCTTCACCAAATCAGGTTTTGTTTCAACTCCTTGCGTGGCTTAATCAAAATCCTCCCCTCGAATTAGCAAATACACCTGTCGCTGACGTTTTAGCGTGGGCGATTACACATTGGAATACTGATAAGTTAAAAGGCATTTCTGCTATTTCAATATAGCTATATGCTATTTTTAGATAATACTATCTAAAAATAGCATTTTCTTTATTGAGATTATTTATCTACCATTTCGCTAATTTTGAGATTTTAAAATAATAGTCAATTGGACAAATAGTATGGATTTAAGCGGTATCATTTCAAACGCGTTAATCACGCCTATTACAGTCGTGTTTACATTGAATTTAGGGTATGCGGTTTCGGGTTTATGCGTGGGTATATTAGTAGGACTGACAGGAGTGGGTGGCGGTTCATTGATGACGCCCCTTTTAGTGTTTCTTTTTGGTTTTAAGCCTGCGACGGCTGTAGGGACGGATTTACTGTTTGCTGCGTTAACTAAAACAACAGGTGTTTGGGTACATCACACAAAACACAGTTCAGTTGATTGGCGGGTTGTTAGATGGCTATCTGTTGGTAGTTTACCTTTTGCGGTTACGACACTTTACATTTTGCAGCATTTAGCGAGTATTGGTAAAGAAACCACGGGCATGATTAGCGTCACATTAGGCGTTGCTTTGTTGTTAACGGCGTTCTCAATTCTGGTGCGTAGCATTTTAATTCGCCGCAGTGAAAAGAATAACGTCACAATCGTGCTTGAAGTGGACGATGAAATTGAAATAGCGTTAGCAAAAGAAGAGGAAATCGATGAAATTGAACGTGGACGCTTTGATCGTTGGCAAATTCCTGCAACGGTTTTAACTGGCGCTGTGCTTGGCGTTCTTGTCACGTTAACCTCGGTTGGTGCGGGCGCGTTGGGGACGGTGGCTTTATTATTTTTGTATCCTAGAATGTTGACCGTTAAAGTGGTTGGGACGGATTTAGCGCATGCTATTCCACTCACAGCTGTCGCGGGATTTGGTCATTGGATGCTGGGTAATGTCGATTTTGTTCTTTTAAGTAGTTTGCTTATAGGATCCGTTCCAGGTATTTGGATGGGGAGTCATTTGAGTGCAAAATTACCTGAAAAACTTTTACGTCCGATCTTGGCCTTGTTATTACTCATTATTGGGTTAAAATTTGTGACGGCTTAATTCTCAATTTTAAGGAACTTTTTATTTATGGCAATCATTAGCTTTCAAAACCATCCGGTGACCACCTGTGGCGAACTCCCCGCAGTGGGTAGCGAGGCCCCTGCATTTTCTTTGGCGAATAATGAATTGGAAGAGGTGACACTGCAAACCTATGCAGGAAAACGGAAAATTCTATCAATTGTTCCCAGTTTAGACACCCCCACATGCGCCGCATCGGCACGCAAGTTCAATCAAAAAGCGTCGAGTTTTGATAATACGATTATTTTGGTGGTGTCAGCTGATTTACCTTTTGCACAATGTCGTTTTTGTGATACAGAAGGTCTAGACAGCGTTGAGGCGTTATCGACCTTTAGAAGTTCGTTTGCTAGAGATTATGGTGTTGAAATTGTGGATGGTGCGTTGGCAGGGTTAACTGCACGAGCTGTTGTTATTATTGATGAGCGCAATAAAGTTACCTATACCCAACTCGCACCTGAATTAGCGCACGAGTTAGATTATGAAGCTATTATCAGCGCGCTCAAAGTCCATTAATTTACCCGGTCTCCACAAATAACACCGCTCGGTTGCGACCGTTTTCCTTAGCGGTGTAGAGTGCTTTATCTGCATTTAATAATAAATTACGTGGTGTGGTGTTCTGTTTTGGGCAACCAACAGCAACCCCCACACTTAATGTGACATGACCAAAATCAGACAATACATGTGGTAACTCTAAATTACTCAATGCTAAGCAAATGTTTTTTGAGAGTTCTAGGGCATTTTCAGCTTGAGTCATCGGTAATATAATTGCAAACTCTTCACCGCCATAGCGTGCAACAAAATCGCTGTCACGCTTAGCGACATTTGATAGTACATTGGCAACTTGCTGCAAACAATCATCCCCGCCTTGATGTCCATAATGATCATTGTATTTTTTAAACCAATCCACATCAATCATGGCAATAGCGAGTGTTTGATTTAGACGGCGGGCACGAGTCCATTCATGCGCCAGTTGATCATCAAAGTACCGACGATTTGCAATGCCCGTTAAGCCATCCGTAATGGCTAATTTGGTCAGTTTTTCACGAGCGTATTTGAGCTCTATTTGATTGCTGACGCGAATTTTTACAATTTTCGGATAAAACGGTTTACTAATAAAATCCGCAGCGCCCATTTCCAAGCCACGAATTTCTTCCTCAACATCACAGTGCGCTGTCAAAAAAACAATGGGAATATCTTTTGTGTGTGGATGATTTTTGATGGTTCTACAAACAGTATAACCGTCTAAATCGGGCATCATCACATCGAGTATGATTAAATCTGGACGCTCAAGCAAACTGATATCGATGGCTTCTTGACCATTGAGCGCAAACAAAATATCGTAATCTTGATCAAAAATACTCGCCAATAAACGAATATTATTGGGGTCGTCATCAACAATCAACAGACGAGCAGTTGGAAGTGGACTCATTTATTTCTCCTTTAATAAAAGCAAGCAACAATCCAAAATAGGGAGTGCTCGTTGAAATTCTAACTTTTCTAAGCAATTATGGAGCGCTTGAACTTCTTGATATAGTCCGCGTTGCAGCAAATAGGGTTCGAGGTTAGAAAAGATGTCAAGTGCCTTTAATTGCTTGGTGTTTAATGTCGCTCTAAATTCAGTAAGCAACATAGTGAGTTCGTTTACGGATAAATTCATATCCGTTTCTTTCACGGCGTAAGAAAGTGCAGGCAGGCTTTTTGTTGCTTGAATAGCGGGATTTAATTCAATCACTAAGCGATTAAATAAATTTTCTATTTCGTCATAGCGATGATTGCGAACGGCAATTTCAAGCGCTGAAGCGGCTTCTTTTAATTCTTGCGCGGCTAATGTGCCAGCGACGCCTTTGAGTGAATGTGCTAGATGTTCAATTTCCGTAAAATTTTTCGTATCAATGAATTCTCGTAATTGTTTAGGCGCATCTTGATAACGTTTAGCAAAGCTTAAGAGTAAGCGATGTAGCAGTTCATTGTTATCATTTGATAATTTAGACGCTTTCTCCAAATCAAACGGCTCTAATGTATTAGGGAATGCTGATGCCTTCGATTTCGGTGCATTTTTTATGCTAAGGTCAATGCCTAGCCAACGATTGAGCGTCGCAATCAACTTATCCATTTCAATGGGTTTACTTAAATGATCATTCATGCCTGCGGCAATACTTTTCTCATAATCGCTTGTCATTGCATTAGCAGTCATGGCGATAATGGGAATAGATTGTAATGATTTCTCAGCACGAATGTGCTGTGTTGCGGTGATGCCATCCATCACAGGCATTTGTATATCCATTAAAATTAAATCAAAATGTTTATTTTTGGCTAATTCTAAGCCTTCTTGGCCGTTGCTCGCAATCATTACTTCCAAATCCATCGAGGTTAATAATTCAATGACGACCTCACGATTAATTTCATTATCTTCGACTAATAAAACGCGCTGATGTTTATAATGCGGACTGGTTGTGTCTTTATGTTTTATCATAGAATTTGCATCGGTCAATTTTTCGGGTGCAATCGATAAAGTCAAATCAAAGCTAAAGACACTGCCTTTTCCTTCGATGCTACTCACCTGTATTTCTGAATTCATCAGTCCCGCGAGTTGTTTACAAATACTTAACCCAAGACCTGTGCCACCATATTTTCGTGTAATTGAGCTGTCGGCTTGTGAGAAGGGTTGAAATAAGCGATCAATTTGCTGTGGACTTAAACCAATGCCTGTATCGCTCACTGAAAAATGCAGTGACACCAGATTTTCCATTTGATGGTTGAGTTCAATCTTTACCCGTATGTCGCCCATTTCTGTGAATTTTACCGCATTGCTCACAAGATTGAGTAAAATCTGCCCTAAACGCAGTGAATCGCCAACCAAGCGACGAGGGACATTACTTCCAATAATAGTTGATAATTCAATATGTTTCTGTTTTGCTTTTATGGAGACAGAATCAATGACGTAGACTATTAAATCATCTAGTAAAAAAACAGTGTTGTCCAGCTGCATTTTACCGGATTCAATTTTAGAATAATCTAAAATGTCATTGATAATTGACATGAGCATCTGCGTTGAAATATCAATTTTATTAATATAGTAGCGTTGTTTTTCGCTTAATGGGGTCGATTTTACTAAATGCGACATCCCCATAATGGCATTCATAGGTGTGCGAATTTCATGACTCATATTCGCTAAAAAATCCGATTTTGAGCGATTTGCATGATCGGCGATATCTAATGATTTCTGTAAATCAAGCGTTTGTTCGTGAATAATTTCTTGAAGATGGTTTAAGTGATGCGACAGTGCGCGCTGAGCATCATCTCGTGTTTTAAAACTTAAATCGAGTTGTTCAAGCATGATATTAAACGCATCAATTAAATGTCCTAGTTCATCGTCAGATTCCTTTACTGCTTTGGTATGATGAATTCTCGAGTCAGTCACATCATGAATAAAATTTGCAAAATAGAGAATAGGACGCGTTATAACTCGTTGCAATTGTGAGGATAAATACAGCGCAATAATAAAGGTTAAGGCGAATAAACCCAATAGGATAAAAATATAATGATGTAATTTTTTATTCAGTGAATCAAAATTGGAGCGTAAAACGACATGTCCGAGTAATTCACCATTTATTTTAATAGGGTTTATGATTTGTGCATAGTCTTTGGTGCTGATAAAAGACGGTGTTGAAACGAATTCTTCTGCTATTACGATGACATTATCTTGCAATTGAGCGTGTTTATATTCGGCTAAAAGCTTTAAATTGTTATCGTAAAGCCCTGCATAAAGGATATCGGTATTGTATTTAAGGGCTTGCAGGGTTCGCTGCGCACTGACGTTGTCCGTAAATGCTAATGACGCTAAACTGTTTTCGCTGATAATGTCGCTTTGAATTTGAATGTTTTCAATTAAATCGCGTTTAACAAACGTTATTTCATAAGCAAATAAAATAATACTAAATACCAGCAACGCAATACCGCTGCTTAACGCGGTAATGAAGATGAGTTTGAATTTTATGGTTTTATTTTGCAGTATCATTGTGGTGGCAACCTTGATAAGGCAAGTAATTGCGAGTTCATTTTTAAATTCGCTTCTTGAGCATCAATATTATTAATAAAGAAATGAATTTTTTGATCTTCTTCGAACAAGAATATAATGCCGCCAAGATCGATAAAGTCTTTTTGCACGCCTACTGAGAGTATGGGTTTGTGATAAATTGAGTTTAAAATCTCTTTTGAGGCGGGGTGCGGGAAAAAAATAATTTGGCAACCACTCAAATCATCACCCTCAGTGAGGTTGTGTACGTCAAGTTTTACTGAACCACTGGATTTTTTGTCAATAAAGGTCGTTTTGACTCGTTCACTAATGGCAATATCGTTAAAAACACAATAATTTAGTGTCGATAAGGGTTTTTCCCATTGTGTAAATTGAGAAAAGTGATACAAATAGGCAATTTTAATTTTTAATTCGCGATCAATGGCGTCGGAATCCGCATAGACGGGTGTGATAAAAAAAATACATATAAATATTGAGGTAATATATAAATTGCGCAGTAAGTTTTGAATGAAATTCCCACATAAGCAAAACATACTTAAACCGACACACTCGCTATGTCACCGTTAAGTTGTGATATCAATTTGCTGTTTGTGTTCATAGGCATCAAATAGCTAAGAGAAAAGAATGCAAACGTATGGCTTAAAACTGGCCAATTTTTTCACCCATGTTGACCGCTTTTTCAGCAGTAAAATCCGCATTCCAAGTCATTTTATCTTTTTCAAATAAGACAATGATGGTTGAGCCCATATTAAAACGCCCCATTTCTTCACCCATTTTGAGTGTTGGCGCATCACTTTCATATGTCCATGTTCGGATTGTTTTAACAGTTGGGGGCGTCACAACCCCATGCCAGACCGTTTCAATACTTGAAACAAAAATAGCGCCCACCAGCACTAAAGCCATTTGACCAATTTCCGTATCGAAAATAGCCACGACACGCTCATTTCTGGCAAATAGACGCGGAACGGCAAGAGTAGTTGCTGTATTGACGCTAAATAGGCGCCCAGGGATATGCACCATTTCACGCAGTGTGCCAGTAATTGGCATGTGCAAACGATGATAATCTTTTGGGGATAAATAAATGGTGGTAAACATGCCATCATTAAATTTTTCTGCACGCTTTTCATCACCAAGTAATTGCGCTGCGGTAAAACTTTTTCCTTTGGCTTGAAAAATGTCGCCTTGTGTAATTTGACCTGATTGACTTACCACCCCATCAGCTGGACTGGCAATGGCACCAATATCGGTAGATAAAGGTCGTGTTTGAGGCTTTAACTCGCGAGTAAAAAATGCATTGAAACTTTTAAATTCATTTAAATCTTGCGTTAATGCCTCGTCCATATTCACGCCATAATGTGAAATAATTTGCTTCGTGAGGAAGTTTTTCCACGCGACATGTTCACTATGGGTAAATTTACTTACGAGAACAGACAGCGCATGGTGGGGCAAAATGGTTTGCGAGAGAGCAACGAGTGTATTTTTTAATGTCATGTAGGCTATTTATGATTTGATTAGTCAGTGATCGATTTACCGTTTAAAGCATAGGTAAAGGCGAGAACTTCAGCGACAGCAAGATAGAGTTCTTGTGGTATTTCATCTCCGATAGGCACTTGAGATAATAAATTGACTAATTCCACATCGTGATAAAGTGGAATATCGTGTTCATTGGCCACTTTTAAAATTTGATCGGCAATTAACCGCGCACCTTTTGCCGTCACAACAGGCGCATCTTGCTTGTCTTTTTCGTATTTTAGTGCAACTGCAAAGGTAGGCGGTTTTTCCATAAGTTGGCTATTTACGGTAATGTGATGGGAGTTGGCGCAACCCAAGTAGGATTGCGATGCTCTACAACAACGCTGGTGTAAACGCCACCGCGTACGTTAAAGACCGCACGAATGCGCATAAATTTAGGTGAGGTGACTTTCACAAGATCATTTAAAATTTCATTGGTTATAGCTTCGTGAAAGGCGCCTTGTTCACGAAATGCCCAGATATATAATTTGAGTGATTTTAGCTCAACGCACAATTTATCTGGGACATATTCAAGGTGAATAGTGGCAAAATCAGGTTGGCCTGTTTTAGGGCAAAGGCAGGTAAATTCGGGCGCATCTATGCGAATGGTATAATCGCGATCTGGGTTTGGATTTTCAAAGGTTTCTAGGGTGTTCATTTTTTGTGTACTTGATGGCGCTGTCATTTAATATCCTAACAATTTACAATGGCCTTAATGGCTGTGAAAATGAATCAATCAAAGATAGTTTAATTCTAATTTTTAGGCTTTTCTTGCCTTAAGTTAGAATTTATCTTTGGCAACTATTCTAAAGCAAGCAATCAAATATTCATAACGCAACCACCCTAAAAACCAAAAATAGCCTTATCTTTAGGTATATTACGAAAAAGGTTATTATAAAAGATTAGGGGCTTTTAAAGCAAAATCAAAACTTCTGTGTATTCAACTTTTTAATTATTTTGAATAATGCGGTTACAATAGAGGGTAGAAAACACATAAAGCGGTTAATTATGTGATAAAAATTACTATTTACAGTGCACAGACTTGGTAGAAAGTGGATGGATAAAGAAATATTACGCATTGCAATTATTGGAACAGGCCTGATTATTATGGTAAGCATGATTATTTCCGCCTACCTCAAAGATAAGCAAGCACGTGAAGATGAAGAAGATTTTTACGGTGACGACTTTGACGATAATTTCGATGATGATTTCGATGAATTAGATGGTGCGTATATTGATGATTTGCCACATGATAAAAAAATACCGTCAAACGCAAAGAAAACCTTAGCGACACAAATTGTTGATGTATTTCAGTCAACGCATGCTAAACCAGCAGAGAAATCAATTAAGACACAGCCTATCTCTGCACATCAGGTAAAAGTTGACGTAGAAAAAACACAAGCGAAAGAGTCGCCCGTTGCGCATTCATACGAAGAAATTGATTTTGATCCGCCACAACGACCTGCTGTTGCGCCTTCCATTATTCAATTTAGCGTTATCACCAAAGGCAATGAAGATTTTAATGGGGCAGATATTTTTCATGTGATGGAAAATTTAGGCTTAGAATACGGCAGTATGCAGATTTTTGAGCGTATTGATGAAAATAGATTCGTGCAATTTGGTGCGGCGTGTATGCTTGAGCCAGGCACTTTTCCTCAAGATAATATTGAAGAATTTTATTGCCCAGGTATTGTATTCTTTATGCAAATTGACGTGCTTGAAGATCGCGTTGCGGCGTTTAATGATTATGTTCACACGATTGTCGTCTTTGCACAGCAAATGGATGGGGTTATTCTCGATCATCGTCGTCAAGTGCTGACCAATGAAATGGTTGATGCCATTCGCAATAGTTTGTAATTTGCATATAGGTTTGCAATTCGTCTAATTATCCTATAATTTAGCTTCATCCATCCGGCTAGGGGTGCTTTGTTTTTTTGGCAAAGCTGAGATTAAACCCTTTGCACCTGAACTGGTTAATGCCAGCGTAGGAAAGCCTAATCAATACTTCCTGCGCTTTTTTGTTTTTTTATTTTGGAGTTTTATCCATGAGCGCAGACTCAAATACCGCAGTAAGCAATATCAAGATTGATTCCTATCCTGCTTCTGAAAAAATCTATGTAGAAGGTTCACGTCCTGATATTCAAGTGCCTATGCGTAAAATTACGTTATCAGATACCCCCGTCCATTTTGGTGCTGTTGAAAAAAATGCACCTATTTATGTTTATGATACCTCCGGTGTATACACAGATCCTAATGTAGAGGTGGATTTGAAAAAAGGCCTAAAAGCGATGCGTGCTGCGTGGATTTTAGAGCGTGAGGATACGGAAGAGCTGGAAAGTTTAAGTTCAAAATACGGTCAAGAGCGATTAGCCGACAAAAGCTTAGATGAATTGCGTTTTGAATTAATGCGCAAACCTCGTCGTGCAAAAGCGGGTAAGAACGTGTCGCAAATGTATTATGCGCGTCAAGGGATTATCACGCCAGAAATGGAGTTTATTGCCATTCGTGAAAATCAAAAAATGGAAGAAATGCGCGAACTATGGAAAGATCAACATCCAGGTGATTCGTTTGGCGCATCTATACCCGATGTCATTACGCCTGAATTTGTCCGCTCAGAAGTGGCGCGTGGACGAGCTATTATTCCTTGCAATATTAATCACCCCGAACTTGAGCCGATGATTATTGGGCGTAATTTTCTTGTGAAAATTAACGGTAATTTAGGCAATTCCGCCGTCACATCCTCAATTGAAGAAGAAGTCGAAAAAATGCTTTGGGGAATTCGTTGGGGTGGTGACACCATTATGGATTTATCAACCGGTAAAAATATCCATGAAACACGCGAATGGATTTTGCGTAATTCACCTGTGCCTATTGGAACCGTTCCTATCTATCAAGCGCTTGAAAAAGTGAATGGTAAAGCCGAAGATTTAACATGGGAAATTTTCCGCGATACGTTAATTGAGCAAGCAGAACAGGGCGTGGATTATTTCACTATTCACGCAGGTGTGCGTCTCCATCACGTTCCATTGACCGCAAAGCGCATGACAGGCATTGTGTCGCGTGGTGGCTCGATTATGGCGAAATGGTGTCTTGCACATCACACAGAAAGTTTCCTCTATACGCATTTTGAAGAAATTTGCGAAATCATGAAAGCCTATGACGTTTCATTTTCATTGGGGGATGGTTTACGTCCCGGTTCCATTTATGACGCAAATGATGCGGCGCAATTTGGTGAGCTTGAAACGCTAGGTGAGTTGACCAAGATTGCATGGAAACATGATGTTCAAACCATGATTGAAGGCCCAGGGCACGTTCCACTTCACATGATTAAAGTGAATATGGAAAAACAACTCGAAGAATGTGGTGAGGCACCGTTTTATACCCTAGGGCCACTTACAACCGATATTGCTCCGGGTTATGATCACATCACCTCAGCCATTGGCGCGGCAAATATTGGTTGGTATGGTTGCGCCATGCTTTGTTATGTAACGCAAAAAGAGCATTTAGGTCTGCCAAATAAGCAAGACGTCCGCGAAGGCATTGTCACCTATAAAATTGCGGCGCATGCGGCGGATTTAGCCAAAGGTCACCCCGGAGCGCAGGCGCGCGATAATGCGATGTCTAAAGCGCGTTTTGAATTTCGCTGGGAAGATCAATTTAATATTGGTTTAGATCCTGAAAAAGCGCGTGAATTCCACGATGAAACATTGCCAAAACAATCATCAAAAGTGGCGCATTTCTGTTCAATGTGTGGTCCGCATTTCTGTTCTATGAAAATTAGCCAAGACGTGCGTATTTATGCAGCAGAAAAAGGCGTTGCCGATGAAGAGGCCATAAAACTTGGGATGGATGAAAAGTCCCAAGAATTTTTAAATGAGGGTGCTAAGCTTTATCACGAAGTATAGAGAGTCGTATTGTTTAGAAAAGTGGCGGCATTAAAACGCCGCCACATTCCTCGTATCGTCTAAATCACTCAGCGAGTATTTGTGCATAATATGCCTTTCATTAATAGCGCAATCAATTTTCCTTATGGCATATTCTAAGCAACGCCTTTTTTTTGCATCGATAATTTTAGGGACAGTGGCGAGTGTTAGTGTTTATTATTGGCCATTTTCTGCGTTATCTCAATTATCAACAGAGGAATCAGCAAAATCTGCAAATGCCCATAAGCATGGCAAACATAAACGTGATGATAATTCGCCAGTTGCCGTCTCAGTTGAAACAAGTCGTCAAACAAATTTCCCCATTTATTTGAATGCACTGGGCACCGTCACACCACTGCGCTCTGTTATTGTTCGACCTCGTGTGTCAGGTGAAATCGACTCGATTGATTTTATAGAAGGGCAGCATGTAAAGCAGGGTGATCTTCTGGCTCAAATTGATCCTCGCCCACTGCAAATTCAATTACAGCAAACGCAAGGTCAACTGCTGCGTGATGAGGCACTGCTTGAGAACGCAAAAATTGATTATCTTCGCTATCAAACCTTACTTGCGCAAGACTCAATAGCCGCTCAACAGACTGCAACGCAAGCGGCGCAGGTAAAGCAGTATCAAGGTATTGTTGAAATGGATAACGCCCAAGTCAATAACGCAAAATTGCAATTAAGTTACACAAAAGTGCTAGCGCCCATTGCCGGTCGCGTTGGATTGCGGCAAATTGATCAAGGTAATCTTGTTCAAGCAAATGAGACAAGCCTTTTAATTATTACGCAACTACAACCAATTAGCGTTGTATTTACCTTAGCTGAAGATCAAGTACCTTCAATTATGCAGCGTAGACTGCAGTCTACGCCTATTGAGATTGTGGCCTATGATCGCTCGGGGAAAATCAAATTGGCTGAAGGTAAATTAGTTGCAGTTGATAATCAAATTGACGCATTAACTGGCACATTGAAATTGAAAGCGCAATTCGAGAATGCTGATGAGCGTTTATTTGCTAATCAATTTGTGAATATCAGAATACATTTAAAAACGCTTGAAAATGTAACGCAAATTTCCTCTGCTGCCATTCAAAATGATGGGCAAGGTGCTTTTGTTTATGTGGTTACGCCTGAAAATATCATTCAAGTTCGGCGCATTCAAGTCGGTGACATACAAAATGATTATGCTGCAGTTCTTGAAAATCTTGCTGTAGATGAAATGGTGGTTTTAGAAGGGCGTGAAACACTTCACGATGGCATTAAGATCACTATTTCGCAAAAAGATGGTCATATAATCATGCCAATCTCAGCGAATGCAGTAGAGCTTAAGGAAAAAACTGCCAATCACTAAAAGTTTCCTCTTTTGAATGCGCTGTTAATAATCTATAATAAGGATTGTTAATATTTTTATTTTAAACTTTTACTTTATGGAGATAATCAATGTCTGATGACGATTCCGCAATGCTCCGCAATCGAGCAATGATAGTAAACAACCTAGCTATGCTTGTAAAAAACAAATCTAATGTGTCGGCTTCCTTAGGGGGGAAAGAAACGTTATTGACGGTGTTAATTGCTATTAATCATAAAGAAGGCACTATCGTTCTTGATTATGGTTCTTCTGATTATCTGAATAAAAAACTTTTAAACGTTAAGAATCCAAAGTTTAATACGGTTTTCAATGGTATTCAGGTGGCGTTTCACGTAGATCAAGTAAAAATTGGCAAATATAAAGGTGCCGATTGTTTTATGATTGACATTCCTGACTCGCTCTATTGGTACAATCGTCGTGAATATTATCGTGTGGAAACACCAACGCTTAATCCAGCTTATATTGAAATTGAACTTGCAGAGCCTGAAGAAGATGCCACACTTGAATATAAAGAGGCTTATGCTTTAGCGACAGCGAAAATTCAACAAAAATTATTGGCTGCCATTCAAGAAGAAATTGCCGAAGAGCAGCAAGCTTGGCAACGTGCTTATCAAAAAATGACAATCGATTCAAAAATTAAAGCGAAGCGTGAAAGAGCTATTTTTGAAGAGGAACGTGAAGCAAATCCAGTGGTGCCTGATCCTAAATTAGCAAGGGTTGTTCGTTTAAATTTGGCTGATATTAGTATGTCAGGGTGTAGATTGATTAATTCAGATCCTGAGTTTTCTTATTTTTTGCAAGAACAGGCCGTTTTTGATGATCGTCCCTTTGTGATGCCTCATGTGAGTGTGGAAGTGTCGTTTAAGGTTTTATCGGTGCGTTTAGGGGTGGCCTTTAGACCAGAAGACTTTGAAGAATGGGTAGGTGTGGTATTTTTAGATATTCCTCAATCAATTGAAGGTGCGATTTTACGTTATGTACAAGATATTGAGCGTCAAAGCGGATTACTCAATAACGCATAAAAAATAATGTGATACAAAAAGGGGGATTATAATTTAACATTATTCCCCTTTTTATTTTAAAATAATGAAGCGTTTTTGGTAACGGCAACTTTTAGGATATAAGCAAAACAAAGTAATCCGCCACCAAAGGCAATCCATCTTTTATCATCCGTGCGTTTAAGTGTCATAATTCCAAGACCAATAAAGCCAAACAATGCGATTACTTTTGCCTCAATCCATGTATAATCGCCCGCTAGCCATCCCCCTTGAACCGTCACTAAAATCCCCGATAACAGCAGTAAACTGCTGATAATGTGGGGCGCAATATTTATCCATTTCAGCTGCATCCATTCTGGCCGAAATCGCGTAAGTGCAACGCGGCCTAAAAAACTAATTAACGCCAACGCGACAAAAAGCAAATGTAAATGTTTCATTAATTTTCTCGTTATAGGTGAATTATAAACAGCGCTGCATAGCAACGCCAATATCCGTTAGCGCAGAAACCACTTCAACGCCTGCAATTTTAAGGGCATTCATTTTACTTTCTGCTGTGCCTTTGCCTGCTGTCACAATTGCACCGGCGTGTCCCATTCGCTTACCTGCAGGCGCTGTTTGTCCTGCAATATACGCAACCACGGGTTTTGTGACATGGGCTTTAATGTAGTCTGCAGCGGCTTCTTCGTCGCTACCGCCAATTTCACCGACCATGACAATGCCTTTCGTTTGCGGGTCAGCTTCAAAGCGGCTTAGCACGTCAATGAAATTCATACCGTGGATAGGATCGCCTCCAATACCAATACATGTACTTTGCCCCAAGCCTTGCTTAGTGGTCTGATAAACAGATTCATACGTGAGCGTACCCGAACGCGAGACGATACCTATGGAGCCAGCTTGGTGAATTGATGCGGGCATAATGCCAATTTTACATTCATCAGGCGTGATAATGCCGGGACAATTGGCACCAATCAGTTGTGATTTTGTGCCTTGCATAGCGGCTTTAACACGCAGCATGTGAAGGGTTGGAATGCCTTCTGTAATACATACAATCAGTTCAATACCGGCATCGAGCGCCTCTAAAATGGCATCTGCGGCAAAGAAAGGCGGAACGTAAATTACGCTCGCTGTTGCCCCTGTTTGTTTGACTGCTTCATTCACGGTATTAAACACAGGCAATCCTAAATGGCTTTCGCCACCTCGCTCAGGCGTGACACCTCCAACGAGTTTCGTGCCATAATCCAGTGCTTGTTTTGAATGAAAAGACCCTTGTTTACCCGTAAATCCTTGGCAAATCACTTTTGTATTTTTATCGACTAAAATGCTCATTATGCGATTCCTTTGGCTAATGAAACAACTTGTTGCGCGGCATCATTTAAATCATTAGCGGCATAAAGTGTGAACTGCGTATTGCTGAGCAAAGCTTTGCCTTCATTTGCATTGGTGCCCTCTAAACGAACTACGACAGGGACCTGCACATCAATTTGCGTCATGGCGGCTAAAATGCCTTGAGCAATAATGTCACATTTAACAATACCACCAAAAATATTGACTAAAACGGCCTTAACATTGCCGTCAGCTAAAATTAATTTGAATGCTTCACATACTTTCTCAGCATTTGTCCCGCCCCCAACATCAAGAAAATTTGCTGGTAACCCACCTTTTAATTTCACTAAATCCATCGTTGCCATCGCAAGTCCTGCGCCATTGACCATGCAGCCAATATTGCCTTCAAGCGCAATATAATTCAGTCCAAATTGCTCGGCTTCATGTTCTTTAGCCTCTTCTTGATTAGCATCTCGCAACGCTAAAATATCTTCGTGCAGTGCAAGCGCATTATCATCAAAATTAATTTTGGCATCGAGAGCAATAAGCTCACCTGTGTGCGTTTCGATTAATGGATTAATTTCAATTTGACTCGCATCTTTTTCTAAAAACAAATTCATCATGCCATGAAGAATCACATTCAGTTGTTTTTGTTGTGCGTATTCCAGTTTTAAGGCATAACCAATTTTGCGACAATGACTAGGTTGCAAACCCGTTGCAGGATGGACGGTTACGGTAATAATTTCTTCAGGTAAGTCATGGGCGATGGTCTCAATATCCATACCACCCGCTGATGAGGCAACAAAAACAAGACGTTCACAACTACGCTCAACAAGTAAACTCAAGTACAGTTCGCGCTTAATGGGATACGTTTTTTCAATCAATACACTTTCAATAGGCAAGCCATGCGCATGCGTTTGCTTTGTAATGAGTCGCTTGCCGAGTAATTCGTTGGTCAAGTTGAATACGTCACTGGGTGTTTGAGCTAATTTGACGCCGCCGACTTTTCCGCGTCCACCCGCATGTATTTGCGCTTTTACTACCCATGATTCGTTTGTTAAGGTTTGTGCGATAGTTTGTGCTTCAATGGCACTTGATGCGACGTGACCTTGAGGGGTGGGAATAGCGTAATGTTGGAAAAGATTTTTAGCTTGATATTCGTGAATGTTCATAAGCGAAAATGGTTGTTGGGTAGCAATGAAGTGAGATAGATAAGGTGTTAATTAGTGCACTTATACGCAACTCGCGCGATAAATATAAAATATTACGCTTCGTTAGCCTTTTGATCCGTGTGATAAACGGCATAAACGTATACCGGAATGCCTAAGCTACCCAGTTTCATTTCAATGAGCGGCAGCACATCTGACCACTCTAACCCCCCCGCACCCGTCGCTAAGCGTGGCAAAGCCAGTGAAGTGAATTTTTCTTGTTCCACAATTTTCGCTAAGGCCTTAAGCGCGTGTTGCACCGTGCTTAATGTCGCTTTTCCATGACGATGATCGTGACTGTCTGCGCCTTCTTGTGTAATTAAATTAATAATGTGTTTGCCCTCAGCGCTAACCCATGCCCAGGCTTCACCGGATTCGGGGTGATGTTGATGGCACCAATGATGAAAATCTTTGTGCATTGCGGGATATAAATTATGGAGCGACAGTGCTAAACCTTTATCCATCGGATCATTAATACAAACACCCTGCGCAATGGCGTGTGCGGTGCTGAGTAAAATATCACCTTCAACTAAATGAATCATAGATTTTCCTTTTTTAGATTAAAAAAATATTAGCGACACTGCAGTTGCCAATAGTCAATTGTTACATTATTGAGTAAATTGTTAATGAATTTTGTCGCCTGAGCAAAATTTTCTTTTGCATGATCACTCAAACCCTCTCCAAGTTCAAAACTTTCAGCGCCAATGGCGAGTAAGAAACACGGCGGTGGTATGGTTTTTTTCATGGTTTGATAGACGTCAAGTACCGATGCTGGACTTATCGCGTGGGTTGTATAACTGATATCACGCATCGGTTTTAGTTGCGTAAATTCAAAAGCAATATCACTTTTTACTGATGCATCGACAAATAAAACCAGTTCGCGCTGTTCTAAATCGAGTGCATGCTCAATTTGAAGTTGAAAATCGGTGAGCAAATCGATATTTTCCAGTGAAAAATGCGTTTCAATATGGTTTAAAATTAGCACGCCCAGTGCATCGTCACCTCGACTTTCATTTCCATAACCGAAAACTAAAACCGGTTTTGTCATTGAATGCGCTCAATTTGACCTGTATCGTGCTTGACTAATGTATCAATAATATCGCCTTTTGAATTGACCAGTTCAAGTTGCAGAGGCATTTTGCCGACCGCATGAGTGGCGCACGATAAACAAGGATCATACGCACGAATAGCAACTTCTAAATTATTGAGCAGTGGTTCGGTAAGCTCTTGTCCAGAGAGGTATTCAGCCGCCACTTGGCGGACTGATTCATTCATGCCCATATTGTTACTGGTTGTTGAAACGATTAAATTGGCCTTGGTTACAATATCGTTTTCATCAACTTGATAATGGTGGAATAAAGTACCTCGTGTGGCTTCAATGACGCCAATGCCTTCAAAACGACGCTCGCCTTTTACTGGTTCATCATGACGCAGAATATCAGAATCATTGAGTAACGCTTTAATACTTTCTGCGCAATGCAGTAATTCAATGAGTCGCGCCCAATGGAAAGCAAGGGTGCTGTGAACCATCGCTTCACCACTATGCGCTTTGAATTCCACGCGTTCAGTTTCAGCTATAGGCGTATTAATATAATCGCAATTATTGACGCGAGCCAGCGGACCAACGCGATACCAACCGGCATCTTTTCCTAATGCCGTTAAATAGGGGAATTTCATATACGACCATGAACGCACTTCTTCATGAATGTAATCGCTGTATTTGCAATAATCAAGGTGATCAAAAAGCGTGTCACCTTGCGCATCTTTAACGCGCAGTCCCCCGTGATATAGCTCCAATGCGCCATCGGGTTGCACCATGCCTAAATAATTTGAGCGTATGGTACCAAAATGATCGTAATAGGGGAGATTTGAGCGATGCACTTTTTTGACTAATTGAACAGACGCCACTGCCCATGCAATAATCTGATCAATATCGGTGAGTAAATAATCACGTTCTTCTTTGCTCAACGCTTTATTCATGCCTCCTGCAATGGCGCCAGTCCCGTGAATACGTTTACCAGATACCATGCGAATGACTTCTTGGCCATATTTGCGAAGCTTAACGCCTTGAAGTCCGATATCGGGAAAATCATTTAAAACGGCAACAATAGAGCGTTTTTGAATATCACTTTCAAATCCAAATAATAAATCAGGACTGGATAAATGAAAGAAATGCAGTGCATGAGATTGCAAGACTTGCCCAAAATGGAGCAATTTACGCAGTTTTGTTGCAGAGAGTGGCAGATTTTCTGGATCAACACCCACGAGTTGATCAATGGCTTTTGCAGCGGCAAGATGGTGACTGACAGGACAAATACCACATAAACGCTGAACTAAAACGGGCAATTCCCAATAAGGCCGACCTTGAATGAATTTTTCAAAGCCACGAAATTCGACAATATGAAGACGTGCCTGCTGAACTTTATTATTTTCATCAAGGAGCAATGTCACTTTACCGTGACCCTCAACGCGTGAAACAGGATCGATGACTACGCGCTTTAAACTATCCTGGTTTTTGGCCGTTTCTAAATGTTCGTACATGACGCGCCCTCAAAAGTAAAATGACATTTTAAATTGAATTATCGTGGAAAAATGCGAACAGGTTGTTTATTTTTTTTCTGCCTTTAGATGTTCAAGCAATTCCTTTGCAGGTAAATAGCCTGGATAAATAGTCCCGTTCTCGGAAACTATCATGGGCGTGCCTTTGACATCAAATTTAGCGGCTAATGCCATGTGTTCATCAACAGGATTTTCACACGTTTTCATTTCAATTTTTTGATCTTTTTTGGCAGCGGTGAGCGCTGCATTTCTGTCTTTTGCACACCAAACTGCGACCGCTTTATTATATGAATCCGAACCTTGACCTGCACGGGGGTAGAATAGATAGTTGATTTGAATGCCTTCTGCTAAATAACTGTCTAACTCAGAATGCAATTTGCGGCAGTAACCGCAATCAATATCGGTGAAAATATAAACGGTATGAGAATGTATTTTAGGTTTGAAAATAATCATTTTATTTTCACCTAATTTTTCGAGTGCAACTTTTCGCACACCACTCAATTTTTCTTCAGTCAAATCGGTACGCGTTTGAGTGTCAATTAAGCGACCTTGAAATAAATATTTTCCGTCATCAGACACATAGACTAAATCACTGCCAATGTTTACTTCATAAATGCCTTTGACAACTGAAGGCTTAACCGTGTCAATAGCAATGTTAGGCATCGCTTTGCCTAATTGCTCACGAATCGTTTTTTCATCTGCACTCGCGTGCAGTGCAAAAGTTGCTAACATAGCGCTTAAAAGGAGTTTTTTCATAGTTAATTTCTCGTGTAATTATTCAAATAGTCGCCCAATATCCATAAACATTGCTGTCGCCATGAGTAGTCCGAGAAGAACAATGCCTATTCGCTGAAAAAATAGCTGAATGCTTTCTGAGACGGGCGAGCCTTTTAATCCCTCAATTGCAAAGAAAAATAAATGTCCGCCATCTAGCACGGGTATGGGAAGTAAATTCAGTACCCCTAAACTGACGCTAATCAAGCCCATGAACTTAAGAAAATGAACAAGACCCATCTCTGCAGATTGTCCTGCGTACTGAGCAATACTAATGGGGCCGCTTAAATTATCAAGAGAGGCTTTGCCTGCAAACATCTGCCTCATCATTTTGATAGTTGATGTAGAGTAATGATAAGTCGTGCTAAAGGCTGCAGGAACGGCATCGAAAGGGGATAGCGCATAATGCACTTGAAACGATTTAATCAAGTTTTCAGGCACTTGGACGGAGGCGCCAATTTTACCTTCCGAATTAGGTGTGAGAAGTAAAGTTGATTGTACACCATCTCTCTCAATTAATATTTGCAGTTCTTTGTCGGGACTTGCTTTAACAATATCGACCCATTGTTGCCATTGTGTGACGGCAATGTCGTTGGCACGCAGAATTAAATCATTTGATTTAAAGCCCGCTGATTTTGCAGCACCATGATCAAGCACATTGCCAATGACAGGTTGCAGAGCGGGAGAGAACAGTTTCATTCCCAATTTGGCATAAAGTGCGTCGGGATTTTGTGTTTGCGAGGCGTCAATATGCAGTGTTTTGATACGTTCAATCATGTCACTGCTTTTAACTTTCACTGAAATGTAACTTTCACCTTCAAGTGCTGTTGACATGATGCTCGACATCGCTTGCGTCCACGTTGGTGTGATTTCATTATTTACTGCCATAATCTCATCACCTTCAGAAAATCCTGCTTCCTGTGCAATGGAATTTGCGGCGGCTGCACCTAAAATAGGTTTAATGCCTATTTCACCGATGACAAGGACACTCCAAAATAGTGCAACGGCCAAAACGAGATTAAACATCGGCCCCGCTGCTACAACCGCGGTTCGCGCCAGCAGCGATTTTCGATTAAACGCCATGGGCAAATCATCGGGCGAGACGTCGCCTTCGCGCTCATCGACCATTTTGACGTAGCCGCCTAAGGGTATCAGCGATAATACATATTCAGTGGTGTTCGGATTTTTTTGATATCGCCATAATACGTGACCAAAACCAATTGAAAAACGTAGCACTTTCACGCCAACGCGTCGTGCAACCCAAAAATGCCCAAATTCATGCACGGCAACTAAAACGCCAATAGAAATTACGAAATAAAATACCGTGTGGATGATGTTCATGTGATTTTTAAGGTTTCAATGATTTGCTGTGAAATATCGCGAGCTTTATGGTCTGCAGTTAACACTTTCTCTAAGTTATCTGCAGCGGTCACGTCAATAGCTTGCATGGTTTTTTCGATAACAATTGGAATATCGGTGAAACGTATCTTTTCATTTAAAAAGGCATCCACCGCGATTTCATTTGCTGCATTGAGCACGGTTGGATGGGTGCCGCCTGCCTCGATGGCGTCATAAGCCAGGCGCAAACAAGGAAATCTTGCTAAGTCTGCTGGCTCAAAATCCATGTGTTTCACGGCAAAAATATCGAGTGGTTCAGCACCCGACTCAAAACGCTCAGGATAAGCGAGGGCATGCGCAATAGGAATGCGCATATCAGGGCATCCCATTTGCGCAAGAACAGTTCCGTCAACGTAATCAACCATCGAGTGAATGACGCTTTGCGGATGAATAACGACTTGAATTTGCGCGGGCTTTACATTGAAAAGTAGGCATGCTTCAATCATTTCAAGACCTTTATTCATCATCGTTGCCGAATCGACAGAAATTTTCTTGCCCATATCCCAGTTCGGATGGGCAACCGCTTGCGCGGGCGTCACATTTTTTAAGTTTTCAATGGGCATTGTACGAAACGGCCCCCCTGATGCGGTCAGCAAAATTCGACGCACGCCTTTTGCAGATAAGCCTGTTTGATAAGCGGCGGGCATACATTGAAAAATGGCATTATGTTCGCTATCAATGGGCAGTAATGTTGCCCCTGCGTGTGTGACTGCATCCATAAATAGATCGCCCGACATCACGAGAGCTTCTTTATTGGCCAGTAACACTTCTTTGCCTGCTTTCGCGGCCGCGAGGGTAGGTAACAATCCTGCTGCACCCACAATGGCGGCCATAACAGAATGCACATTATTCAATGTTGCAACTTCTTGCAGTGCGTTTTCGCCCGATAATACGCGCAAATTAGAGAGAGGCGATTGTTCAATTTTAGCTTTAAACAACCCCGCCGATGCTTCATCTACAACTACTACGACTTCAGGTGAATGTGCTAAACATTGTTCATATAACGTATCAATGTTTTTGTTGGCTGTTAGCGCAATGACACGGTACAAATCCTTATGCCGAGCTACAACATCCAGTGTACTCACACCAATAGAGCCTGTTGCACCTAAAATGCAAATGCCTTTCATGAAAAGAGCCCCACAGATTCCAAATAAATACCCGCATAAAAAAGTGGGATGCCCGCACATAAGCTGTCAATGCGATCTAAAATACCGCCGTGACCGGGTAGCAAAGAACCGCTATCTTTAACATCAGCGCGACGTTTTACGACGCTAAAAAATAAATCGCCATAGATAGACATTAAAACAGTTAAGACTGAAAGTAGTGCAAAGTCAGCAATAATCATAGGTTCCTTAAATCCCATAATTAAACTAATAAGTGCTGCACAAACTAACGCACTGCCTAATGCGCCATACATGCCTTGTACGGTTTTTCCTGGGCTAATTTCAGGTGAAAGTTTAATGGTGCCCCATTTTTTTCCGACAAAAAAAGCCGCAATATCTGCAACCCAAATGAGGACAAGAAAATACATGGTCATTTCTTCACCAAAAAACGTCCGTATACGAGACAAAAACATCCAGCTCATGAGGAGCACAAACCAACCAATAAAGCTTTGTTTAAACGCACTTAATGGCAAAGATAAGGCATCTTGTGGGGAGTTACGAATCACCATCATGGTTAAAAACCAGAAAAGTACGGCCGGAAGCGCTATCCACTCTAAAAGACCGGATTGATTTCGAATATCATCCATTTGGAATTTATATCGTTCGGCTAGAAAATCAAGTACGTGCGCGGCCCCTTCGAGCAAATAGGTCCATGAATGAATAAATAGCATTCCGCCAATAAGGCTGGCGAAAAATAATCCGCGCTTGAGTGGGTTGCTGACTTTGGTGAGATTTAACCATTCATTAGCACCCAGCAAGGTGACAATAGCAATGACCAGTGAGAAATATATCGAAGGAAGTTCAAACACCGCTAAAACCACCAACGTGGCGAGGAATGTTGCGGTGATAATACGTTGTTTTAACATAATTTTATTTTTTTGAAATAGGTTTAGGGGTTGGCAAAGGCTGCAATTTGATCACCAGTATGCCCAAAACGCCGTTGTCGACCTTGGAAACTGATAATGGCTTCTTGTAGCGTAATATCATTAAAGTCTGGCCAGAGAATAGGGGTGAAATAGAGTTCGGTGTAGGCAAGGTGCCATAGCATAAAATTACTCACGCGCTGTTCACCTCCTGTGCGAATAAATAAATCCGGTTCAGGTAAATGAGCGAGTGAGAGATGTTGATTTAAAACGTTTTCATTAATAGCGTGCGAGTTTAATTCACCTGAGGCAACGCGTCGTGAGATTTGTTGGCATGCTTGTGTTAAATCCCAACGTCCACCGTAATTGACAGCAATGACAAGCGTTAAGGCGGTGTTGTTTTTTGTTTTAGTTTCGCCTTCGCGCATTTTTTTTTGTAACGCAGTATCAAATGCACTGCAATCACCAATAAAACGTAAGCGAATATTATTTTTATGCAATTTTTCGATTTCGTTTTGGAGTGTCGTCAAAAACAATCGCATAAGCAGTGAAACCTCCGCTTCAGGTCGACGCCAATTTTCACTGCTAAATGCAAATAAACTCAGAACTTCAATATGCGGATCAGTAGCGCAAAATTCGACAATTTTGCGCACCGCTTTTACGCCTGCGTTATGCCCAACCGCTCGCGGCAAAAGACGTTGTTGCGCCCATCGTCCATTGCCGTCCATTATTATGGCAATGTGCTTTGGGGTTACGAGATGTAATCGATCAGCAGACATATAATTAATTACATTGATAATAAATCAGCTTCTTTTATTTCTAAGAGCTTTTCTACTTCTTTAATATACTGATCGGTTAATTTTTGAATTTTTTCTTCTGACGTTTTTGCGTCATCTTCAGAGCATTGTTTGTCTTTTAACAAATTTTTCACTGACGTGTTAGCGTCACGACGAATGTTTCGAATGGCGACGCGACCTTCTTCAGCTGCATTTTTGACGATTTTGACCAAACTGCGACGACGCTCTTCGGTAAGCATCGGGAGCGGAATACGAATAGTCATACCGTTTGTCATCGGATTTAAGCCTAAGTCCGATTTTAAAATCGCTTTTTCAATAGCTTGTACCATTCCTTTTTCCCAAGGCGTGATACTTAAAGTGCGTGCATCTTCGACCACAACATTGGCCACTTGTGAAACGGTAGAATCCGTTCCGTAATACGACACCATGACTTGATCAAGCAAACTTGGGTGTGCGCGACCAGTACGAATTTTAGAAAACTCTTGTTTGAGAGCTTCAATGCTTTTTCCCATGCGAGTAGACGCATCTTGTTGAATATCGCTAATCATTTAATTTTGTCCTCGTTCAATAAGTGAACCTATATCATGTCCTGTCATGAGTTTCATTATTGCACCTTGCTCAAAAACGTTCATCACGCGCATAGGCACGTTATTATCACGACATAAAACCAGTGCGGTAGTATCCATGACATTTAAACGTTGATCTAGGGCCTCGTCGTAGGTGAGACGGGAATAAAACTTGGCATTTGGATCTTTTTGTGGGTCAGCAGAATAGACGCCTTCCACCTTTGTGGCTTTAATCATTAATTGGGCATTGATTTCAATAGCACGTAGACTGGCGGCAGAATCAGTGGTGAAAAATGGGTTGCCTGTGCCCGCTGCAAATATGACAACACGTCCTTTTTCTAGATGGCGTACCGCTCGACGACGAATATAATCTTCGCAGACTTGATTTATTTTGATTGCAGACATTACGCGAACAGGTTGTCCTAAATGCTCAAGTGCATCCTGCATGGCAAGTGCGTTAATCACAGTGGCCAGCATGCCCATTTGATCACCTGTGACGCGATTTAAACCCTCACCGGCAGTTTGTGCGCCACGAACAATATTGCCACCACCAATGACGAGGCCAACTTCAATGCCCGCATCACATAATTCTTTGATTTCAGTGGCGAGACGTTTCACAATAGTTGCGTCAATACTGCTACCACTCGATGAATTCATTAACGCTTCACCGCTTAACTTTAATAAAATTCTTTTGCAAATTAGATTAGTCATGATTTCTCTGGTGAAAGGTTGGGTTGCAGAGGTAATTTTAATAATTACCTCTGCATAGGGTACATTATTTCATTGAATTAACTTGCGCCATGACTTCTTCAGCAAAGTTTTCTTCTTTTTTCTCAATGCCTTCGCCAACTTCAAAACGGCTAAAACGAATCACTTTATTGCCTTTAGAATCGGCTAATTTTCCAACGGTGATTTTGTCATCTTTAATAAATGCTTGACCGTTTAGCGTGACTTCCGCGAAGAACTTACTAATACGACCTTCCACCATTTTAGCGATGATGTCAGCGGGTTTTCCGCTTTCAGCTGCTTGTGCGGTGAAAATTTCTTTTTCTTTTTCGATGAGATCAGCAGAGACTTGATCTTCTGATACGCAGGTAGGTTTTGACGCGGCGATGTGCATGGCAACATCTTTACCTAATTCAGCATCGTTTGCCGCTAATTCAACGATAACACCAATTTTGGTGCCGTGTAAGTAACATGCGGTGCCGCCATTCGTTTTGTATTTTTCAAAACGACGAATAACGATGTTTTCACCTAATTTTGAAATTAAGCCACGACGAATTTCATCAACGGTAATACCGTCTTCTAAAGGCATAGCAAGTAATTGCTCTTCATTTTCGATGCCGTCATTGTTTAATAATGCGTGGGCAACACTGTTTACAAATCCAACAAAATCTTCTGCTTTTGCAACGAAATCAGTTTGGCAATTGACGTCAACAATGGCAACGTTTTTGCCGCAATCACTCACTTTTACACCAATAATGCCTTCTGCTGCGATTGTATTTGATTTTTTATCTGCTTTTGCAAGACCTGCTTTGCGCATGTTTTCAATTGCTAATTCCATGTCGCCTTGCGCGTCAACTAATGCTCTTTTGCATTCCATCATGCCTGAGCCAGTTCGTTCGCGTAATTCTTTCACCATTGATGCATTAATTTCTATAGTCATTTTTCTCTCTCGATTGCTGCTATTTACTGTAAAAACGCCCCCAAAAGGAGGCGTTCTTGTTTTACTTGATCGTTTCAGTTTTCCCAAGGGAAATGCTGAGTAGAATTTTATTTAACGTTTGCGGTTTCTTCAACAAAATCGTCATCTGATTTTTTAGCAGAAAAATCGAGTACGGCAGTTTTTGCTTCTTGTACCGCAGCGACTGCGCTTTCGCAATATAATTTAATAGCGCGAATTGAGTCGTCGTTACCTGGAATAACGTAGTCGATTTCATCAGGTGAGTTGTTTGAATCTACGATTCCAACAACAGGAATACCTAATTTTTTCGCTTCGCTAATCGCATTTTTTTCATAGCCAACATCTAAAACAAAAATAACATCAGGAATGCCTTTCATGTCTTTAATGCCGCCCAAACTGCGGTCTAATTTTTCCAATTCACGTTCCATGCCAAGCGCTTCTTTTTTGCCGAAACGTTGGTAGAGTGTGCCATCTTCTTTCATTGCTTCAAGTTCTTTCAAACGAGCAATCGATTTTTTGATAGTTTTGAAATTTGTTAACATACCACCAAGCCAGCGGTGATTAACGTAGGGCATGCCGCATAATGCAGCTTGCTCTGCGACCACTTTACGGGCTGCTTTTTTGGTGCCAACAAATAAAATAGTGCCTTTGTTTGCGGCCATTTGACCTAAGTAGTTCATTGCGTCATTGAACAAAGGAAGCGTTTTATCCAAATCGATGATGTGGATTTTGCTTCTTGCGCCGAAAAGGTAGTTAGCCATTTTGGGATTCCAATAACGTGTTTGGTGACCAAAATGTACGCCCGATTCGAGCATTTGACGCATAGTTACAGCTGCCATTTATTTCTCCTAAATTGATTGGGACCGGCTGTCCCATTGGGTTACGCCACCGTTTACCCCGTTTAAAAAACCTATGATAAATCACTAGGCACCCTTTTAAACGTGACGATAAACGTGAGGATTATCATTAAAATGAATGACGATTTATATCATGATTCGCTTTTTACAACAAGGTGGCTCTGTTAGAATTCTCTTTTCGGCGGTGCATGTGGTTAGAGTGAAAAATAGTATTTCATGATTTTTTGCGTCAAACACAGGTCATTTCGTCGCTTTTCCACATCTTAAATATTTGAAAAATTTATGAGTATTATTATCAAAACCCCTGCTGAAATTGAAAAAATGCGCGTTTCAGGTCGTCTAGCCGCGGATGTTCTAGATATGATTGCGCCTTATGTGGTTGCAGGCGTTACCACGAATTATCTCAATGACCTTTGTCATAATTATATTGTGGATGTTCAAGATGCGATTCCTTCGCCACTGAATTACCGTGGCTTTCCAAAATCTATTTGCACCTCAGTTAATCATCAAGTTTGTCATGGTATTCCAAGCGAGAAAAAACTGAAATCGGGGGATATTATCAATATCGATATCACCGTTTTAAAAGATGGATATCACGGTGATACCAGTATGATGTTTTGCGTGGGAGATGTCGCACCTCACGCGCAGCGACTTTGTCAAATTACTCAAGAAGCGTTATTTCTGGGTATTCAACAAATCAAAGCAGGTGCCACGCTTGGGGATATTGGTGAAGCGATTCAACTCCATGCTGAAGGGAATCGTTACTCGGTTGTGCGTAATTTTTGTGGGCATGGGATCGGCAAAGATTTTCATGAAGAGCCTCAAGTGTTGCATTATGGTAAAGCTGGAGAAGGGCTTGTGCTTGAAGCTGGAATGATCATTACCGTTGAGCCGATGATTAATCAAGGAAAATTTGCAACGAAGTCCCTTGGCGATGGCTGGACAGAAGTGACTAAAGATCACAGTTTATCTGCGCAATATGAACATACCGTCCTCGTCACAGAAACGGGGTATGAAATCCTTACATTACGCCAAGCAGAGCGCTAACATTTTATGATAACTAAACTCGATATCGCTTTATTTGAGCAAGCAAATGTATTGCGTACGTTTAAAAATTTAATCAAAGCAAAAGATATTGAGTTGCGTGAAAAATTTAATCCACAGCAATCAGTTTCTAAATTATTGCGCGAAAAATCGGATTTTATTGATAGCGTTCTGCATTGTTGTTGGCAACATTTTTTGGGTGAGCAGGCAAAAATGATGGCACTTTGTGCCGTCGGTGGTTATGGCCGACAAGAAATGTTCCCCTATTCGGATATTGATATTTTAGTGGTTTTGCCTGCTGATGAAATCGATGCGTATCAGGGAGGATTAAGCGCTTTTTTTACGTTTCTTTGGGATATTGGTTTAAAACTCGGCTATAGCGTGCGAAGCGTAGCACAATGTGTTGAAATTGCTACCAATGACCAAACTATTATGACCAGTTTGCTTGAAATACGTTTAATTAGTGGAAGTGCGCCTTTACTTAAAGACGTCAAACAAGAAACCGCACCCGATAAAATTTGGCCGTCAGATGCCTTTTTTGCAGCAAAAATGCAAGAGCAGCAAACACGATACGCAAAATACCATGACACCGCGTACAATTTAGAACCCAATATTAAAGAAGGGCCAGGTGGTCTGCGCGATAGGCAAGTTATCGCATGGGTATTTAAGCGTCACTATAATGCGGCAACTTTAAAAGAGCTGATCAAATACGATTTTTTGCCTGAAGAAGAATATGCTGAATTAGTCAGGTTGCTGAGTGTTTTATGGCGTATTCGCTTCGCGCTTCATTTACTCACCAATCGAGCAGAAGATCGGCTAGTGTTTGATTATCAACGTGATTTAGCTGAGCAGTTTGGATTTAAAAGTGAGAATCAAGCGTATAATCAAGATGTTGAATGTTTTATGCAGTTTTATTTTAAAACAGTATCCGGGCTTGAGCGATTAAATGAAATCTTATTGCAGCTTTTTAACGAGCGTTTTATTCCGCGGGTAAGCAATGATGTGACGCGATTAAATGCCGATTTTTCGGTCATTAATGGTTATTTAGAAGCGGTAAATGCGCAAGTATTTAAGCAAAATCCGTTGGCATTACTCGAATTATTTCTCATTTTAGAACAGCGACAGATTAAAGGGGTTCGTGCCACAACGCTGCGGCTGATTCGCAAAAATCTTTATTTGATTGATGAGGATTTTCGTAAAAATAAAGCAGCGAATCGTTTATTTATCGAGGCATTCAGGCAACCGAGTGGCATTACAAATCAACTTCGCAGAATGAATCGTTATGGCGTCCTTGCGGCGTATATTCCCAGTTTTGCCAATATTGTTTCTCGCATGCAATATGATTTATTTCATATTTACACAGTCGATGAGCACACGTTATTTGTCATTCGAAATTTACGGCGATTTACAATTGAAAAACATCAGGAAGAATTGCCTTTTTGTAATGAGATATTTGAGCGCGTCAGTAAACCTGAAGTGTTATATTTGGCGGCGTTATTTCATGATATAGCCAAAGGTATGAAAGGCGATCATTCGCAACTTGGCGAATCAATTGCTCGAGATTTTTGTGTGCAGCATGGATTGCCACCACACGATTGTAATTTAGTGGCGTGGCTTGTGCGTAATCATCTTGTCATGTCAATGACAGCGCAACGCAAAGATATTAGCGATCCTGATGTGATACTTGAGTTTGCTCAGAAAATTGGTAGCACGGAGTATTTAAATTACTTATATTTGCTCACTGTTGCTGATATTCGGGCGACAAACCCTGAACTTTGGAATTCATGGAAAGATGCATTGCTCAAAGAGTTGTATTCTGAAACCTATACCGTGATTCGCAAGGGACTTCCAAATCCTGCGGCGTTAGCAGATAGATTAGTTGAGAATAAACAAGAAGCGAAAACAGAATTGCTTAAATTGGGTATGATTGATGCGTCAATCAATCATGCGTGGAAGCATGTGAGTGATGATTATTTTTTGCGCTATTCGTCGGATGAAATTGCATGGCACACTATCGCAATTGCTGCATCAAAAGAATCTGAGCTACCGCTTGTTCTGCTTCGTCCGCAAACGCAACGCGGCAGTGCGGAAGTATTTATTTATACGAAAAATGAAGGTGCTATTTTTTCATTAAGTACCATTACGCTTGATCAACTTGGTTTAACCATTTTAGATGCGCGAATTATGACCACGCTCGATGGCTATGTTCTGAATAGTTTTTTAGTGCTTGAACAATCCGGCGAGCCAATTGATGACTTATTTAGAGAAATTCATATTTGCAAGTCACTGCGTCAAAATTTATTGCAAAATAAAGTGGCGAAAATGAAAAATATTCATCGGCAATCTCGACAAGCGAAACATTTTCCCATTAATACCGTGATTAACTTTCACCTTGACCCGCTTAATCGTTATACGTTAATTGAATTGATTACCACGGATCATGCAGGACTATTATCGAAAATTGGACAGGCTTTTGTGCAGCAGCATATTTATTTGCATAATGCGAAAATTACAACAATTGGCAGTCGCGTTGAAGATATGTTCTATATCACCAACGCTGACCAGCAGCCTATTACCGAATTAAAACAACTGGATGAGCTACGGCTTGCCTTGCTCAAGCAGTTAGCGGCAATTTAGTTTTCTTCGCGTGCAAGTAATCGACGAATATTACTTTCGTGCCGCCATAACAAGAAAGCCGTCATGATGAACGCGGCAAGGGTTAAGACAGGATCTTGCGTTAAAAACCAAGTGTAAATAGGTGATAAACTTGACGCAACTAAGGCTGACAATGATGAAATTTTGCCAATTTTGTAAACAAGATACCAAGTGAGTGCGAATGCGGCGCCAGAAAATAAAGAGAAGCCAAGCAGGACGCCTAACGAAGTTGCAACGCCTTTACCGCCTTTAAACCCAAAGAAAATAGGGTATAGATGACCCATAAAAGCGGCAATGCCCGCAAAAGCGACTAAAGGTGAGGGGCCGCCGAGTAAACTCGTCGCCACAACGGGTAAAAAGCCTTTAAGCAAATCACCGCCTAACGTGATAGCGGCGGCTTTTTTGCCGCCAATTCGCATCACGTTTGTTGCCCCTGGATTGCCTGAGCCTTGTTCACGCGGATCGGGCAAATTCATCAATTTGCAAACAATAATGGCGCTCGAGATTGAGCCGATTAAATATGCGAGTGGGATGATAAAGCCTAAAATCATGTTGCACCTTAACTAAACATGTGAATACTTGTAAGTATGTCAGTTTGATAGCGATACTTACGTCATTTTTAAATGCTACATCATAATTGGAAAAAGATAAAATATGACAGACATCATTTTTTTGCGCAATCTGCATATCGACACACTTATCGGTATTTTTGACTGGGAACGCACCGCCAAACAAACGCTTATTTTTGATATTGAAATGGCGTTTGATTGTAGCAGAGCAGGGCAAAGTGATGCCATTGACGATGCACTGGATTACAAGACGGTTTACGATAGATTGGTGGCGTTTGTATCGCAAAGTGAGTTTTTTTTAATTGAAAAATTAGCCGCACAGATGATTGCGATTATTCAACACGAATTTCACGTTTCATGGGTAAAATTGACAGTCAATAAAAAAGGGGCGGTAGGAGCAAATATTGATGTAGGCGTTATCATGGAACGTGGAATACGGTAAACTTTACAAAAAATCCTGAATTTATTTCAATTTATCTAAAGTCAAGGTAGGAATCTTATGACGTTAAAAATTCTCGTGCCAAATCTTCCCGAATCGGTAAGCGACGCAACATTAGTTGCTTGGCATAAAAAAGTGGGTGATAGCGTCATCAAAAACGACAGTCTTGTTGATTTAGAAACAGATAAAGTCACTTTAGAAGTGGTCGCGCCTAAATCGGGTATTTTGCAGGAAATTTTTAAGCAAGAGGGCGCTCTTGTTTTGGGGGGTGATGTGCTTGCCATATTAAAACCCAGTGATGATAACGTCGACATTTTGCCTGTTTTGGATGAGCATGATGAGCAGGATAATCCATTGACGCCATCGATTCGACGTTTGTTGCGTGAACATGAGTTAAATGCAGCGGATATTGTTGGTACGGGAAAAGAGGGGCGTTTAACAAAACTCGATGTTACTCACTATATTCAGCAACGTACATTGCAAGAAGCACAAGTGATTGTGCCGCCGCAACCCGTTATAGAAGAAGCAATTAATGAAATTGAATTAACCGCGCCGGCCATTAATTTGCGTCCTGAACAGCGTGTGCCTATGACACGTTTACGTGCAAAAGTAGCGGAACGATTATTGCAAGCACAACAAAATGCCGCCATGTTGACGACATTTAACGAAGTGAATATGCAAAACGTGATGGATTTGCGAAATCAATATAAAATCCGTTTTGAGCAAAAACATTCGGTAAAATTGGGTTTTATGTCGTTTTTTGTTAAAGCATCTATTGAAGCGCTTAAACGTTTTCCAGTCATTAACGCCTCCATTGACGAAAATGACATTATTTATCATGGTTATTACGATATTGGTATTGCGGTCAGTACCGAAAAAGGATTAATTGTCCCGGTATTGCGTGATGCGGATCAGCTCGACTTTGCCGGCATTGAGCAAAGTATTGTGGAGTTTGGCGAAAAAACGCGTAGCGGTCGTTTAAGTTATGACGACTTAAAAGGCGGTACGTTTACGATTACAAATGGTGGAATTTTTGGCTCCATGCTTTCAACGCCTATTTTAAATCCACCGCAATCCGCTATTTTAGGGATGCACGCCATTAAGGAGCGTGCTGTTGTTGAAAATGGGCAAATTGTGATTCGCCCAATCATGTATTTAGCATTGTCATACGATCATCGTTTAATTGATGGACGTGATGCGGTGCAATTTTTAGTCACGATTAAAGAATGTTTAGAGTCTCCTGCGCATTTGCTTTTAAACATTTAAAACGTGTGAATTTAAGTTGTTAATGTTTATTTGCAACATTGACAGATTATTTATAAAACAGTAATTTAAACCACTTTAATTACCTGATTACTTAAGAGTTATTGATGAACGAATTTTCTAGAATTAGTCGCTTACCCCCTTACGTTTTTAACATTGTCAATGACTTAAAAGCAAAAGCCCGTGCGGCAGGTGAAGATATTATTGATTTTGGCATGGGAAATCCCGATCAGCCAACCCCACAGCATATTGTGGATAAATTAATCGAAGCTGTTAGTCGTCCTGATACCCATCGCTACTCTGTGTCACGCGGTATTCCTCGTTTGCGTCGCGCCATTTCAAACTGGTATAAAACGCGTTTTGATGTGGATGTTGATCCTGAAACTGAAGCGATTGTAACGATTGGCTCAAAAGAAGGTTTAGCGCATTTAGCACTTGCAACTTTAGGCCCTGGTGATGTCGTTCTTGTCCCTAATCCCGCTTATCCAATTCATCCTTATGGCGTGGTGATTGCTGGCGCGGATGTGCGTCATGTTCCGTTAATTGAAGGTAGCAACTTTTTTGAAGAGTTAATTAATGCCATCAATAATTGTTATCCAAAGCCAAAAATGCTCATTCTAAATTTTCCAGGTAATCCAACAAGTGAATGCGTGGAATTGGAGTTTTTTGAAAAAATTATTGCGATTGCCAAAGAGCACAGAATTTGGGTCGTGCATGATTTAGCGTATGCGGATATTGCCTTTGATGGGTACGTTGCGCCATCGATTTTAGAAGTGGAAGTCGCAAAAGAGATTGCAGTTGAGTTCTTTACATTATCAAAAAGCTACAATATGCCTGGATGGCGCGTTGGTTTTATGTGTGGTAATAAAGAATTAGTTGGCGCATTGTCGAGAATTAAATCTTATCTCGATTATGGCACCTTTGCCCCTATTCAAATTGCCGCTATCGCCGCCTTAGAAGGGCCACAGGAATGCGTGAAAGAAATTTCAGACATGTATCAAAGACGTCGTGATGTACTGTGCGAAGGCTTGAATGCGGCAGGGTGGAAAGTGGAAAAACCAAAAGCCACCATGTTTGTCTGGGCAAAAATTCCTGATGCGTATTTAGCCATGGGTTCACTTGAATTTTGTAAAAAATTATTGCTAGATGCTAAAGTGGCGGTAGCTCCAGGCATTGGCTTTGGTCAATATGGTGACGATCATGTGCGCTTTGGCTTAATTGAAAATGAAAACCGCACGCGCCAAGCTATTCGGGGTATTAAAGCGATGTTTAAAAAAGATGGATTAATTTAGGTATGACAATGAAACCTGTAAAAATAGGGATTTTAGGACTGGGTACGGTTGGCGGTGGTGCTGCGGCTGTTTTGCAACGCAATGCGGCTGAAATTGCCCGTCGCGCGGGGCGTGAAATTGTCATTACCCGTGCCTCGGCGAGTGATTTATTGAAACCGCGTCTTTGCGATACGTCAAAAATTGCGATGACCACAAATGGTTTTGACATTATTAACGACCCTGAGATTGATATTATTATTGAAACCATCGGTGGCGCGGGCATTGTTAAGGATATGGTGATGCAAGCCATTGAAAATGGTAAGCACGTGGTGACAGCAAACAAGTCATTGATTGCACTTCACGGCAATGAAATCTTTGCGAAAGCGAGCGAAAAAGGCGTGATTGTCGCGTTTGAAGCGGCTGTTGCGGGCGGTATTCCGATTATCAAAGCCATTCGTGAAGGTTTGAGCGGCAATCAAATTGAATGGCTTGCGGGTATTATAAATGGCACGGGCAATTTCATATTGACCGAGATGCGTGATAAAGGGTGTGATTTTGCAGACGTTTTAGCAGAGGCGCAGGCGCTAGGTTACGCTGAAGCCGATCCTACTTTTGATGTTGAAGGCATTGACGCAGGACATAAATTGACTATTTTAGCGTCGATTGCGTTTGGTATTCCGTTGCAATTCGATAAAGTGTACACCGAAGGCATTACCCAAATTACGCGCACGGATGTTGAATACGCCGAGCAGCTTGGTTATCGAATTAAAAGTTTAGGCATTGCGCGTAAAACCGCCAAAGGCATTGAACTGCGTGTGCATCCGACATTGATTCCAGAGCGTCGTTTAATTGCCAATGTGAATGGTGTTATGAATGCGGTGCTTGTTAAAGGCGACGCCGTTGGGGCAACACTTTATTATGGCGCGGGCGCAGGTGCGGAGCCTACGGGTTCGGCTGTCGTGGCTGATGTGATTGATGTTGTGCGTGCGTTGACGAGTGATCCTGAAAATCGTGTGCCACACTTAGCGTTCCAAGCGAATGCGCTTGCGGATATTCCTGTTTTAGATTCGGGTGATTTTGAAACAGCGTATTATTTACGTTTAAATGCAGAGGACAAATCGGGCGTTTTAGCCGACGTGACGCGAATTTTGGCAGATTGCGATATTAGCATTGAGGCCATTTTGCAAAAACCACCGGCAAAAAATGAAACAATTGTGCCAATTATTTTGCTTACGCAAGTCACGCAAGAACACAAACTCAATGCGGCGATTGCCAAAATTGAACAATTAGAAACCGTGAGTGGTAAAGTGAATCGGATTCGTTTGGAAACATTGGGGTAACGAAAATAAAGACACATGAAAATTTGTGTGTCTTTCTTAATTTAACGGATAAAATTTTATTTTGATGAAAATACCTTCTCTAATCGACAGTTTGACACGATGGATTCATTACAAATTAATTTGGTTAGTGATTGGCTCATATGGACTGGCAATGATGTTTCCCGCGTTAGGTTTGATTTTGCGAGATATTGAGATTGCAAACATTCAATTTTTTTCGATATCATCTCCTTTTGTGGTTTCTTTACCATTGTTGATGCTTGCAATTTTGCTTTTCAATGCAGGAGTTGGCGTAAATACTCAAGAACTTCATCAAACATTGCAACATCCAAAAATAGTAATTAGCGCCTTAATTGGTAATTCGTTAGTACCATTATGTTTTATTGTGTTCATTAGTGTGTTTATGTTGCCTTGGCATAATTCAGAGGAAATTCAGCAAATTTTAGTTGGATTAGCTTTTATTGCCGCTATGCCCATTGCAGGCGCATCAACTGCATGGACACAAAATACCAATGGAAATTTGGCATTAAGTTTGAGTTTAGTTTTAGTTACAACGTTATTGAGTCCTTTATTCACACCGTTGATTTTTCATTCAGTTGGTTTTCTAACAATAGGTGATTATTCGGAAGACTTACATGAAATTGCATCCGTAACGACCATCGGATTTTTGGGTATTTGGGTTGTTTTGCCAACTTTATTGGGAATCTTTACGCGTTATTTTTTGCTTCAAAAATTTGTCGATTCGTTTAAGGTGAGTTTAAAACTTTGTAATTATCTGGTGTTGTTGCTGCTCAATTATATGAATGCGGCAGTCGTTCTGCCTAAAATTGCATTAAATCCAGATATAGACTTTTTACTAGCGATCATCTTGATTACCAGTTTGTTGTGTTTAGTGACGTTTAGTTCGGGTTATTATTTAGCACAATTTTTTCGTACTAATCGAAAAAATACATTGTCTTTAATGTTTGGATTAGGCATGAGTAACAACGGAACAGCATTGGTATTAGCATCAATTGCATTAGCCGATCACCCTGAAATTATGATTCCAATTATCGTGTATAACTTAATTCAACATCTTATAGCATCTTTTGTGGATAGATTTAATGTGTCTTTAGCGCATTTTGGATAGGTGGTTGATGCAAATAGTTAAAGAGACCGAATTGCAAATTGATATTGAAAAATACACAAGTGCGTTAATTGTTTTAACCGTTTGCGCTGAAGCCTATTGATACAATTTTTTATTAAATGATGAAACCTACAAACATATCGTTAAAAATCTTAACCCATTACTTGACGAATTGACCCTATTTGCCAATTCCTAAAGTCATTAAATAACTGAATAAAAAGATTACATGTTTTGAATGGACGTTCATTTTAAAATGCAATTTGAGCCTTTCAATTAATAACTAATCACAAAACAGTTAAAATATTTCAGCCAAAAATTTATATATTAAAACTTTTCATAGGAAAAAAAATGAAACGCTATACCGGTTTAATTGAAAACTACCGCTCACGTTTACCTGTCAGTGCATCGACACGTATTATCAGTTTAGGCGAAGGCAATACGCCGCTCATTGAATTGCACCATATTCCACGTTTAATCGGCAAAGACGTGAAAATTTACGTCAAATTTGAAGGTTTAAACCCAACGGGCTCATTCAAAGATCGCGGTATGACTATGGCAGTGACAAAAGCCGTTGAAGCGGGCAGTCAAGCCATTATCTGTGCTTCAACAGGTAACACCTCAGCGGCTGCCGCGGCTTATGCTGTTCGCGCAGGAATTCAAGCATTTGTTTTAATTCCTGAAGGTAAAATTGCGATAGGGAAATTAGCGCAAACGTTAATGTATGGTGCGAAAATTATTCAAATTAACGGCAATTTTGATCGCGGTATGGCGCTTGTGAAAGAAGTGGCTGATCATGCACCGGTAACGATTGTCAATTCCATTAATCCTTATCGCTTAGAAGGGCAAAAAACTGCGGCATTTGAAATTGTAGATGAACTCGGTTTTGCACCAGATTATCATTGTTTACCGGTTGGTAATGCGGGCAATATCACCGCTTATTGGAAAGGTTATAAAGAATATTTCACTAGTCGAGTTTGTTTAAATACACCTGCGATGTGTGGCTATCAAGCGGCTGGTGCTGCGCCGTTTGCATTAGGCGAGATGGTTGATAATCCTGAAACCGTTGCCACTGCTATTCGTATCGGGCATCCCCAATCGTGGGATTTAGCGTGGACTGCGCAGAAAGAATCTGGTGGTTGGTTTGATAAATTTAGTGACGAGCAAATTTTAGCGGCACAAAAAATGTTGTCACAATTTGAAGGCGTGTTCTGTGAGCCTGCATCAGCGACCTCATTAGCCGGTGCGCTTCACGATCTGAGCACAGGTAAAATTCCTGAAGGTAGCACGATTGTTTGTACATTAACCGGTAACGGGATTAAAGATCCTGAAATTGCGATGCAACAATGTGCTGATGCAAAACCAGTCACAATTGATGCTAGTTTAGACGCGGTAAAAAGAGCCATTTTAGATCAAATCTAAATCATCTTCTGCGTGACGCTGTTTGCTTATTAAGTAGATAAAACAGCGTCCCGTCTTCGTGTCATTTACACGGAAAATGCTCCTATGTACCCCATTTTTTATCGTCTTGCTCGATTGCGTGGTATTGCATTTTTGAGTTTGCTTGTGCTTGCGTTAGGTATTTTAGGCGGCATGATTTGGCGAACGCATCATCATTTTGATACGGCAATTTCTTATGTGAATTATTCCCATCGCATCCAAAATGTGTCTGTCGATTTGCAACAAGCAGTGATTGCACGTTTAAATAGCAATGTTAAAAATGACGCGTCTACTAATTCAAAATTATTGGCTAATTTACTCGCTGAAATTGATGGATTAATGACGGATAGAAATTATTTGTCTAAATCAACGCGTGAGCATTTGGAAACTGTTCAAACTTTACTGGCGCAAAGTCCGAGTTTATCTAAAACGCAGCAGCAACAAAATTTGATTTTAGTTTTAAAATCGATGGGGGAAATTTTAGACAGTGAAACACTTCAGCGCGAGCAAATGCTCGAAGATATCAATCTTGATACACAATCTGAGCTTTATATTGCACTATTTATGTTCACAACCATTTGCGTTGGAACCATTTGGTTTTTAAAGCGACGAATTTTGAATCCCCTGCATGATTTGCGTCAACTGTTAGAGCGTTTAACGGATGAAAATTATACGTCAATTAACATAGAGCATCTTGATCCTTTATTGCTTCCAGTTTTTCATAGTTATAACGTGATGGTGACGCATTTATCCGCGCTTGAAGCGAGTAATTTCAAATATGCACAGTCACTACAGCATGAAGTACGTTTAGCCACTCAAACACTTTTAGAACAGCAATATTCTCTCGCGCGCGCTGAGCGATTAGCCGCAATTGGTGAATTTTCAGCGGAATTAGCACATGAAATTCGTAATCCGCTTGCGGGGATTCAAATGGCGTTTAATAATTTACGGCGTGAAATAGAAAATGAAAATCAATCAGAGCGTTTGTCTTTAATTGACAGTGAATTAAAGCGTCTTGCTTTGCTGCTCAATGAAATGCTACATGCGAGTAAATATACGCCAGAAAAACCGAGTACGTTTGATTTGAGCGTGTTAATTCGAGATTTGGTGACGCTTGTACGCTATCAAATTCCAGAGAATTTAGAATTAAAATTTACTACGGATCATGTTTTGCCTGTGCATTTACCAGAAAGTGGTTTGCGTCAATCGCTTCTCAACTTACTCTTGAATTCTGCTGATGCGTTTGAGGGCAAAGCGGGGGAGATTGTGATTTCTTGCTTTTTAATAGATGATATTTTAACGGTGCAAGTACGCGATAACGGGCTTGGCTTTGCTCAAGAATGGCTAGATTATGGTATTCGACCCTTTAGAACGAGTCGTGAGCGCGGCACAGGACTTGGACTGGCGATGGTTCAGCGGTTTGTGAAAAATAATAACGGAACACTTACGTTAAATAATGATAAAGGCGCGATTGTGCGTATTATGCTACCGAATATATACGCCATGGAGTTGCATTAATGATTAAAACGTTATTGATTATTGAAGATGAAAAGTTACTTGGCCTCGAGCTTTCAAGTCACTATAAGCAGTTAGGCTGGGAAGTCATTTTGTCTGCGACATTGGCTCAAGCGAAAGAATGTTTAATTTCAAAAGAAATTGAGCCACTGCTTATTTTATCAGATATGAATTTACCTGATGGTAATGCACTCGATTTCATGGAGAAAAATAAAAAACAAACGAGTATTGCAGAATGGGTTTTTCTCACTGGTTTTGGTAATGTGCCGGATTCTGTGCGTGCGTTGCGGCTGGGTGCGTATGATTTTTTAGAGAAACCTTGTGATTTGGATCGTTTAGATTTAATTGTCGCAAGTGTGGCGCGAAGTGCAACGATGCGGCGGCGAGTGTTTGACGAAACAAAGCAAGGTTATCGTAAATATTCACCTGAGGCGTTTGTAGGTCAGAGTGCCGCCGCGCGGGACGTTCGAAAACTATTGATGCGATTAACCCAAGTACCATTTAGTGCATTGATTATTGGGGGCGAAACGGGAACCGGCAAGGGATTAATTGCGCGTATTTTGCATTATGGTGGTGCTCGCGCCTTGCAGCCGATGATTGAAGTGAATTGCGCCGCCTTGCCGCGAGAATTATTAGAATCGGAGCTTTTTGGACATGAAGCAGGGGCGTTTACAGGCGCAACAGGTAGGCATCGCGGTTTACTCGAGCAAGCGGATGGCGGCACATTATTTATGGATGAGATCGGTGAAATGCCGCTAGAATTGCAAGCTAAACTACTGAAAGTGATTGAAGATCATAAAGTTAGACGCCTAGGCAGTGAAAAAGAAATTACCGTTGATGTGCAAATTATTGCCGCGAGTAATCGAGATTTAGAATCTATGGCAAAAGTGGGAACATTTCGTGCGGATTTATATCACCGGTTGAATGTTTTTTCGATTAATCTGCCGCCTTTGCGTGAAGCGGTAGACGATTTGGATGAGTTGGTGCCGTTATTTGTCGCGGAATATAATGCAAAAGCCGGCCGTCAAGTGAAACAAATTCCCCCCGAAGTTTGGAAGAAATTGAAATCACACAATTGGCAGGGAAATGTGCGTGAATTACGTAATGTGATTGAGCGCTGTGTATTGTTTGCAGACAGCAGTTTATTTCCCGTGCAGTGGCTGCAGCTGGGAAAAACCGTTGACCATGCACTTTATACCGTCGATACCACCCATATTCATCTCCCACTTGATGGCAGTATGCCACTTGAGGATATGGATAAATTTATTATTAAAACCGCGCTTGAGCGAGCGGATAACAATTTAATGGCGGCGGCACGCGCTTTGGGTTCCACGCGAGAAACACTGCGTTATCGAGTGAAGAAATACCATTTAAATTGCGTAGATGGTGAAAATTGATATTGCGATACGCATGACTTGATTGTTGCCATGCGTATCAAAAAAAGATTACTTCCAGCTGTTTACGGCATTGAGTTCGCTGAAGGCTTGCTCTAAGCGGGCAATCATTTCAAGTTGGCCAGCACGTTGCCAAGCGCGTGGATCGTAATATTTTTTATTGGGTTTATCTTCGCCATCGGGATTTCCGATTTGTCCTTGCAGATAACCTTCATTATTTTTGTAATAATTCATAACACCCCTCCACGTTGCCCACTGCGTGTCGGTATCAATATTCATTTTGATGACGCCATAGCTGATTGCTTCTTCAATTTCGGCTGCGGAGGAGCCTGATCCACCATGGAAAACAAAATCTAACGCATTTTGAGATAGCGCAAATTTTTCAGCTACAAATGCTTGTGAATCGCGCAAAATGGTTGGTGTCAGTTTTACGTTGCCAGGTTTGTATACACCATGAACATTTCCAAAAGACGCGGCAATGGTGAAACAAGGACTTATTTTGATTAAATGCTCATACGCATAGGCCACATCTTGCGGTTGCGTGTAGAGTGAGGATTGATCAAGATGGCTATTGTCCACGCCGTCTTCTTCTCCGCCAGTGCAACCTAGTTCAATTTCGAGTGTCATGCCAATTTTGCTCATACGCGCTAAATATTGGGCGCAAATGTCAATGTTTTCATGCAACGACTCTTCAGATAAATCGAGCATGTGAGAGCTAAAAAGTGGCTCACCAGTGGCGGCGAAATGTTTTTCCCCCGCATCAAGCAGGCCATCAATCCAAGGTAATAATTTTTTTGCGGCATGGTCAGTATGTAAAATCACGGGCACGCCATAATGTTTAGCAACGGTATGAATGTGCTGCGCACCTGAAATAGCGCCTAATATGGCACTTTCTTGACCGCTGAGTTTTAAGCCTTTTCCTGCAACAAACTGTGCACCACCATTGGAAAACTGAACCACGACGGCTGAATTGGCTTTGCTTGCGGCTTCTAAAACAGCGTTAATGGAATCCGTATTAATGACGTTAACAGCAGGTAATGCCATGTGATTTTCTTTACAAAATGCAAAGACTTTTTGCACATTTTCGCCAGTAACAACGCCAGCGGGGATAAGAGCAGATAATTTTTGTGACACGAGAAATCCTCTTGAAATTGATAAAGTGATTAACCTCCATTCTACAACACAATTGCCTTTCGTATAAAAAAGCATAAACGTTTGCATCTCACCGCAGACAGTGCCATCATTCTTATAATTTTAGTAAATTAATAGAATTTTTTATGAGCAATCAATCCCCCCGTATTTTAGTTGTTGATGATGAGCCTGATATTCGTCATTTAGTAAGCGAAATTCTCGAAGATGAGGGTTATCAAGTCAGTCGCGCCGAGAATGCCACGGAAGCTAAATTATTAAAAAACACGACGCAACCGCATTTGATTTTGCTTGATATTTGGATGCCAGACACCGATGGGATAACGCTTCTTAAAGAATGGTTAGCTGAAGATAAAATGCTATGCCCCGTCATTATGATGTCAGGGCATGGATCGGTTGAGGCTGCGGTTGAAGCAACGCGTTTGGGCGCGTATGACTTTTTGGAAAAACCGTTGTCACTGGCTAAATTATTATTAGTGGTTGGACGTGCACTTGAGCTTGCTCAACACGAAAAAGGTGGTTGGCAGTCGGTAACGGTGGATATAGAGCCTGTGGGGAAAAGCGCAGTGGTTGCGCGAACCAAAGAACAATTAAAGCGTTTAGCACAACATGACACGCGCGTGTTATTTGTCGGCGAAGCGGGCGTGGGGAAAGAGTTGTATGCGCGGTATTTGCATAATAACAGTGCGCATCGCAATGGGCCTTTTATTAATGTGGCTGTAGGGAGTATTTCACCTGAAAATTCGGCAGTTGAATTTTTTGGTAAAGAAGACGGCCATCGTGTCTATCAAGGTTTGCTTGAGCGAGCCAATAAAGGGACGTTGTTTTTGGGTGAAATTGGCGATATGGATAAAGAAACCCAATTGCGTTTACTCAGCGCGCTTGAATCACGTTCGTTTTTACGCGTTGGTGGTAGTGAGGCAGTTAATGTGGATGTGCATATAGCCGCGTCGACGCGAATGGTACTCGATGACGAAGTGCGATATGGGCGTTTTCGCCATGAACTCTATTATTTGCTCAATGAAGTCACCTTAGTTATTCCCCCATTGCGTGAGCACAGTGAAGATATTCCTGCGTTGTTGAATTTTTATGTCGATTATTTTGTGACGCATGAAAAATTAGCCTTTCGTCGTTTTTCGATGGCCGCGCAGAATTATTTACGCAATTATGGCTGGCATGGTAACGTGCGTGAGTTAAAAAATGTTGTGCAGCGTTTGATGATTTTAGGCGTGGGTGAGGATATTGAACTTGATGAAGTCAAAAATGCGCTTGGCATGATTAGCAGTGATGTGATGACGATGTCGTCGGTGCCAGAGTTCTTTAATTTGCCGCTCAAAGAGGCAAGAGATCATTTTGAAAAAGCCTATTTAGAGTACCATTTTGAAAAAATTGGCGGTAGCGTCGCAAAATTATCGGCAGTTGTAGGCATGGAACGAACGCATTTATATCGCAAATTACATTCACTCAATATAAAATTATAAGTCATTAGTGTCATCTACGGGTTGTTATCTAGGGGCATCCTAGTCTATAATGGTGTCATAAGAATCGGCTAAGAAAGCTGGTGATTTACTTGAAATTTTAGCTCTCAAATTATTGAGATTTTTTGATAAAAAAATAAATACAATGAAAACATTTAGCGCAAAACCCGCAGAAGTAAAACGCGAGTGGTATGTGGTTGATGCAGAAGGCAAAACGTTAGGTCGTCTTGCTTCTGAAATTGCCCTTCGTCTTCGTGGCAAACACAAACCAGAATACACACCACATGTTGATACTGGTGATTATATCATCGTTGTCAATGCTGAAAAAATCGGTGTGACTGGTAACAAAGAAAAAAATAAACTTTACCAACATCACACAGGCTACATTGGTAACTTGAAAACGGTCTCACTGGGTAAATTAAGAAAAACCTTCCCAGATCGTATTTTAACCACTGCTGTCAAAGGTATGTTACCTAACAACCCATTGGGTCGCGCTATGTTCAAAAAGTTGAAAGTGTATGCGGGTGCAGAACACGATCATCAAGCGCAACAACCTAAAGTTTTAGAATTATTAGCGAGTAAATAGAACATGGCTGCAACGCAATATTATGGAACTGGCCGTCGTAAAAGTGCGACAGCGCGAGTTTATGCCACAGTAGGTACTGGCAAAATTATCGTTAACACCAAAACATTAGAAGAATATTTTGGTCGTAAAACAGATCAAATGGTGTCATGCCAACCTTTAGAATGTGTCGATATGATCGGCAAATTTGATTTAAATATCATCGTTAAAGGAAGCGGCCCTTCAGGTCAAGCGGGTGCGATTCGTCACGGTTTAACTCGTGCATTGATGGAATATGATGAAACGTTGCGTCCTGCATTAAGAAAAGCAGGGTTTGTAACACGTGATTCACGTGAAGTTGAACGTAAAAAAATCGGCTTACACAAAGCGAGAAAACGTCCACAATACTCAAAACGTTAATCCTTTCTGGCTTATATGTTGGTTTTTTAATCTGCATATCGGCAAAAAAAAGGGGCTACATTTTAAAATGTGGCCCTTTTTTTATGGTTCAATTGAAAAATTAGAGGTTTTTATGACGATTTCAATTGTCGTTCCCGTTCATAATGAAGCGGAAAATATACAGCCTTTGCTTGATGAAATCGAGGTTGCATTGGCGAATTTTGATGCATACGAAATTATTTATATTAATGATGGTAGTTCCGACAACACGGCGCAAGCTTTAGCGACCGCGCAAAAAAGTCTGCCGCAATTGCGTGTTTTTGAGCATCAGAAAAGTTGCGGACAAAGTGCGGCTGTGTATACAGGGATTAAAGCCGCTAAATACCCATTTATCGCCACTCTTGATGGAGATGGTCAAAATAATCCTGCGGATATACCTTCTCTTTTTGAACAGCTCAAGTCGCAACGTAAAATAACACCTAAACTCGCTATGATTGCAGGTTGGCGCAATAAGCGACATGATTCTGCGTGGCGTTTGTTTTCATCAAAATTTGCTAATGGTATTCGATCAAAATTACTTGGTGATGCAACCCCCGATACGGGCTGTGGCCTGAAAGTATTTGTGCGTGAAGCGGCACTGCAATTGCCTTTTTTTGATCATTATCATCGATTTTTGCCCGCATTGATGCAACGAAGTGGCTATGATGTTATATCAATTCCCGTGTCCCACCGAGCGCGTGAGCGGGGTGCATCCAATTATGGTACGCTTGATCGGTTGTGGGTTGGCATTAGTGATACGCTTGGCGTGATGTGGCTCAAAACACGCCTGAAACATACTGAGGTACGTGAAATTGAACGTTGAGATTACTCAAGAAATGATTTGGCTTGGCGTCGGTTTTTTAGGTCAAGCGTTATTTTCGGCACGTTTTATTTTACAGTGGATTAAGAGTGAAAAAGAAAAGAAGAGTGTGTTTCCTGTGGCTTTTTGGTATTTTAGTATCAGTGGTGGCATTACATTGTTAGCGTATGCCATTTATCGTCAAGATCCCGTATTTATTTTAGGACAGGCGAGCGGATTATTAATTTATTTTCGCAATCTCTATTTTGTATTCAATGAAAAACGCAACGCGTCAATAGAGTAATTCTTTTATGCCGATTGTCATTTTATGGCTTTTGCTTATTGCGGTAAATTTAGCGATTCGTCCGCTCATGCCCATTGATGAAACACGTTATGTTAGTGTTGCGTGGGAAATGTGGGTACGCGAGGACTTTCTGGTTCCGTATCTAAACGGCGAAACATACAGCCACAAGCCCCCGCTCTTATTTTGGCTAATGCAGCTAAGTTGGGCCATATTTGGGGTGAATGAATGGACAGCGCGGCTTATTTCTCCTTTGTTTGCACTTGGCTCAACGCTACTTTCAGGCATCATAGCCGAAAAATTATGGCCACAGCGTCCAAGTATCGCCAAAAACACCCCCTTAATTTTACTTGGTTTTTCATTTTGGCTGATTTATAGCACGCTGACGATGTTTGATATGCTATTGGCCTTTTTTGTATTACTTGCCATTTTTAGCATTATATCGCTTGCACAAACATCAACATGGCGTAGCCTTTTTTTGCTTGGTATTGCCATAGGTGGTGGCGTTTTAAGTAAAGGCCCTGTGCTACTACTGCAAATTTTACCTGTTGCCGTGCTTGCGCCGTGGTGGCTAGAAAGGCAATCCAATAATTTTCAGTGGCGTTTATGGTATTTGAAATTAATCGCGGCTATTTTTATTGGTGCTGCCATCGCACTCGCTTGGGCACTTCCCGCAGGAATTAGCGGTGGAGATGATTATCGACATGCGATTTTTTTGGGGCAAACCAGTGGGCGTATCGTTGATTCCTTTTCGCATAAATTTCCATTTTGGTGGTATTTAGTGCGTTTACCGCTTTTACTTTTACCATGGCTTTTGTTTAAACCATTTTGGCAAGGTATCAGAAAATTATCATTTAATGATTACGGTGTGCGTTTTTGTACTGCTTGGGCATTGCCGGTATTCATTGCTTTTTCCCTAGTCAGTGGCAAACGTATTCATTATTTACTCCCGCTTATGCCTGCGCTGGCGTTACTGCTAGCGCGAGTGGCAGATGAAATACATGATATAGCGCGATGGAAACGTGCCTTTCTAACTGTGTGGGGTGGAGTTTGTATTATTTTATTGCTTACAGTGAGTTTTATATTACTGAATACACAAACGCATTGGTTTAATATCACATTGAATGCGCTGTGGTTATTGGGACTTACAACACTTATTGGCTTAGGGTTGATGCGGTTTAAAGTACACAATATGAATCACATCATGCTTACTAGTTGTTTAATTTCCATTGCCATTCCAAGTGCATTAGCAATTACGTATTTAGAAACTAATGCGTCACGTTTTGATACGAAGCCGATTGCGCAAACTATCTCGCAATTGCGTTCAGAAGATAAAGGTGTGGCATTTTATACAGGAAAATATCACGATCAGTTCCAATTTACAGGGCGGTTAACTCAACCATTGATTTTATTGCATTCACCAGATAGGTTAAAAAACTGGATTGAGCAAAATAAAACAGGTTTTGTGTTAGTTGACAGCGAAAAAGTTCCTGCATCATTGTTATACTATTCACATATTTATCGTGCGGGGCAATTAGGTTTTCTTTCCAGCCAAACACTCATAGAGCAACCCGAATTGATTAAGCTATTACCGCTTTAAAATAGGCGCATAAAAAAGGCGTAGAATCTACAAATTCTACGCCTTTTTTAATTGTATTTTAAAAAGTAATTAATAATTACAATTTATCGGCATGATCTGCTAAATATTCAGCTACACCCGCTGGATTGGCATTCATGCCAGCATCACCTTTTTTCCAGCCCGCTGGGCAAACTTCACCGTGTTCTTCGTGGAATTGAAGTGCATCAACAAGACGAATTAACTCATCAATATTTCTGCCTAATGGCAAGTCATTAACAATTTGTGCACGTACTTTACCCGTGGTATCAATTAAGAATGCACCGCGGTAAGCAATACCTGGGCCTTCAACCGCCACGTCATAATCATTCACAATAGAGTGGCTTAAATCCGCAGCCATTGTGTATTTCACATGACCAATACCACCTTGGTTGACTGGTGTGTTACGCCATGCATTGTGTGTGAAATGTGAGTCAATTGATACCGCAACAACTTCAACATTACGTTTTGTGAATTCGTCCATACGGTGATCTAAAGCAATCAATTCACTTGGGCAAACAAAAGTGAAATCTAATGGATAGAAAAAGACGATTGCGTATTTGCCTAAGGTTGCTTGAGAAAATGAAAATGAATCAACGATTTCACCACTGCCTAAAACGGCTGGTACTGTAAAATCGGGGGCTTGTTTACCAACTAAAACGCTCATGTATGACTCCAGTTATTGAATGAATAAAAAATAAAACTAAACCGTATTTAAAGCCTAAAACCTAATTCTACACTAAATTAGTCTGTAATTGTCTAGGGAACACTAAGAGAGCGGACACATTCTATGTTGAAAATGTGTCCGTATATTGTTTAATTAACTGTTTTACCAGTTGTTTCTGGCAATACTGGCATTTTTTGTTTTGGAAATTCGCCAGTTAACGCACTTAAAAATGCGACAATATCCGCCACGTCATTTTTGGCTAATTCTTTACCTAATTGCACTTTTGCCATGATTTGTACGGCTTCGTCTAGCGTTTGAACTGAGCCATTATGTAAATAAGGTGCCGTTATCGCAACGTTACGCAATGTAGGCACTTTCCAGAAATGTTCGTCTTCTGATTTTTTTGAAACTTCAGCCACCCCTTTGTCTCTGCTGAAATGATACTTCGCTTCTAGATAACCGTCAGGATTCATTGGGAATTTTTGGAACATACCTGCGCCATTAAATGCAGCGCCACTATGGCAACCAATACAGCCTAATTCGGCCACTTTGTCCATGCCGCGAATTTGCTCCGCAGATAACGCAGATTTATCGCCACTCACAAATTTATCATAAGGGCTATTTGGTGTAATTAAAGTGCGTTCATACGCCGCAATAGCTTTGGTTGCATGATCTTTTGATATCGGATTTTCACCTGGAAAGGCATGTTTAAAGGCAACTTGATAACCTTCAATATCTTTTAGACGGGCTACTACGTCATCCCAACTTTTCATGCCCATTTCAATGCCGTTAGTGACAGGGCCTGCTGCTTGTTCTTCTAAGCTGGCTGCGCGACCATCCCAGAATTGCACTTTATTAAAGGCAGAGTTCCAAACGGTGGGCGAACTGCGTCCACCCGTTTGACCATTAACGCCCATTGAATTTGGGCGGTTATCTTCGCCACCTAGCATGGTGTTGTGGCAAGAGGCGCAAGACACCGTGCCAGTTGAAGATAATCTGGGGTCATGATAGAGCATTTGACCTAATGCAATTTTTTCTGGTGTGCTTGGATTGTTTGCGGGTTCAGGCGCTTGAGTTGGCAATGTTTCCCATGCGTTTGCTGATGACATTGCGCCCATTAGAGCAAAAGCCGTTACTAATGAATGAAGTTTAAACATGTAAATTCTCCTAATATAATTTTTATTTTTTATTAAACACACCACAACCGATTTTGAGGAAACGCCTCAATTTAAGTTCAAGGTAAACTTTAACACACCGACCGTTTCAATTAAACGGTTGTCATGTAATTTTTGAGAATAATCGAATATTCTAATTTGAGCAATCATGTTTAAAAAACAAGAGGATAGTCTCAATTTGCGGTACATTATGTTTGATATTGGCTAACTTCTCATTGATGTTTTCAATTAATTCGCTTTGATTGCTCAGCGCAAAAGGAATAATTAATTCAATTTCAATTTTATGCTCTAAATAATGGATTCGAAAATCTTCCAAATAAGGCAAGAGTTCAGGCAGGTTTTCAGTGAGTAATTCTTGGACATTTGCACGAGTGAGGGGCTTGATATGATTGGCTAATGCTTCGTCATTTTCTGGGTCAACATGAACAAGTACTTCCATCACGTCATCAAAACGAGCAATGAGCTCGTCACGCACCATATCCCCAATGCGATGACCCTCAGAGACACTAATGCGCGGGTCGACAATAATGTGCGCATCAATTAACGCATCCTCACCCATGTAGCGTGTGCGCAGTAAGTGAATATCTTCAACGCCATCTATATCATAGATAACAGTGCGAATTTCAGCGACAAGATTTTCAGGTAAAGCGGTATCGACTAATTCTTTGATGCCCTCAATCATTAAGTTTAACCCGATTTTAATGACCAATAATGCCACTAAGATCGCAGCAATCGCATCTGCTAACGGATAGCCAAGCATGACAGCGCCAATGCCAATCAATACGACAATGGATGAAAATGCGTCACTGCGTTGATGCCACGCGTTCGCAAGCAGTAATTTTGAGCGTGTGATTTTAGCAATGCGTTTAGTGTAATGATAAAGCCACTCATTGAGTAGAATCGACACAGCGGTTATGCCTAAGCTCAGCTCATTTGGCACGGGCAATGTTTCAGGGTTTGACATACGCTCATAGACAGACCATCCAATGCCTGCGCCAATAAACATTAAACTTCCCCCTAAAACAACACCAGCAATGGTTTCAAAGCGACGATGCCCATAAGGATGCTCTTTATCAGCTTCTCGACTCCCCATGCGCACAGCTGTAATGACCAGCGCATCACTCATTAAATCTGAAAGCGAGTGAATCCCGTCTGCAATCAGCGCAGCAGATTGCCCTAAAATACCGAACGTAATTTTAATGAGGGTCTGCATAATATTGACACACGCACCCACATAACTTGCACGTTGTTTCAACTTAGCCATATTAGGGGGCAGTTTTTCAGCTTCTTTTTCGATTTTGTGTGAATGCTTATGGCTGTGTTGATGTTTGCCGTGCAGGTGCAATTTTCCCATGCTTATTCTCCTACTTGTAGCACAATGTGGTAGTCGTATTCATTATTAAACGTGTCAAGAATAGTATGTCCATTGATGCGGCACCACGCTGGAATATCTTGCAAAATGCCTTTATCCGTTCCGATAATTTCTAAAATATCACCGGTTCGTAATTTCTTAACGGCTTCTTGGGTACGAATAACAGGCAGTGGGCAGAGTAGGCGGCGAGCATTTAAAATATGATTTTCTTGCATGATTTAGCCTGCACGCTTTGCATAAAAGTCTTTGGCAAAATGCTCAAACTGATTATTTTCAATGGCGGTACGTATAGTTGCCATTAAATCTAAATAATAATATAAATTATGAATTGTATTTAAACGCGAACCGAGCATTTCTTGGCATTTATCTAAATGACGCAGATAAGCGCGTGAATAATTTTGGCAAGTATAACAGCCACAGTTTTCATCAATAGGTTTTGTGTCAAATTCATATTGTGCATTACGAATTTTGACTACGCCAAACGTGGTGAATAAATGCCCATTTCGTGCATTTCGTGTTGGCATGACGCAATCGAACATATCAATGCCACGTCGCACCGCTTCCACTAAATCTTCAGGTGTTCCGACGCCCATGAGATAGCGGGGTTTATCCGCAGGCATTTTTTGATGAATACCGTCAAGGGTTGCCATCATTTCATCTTTGGGCTCACCAACCGACAGGCCACCGATGGCGTAACCATCAAAGCCAATTTCTTGCAGGCCGGCGATAGATTCTTCGCGCAAATGTTCATACATACCGCCTTGTACAATACCAAAAAGGGCGGAGGGGTTATCACCATGTGCCTCTTTACTGCGCTTTGCCCAGCGTAGCGAAAGACGCATCGAATCCGCGGCCTCTTGAACGGTTGCAGGGTAGGGGGTGCATTCGTCAAATATCATGACAATATCTGAGCCGAGTTCACGTTGAACTTGCATGGACTCTTCAGGCCCCATAAAAATTTTACTGCCATTAATAGGGGATTTAAAAGTGACACCTTGCTCCGTAATTTTGCGCAATTTTCCTAAGCTAAAGACTTGAAATCCGCCTGAATCCGTTAAAATCGGTTTTTGCCATTGCATAAAATCATGCAAATCACCGTGGGCTTGAATGACTTTAGTGGTGGGGCGTAGCATTAAATGAAACGTGTTCCCTAAAATAATTTGTGCGCCAACTCCTCGTAAATCCTCAGGGGTCAGCGATTTTACTGCGCCATAAGTGCCAACAGGCATAAAAATAGGCGTTTCAATCACGCCACGAGCAAAAGTTAAACGGCCACGTCGTGCATAGCCATCTGTTGACAATAATTGAAAATCCATAACACTTCTATAAATTAAAAAGAGTGAATTATCGAATCTTTTTACATGAATGTACACGGCAAAAAAAAACACCGTAAAATAGCGCAGAGCAGGCTTTACTTTTTAATTTAAATTTTTGAGGAAATCTATCATGGCAACAATTTTGATTACGGGTGCAAATCGCGGGTTAGGTTTAGATTTTTGCAGACAATATGCGCAGGATAATTGGCAAGTCATTGCGTGTTGTCGCCAGCCGCAAAACGCCACTGAACTGAATCAACTCGCAGCGCAGCATACAAACCTATCTGTTTTTGCGCTTGATATGGACGATTTTTCACAAATTGAGCAGCTTGCAGTCAAGCTTAGTGATATGTCCATTGACGTTTTACTTAATAATGCAGGGGTGTATGGCGACGATGCAGCGCATCGATTTGGCAATTTAGACTATCAAACTTGGCAACATACCTTGTCAACGAACGTCTTTGCACCGGTGAAAATGATCGAAGCTTTTTTTGCGCATGTTGCGCGGAGTGAGCAAAAAAAGGTGGTTGCGATGAGCAGTTTAATGGGCAGTATTGCCGATAATACCAGCGGGGGAAGTATTTTATATCGTTCAAGTAAATCGGCACTCAATGCGGCGATGAAATCAATTGCTATCGAACTTCAAGTGAAACATATTGCCGTGTTAATTTTGCATCCAGGTTGGGTAAAAACCGATATGGGGGGATCAAATGCGCCCATGGAAATTCCACAAAGCGTTTCACAAATGCGCGATACGATTGCAAAATTTACGCTCGCACACACTGGCGAATTTCAGCGTTATGATGGAAAAGTGTTGCCTTGGTAAATTAGGGGGCTTATTCCTCGCACTAGGTTGAGAAACAAAAATTAACGTCCATGCAAGATTTAGGGGCGCATTAAGTAATGCGTCCCTCGTATTCGTCACTAGAAACTCCGCCCTGAAAGCAGGAGAAAAAATGAGTAGCCAACCCTTATTTTTGTATTAAATTTATTTTGCGAATGTATTGGTTTTAGCGATGTTAAATGTATAGGCGTATGATCCGTATCACGTTTGTTTCTATAGAGATTGCCTAATTACTGTGATAACATTGAAATTTATTGATATTGCCTAATATATTTTTATATTGAATGCTTTGGATTTATGCAAAATTTACTTGTCTTAGAAAATGAAAACAATAGTATTTTTTTAGGAAAATTAATTACTAAAATTGAATCTATAGATATATCGCCTGTATTCTTTCAAGGTGCGCCTGAGGCTTTAAATTGGTGTGAAAATAATAAAGTTGATATTGTGTTAATTGGATGTCGCTTACCCATTGCGATTTCTTTAGATTTTCTTGCTCAACTTCAGCATATTTTAAATAATCAAAATATACCTATTATTATGATTGCATCTCAAAGTGCGATGGATATTAAACTTCGTGCCTTAGCGTTAGGGGTCACTGATTTTGTATCCGTGCCAGTTGAGCAGATAGAGCTGGAAACTAGAATTAAAAATGCCTTCAAAACACGTCTAAATCAAAAAAATTATTTGCTTGCACAAGAAAAAATTCATGAATTACAAAAATTGGAATTTATGAATTGTTTAACTGCGGGTGTTGCTCACGAATTCAATAATATTTTATATATTATTCAAGGGTATAGTGATTTAAATTCACTGACGGTGGATGATATCGATGCTCAATATGATCCACTCGATGAGTTCAAATCCAGTATTCTTTCGAATAGTGCCAAAATTAACAAAGCCGTTATTAAAGGTAAAACGCTCGTTGAACAAATGCTAGTTTATTGTCGACGTGATGAAAGACATCAAGAAATAAAATCGCTTAATATTATTGATTTTTTGAAAGAAAATCTAGATTCTTTACGCGAAAATTTGTCTAAAGATATCCAACTTGAAACAAATCTAGACAAAATCACGCACGCCATTTATCTGCAAAATATAAATGCCATTACGTTGACCCAAATTCTTTTAAATTTACTGTCCAATGCGCGTGATAGTTTGAGTAAGCAAAGTGGAAAAATAGAATTAACGGTAAACGACATCACGCATCAGCAATCACAATGTAGTTGCTGTGGTGTTGACTTCGACGGCACTTTTGTGGAACTGCAAGTGTGCGATCAGGGAGAAGGAATCGAGGCGATTTACATGGGGCGTATTTTTGACCCATTTTTTACCACAAAAGAGGTCGGGCAAGGGCAAGGACTCGGACTTTCAGTGGTGGCGGGACTAGTTCACAACGCAGGTGGATATATTACTGTCACCTCAAAGCCACTTGAAAAAACGACATTTTCACTATTTTTTCCTACCGTCAATAATGCATAACGTGTTTGAATTACAATTTAGTAAGTAAACGCATTTAATAGCTCGCTTTAATGTTAACTAGTTGGAGAAATATCGTGGAACTCAATATTAAATATACCGATGAACAAATTGATAAAATTCGCCAAGAAGGTTTTATTTATACTTGCGCCTGTCCAAGTCAAGTGAGTGAGCTTATTGCGTATTTACGAAAATTATATAGCTATCAAGGAAGTTGCGCTACTGAAGGTGAGTCGCTTTTAGATATTAAGACGCATGAGCTGATTGCCGAGGCGACTTTTCGTGCCCATGAAATTATGCAGCAATGTTTAGAGGACGTGCTAATTCATGAAAAATGGGATTTGGAAACGCTCGATATGCCCGAAGGTTTGCGTCAACGTTTAGACCTTAAACTCAGTCAATAATAAAATCGATCATGATGAATTTTGCTAACTATTCAAAATTGAGTCTGACTATCTTAGTCATGGATGAAAATAGTCATAATGCGACTTTTTTAAAACAATCACTGGTTTATTTAGGGCATACAGTGTCTGTTTTTGATAATGCCGCTGACGCCCTTGATGCCTATAAGAAAAATCCAGACGAATTTGATGCACTCATTACGGATGGAGAGTTTTTTACGTTTCTTCCAGGTGTTGCGAAATACAATACCGCGAAGACCGCCAAAGATAACGAAAAAGATTTCGTGAATGCAATCATCTCAATTCGACCATTACCTATTCTTGTCTGTTGTTTATACAGTAGCCAAATTGATGCGATAAAATCGCAGTTAGGGGATGCCTTCCCGATTGATTACTTAGATAAGTCTGAAGAAAATAGTGTGAAACATTTAAACACCTGGCTCAATAATCTCGATATTACGCAATCGCATCAAGAAGAGACATTTCCAATCTATCAACTGGTCTATGCAAGTAAAGCTGTCAAGGATTTTTCGGAAGAGGATTTATTAAATATTTTGCAGTTTTCACGACAAAATAATAAAAAGAAACAAATCACAGGCGCGATGATTTATAGCAAAGGATACTTTTTGCAAATGCTCGAGGGTCAACGTAACGCGGTGAATGAATTATTTAATTACCATATTGCAAAAGATAAACGCCATGAAATGGTGAATTGTTTTTTTAAAAACCATGTGGAAAAACGTGAGTTTCCTGAATGGTACATGGGTTTTTTTCGCCATGAAGATAATGAAGGGCATGATTTACTCGAGCTTATCGATTTTAAAGAGCATCCAGCGGGTAAGTTTTTTAGAGATAAATTAGCGGAAACAAAACAAAATTTTCAGGGCAAATACCCAATCCCGCCTGACTATCAAGTAGGTAATGAAATTAGCTGGATTATGCAGGCTATGTGTTCAGCGAGTATGCGTTTAATTTTTGACATGACGCATAATAGGGAAGTGGCGTTTGAAACGTTAAGGTTAAAATTAGGGCTGGATTGTTTACAAACGGGGGTGATTCTCACCGATGTAGAGCGAAATATTATCTACATCAATCGTGGGGCGATGACGTTACTGAATGCAATTCAGCGAGATATACAAAAAGAGATGCCAAATTTTAGTGCTGAGCATCTGATTGGGCATAAAGTAGATTTTTTTAAAAATCTAGATCAAGAAATGCATTTATTGACTAGCTCAAATTATGAGTCCATCACTCAATTAAGCCATATTGGTGAGCGGTGTTTACGTCTCACCATCAGTGAATTTGTCAATGAATGTGGTCAAAAACTGGGTTTTGCAATTGAACTTGAAGAAACGCATTCAAAAAATGAATCATAGATACTCTAATCCCCTAAGCGGTTAAAAATCGCCGCTCATTCGAGCATCGGTATATATTGCGGTGGGTGAATTTTCATCGGCTCAAGCGCAAAAAAAACGTATCACCGTAAACTTTTTACACTTTTCAAATTATTCATATTTAAAAAAATACCATAAAATTATTACTAGATAAGTCAATCCTTTTAATTAGTTTCTCACGTTAAGTAAATCGTTTTATTTATATCACGTCCTTCATTTCATTCAATTGACACACTTGGTGTTTAAAATAGGATTACATAATATACAGATAATTTTGAGGCATTTAACATGATTGATGCTAAACGTATCCTTCAAGAAACATATCCTGATTTTAAATTCGACAAAGACAATAAATGGCTCCTAAATGGGTTGAAAAAGTTAATTCATGAAGATGATTTAAATGAATTTCTTTTTAAAAACCAGCATTTACGTGGTTTTGCATTTCTTGATAAATTATTGACTTATTTCAAATTCACCTATCAGGTTGATAATGACTCCTATTTGAACATTCCTGCGCAAGGTCGATTGTTAATTGTTGCCAATCATCCTATTGGAACGTTAGATGGTTTAGCGTTGGTGAAATTGATACGTTCAGTTCGCCCTGATGTGCGTGTGGTTGTGAATCGTGTCTTAATCAATATGAAGCCACTGGCGTCAATATTTTTTCCGGTGAATATCCTGTCGGCTGATAAAAAGGAATTGAAAGACACCTATAAAACCATGATTGATTCGCTTGAGAGGGAAGAAGCTATTATCATTTTTCCCGCAGGTGAAGTTTCACGCATAACCCCTAAAGGGGTTCGTGATGGTGAATGGCAAAGTGGTTTTATCAAATTAGCTAAAAAAACAAAGTCCCCCATCTTACCCATTCATATCAAAGCCAAAAATTCAGCCTTTTTTTATGGTATATCCACCATTTATAAACCGCTTGCTACCATGCTGCTGGTTAATGAAATGTTTAATAAGCGCAATCAAACCATTAAATTTCAGGTGGGTAGCGTTGTGCCTTACTCTGAAATTTCAGAAACAGACGAAACGAATAAGCAATTATGTAAACGGTTTCGCAAACACGTTTTAAATTTAGGTAAAAAAAATAAAACGTCTTTGTTTAAGACCGTTGAAACAGTGATTCATCCCGTAGACGTTAAAGCAGTAAAAAAAGCACTTTATCAGTCTCATCTGCTGGGTGAAACTCGAGATGGAAAGAAAATATTTCTTTATGAGTTTCAAGATGATTGCCCGGTGATGCGAGAAATTGCAAGGTTGCGTGAACTCACATTTAGAACCGTTGAAGAAGGCACAGGGTTATCGCTGGATATGGATAGATTCGATGTCTATTATCGGCAAATTGTGCTTTGGGATGATAACGATTTAGAAATCGTCGGCGCCTATCGTCTTGGTGAAGGTAATAAAATTATGCAGACTCATGGGGTTGAAGGCTTTTATACGAACACCTTATTTGAATTGCAAGGTGATTTTGTCGATTTGTTGCCAAACAGTATTGAATTGGGACGTAGTTTTGTTCAACCACGTTATTGGGGGCAACACAGTCTTGATTATTTATGGTATGGAATTGGTGCTTATTTGCGTGAACGCCCCGACATTAAATATCTTTTTGGTCCCGTAAGTATTAGTAATGCTTATCCAGATCCAGCGAAAGATCTCATTATCAGCTTTTATCAGCAGCAATTTGGACAAAACTCCCCTCATGCAAAAGCACGTACACCGTATGTGGTCTCGGCGGAACATGAGTTTAGCTTGAATGATTTTACGCATGATTATTCAAGTAGTTACAAAATTCTAAATAGTGAACTTAAAAAACTGGGCGTTAAAGTGCCTACGCTTTATAAACAATATTCTGAATTGTGTATTGAAGGGGGCTGTCATTTTATTGATTTTAATGTTGATGCAGATTTTAACGACTGTATTGATGGGTTAATTATGGTTGAAACTGACAAAATTACGCCAAAGAAAAAGCAACGCTATATTGAAAAATTACTTGCTTAAATGAAAGTACCCTTTTTTCCCGAATTAATAGAACTTGAAGCCATCATTGAAAAATTAGGTGATAAGGCACAAGTTGAAATTATCGATTACATTGAATATGAAAATCACCAGTTCCCAATTCATTGCATCACACTTGGATCTCAGCAAAAAAATGTGCCTGTAATTATGTATTTTGGTGGTGTACACGGATTAGAAAAAATTGGTACTGAAATACTGATTTCGTATTTGCAAACGATCGCTGAATTACTCGAGTGGGATAGGGGACTGGCTGATCGATTAAAACATTCTCGTATGGTATTTGTTCCTATAGTTAATCCTGTGGGTGTTTTGCGTGGTTCACGATGTAATCCAAATGGCGTCGACTTAATGCGTAATGCGCCAATTGATGGTATTGGTCGAGTAAAACTATACAGTGGACATCGAATTAGTCCTCATTTACCGTGGTATCGTGGCAATCATACGCAAATGGAACAAGAAGCCTTAGCGTTATGCCAAGTAGTACAAAAACAATTTGAGCAATCATCGTTAATTATCGCAGTTGATCTACATTCAGGTTTTGGTATTCAAGATAGATTGTGGTTTCCCTATGCCTCCACAAAAAAACCGTTTCATTCATTACCTGAAATTTATGCGTTAAAAGAATTACTCGATAAATGTTATCCCAATCATTTTTATAAATTTGAACCGACAAGTGAAGAATATGTCATTCATGGTGATTTATGGGATTATTTATATGATGATTTTTTAGCGAAAAAAACGAATGATCAAGCGCTATTTATTCCCTTGACCTTAGAAATGGGATCATGGCTTTGGTTGCGTAAAAATCCAATGCATTTGTTTTTGCGTCATGGCTTATTTCATCCAGTCTTGCCCCATCGCCAACAACGTATTATGCGAAGACATTTAATTTTGTTCGACTTTCTGTATCGGGCGACATTGTATTCTCAAAAGTGGGTTAATTTACCCGATGAAGAGCGACAATTATTCGAACAACAGGCTCTAAGATTTTGGTATGAATAACATCGGACAACATTGGTTGTTATTGCGCGGATTGGCCAGAGAATCAGGGCATTGGGGTGATTTTGTTAATCAGTTACAAGTCGCGTTTCCTAACGCAATAATCCACACGCTCGATTTAGCGGGTACGGGTCAATTTCATCATCAAACAAGTCCAAACACCATTGAAGCAATAGTAAAGCTTGCTCGTGAACAAGCACAGCAATTGGGTTATTTAACTCAACCGCTAACCATTTTAGCGCTGTCTTTAGGTGGCATGGTCGCGTGGGAGTGGATGCAGAAGTACCCGCAGGATATTTGCGCAAGTGTTTTAGTGAATACCAGTTTTGCGAGTTTGAGTCCATTTTATCACCGTTTACGTTGGCAAAATTATGGGCAGATAATGCAGATTTTAGGTGCGAATGACATATTGGCGAGAGAAACCGCGATTGTGCGATTAGTGAGTAATCTAAATGAAGCGGCTACATTCAAAACAGCCGAAAAATGGATGACAATTTATAAGCAACGTCCGATCAGTTTTGGGACGAGTTTTCGGCAAATTATGGCAGCGGCAAAGTACAAGCCCACTAATCAAATTATTGAAAAGCCGGTTTTATTACTCAATAGTTTAGGCGATAAATTGGTTTCACCTAGTTGCAGTGCGGCAATACATAAAGAATATAGATTAATACTTGAAGTTCATTCCACCGCAGGACACGATATACCGTTAGATGCCCCTGATTGGATGATTGAAAAATTGATTTTATTTGCGGCGTTAGAGTTTAAATAAAATAGTCAACATTAGATAAAATTTTTTATGCGAGATGTTATTTTATGCAAAATGATGCTTTAGCTGAAAGAGTGATAGTCGAATCATTTCAAATTTTGAGTCAAGTGGATATTCCGCTCAACAAAATTACAATACCTCTAAAATCCGTGGAACTTCTTATCGCTCGTGAAAAATGTGAGAGTCCATTAACTAGGATTAATAAACAAATTGAAATAATGATTTCAAATGGAAAATTGATTGTTCTCGATGACGCAGTATCTTATTGGAAACTGTCGACTAATGAAAGCACTGCTTAAATTTCGTACATACAATACTCAATTTTAGAACTATTTTAAGGTGCACTAATGCAATCATTACAGCAAGAGCTTATCTCAATTCTAGAACATAAAAAAATAACACCTTATTTTTATCCGATTATATCAACGTCAAAAAAAGGCGTTATCGGCTATGAAGCGCTGATCTATGGGCCACTCAATAGTGTATTACACGATCAAAATACCTTACTTCAAATGGCACGAGAGCATCATTTACTCTTAGAATTGGCTATCGTCTATTTAAATAATGCATTAGAAAATTACGCAAGGTCTAATCTGGATTCAAAGTTATTTCTTCAAATACCTCTGCATAAAATCGAAGAGATCGATTTTCAAATTCAAGAAATTTTATATTGCCTCGACAAATTTTCATTGCAGCGCAGTAATATTATTATTTTACTTAGACAATCCGTGCCAACAGATGAGTATTGCCTTTTGCTAGAAGCGGCAGCGCAATGTCGACATAATGGATTTGATATTGCCTTAGAAGATTTTGGTATTGGATATTCCAATTTAGTTTTATGGTCGGCGTTATCGCCTAGCTATGTTAAACTCGATCAGCATGTGATTCGCAATTTAAGAAATGAGTCGTTGCAGATTAATTTTGTAAAATCTATTCAAGGAATTGCAAAGTCGATGCATTGTCAAATCATCATTCAGAATGTTGAAACGCAGTATGAATTTGAGTTGATTGAAAAAATTGGAATTGCTTGTGCGCAGGGTCAGTATATCTCAAGCCCGCAGATTATTCCCTTTAATCAAATCGATCATCTTATGGTACATGATAAGACGCCATTCGTTTTCGATGAACCTATTGCAAGTGCAATCGTATTTAACCAATCAGAGGTAGTAGAAACGATTTGCAATTATGTACTCTCAGTGTCTTCTAATACGTTAATTAATGACGTGATGAGTATTTTTCAAAAGCAAAATGAACTGATGATTTTACCTATTGTCGATAATGATGTTGCGGTGGGTTTGATTTTTAGGGATATTTTCTTAACCAAATTATTTTCAAGTCGATATGGCATGGAGTTGCACGGAAGAAAATCGATTAAAACCTTTATAGAACACCCCCCTTTGACCATTGATTGCAACACGCCAATTGAGTTGGTGAGTCAAGCGCTAACGTCAAGTATGCATCATGAGCAAGCCTTTATTATTTCGCGTGAAAATAAATATATCGGTATTGCGACTATTTTGTCACTTTTGGAACGAATTACTCAGAAACAGATTGATAATGCTAAACACGCAAATCCGCTCACTTTATTACCTGGAAGTGTCCCGACAAATGAGCGGGTTGACGAATTGATAGCAAATAAGATACCGTTTGCGTTTGGCTATTTTGATTTGGATAATTTTAAACCCTTTAATGATATTTATAGCTACAGTGCGGGTGATGATATTATTAAGGCGGTGGCTAAAACACTCACGGATACAATTCCTCCTGATCATGGTGTTGTAGGGCATATTGGTGGTGATGATTTTATTGTTATTTTCACCAATGAGCATTGGCTCGAAACCTGCCAACATATTTTAGATAATTTCAAAAAAATGGTGCCTAGCTATTACAAACCCGAAGATGTTGCTGCAGGGGGAATTCGAGGTGAAAGTCGCTCTGGTGAAAAATGTTTTTTCCCCATGACCAGTCTATCCGTAGGATTAGTGCCGCCTGATATAACGGCAAACTGTCGCTCGCATGTTGATATTGCAGATCTTGCCTCAGAATCTAAAAAAATGGCTAAAAAAATTGAGGGTAACAGTTATTTTATTAATAATCGTAAAAGCCCAAAAAAAGTAGCCTTTTCAGACAATAATATCGAATAACAATCTCAATTAATTAAAAACTCACTTCAAACCAATTTTAATCAAAACTTAGGATAAAAATATGAATTCAGCACAATGGTTTACCGAACAAGTTCCTTCAACGGGTACGGCCTTTTCTCTTAAAATCAATGAAAAAGTTCATGAAGAGCAATCTGATTTCCAGCATTTGGAAATTTATGATACAGAGACATTTGGGAAATTAATGATCATTGATGGATGCACCATGGTGTCTACGCGCGATAATTTTTTCTATCATGAAATGATGTCCCATCCTGCACTTTTCTTGCATCCTAATCCTAAGCGGGTTTGGATTATAGGCGGGGGTGATTGCGGCACACTGCGTGAAGTTCTCAAGCATACGACGGTTGAACACGTTGTACAAATTGATATTGATGAGCGCGTGACGCGTTTAGCTGAAATTTATTTTCCTGAGTTATGTGAGTCGAATCATGATGCTCGCGCAGAATTAAAATTTATTGACGGCATTAAATGGGTAAAAGAAGCGGCACCTAATTCAGTGGATCTTATCATTGTCGATAGTACTGATCCAGTGGGACCGGCTGAGGGATTATTTGGGCGAGATTTTTATCGAGATTGCGTAGCCTGTCTGTCGGATGATGGCTTGCTTGTTCAACAAAGTGAATCGGCATTGCTACACTTAGATTTAATTGGTGAAATGCGTGATGCTATGCATGATTCTGGTTTTTCGCATCTACAAACTTTATTTTTCCCGCAATGTATTTATCCCTCAGGCTGGTGGAGTGGGACGATTGCGAGTAAATCAGCTTTAGCGTTCCGGGAAAGTGATTGCCAACATAAAACGTTTGATACGCATTATTATAATATTGATATTCATCATGCAGCGATGGCGCAACCTGAGTTTTTCAAAAAAGCCTTTGGTAGACGTTAAGGTTATATTCCTGAGATCAGATTAGCCTTCGCGTGACATCGTAGACCCTGCAACTTAAAATTGTAATAATACTACTCTGCATTTTTTACTTTGAAAAATATTAATAACTAGTTATATAACAATAGCTTAAAGTTAATATTGTGCAGAATAATTTAGTGAATGCTGAGAGGCGCATTGTATTTTTGGATGGTATTAGAGGTTGGGCGTCATATACTGCCTTACTTTCTAATACCATGATGTATTTTCTGCATAGTTTGACAAGCTTAATGCCGCTCTTGAGGTTTGACAAATCACCTATTCTTGATTACATTTTAGATAATAATATTGATGTATTCTTACTTCATTTCCGATTGTGCAGAAAATGACGCATTTGACGCATAAAACGAAGTCAATCCAAACAGATTAAATGTTGTTTAACAACCTAATCCTCAGTTTCCGATAGAGCAAGATTCACTAGACGACAGTCTTAAATTCTAATTTTGCTAATGAAATTACGTCAGCTTATCAAACACTTCAACTTAAATTATCAACGAGCTAAAGAGTCATGGTGGTTAGCATGAATGAAAAAAACAATATATCAAATAAAAGTGGATTGACGGTGTTAGTGGTGGATGAGCCCATCATTACCGATTTTTTAAGCAAAGCCTTACTATTTTCTGGACATAGACCCATTATTTTCAGCGATGCGCAAATCGCGCGTGATGAATTTCAAAAGAATCCAGAAGAATTTGATGCGGTGATTGTTGATTCACGTATATTTTTTCCCGAACTTTTGGGCGAGTTACTTGAGCATTGGCAAATTCCTGTCCTTGTGTGGAGTCAATTGGCTAGTGCGGATGATGAGAAACTCAAGAAAGATTGTGTGACGATTTTAAAAAAGACGATTATTAACCATTTCAGTGAAATATTAGCATGGCTCAATAAAATAGAACCACGCACCAGTACCAACACCAAAGAAGCTAATCAATTAATTTATATCCTGTACACAAGCAAAAAAGCCGATCATTTTGCAGTGGATGATTTAATCCAAGTGCTCAATACTTCACGTATTAAAAACAAGCGAAATGGTATTACAGGGGTGTTGATTTACAACAAGGGCTATTTTCTACAAATCCTAGAAGGGGATATGACGGTAGTGAACACGCTTTTTTATGAGCATATTCTAAAAGATAAGCGACATGAAAAAGTGGCTATACTCTCTCAAGGCCCTATCGAACAACGCGATTTTACCAATTGGGATATGGGCTTTTATGGCACAAGTCAAAACGAGGATTATGATTTACTGGGTAACACCAATTTAAGTACGCATCCTGCCGGGGCGGTTATCCAAAAACGCTTGAATGAGGTAAGGGGGATAATTGATGGTTTTTTTGAGAAAGAGTCAGTTGATGCTGTTCTATAAGTAGATTCCACTCAAAAAATTAAAATTTTTAGATCATATATCAACTTATACCTAAAATGAGAAAAAAGGATTGATGAAGCAGTGACCCCTGTCGAGCATAAAAAATTGCCGATGTACTGCTTGTGGCGATGTGTAATATCTTTCATATAGCGTTTGTTACTATTTTTGATTTTTCTATTTTGTACAATGCGATGCATTAATTTATTTGACAATTTATGAATGACTGTTATCTTTTAAATGTTTTTTTAAAATAATCAATAAAGTTATAAGGTATGTTAGAAAATATTGCTCAAGAAAATATCTATCAACTGGTTTATGCGAGTAAAGTAGCAGAAGGATTTTCTGAGAAAGACTTAATTGATATTTTGCGCACATCACGTAAAAATAATAAAGCTATTCATATTTCAGGCGCTTTGGTCTACAACAAAGGTTATTTCCTTCAGATGATTGAAGGGGAGCAAGTTGTGGTTGATGCGCTGTTTAAAAAAATCACTCACGATGTACGGCATGAAAAAATCAGTCGCTTCTATCGGGGTACAGTTCCAAACAGAGTTTTTCCCGATTGGTATATGGGATTTTTTCAGAACGAGGCAGATGAAAATATTGATTTATCAGAATTAGTCAACTTATGTGAGTCGCAACATCCTGCGAGTCAATTTTTTCTTGAAAGATTATTGGAAGTACAAAAGAAACTTCTTGATACTTATCATACTACGGCTGATTCTGTACGGGAAATAAACTGGATAATTGAGGAAGTCTGCTCATCGAGTATGCGTCTAATATTTGATATGATGCACGATACAAAATTGGCGACGCATACTCTTCGATTAAAACTTGGATTTGATAGTTTATCTGTTGGCGTGATTGTAACGGACTTGAAGCGTAATATTGCTTATATCAATCATAGTGCCGTCAAAATATTAAGTAATGCAGAAGAGGATATTCGAAGCGACTTACCGAATTTTAATGTTGACGATTTACTCGGGAAAAACATTGACTTATTTCATAAAAATCCAGCTCATCAAATCAATATTCTAGACCAACTCACTAATACAGTCGAATCTATTATCACGTTAGGAGGGCGTTTTCTTTCGATAAAAGTTACAGCGATATCAGATGAGTTTGAGCAGCCTATGGGTTATATGGCGGAAGTTGAAGATATCACCATTAAAGAAAAAAATAAAGCTGATCTGGAAAAATCGATAGAAAAAAATCTATTACTCAATAATCAAGTGAATCAATTACAGCGAGTGGAAAGTATCAGTCGATTAACGGCGGGAATTGCACATGACTTCAACAATATTTTAGCGGCAATTACTGGCTATAATCAATTAAATCGATATTCTATTGAAGAAACCACAAACGAGAAATTAAAGGAAGAAGTTTTATTTAATACCGATCAAGTTGAAATTGCGAGTCAACGTGGAATTAATTTGATTAAAAAAATGATGGCGTATACCCGTCAAAATCCAGTAAATAAAGAAATTGACATTAAACCCACATTAGAAGTGATTGAAGAAGTGTTAGCGCTATTGCGACCCACCTTAACCAGTAAGTTTGATCTTAATAAATTTATCCATAGTACAGTTGAAATTTATATCGATGCTATTGAATTACATCAGATTTTAACTAATTTAATTGTTAACGCTCGTGATGCTATGAAGGCTGGGGGTATTATTACCGTTTCGTTAAAGAAAGTGACCCATAATAAATACTGTACTGCTTGTACAGAAAGCTTAAATGGGCCATTTGTTGAATTAGCGGTCTCGGATACCGGTTCGGGTATTGAAAAGGGTGTCATTACGCATATTTTTGATCCATTTTTTACGACAAAACCTGTAGGTGAGGGGACGGGGCTTGGACTTTCGACGGTGAGTGGTATGGTGCATGAGGCACAAGGGCATATCATTGTCGAATCAAAAACGTCTGGGCCAAATAGCGGGACGGTATTTAAACTATTATTTCCACTACGCTAATACGCTAAATTCTAACGCAGTATGGCTAAAATATTAATAATTGATGATGAAGAGCCAATGCGTCACTTATTAAAAAGTATGTTAACGCGCGATGGCCATGAGGTTTTGGTGGCTCGAGATGGCGTGGAAGGGATAAAAAGTTTTTATTCGTATAATCCCGATTTAATCATAACTGACATAATTATGCCTATTATGGACGGTATTGACGTGATTGTGGAATTACTCAAAGTTAATCCCAATTTTCGCATTATCGCTATTTCAGGTGGTCGTCGTTCAGTCACCGCAGATTTTAATTTAGATTCTGCAGAAATGTTAGGCGTTAAAGGGGTTTTGAAAAAACCATTTACACATGAGCAATTACGTCATTTAGTTGAATTAGCGCTAAGTGAAATGGTCAAGTAAAATTGAGACAAACGCTCAATGTGCCATTGAAAATAAATCCATCACTTTCGAAACAATTGACGAATGGGAAGTGTTTTGTAGTATTTGAACCAGCTTAATTTGTATTACCTTTGATAATTATGTTTTTGAGATTGAAAATAAAAATCAACATATTTGAGTAATGAATAATTAATTTCCAGTATTCTATCGAGTTGAGTCTCACTGCTATTTTCTATATTAAATCTTAACCAATTGCTAGTTAATAGAAATAAGCAGATAATTTGAAATAGTTGAATCATTAAAGAATCTATTTTGGCTAATTATTAAAATTCATAAACACGTTTTCATTTTCCAATATCCACACCCTTTCAGTCAACTTATTTTAAGCTTATGTCTCTTGCACAGATAGACAAATTATGATTTCTTCATTTTTAAAAAAATAAAAAGTTAATCGTAACAACGGCAATCATCGTAAATCCCGCTTGAGTTAATTTTATTATTTTTTGCTTTAACTAAACCGCTATATGCTTTGGTTTTTCTAACTTTTTATTTCGAAAGCCAACGTTAAAATCTCCTAAAATGTTTACTATTATTTGTCGGTTATCAATATACGCACTGATTTTAAGAAAAAATTTCACTAAGACATTGTAATACATAAGGTAACTGTGATAAATTTATGAGTTCCCCAGCCTTGTATTGATAGCAATGTACTTAGGAACTGCGCTTTTTATCAATCTGGCGGGGGCAAACATCAAATCAAAAAACACAATAGCCCCTGCTATATTTAAGGAGAAATTTTAATCATTATGAAAACTTGTTGTCCAGCTTGCCAATCTCGTAATATCAAACGCGTTACCTATACAAATACTAGCAGTGATATTGGTCATCAATACCGAACGGCACATGATAAAGGGGTTTGCGCGGAATGTGGCTCTTTTTGGAATTTCCGCTCAGTTATTCCCCATTTAGTTAAAAAAACCACTCAACCGTCATATCAATAAATCTATTCACTGCGCAACATCTACCCTAATATCAGACATTTATCATACAAAAAAACTTAGGTGTTGCGTATTCAATCCATGGGATATTTGAATTATCTGGATTTTCAATTCATGACTGCTCACAACTTACTTGGGTCAAATTTGCACTGTATCCAACGACAGTTTCAAAACAAGGGCTTGGCTTGAGTATTCATGTAATGTTTTAAAATGACGTTTCATATTGAAACAGTCGCTTAAATGAATGTTTGACGTCATGAGGAGATGCAATGGTGACCAATAAAATATCGATACCCATATCTGCATTCCCTAGTAAAAAATACCATCGAATATGACAATTTAAATTTTTCATTTTAATGTATTGCCCCCCATTTTAGATTCGTGTTTAATAAAACTGAGGGTGATCCTCAATTACAATAAAACTTAAATCATGTGTTAAACATTCACTATTTGGAGGTTGTTGGATATGCGTAAATTATCATTCATATTATTTGGTTTATTAGTTGTTTCAGCAAATTCTGCCTTTGCAGAAGATCATGCAAAAGTCGCTATTGAGCATGCAAAAGAAGCCGCTAGCGCATCCAAACCCTCAGACGCAGTTCACCATGCTGGCGCTGCACTCGATCATGCCTTGGCAGGGTCTATTTCAGAAAAAGGCGTTACAAAAGCGCATTTAAGTGCAGGTGCTGATGAGCTTGAGAAAGCCATTGATAACGGCAACTTGGGTCAACTTGATTTAGCGGTTGCGCACTCAAATACGGCATTGGAGCATCTTAACGCTGCTGCAGAAGAAAAAGCGAAAAATAAAAAATAATTCTTTGCTTCAACATACGCGTAATAAAGTGACGTTGATTGGCATGGCAATTTTGTGCCAATCAACTTCATTATGACATATACACCATCTATATTTTCTACATACTTTACTCATTAAGTTTTATTAAAATGAATCGATGCGATGAAGTGCATTAAACTAAAAAAGCCCAAGTTTTTTAATACCTAAACTTTTGAGTTGCAACTCAGGCGGAAGCGGTCATTATTTTAGCAGATGTTATTAGTGACGACCGTTTGCGGTTTGATGTATTTTAGAAACATCTATTTTAGTATTAGTATTAGTATTTTTAGTGATGGTACAGTCGCAAAGTTTTTCTATTTTATTATTAGCTGCTGTGAGCTTTTCTTGTAGGGCTTGAATTTCTTGCGAAATCGCTGCAATTTGTTTTGTGTTATCGCTTGCAAAGCTGAGTGATGTAAACATGGCAAGTGCAATTGAAGTAAACGTTAGCATGTAACTTTTTTTATTTTTAGTCATCATAATTTTATTAAATCCTATTTTTTGTGAGATAGCCAGAATTAGTGGCGCGCATTTTAATTCAGTAGACTGAAATGTAAATCACCCAAATGAGGGATTTTTAATTTTTTTTTGCATACGTCATTTGACGTATTGAGTCATTAAACAAATTTTAAGATACTGTAGGCGAGTGAGTAGTAAAGTGTTTTTAAGTGTGTTTTAAATAAAAGCTCTCATTGTTGCAAAGCAGTGGGGGCTTTTTTATGGTCAAAAATTTTTCAGAATAGTTGAACTGTGACAGGTAAAACCGTTTGTAATATTAATGTAATAAAATGGATATATGCTCGAATGAATTGTAAAACAATATAGTTTAATTTAATACGTCAAATGACGTATTGAATCGATTTTTGATTTTTTAGAGAATTGCCAAAAATTTTTAGCACAATTAAATTTGATATTAAAAATCGTGGAGTGTATAAAATGACAAAAAAAATTATGCTTAGTCTATTAATCTTATGTTCACAGTCAGCATCAGCGCAGTATTACGCCGTAGGCGAAATTATGGCTTATGTTCCTAACGGCATTGGAAAAATACTACCTGCATTTTCTAAAGAAAAAGTGCCTCAAAAAATACATGGAGTGAAGCACGATGATGGGAAAATCTATAAAGTAAAACGTGTTTATTCTGATTCAGCTGTGACAGTAACCGCCACAAATGAATGTCTAGTTCATCCAACGGAAGATGATCCTATTTATTTAGGCCGCAAGAGTGATGGCGGTTTTGACGAACTGAAAGTTAGTTACTTAAAGTTTAGATGTACAAAGCAGAGTGGTTAGTTTTGAATTTGTATTGAAAATGAAAATAGGCAGGATCGAATAATTTTATCGTTACTATGGATGCTTTAGAGCCTCTTTACCCTAGAGAAGTTATATATTATGGCGTGATATTAAAGCCATCCTTTACGCTTTAATCGAATATATAACAATACTGATCCAAAAACGATAACGCTTAATACAAGGGGATAGCTGTATTCCATTTCAAGTTCAGGCATATACTTAAAATTCATGCCATACCAGCTAAATATCATGGTGGGTATAGCTAAAATAGCTCCCCATCCAGCTAAGCCTTTGACGACTTCATTCTGCCTAATTGTTTCAAATGTCAAATGCACTTGCATAGCCGCAATAACCATCTCTCTCATACTATCAATGGCTTGACTGTTTCGCTTTAGATGGTCAGAAATATCTCTGAAATAGATATTCACCTCTGGATGAATAATTGACTCATGGAAACGCATCAATTCATTGCAAATATCAATTAAAGGCGCAATGCTATTTTGTAGCTTAAGTGAATCGCGTTTTAGACTATACAATTGTTCCATTGTCTGATGACTTGGCCGATGCTCAAAAATAGTAGTTTCAATTTTTTCAAAGCGTTCTTGTAAACCGTCAATGACAGGTACATAGTTATCGACAATGGAATCCATCACCGCATAAAGTCCAAATCCGGGCCCTTTTTCTAATTTTTCAGGCATAGATTCACAGCGATCACGGACATTTTGATAACCTGAAGACATCCCATGTCTTACCGTCACTAAAAATCGTGTTCCGACAAAAATATGTGTTTCACCAAAATTAATACTTTGCTCAGAAAGTGATGCGGTTTGCAGGACGACAAATAATGAATTATGGTATTCCTCCAATTTAGGCCGTTGATGGGCTGAACGGGCATCTTCGATGGCTAATTCATGTAAATCAAATTCCTCTTTAATTTGATCTAATAAATCATCATTGGGTTCGTGTAGTCCAAGCCAGACAAACGTGTCTTCTTGTTTAAGCATTTCACTAATATCGTCAACGGATATATCGCCTAAACTTTTGCCATTTTTATAGGCTACGCATTTTATAATCATTGATTTTGACTAATTAGGTTGATTTTATGAAGATTTTGATTTAATCAAAATCAAGGGTGTAATGCTTTATCAGTATTGCTTTAGGTGTGCAATGTCATCATGTATTTTCGATCAAAAACATCCTCATGGGTATTATATTCGATTCGAGAAAGATACACTTTGTATTTCATGATATGTACATCTAAAAATTACGGATTTCGTACTGAGTTGCGGAATTGATTCTTCATATCAGATACTGCAATAGCCGGCATGACTTGTTTCAATGTTCGGCATTGCATGATTTTTAATCCCTTTTTTTGATTATTATGCGATACTTTTTTTCGTGAATTTAGCTCAATTTCCAGATTGAAGAATCACGTCAACATCGTGTTTATTATTATTTCTAATCACAGTAAGCTTGACGCTATCGCCTACATGATAATCATCGAGAGTTGAAAGTAATTTTTGTATGGATTGAATTTTCTTACCATTAATGGCTACAATGATATCACCTGGCACCCAACCTCTATCCGATATTTGAATGCCCGATAATCCCGATTTTTCAGCCGTAGAGCCCGGTTTAACACGAAGTATAATCACGCCTGACGTACCAGTCATAGCAGTGAGTCTATCATTGACTTGTTGATCGAGTTCAACACCTAATGCAGGCGGGGTATATTTTCCATTTTTAATCAATTCAGGGACAACTCTCATCACCGTATCCACCGGTACAGCAAATCCAATACCTGCTGAGGCGCCACTAGGACTATAAATTGAGGTGTTAATACCAATCAGTCGACCTGCAGAATCAAGTAGCGGACCACCTGAGTTACCGGGATTGATTGCAGCATCGGTTTGAATTAAATGCTCAACTGAAAAACCTTCACCAGCAGCTAGAGAGCGATTGAGTGCTGAAACTATGCCACTGGTGAGCGTCCAATCTAATCCAAATGGGTTGCCAATCGCATAGACTTTCTGACCTACTTTCAAATCATCGCTCGTCCCAATCGGAACAGGGGGAGGGCGTTTGAATTCGACCCCAATTTTCAATACAGCAATATCATGTATTTGACTGGTCCCCACTAGCGTGGCTTTATAATCACGACCGTCTGCGAGTTTCACAGTGGCCTCATTTGCCCCGGTGATGACATGATAATTGGTTACAACGTGTCCTGCATCATCCCAAATAAAACCAGATCCTGTCCCTTTAGGCGTTGAGAAAACATTGCGTGTCCAAGGATCACGAACCAGTGAAGCAGTGGAAATATAAACAACACTGTCGCGTGAGTTTTCAAATAAGGCAATCGTATTTTTTTCATCAGGGGCAAGGTCGCCTCGTGGTGTAATATGACGAATGAATGTATTTTCAGTGGCGTGCGAGTTTGTCATCATCAATACAGGTGAAAAAATCATCAGTGTGCTGATGATTGACGTGCATAAAATTCGTTTATTCAGGAATTTTGGATTTAAAATAAGTCGTGATATCAAAGACATTAAAGTACCTGTTAGCTATTTAATTAATTTTTGTAAACTAGGAGATTTCTGCTATTCATTTTAATACGGATTGACATGCGTTCAACCTTTAAAATTTTCAAATGGGTTAACTATGCTTAAAAATTCAACCTATATTGTATCCAGTAAAGAAACTAAAAATTGATTAATCTTGATATTGTCAATTAATCATTACAGCGAATGAAAGTCTTAGGTGTGATCTACGAGTTAATACATAAAAAATTGTAATGATGTCATTAAAAAATAGTTGACTAATTTAGTATGTTTTATATATGCTACTGCCAACGTTAACCCTGTGGGGTTTTAATTCACATCGGGTTTAACGCGTAACACCGAAATTTTTACGGTTAAATAGCATTCTTTGTATTTCATTAAGGAATTACTGTTATGTCGCGCTCAGTTTTTTACACAATGATAATTTATTACACTTTCATAATTTTTCATTATGCTTAAGTCCGAACTACTCAATTCAATTGCAAGCAAGCAACCTCAGTTATCACACGCAGATGTTGTCGCAGCTGTTAATAATATGCTTGAGCTTATGTGCAAGGAATTAGCAAATGGGGGGCGAATTGAAATTAGGGGGTTTGGTTCGTTTTCACTGCATCATAGAGCGCCTAAAATTGCTCGTAATCCTAAAACTAATGAAAAAGTAGCCGTTCAACTAAGACACGCAGTCCATTTCAAGCCAGCCTTAGAATTACGCGAGCGCGTGGATGATTCGTCAAAAAAATATCCGATTATTTGATACAGTGAGTTATAAAAGGATTTATGCAGTGATTGGTTTAATCATGGGCGTTATGCCACTAAAAAAAACTTTAACATTATGATTAATAGTTGAGTTTTTTAAATATTTACTCGAAATTCAAATGTAAAGTTAGGGTTTTTTTGAGTGTTAAATATTTGCTGTTTAGTGATTATAATAATTGAATTTAAATCAAGTCTATTGAAAGTTACTCTTTAAATAATTTACTTAAATAATCTACGTTGTAATGAGACGTTACATTTACGTGACACTTTCATGCATTCACAGTTCAGTGCCGCCGCAAAATCATAAAATTTACGAGGGGGAATTTCATAAATTACAACGGCACTAATTTTTTACCATTACCACGGCACTCATCATATCAAAATAGAAAATATTAAAAAGTTAATTAGCATGATAATTTTTTATTAGAATATTTTTTCATTAAAAATCAATTTTTTATAATTAATAACCAAGTAAAATACTTTGTATTTGTTTTCAATCAACGCAGTAAGTGCGATTAAGTTTGCAGGAGAGTTAAAAAGGTTTTTGCTTTACTCGTTTAATCAAGGCAAGAGTGAATATTAGTTACAAGTATTCACAAAATGAAAGATTAGATAAATCAAGGCTTACAGCATGTTAAGTCACGTATAAAAAACACGAGCATATAAAGTTAATTCAAGTCAGGGCAAAAAGTAACGCACAACATGGAAAAGGGCTATCCTTGCCATTCAATTACCTCATTGGGTAGTCTGTTATTCAAGCAAAAAAAGCAATCAATACACTGAGTGCAATTAGATTTTTTAGATCAATCAGAACTTTATTGAGAAATTCAGTAATTTCTGTGACAATATTATCAGTCATTTTTTTCTTGGGGGGATTGATATGAATAAAGTCATGATTACAGGTGGTTTACTCTTGCTTGCATTTGCGATGCCTGAGGCGCAAGCCGATTCATTGTACGCGTATGAATACTCAACCAATTACCCACATGATATACAGCGTAATGATAATGATGACGATACTTACAGAAGTAACAAAAGTCGTCCACCAGTTTATCAACAGCAACCCCCCCAAATCATTGTTTATCCCAATATAGCACTTCGAGGTAATCAAAATCGCTATTTCCAGCAACGCATTGAAGATGATCATGAAGAGCATCAATGGCGTGAGCAGGACAGAGAGGAGCGATATTGGCGTAGAAGACGGTGGGAGTTAGAGCATCAGCCTCGTTCTAGATATGACGAAAATCAATTTTATCGTGATGATACGCATTGGTAATATGCCCACGTTTCTTGGCCTTGTATCTATAGCGTTTTCGTGATTGAAAAAATTTAAAAAAAGAGTGTAAAAGTGTTTTAATTTCATAACCAAATTTCTGAACAGGTAGTAGATATGTCGTTGCATTGTTTAATTTATACTAGCGTTGCAAAACAAAAGTTGACTGATAATTCCCTAAAAAGTATTTTGGATAGGGCTCGACCTAAGAATTCAGCCCTTGATATTACTGGAATGTTGCTTTACCTCGATCCCTATTTTGTTCAGATTTTAGAGGGTGAAATAAACGTTATTAATGAAACATTTAAAAGAATTTCAAAAGATCCAATTCACCATAAAGTTTCTTTAATTTTTAAAAAACCGATTAGTGAGCGTAGTTTTTCCAATTGGGTAATGGGCTTTAACAAAGTAGGTCAAGAATTTAGCGAGTCATTTATGAGTTTGGATGCATTTTACAACAGTGAAAATTTCAGAAAAAAACCTAGAGAAATTGTAGAGTTATTAGAAATGTTTAAACATGAAACATTGTTTTAATTAGTTTTTTTGATAAATTGCGGTAGTGAGATATTTTATAGCCTACTAGGACAGAAATTAAACGCACCAGTAGACAGCTAAAAATTCTAATTTACCATAAAAAAATTACGTTTTAATGCACTTTTTTAGCCACGAGTTAGTCAGTAAAAATTTCACTTTATAGGGGAAATGCACCTTGGCTTTACATGCTTAAACCTACTTTATATTATCGTTTAAAATTCCCGTCTAATACAGCGTCAGTTTGACCAAATCAATAATAAAAATTAGCAGTATTAATTTAATAAATTCAAAAAATGAAAGATTATATAAATTTAGCTGAACAAAAAATTAACAAACTAAGTCGGTTTTATAAATGTTTGCCATCGTTTAAGAATAATTAAATTTTAAAATTATAATTTTCTGTCTGTTTTTAATGGATATAAAACGTTTGCATGCACATGAAGCGAGCACATTCCAAGTTAAATCACTTAAATGTTTCAATTGTTGTAGAGTGTCGAAGGTCTTCGGCAATAAGACTACAAGGCCAAGTTGGTCGTTTTTCACGGGCTAAATTTTCGTTATGCCGCCCTGTAGAACGTTTTATTTAGAAAAGATGTCTAATGTTAATTTAAATATATTTTTAATTAACTTAATTATAATTTATTATTAATAGCCTCTTAAATTAAGGCGGCGTATTTTGATAAAATTATGAATTAACATTGGAGAGATTATGAAAAAATTATTAGCTCTAGTCAGCTTGGCAGCAGTAACCTATTTGCCAGCAGTATATGCACAAGAGTTTGCGCCCATTCACGCTGAAACACATAATAACGTAGCCTGCGTAAAAACAAGTGAAGAAGAAATTCAATCTTTATTTGATAGATGGAATGCCTCATTAGCCACACTTGATCCTGAAGAAGTTGCCAAACAATATGCCAGTGATGGGATTTTATTGCCAACTTTATCCGATATACCACGCACTACTCATGAAGAGATCAAAGAATACTTTGTTCATTTCTTACAAAAGAAGCCCCAAGGCAAGATTGTTAAGCGAACTATTAAGTTAGGATGTAACATTGCTTCAGATACAGGCCTCTATATATTCACCGTTCATGAGAAAAACGGCAAAAAAAACGAAGTGGAAGCCCGTTATTCGTTTGTTTATGAATATGACGACGATCAATGGTTAATCGAGCATCATCATTCATCACTAATGCCTGAGCATCTAGCAGGTGCGGCTCATCCGCATCATCAGGCAAAACATTAAAATATCGTTCATTTGAGGACATAGGTGCTTTATTTACAGTTCCCAGTAAATCTCAAATGATATCAACTCTTCAATAATAACTTTAGCCGAAATAATTAGACCTCACTTAAAATTGCAAACGAGACGAGAATCCTATTTTCAATTCAGCGTGACAAAAGTTTAGTGGCAAATTGTGATTTCCAATTGGGAGAAAAGAGTGATAAATTCATTTGTCATTCCAACCATCTCGCAAAACGTTTGTGCAATAGTAACTTATATTAGTCAAATCGAAGACGATTGTTGCTGCAAATGCGCCAGTAAAGCGCCTTGCTGAAGTATCCACTAATAGAATATGGGAGAGTCAAGTGCCCCGTTCGATTAATCTTCACGCTTACGCATTAGCAAAATATTTTTAAAAGGTAGCCTTGTTTATTTACTTAGACAAGGCTATTTTTAAATAGCAATTATAGCATTACAACACAAATTTCCTATCACATCCATCCTGTTATCTCTTTAGCGAGTTTGTGTTCGATATTTATGCTAAATTATATTTTTTATATGTTTAATGCCATTAAATAGTCATTTTAAACTCAATATTAACCGTTGTACCATCGCAAAACGATCCACTAACAATATGAATATTCGCATTATGTACATCTGCAATTTGTTTGACAATAGAAAGTCCAAGTCCGCAACCCAAGCCATTAGTATTTGATATACGATAAAATCGTTTAAATATATTTTTTATTTCATTATCGCTAATGCCAATTCCATTATCTTCGATACTAAACCTTATTTTTTTTTCATTATCTAAAATTTTTATATTAATATTTCCCCCATACTGTCCATAATGAATAGAATTACTTATTAAATTACTAATTAACTCATAAATTAATGATTCGTCACACATAATATAAACTGGGTATTCTGGAGAATCAAATACAATATTTATATTTTTTTTAAATGCTATTGTTATCCAACTAACTATGCAAGATTTTGCAATTTCTTTTAAGTCATTTTTAGTTAAAATAATACTCGAAACTGATTCTGCTTTTGCAAGAGACAAAAGTTGTGTCACTAAATTAGTTGCTCTATTCGTAGATTCTTGTATATCAAATAATACAAGCTTTATATCGTCATAATTATGAATAGATAATGCATAATCAGCATTTAATTTAAGCCCCGCTAATGGCGTTCGAAGCTGGTGTGCTGCATTTTCAACAAACTGTTTTTGTGATTTTAATGCTTCATCTAACTTTAAATTTGTTTCTAATAGTTTATTCGAAATATTTTTTATTTTATAAAGATAAAATCCAATTACTATGGATACGATTAAATAAAAAAACAAAGAAACAATCTCAATATTGTCTGCAATTTCAAATGTATAATAAGGCGGATTAAATATATATATGTAAATTAATATGTTTATTGAAACAGCAAAAATACTAGGAAGAAAACCAAATAATACAAATGATAAGAATGTGAATGGATATATAATTAAAAAAGGATGGTCATTAAATGGAAGATATAAATAAGAAAAACCAAATTCTGCGAATAAAATAATTGTTGCTAAAAAAATTATGGGTATTTTTTTATAGGTGATTTTCATTGCTGAATTTTCTCTTGAATCAGATATCCAATTCCGTGAATAGTTTGTATATGAACATCTAGTAATTCAAAACGCTTTCGTAAACGATGAATGTACACTTCAATTGCATTATCACTTAATTCACCGCAACTAGAACATAAATAGTCAGCAATATTTTCTTTACTAACAATACTGCCTCTTTTAAGTATTAAAAATTCCAAGACTTTATATTCACGAAAAGGTAAATCTAGAATCTGATTGTCGACTTTAATTTTATGTTCAAAAATATTAAATATTATTTTCCCTATAATAATATTTGTTTTAAAGTTTATCGATCGACGAGTTAATGCCTTAACTCTTGCCAATAATTCATTTAATTCAAATGGCTTTGCCATGTAATCATCTGCACCACATTCTAGTCCGTTGATTTTATCTTTAGTATTATTTCTAGCAGAAAGAATAAGAACGGGAACAATCGATTTCTTTCTTAACTTTTTTAATAAATCTATACCATCTACATCGGGTAACCCTAAATCAAGAATGACCAAATCAAATTTTTGATATAAAACACTTTCTGCATAATTTCCTGTAGACGCTAATGTTACATCAAATCCATTGCTACTAAGACTTTTATAAAGCCCCATCCCTAGAATTGCATCATCCTCAACGACTAGAATTTTCATCTAAAATTCAGCATTAGTGGAAACTCCTCAATACTAGGACTCTAATCTCACCTACTATTGGTTGGTTATTTATTGATCTTCTTATTGAGATTAAGGGCTTGATTAGTTGCTGTATCCAAAAAATTATTGAGTTGGGATTGTTTGCTGGCAAGGAGCTGCAATCGTTTTTTGATGTCAGCATAAAAATATAGTCCCTTTAAAATGGAAAATGTAACTCGTTAACGGTCGTTAAGTTTAAAAATAAGATGTAATAATTTATGTCGTATCTGGTCGTATCTTTTCATCAGCAATGATTTAAGATTTCCATATTAACATCATATGTTTGAGTTAAAAAATAGTAATAATTCCTAGACAAACACAAATTATCACTAAGATATAGATGACTAGTTTTTTTGATTAATATAACAACGGTTTCGATTATTGATGAACAATAAACCTTTTTGATAAATTGTCATCTGCTATCAATAATAAAAAATTGTCTATAGTTAGCGCCCAGGTAATTAGGGCGCTATTGCGATAAGTATGGTTAATTTCTTAATCAAAGCCGCTTTAGGGTTAGCGAAAAACTTAAGAAATAGTAAATACTTCGGTTGCTTGAGTCATAGAAACGGCTGTTACACCAGTCAATTTAATCAATACATCAGCAGTAGTGGTTGAGGCGCCATCTGTATCGGCGAAGAAATAGGCATCCCCACCATAGTTGAACACAACCGCTTTGCCTGCAGAAGTAACATCAGCACCAACTTTTGTAATTGCGTCAGCTAAAGAAGTCGCTGCTGATTGTTCAAAAGTAAATAACCCACCCGTAATTCCGTTTTTTGTACCAATTACTGCAGAAACAGTAGCGGCAACATCAAAAGTACCGTCAGTTGTACCCGTAGATCCTATTTTCGTAGAGGCAAGATCAATTTTATCATTTGCTTTTATAAAATTAGCAACCGTATCATACGCAGCGGTAGTTGAGTCTGCCGTAAATGCTAATTTTATAATATCAAGGTTTGTATCTGATCCTAAATCCATAATATCAGCACCCGCGCCGCCATTAATTGTATCAGCACCTGCGCCACCACTAATCGTATCAGCGGCTGTCCCACCAGTCATACTATCAGAAAGAGCTGATCCTGTTATATTTACAGCGGCTATGGTATCAATCGTCCAGCCACTTCCCACGGTGACTGCGGACAAATTAATGGTATTGCCTGCAGCGTGAATCACTGCATTGCTTACGCCTGCACCGCCATTAGTGCTCGCTACTGTTGCCGTCCAAGAACCTGTTGCGGTCGCAGTTGCGGTTGCGCCACTTGAGACAATTAACACATCAGCTGAGCCACTCGCTCCCAAATCTGAAATGGTGTCAGAACCCGCTGTAATTCTAAATGTATCAGCACCTGCACCCCCTGTAATATTATCACTCCCTGCGGTGCCTGTTATATCATCTATACCTGAAGAGCCTGTAATGCTTGCAGGGAACGTGGTTCCTGTTGTTAATGAACCATCAAATTTCAATGTACCAGCATTTTGTGAAGAGGTAATTGTACTAAAATTATAGGTTGTTCCAGTTCCTGTATTGACATTCGCTGGGTTTATTAGGGCAGTGGCTCCTGCTGAAATATTAAGAATATCGGTTCCGATACCCCAATCGATAATGGTATCAGTCCCGAAATTAACATTGATTGTATCGTTACCGGTGCTACCTGTGATTGTATCGTTACCAGAGCCACCAGTAATCGTATCATTACCCGAACCACCTAGAATGTTATCGGAAATAATTGAGCCAGTGATACTGTCGTCGCCATTAGATCCTGTGACTGTATCTCCTGTTGTTGCTGTAATTGCAATAGTGAAACCGTCTGTTTGTCCCGTTAAATCAACAACTAAACTCGTGCCGTCAATGGTGATTTTTTCAACATTGACAATTGATGCGTCTGTTGAATTTGCATAAGCCGTAGTAATAGATAATGTATCGTTTCCATCGCCACCATCGATAGTATCAAGGGTTGCGACGTCAGTTGCATGACTTGTTATGATAATAGTATCGTTACCTGAATCCGCTGAAATACTGTCCGCACCTCCACCACCTTTAATAGTGTCGGCAGCTAAGCTACCAATAATAGTCTCTCCAGTACTACTTCCAGTAATATTAACGGAAGATTTTCCCGCAACAATTTTGTTCGTACCTGAACTTGCAATAATAATATTTGAGGTTTCAATTCCTGACAAAGTGGTGCCCCCACCCGTCAAAACAGTGTAACCCTTTGAATATAGACAATCTGTTGTATCACTGTTTAACATAGCGGCATTGGTTTGATTAAGATATTCCATTTTGGTTGAACCTAATGAATTATTCAGTTGTATAAAACTTATAGCTTGAACAGCCGGGGGTAAAAGCGCATTAAGTCTATCGGCAGTTGTTGGAAGTGCTGCGCCTGATATAAGCGCAGTGGTTGAAGTGACTAAGCCAGCAAATGCCGTACTTTTCATTGCTTCAATTTGAGATGCTTTTAATGCCTGTATTTGAGAAACAGACAATCCACCAATTTGAATTGTTGCGCCTGTAAGGGATGGAATAGCATCATCACTAATAGCGGCAATATCCGCTGCATCAAACTTAGTCATATTTAACTTTCCAATCGACATAGGATCTAAATTGTTAATGGCTGAGGTGGTTAGTGCTGTTGCTTGATCAGCTGTCATTTTTGTAATTTGTGTTGAACTCAATCCAATCGCTTGATCTGCCCCAATTTTACCTAACTGGTTGAGCGTCATGCTCGCAATTTGCCCCGTGGTAATTTTTATAATTTGATCTGCTGACATAGACTCAAAAGCAGCTGAATCTAATTTTGCAAATGCAGCCGGTGTGAATGCAGCAATGGTTGCCGGTTGAAGTGTTAAAATATCAGCCAATTCTAAGTTGGCAATTTGCGTTGACGTCATGACTTTAGCTTGCAACGCAGTTAATGCGCTCGCTTGATCTTCAATTAGTGACTTAATTTGCGCTGGCGTTAAGCCTAGTATATTTTTCGCGGTAAAGCCTACAATGGCTTCTGAGGGAATGGATTGTAATGTGAGAGTATTAATTGCGGCTACTTGCAGCGCGCTCAATGCTCCAATAGTTGCTGAGGTAAGCAATGCTGCACCCTCTGCGTCTAATGCGTTAATTTGTACTGTACTCAAGTAAGCATATTGTGCCGGTTTTAAAGCTGCAATTTGGCCATCGCCTGTTAATTCAGAAAGACTTAAACCAGGCATATTAACTTTAGTGAGTCCAGCAAGGGCTTTTGGCGTTAATGCAGCCGTTGCATCGGCACTTAATTTATCAATTTGCGTTGAATTTAACACACTAATTTGCGAAGAAGTAAGCATTGTGGATTGATCAGCCGTCATTTTTTCAATTACGGTAGGTGATAAGGCTTTAAAAACAGCCGATGGAATCGTTTTAATAAAATCCACGCTAAAAAATTCCATTTTAGCTGCAGGGATAGCCAAAATAGCTTTGCTTGAAATACTTAGCGCTTGCTTTGATGTAAGTGCTGGAATTTGCTCTTCTGTCAAATTGCTGAATTGAATTGATGTCAATGCCCCTATTTGCGTTGACGTTAGCGCTCCAATTTGTTCGGGTAATAATTTAGTAATATGATCGCTCACAAGTAACGCGACTTTAAGTCCTGCTAAATTACCAAGAACAGTCCCAGAACCTATAGTTAGGGCATCTAAATGTTCGGCATCTAAAATACTTAATTGCGCCGAAGTTAATGCGCCTACTTGCACTGAAGTCAGTTTTGAAAATTGTTCAATCGGTAAATTGGAAATTAAATTCCCTTTGAAATTGGCAATATTTAATCCAATTAAACTTTTTGCAGAAATCGCCCCTAATTGTTCTGGCGTTAAATAGCCTAGGTGTTTTGACGTTAAAGAAGCGACTTGAATTGAGGTTAATGCGCCAATTTGATCAACGCTTAAAACGGGCAATTGATCGGACGTCAAAGAAGCTATAGGCAAACTCACCATTGCAGCGGGTAAAATACCCACTAGCGCATCACTTGGAATTTTGGTTAAGACTCTCGACAAACTAAGAATTGAGGCTGCTTTTAAAACAGCTAAATAATCAGAAGTTAATGTGGCCGCTTGAGCGGTTGTTATTACGGTGAAATCTGCTGTAGTAAATTTAGCAAAATCAGCCACACTAAATTCGGTAATTTCACCGCCGTCGCTAAAGGTACTTTTTGCATTAAATTTTTTTAATATAGTGGCCATTTTTCAGTCCTTAAAGTAATCATGTGTGCACGATCAAAAAGTAACATTGGTACTTATTGACTTTACAACTTTCTGTGGACTTCACTATACAAAACTAAACTTACATTAACCTGTCATCCAAATAACCCTTGCGATCATCTCCTGCGTCCAGTGACATGCAACCGAGATCTTTCCAACCAATTCAGTCCAATCAACTGGGTCATTTAAGTCAGTTGTTAATTGAACTTACAGATAAAGTATTGACATACGTTGCCAATAATAGCCGCTATGTGCTCGTTCATCCCAAATGGGCATTTGAAAAGGGATATTTTTTTCAGAAAGAATGGAACTTAGATATTCATTATTTTGTAAAAATGGATCTTCTCTGCCGATAGTTAACGTAATGTCAATTTCTCTAAGTTTATTTAAGCGCCAAGTGCAGTCTAAACTGGGTAAGTAATGCGTGGGGGTATGAAAATAGATGTCTTCATTGTAAAAACCATCAAACAAATCACGAAAACATTCAACATTGAGAGTGAGGTCATAGCGACCTGAAAAGGCAACTAATTTTTTAAAATGCTGGGGATGTCGAAAAACGATGTTTGCGGCATGAAACGCACCTAGACTTAGACCGTGTGACATCAAGCAATCATGCGTATTTTTGGTGTGCATAAAAGGAATTACTTCGTTTAATATATACTTTTCAAAATCAATATGTCTTTTAATCCGCTCTGATGGATGCGCCCATTGACAGTACAAGCTTTCTGCATCAATGCTGTCAACACAATAAAGTTGCAGCCAGCCATTTTCAATTTTATGCTTTAGCGAATGGATGATGCCTAGTTTTTCGTACTCATAAAAACGACCTAAGCGAGAAGGAAAAACTAACACTTTAGCACCTGCATGGCCAAAAACCAGTAATTCCATATCCCGTTTTAAATGGCTACTCCACCATTTATGATATTCTCGATTCATATTTTCTCTCGTGTTAAGACAATTTAAGATTCGACATAAAAATTAGAATTGATCGTCATTAACCAATGGATTCAAAAAAAATAGTGAGTTCATTAAGCAGTTCATTTTGTTGATGCAGTTGATTTTGATAATTATGATGACCCGCGTCTAGAACATATAACTGTTTTTGATTAGGTAAAGCGTTGTATATAGCAAACTGCCCAGGCGGTGTCACGCAAGGATCAAATAAAGCGCAAGCACAATGCATGGGGATTTTAATTCGCTTTGCCGCTAACGCCGCATCGAAATAAATTAAGGTTTTAAGCGCTGTTTTTTTATGATTTAAATAATATTGTTGTATGCTACGCGCACTTCCAATGCTTTCTAATCTTAAACGTAATGGCACATGTCCAAAAGTGGGTATATTAAGATGCCCTTTTGAAATGCGTAAGTCAAAAGCTAATGCTAAAGCGCCAATTCCACCACTAAAACTTATGCCCAAATAACCCAAGTGCCCAACTAAACTTGGAAACAATGACAATAAAGCACTTACTGACACCCACGCATCATCCACACAACCAGCTAAAATATAGTCATCTTTACACTCAATATTGTGTAGCACATGATAGTTGGATTCATTGGAAATGGGAGGATGCGTGCTAAGCGATAATCCGCGAAAACACGGAAATAACAACACGGCATCCTTAAAAGGCAAATGATAGTCTGGTTCGTTTCGCCCACCGTAACCGTGACCTACAATAAAACCACGTTTCACTTCGCCCAAAGTAGGTACCAATAACCAGCCTTTGAGTGGAAAACAATCAGTTGAGGTATAGTTTATAAAAAAAACACGCCATCCAAATTTATCTTCATGGATAAGGGTAATCTGCGGTGCTGGATTTACAGTTAAAGCGTGTCGATAGCGTTTTCGCCAAAATTCATCAAAATAGATAGGCTCTTTTGGTGCGCTTACAGTTAATAATGTGTCGAGGGTATAACCATAAGTTGGGTCAAAACCGTAATTAATATTATCCATAATGTCCTCTTAAAAACAAGCTAAATAGAGTCCACTCAAAAACTCAGAGTTTTTAGAAATTAAAAGATGAAGGGGGGTGAATTTAATTTGTCTCTAGTGAATATTCGTTTTATAAGTTGCCCCCCAAATTGAAAAAAAAGGGTTGATAAGGGAGTGCGTGATGTTAAGCACAAAAAAAGGTCGAAGTAAAAACAGCAAGTTCATGATAAAGAAGATGCTGTTTATCCAAGTTTTAGAGCTACGAGCGTCAATATAGCGAATCTCCTAGGTGTTGAGATAAGCCTAGTCAGATTTAAAAATAACGTCCATTCATTGCAAAGTGCAGCAAAATACTGGCCGCATAACCCAGCGCAATGACAGGTGTCCATTTCAAATGGCTTGTGAAGGTGTAAATACCTTTCGCTTGTCCCATTAAACCAACACCTGCCGCACTTCCCACCGCAAGTAAACTCCCACCAACGCCTGCAGTTAAGGTGACAAGTAACCATTGACCCTGTGAAATATCAGGTGCCATTGTCAGCACGGCAAGCATAATTGTTCCGTTATCCACAAAAGCAGAGGCAATGCCAACTAAGATATTTGCAATAGTGGGATCATTTTCACCGTATAAATAGTGCGAGGTTAAATCCAAATAACCAATAAAGCTAAGACCACTCACACTCACCATGACACCGTAAAAAAATAAGAGGGTATCCCATTCTAAATTAGCGACTTTTTTAAATACATCAAATTCTTCTTCAGTGTGCTTGGTATCAATTGAGTAAAGTGGCTCTTCTAAATTAATCGCATGCTGAATACTTTGTGTGTCCCCATTCTTATTAGTTTTTTGTAGATAAAAACTAAAAAATTGCAAATAAGTCAAACCGAGCATCATGCCGGCTGCCGGTGGTAGACTGAAGAAATTTTCAAAGCAGGTTGCGGTGACAATAGTGAGTAAAAATAAAATGATAATGATAATGCCGCCACGTTTAATTTCCTGGATTTCGTCTACAGCGTCTGGGCGTTCTTTGGGAATCCAAAAGCACATAATGGCTGCTGGTAAAGCAAAGTTGACAATTGCTGGGAGTAGCAATGAGAAGAAATCAGCGAAAGGAACGACACCTTTTTGCCAAACCAATAAAGTGGTAATGTCACCAAATGGACTAAATGACCCTCCCGCATTGGCGGCAACAACCACATTAATACACGCTAGTGTGACAAAATTTCGGTTATTTTTTCCCATGGCTAAAATAACGGATCCCATCAGTAATGCGGTCGTTAAATTATTGCAGACGGATGAAATGAAAAATGCTTGAATACCTGTAATCCAAAATAATTGGCGATAAGTAAAATTTTTACTGAGTAGCCAAACGCGTAAATTTTCAAATACCCCTCTATCTTCCATCGCATTCAAATACGTCATAGATACCATAATAAATAGGAAGAGTTCTGCGTAGCCTTCAAGTGAAGCTCGAAAGGCAATTCCAGCTTGTTCTTGTGTACCAAGGCTGACATAAAATCCAGCAATAGCAAGCCATATAACACTCGCAGCAAATACCATTGGCTTTGATTTGCGAAGCTCTGTAATTTCTTCGGTGATCGCTAAGAAATAGGCACCGACAAATGAAATTAAGGCAATATACCCTACAGTATGTTGCGTTAAATCGATAGATTTAAAAACAGATTCATCAGCTGCGAATACAAGAGTGGGACAGAGTGATAATAAAAAAATAAGAAAATGGTTTCGCATTATGATTTTTTAAAAGTGATGAATAATAATTAGATGTCTTTATGATTGATCAAGACGTTTGATTAATCTTTTTTCGGCATTGTCGATTAGATTGTTCAATGAGTCGTGCGAATTGCGTGACATATTTACTTGATAATTGTTTCCATTGAAAATGCCACAGCCAATTATTTTCAGTGGTACCTGGTGTATTCATGCGACACGAGCCATCCAGCTCTAAAATATCTTGCAAAGGGACAATCGCTAATTCAGCAATAGACGCCAATGTACATTGCACCAGCGCAGAAGGGATTGCATGTTCGTCAACTGCAAGTTTTGTGCTGATATCAATGCGTTGCTTTGGCGTGAGTGATTCTAGCCAACCTAACGTGGTGTCATTATCATGCGTTCCTGTGTAAACCACGCTATTGACGGTATGATTTTCTGGTAAATAAGGATTATCGGATTCACCGCTAAAGGCGAATTGTAAAATCTTCATTCCGGCTAAATTAAATTTCATTCTCAGTGCATCCACTTCAGGCGTAATCACGCCTAAATCTTCAGCTACCAGTGTAATATCTTGAAAATGCATAAAAATAGCACTTAATAGCGCTTCTCCTGCTGCTTTGACCCATTGGCCATTGATGGCCGTGGGCTCATTGGCTGGAATTTCCCATGCGGCTTCGAGACCTCGAAAGTGATCTATTCTGACAATATCAAATAACGCAGCTTGTGTTTGCATACGCTCAATCCACCAATTAAATCCAGTCGATTGCAAATAAGTCCAATCATAATGTGGATTTCCCCAGCGTTGACCTGTTTGCGAAAAATAATCAGGTGGAACCCCGGCAACTACTGACATTTCACCTTCGTTATTTAGCTTGAACACGTTTCGGTTTGCCCAGACGTCAACGCTATCATAGGAAACAAAAATGGGTAAATCTCCAAATAATAAAACGCCTCGCTCGTTTGCGTAATTTTTTAATGCCGACCATTGTTTGAAGAAAATATATTGTTCAAATTTTACGGTATTGATTGCGCCTTGCAATAAGAATCGGATATCGTTTAATGCCGCGAGATTGCGATTCTTAAATTCAATTGGCCACGTATTCCAGCTTTGTTGATTGAATTTCTCACGCAAAACACTAAAAAGCGCAAAATCCTCTAACCAATAACGATGCGTTTGGCAAAAGGTGTCGAAAGCGGTTTTTTCTTCATGTGACGCATGCTGCCCAAAGTTTTCAAATGCTTTTGTAAATAAGCAGTGACGCCAAAAATGCGTGCTTCGATGACACGTGTTTTCCGCGCAACATTCCGTTTCAGTTAGCCAGCCTTGACTGACCAAATCATTAAGATTAATTAATGCCGTATTGCCAGCATGTGCTGAAAGCGATTGATAAGGTGATTTATCTTCGTGTGTAATGCCTAGGGGCAAAACTTGCCACACACTTGCTCCGCATTCGTTTAGGAAATCGACAAAAGCGTAAGCGTCGTTGCCTAAATTACGATTGGGTAGCGAGGTAATATGGAGTAAAACCCCTGCTCGACGTTGATTGATATTGGCTTTCATATTACATCCGCTTTAATGTTCTGTGCCGTGACGCATGGTGCCGCCCATGGCTGGTGTACCTGAGCCTTGTGTGAAGGAAAGTGATAGATAAGCGGGTGGTTCTTCACCGAGTAAATAATATAAATTCGCTAAGTTTAATCGGAACTGCTTTTCAAAACTGCTCACAGCGTCATTTGGGTTGTAGTCACCAAACCACCAGAACCAATCTGATCCTTCGCAAACAGCAAGTTGCAAAATGGCTTTTTCACGCAAAGCGGCATCTATATCTCCATTTTTTAGCATGACGCGATCAAACATTTTTTTCGCATCGCCCAGCATGTCCCAACCACGATTTTTGTCAGTGTCACCAATCCATGTTGAAAACGTGCCATATACCCAGCTTCCAGCAATGAGTTTATTTAAGGGTTTGGCTTCCACTTTTTGATTGATACATTCTGAAAAGGTGGTCAGTTGAATTTTGGGGTGATTACTTAACCGTTTATAGAGCGCACTTAAAAAATAAATACCATTTTCGGGGAAATATTCCCATGCATTCTCCCCATCCATAATAATGGAGACGACAGCATCGGGAATTTTACGATCCGCAATGGCTTCTAAATGGACAATTAAATCACTTACCGCATCATCACCATGCCATTTTGAATATTGGAAACCAATTAAATCAGACAGGCCATCATCACGGAAAAAACAGTTCAGTTTCCCTTTTTTAAGCGTGAAAGGATGATAGGTGCTTTCGGGACGCGTATTTTCACTGCAATTTAAACTGTTACCGAGAACTGAGCCGCCACTTGCCGCCCATTGGAAACCAATATCATCTAAGATTTTCAGCGTTTCCTCACTTATCGCACCCTCTGAGGGCCAACAGCCTTTGGGTTCAAATCCAAAAAAGCGTTTAAATACTTGAACGCCTTTTTGCAGATGCCAAATCACTCGTGCTTCGCCATCAGGATAGGCGGAAAGCTCCGGCAATGGCGCGGATGGCATGGCTTCATGGGTGGACTTTAAATCCAGCATAAGCGGCATAATAGGGTGCGCATACGGCGTCACCGACAATTCAATTTGCCCTTTTTGAGCCAATTTTTTGTAGCGACCTAAAACGTGTGAGAGTTGATCTGCGATGATGTCGAGCATTTCGAGTCGATCGGCGTGAGAATAATTCGAGCCTTGTTCGAGTAAACGCTGTGCGCGAGCGTCGGATAATTTAACGGTTTCACCTAGCCACGCTAGGTTGTACCACATCAATAAATCAACGACGAATTGCACATTCGCGTAATGCGTGATGTCTTTTTCAATCAACAGTTCCGCTGTTTCAACTAAATGTTTAAATTGCGAATATCGATTTATTTGTCGTTCACGATTGGCGCGTAAACAGTCTTGAATAATTTTCAAGGGCATAGACCTTATGCCATCATCATCCGCTAAAGCAAACAGCAATGGGTCGGTAAACGGTGTTTTATCATGCTGATAACTGTTGATTTGCCTTGCATACTCTTCAATTTGCTCAAGTAAAATAGGTGCGAAATTAACAACCACCTTTGCTTCAGGTGCGGCTTCCAAATGCGCAACCATATCGACATAATCTTTAATGACATGTAAATACGTCCAAGGCAATTTGAATTCACCCGATTGCAAATTGCGATATTCGGGTTGGTGCATGTGCCAACAAAAAACTAATTTCAATTTATTATCTAACATAATGCCTTCTTACCCCGAACATTTCGGGTGTGACGAGAATAACGCCTCCAGGGCTAACATGAAAACGCTGCGCATCTGAAACGGGATCTTCACCAATAATGGTGCCTTCAGGAATATCGCAGCCTTTTTCGATAATGGCTTTGGTAATGCGGCAATAGCGTCCAATATTGACTTCAGGCAGAACAACGCAGTCTTGCAATGTACTGTATGAATTGACGCGGACATTCGAAAATAATAACGAATGACGAACGGTCGCACCCGACACAACTGACCCCCCTGAAATCATCGAATCTATGGCAACGCCACGACGATCTTCTTCATCAAAAACAAATTTAGCGGGGGGCGTTTGTTCTTGATAGGTCCAAATGGGCCATTTTTTATCATATAAATTTAATTCTGGTTTAACGCCAATGAGTTCCATATTGGCTGCCCAATACGAATCGATGGTCCCTACATCGCGCCAGTAACTTTGCTGTCCACTTTGTAGATTTAGGAAAGGATACGCATTCACAAGGTGGGTATCAATCACCGCTGGAATAATGTCTTTTCCAAAATCGTGCGTTGACACATCACAGTCCGCATCTTTAATGAGTTGATCAAATAGAAAATCGGCATTGAAAATATAAATACCCATAGAGGCCAGTGCGGTGTCTGTTCGACCCGGCATAATGGGTGGATTTTCAGGTTTTTCAACAAAAGCACGTACACGACGATAATCATCAATGTCCATGACGCCAAAGGCGCTAGCATCTTCGAGAGACACTTCAATACATCCAATGGTTAAGTCTGCGCGTTTTGCTACGTGATCGGCAAGCATTGCGCCATAATCCATTTTATAAATATGATCACCTGCAAGCACTAAAATATGTTCAGGTTGGCGACTGCGCAAAATATCAATATTTTGATAAATGGCGTCAGCGGTTCCTTTGTACCAGGAGTCTTCGCTATGGCGTTGTTGCGCAGGCATTAAATCAACGTATTCACCAAACTCACCACGCAAAAACCCCCAGCCTTGCTGAATATGACGAATCAGTGAATCAGATTTGTATTGAGTGAGAATACCAATTTTACGGATACCGGAGTTGACGCAATTCGATAAAGGAAAATCAATAATGCGAAACTTTCCACCAAAAGGGACGGCCGGTTTTGCTCTCCAGTCAGTCATGTCTTTTAAACGCGACCCACGTCCACCCGCTAAAATAAGCGCGATAGTATTACGTGTGAGTTGACTTATAAAACGATCAGTATGCGTATTATGTGATGTCGACATGTTTAAATCTCCTATAATTTTTGATATAGATACCCAACTTTTTTTTAGTTTGCTAAACTTCTCTCACATTATCCTACTACATAGAGGCTATTCCTAGTGAAAAAGCAATCTCCCGACACCTTAACTGAAAAATCGGTTTTAGATTCAGATTTAATGAAAATTGCTGCGGCTCAGCATCATAATCCTTTTTGTATATTAGGTCGTCATCCCAAACATAATAAAATTCATGTGCGGCTTTATTTGCCTTATGCGCAAACGGTCAGTTTTACGCATAATAATATAGATATTCCGCGAATTGAAGGCTCTGATTTCTTTGAGTACATGGCAAAAAAAGGCGAACTGCCGCCTCATTATGCCATTACTTGGTTAGATAAAGACGGTGTACACCATGAAAATTATGATCCTTATGATTTTGGGGTGCAACTTCCTGAATTTGATCTACATTTATTTGGTGAAGGCAAGCATTGGCATATTTATCAAAAGCTCGGTGCGCATTTGCATACTGCTGACGGTATTGAGGGGGTTTTATTTGCCGTTTGGGCACCTAATGCGGGTAGGGTGAGTGTTGTTGGTGATTTTAATCGATGGGATGGGCGTTGCCATCCTATGCGCAGTTTAGGGGGCGGTGGCATTTGGGAATTATTTATTCCGCAATTAAGCGCCGGCGCCTTTTACAAGTTTGAATTGCTTAACCGAGCGAGTGGTGAAGTTCTCGTTAAAACAGATCCTTTCGGTCAGCAATTTGAATATCGCCCCAAAACGGCGGCTGTTGTGGTGGATAATCAAACTTATGCATGGCGCGATGATGCGTGGCTAAAACAGCGTGCTCAATATGATTGGCTCCATCAGCCGATGTCAATTTATGAAGTGCATTTAGGTTCTTGGCGACGGGATGCTGAGGGGCATTTTTTAAATTATCGCGATATTGCGTCGCAGTTGGTGGATTACGTTAAGCAATTAGGCTTTACGCACATTGAATTGCTTCCCATTACGGAGCATCCGCTCGATGATTCGTGGGGATATCAAACGACCGGGTATTTCGCGCCAACGAGTCGTTTTGGGTCACCAGATGATTTTCGTTATTTTATTGATTATTGTCATCAAAACGATATAGGCGTCATTCTTGATTGGGTACCCGCGCACTTTCCCAAAGACAGTTTTGCTTTAGCGCGATTTGATGGTAGCGCCTTATTTGAGCATGAAGATCCGCGCAAAGGGGAGCATCGTGATTGGGGAACACTTATTTACAATTACGGGCGCAATGAAGTCCGTAATTTCTTGCTCGCCAGTGCTGTTTTCTGGCTAGAGGAATATCACCTTGATGGCCTGCGTGTGGATGCGGTAGCCTCGATGCTCTATCTTGATTATTCGCGCGAAGCCAATGATTGGGTACCTAATTGCTATGGGGGAAATGAAAATTTAGAGGCGATTGATTTTTTCCGTGAGTTAAATACGATCTCGCACCAGCAGCATCCAGGTACGGTGATTATGGCGGAAGAGTCGACCTCATGGCCACAAGTTACCCGTCCGACTTGGGCGGGTGGTTTGGGTTTTTCTATGAAGTGGAATATGGGCTGGATGCACGACGTTTTAGCTTATATGCAGGAAGATCCTATTCATCGCCAATATCATCATAATCAGCTCACATTTGGCATGCTATACGCGTTTACTGAAAATTTCACCCTGCCTTTTTCACATGATGAAGTCGTCCATGGCAAAGGCTCAATGCTCAATAAAATGCGCGGAGATGAGTGGCAACGATTTGCAAACTTGCGTTTACTTTATACCTTTATGTTTACCTATCCAGGTAAGAAACTGTTATTTATGGGTAATGAAATCGGCCAAGGCACTGAATGGAATGCAAATGCAACACTTGATTGGTATATTTTAAATTACCCACTGCATAGTGGTGTGCAAACGCTCGTTAAAGATTTAAATCATCTTTATAAAAACGAACCAGCGCTTAATCGCCATGACTTTGAGCAGCAAGGTTTTGAATGGATTGATTGTAATGATGTGCAACAATCGGTTTTGTGTTTTCAGCGAAAACACGCTCATTCACATCTCATTGTGGTGCTTAACTTTACGCCTGTGGTTCGGGAAGATTATCATATTGGTGTGCCGCAAAATGGCGTGTATCGTGAAATATTTAATTCTGATTCGCATTATTATGCAGGGACAAACACAGGCAATGGTAATGTTCAAACCACAAGTGAGCCATGGATGAATCAGACTCATTCGCTAAGGCTGACACTCCCCCCCCTGGGCGCGATTATTTTAAAAAATTAAGGGAATAGATACTGAAGGCTTTTATGAAGAAAATACTTTTTGTGACAAGTGAAGTGTATCCACTCATTAAAACAGGGGGACTTGCTGATGTATCAAACAGTTTGCCTAAAGCGCTTGCGCAAATGGGGCAAGATATAAAACTAGTTATCCCAAACTACCATACATTAAATATCAATGCCCCCGTAGTTGAGCGTAGTCTATTTAAAATTGGCACGCATACCGTACGGTTACTTGAAACGATGCTACCTGATAGTGACGTGGGTATTTGGCTTGTGGATTGTCCAGAATATTTTGATATTTCGGGCAATCCTTATGTGGATTTTGCTGGTAATGCTTACGGCAATAACGCGGAGCGTTTTGCTTTATTTTGTCGCGCAGCGATTGAAATTGCCATGAATCGCGCGGGACTGCATTGGACTGCGGACGTGGTTCATTGTCATGATTGGCAAACGGGTCTAGTTCCTGCGTTACTATCCCTGGAATACAAATGTCCACCGACTGTATTTACTATTCATAATTTAGCCTATCAAGGCGTGTTTAACGGTTTAATGGCGGCCACACTGCAACTGCCAAGTCAGTTGTTATCGCCTGACGGCCTTGAGTTTTACAGTATGATTTCATTTATCAAAGGTGGCATTGCGTATGCGGATAAAATTACGACAGTCAGTCCAACTTATGCACAAGATATCCAAACAGCAGAATTGGGATATGGTTTAGAAGGATTGCTCGTTTATCGCAATCAAGATTTAATTGGAATCATCAATGGCATTGATGATGATTGGAATCCGCAAATCGATCCATTCATTGCGAAGAATTATTGTGTGGATACTTTAGCGGATAAAAAAGAAAATAAAACAGCGTTGCAAACGCATTTTAATTTGCCCGTTGATGAAAATGTATTGCTTATTGGTTTAATTAGTCGCCTTGTGGAACAAAAAGGCATTGATATGATTTTAGGGTGTTTACCGGAAATACTCACCTTCCCGATTCAATTTGTTTTACTTGGCAGTGGCGATAAAGGATTTGAAAAGCAATTACAAGAATTTGCACAAGCTAACCCGGATAAATTATCGCTCACGTTAGGTTATGACGAGGCATTAGCGCATTTAATTGAAGCGGGTGTAGATGTATTTTTAATGCCTTCTCGATTTGAGCCTTGTGGCTTAAATCAAATGTATAGCCAGCGTTACGGTACGCTACCCATTGTGCGAAAAACGGGCGGCCTTGCGGATACCGTCGTCGATACGCTACCCAGTACCATTGCAGATAAAACAGCCACAGGATTTGTCTTTAACGAAGCCAGTGAAGGCGCGGTACTTGAAACGATTAAACGAGCAGTTATGCTTTATGGTTTTCCAGACATCTGGCATCAAATACAAATAAATGCAATGAGCGTTGATTTTTCATGGAAAAGCAGTGCAGAGCAGTACATTGACGTTTATTCAAAAATATAACCGGAACGTTTAATCAAAAAATGGGTGGCTGTTTATCGCCAATTAGATTCACCGTTATTTTATCACCTACGATTAATTCGCCGGATTGATTATGCAGTGCATTTTGACCAAAATACGTTTTATTTTGCCATTTGCGCAATTGGCTTAATACGGTGAGTGGTTCTTTTTCATGTTGCGCTGTTTTTGGGTTTATGCCAGGAATGGCGCAACGTGAGCAGGGCTTGGGTAGCCTGAAATCAATGTTTCCAATTGTGATTTCACGCCACGTATCCTCGTCGTACGCATCACCGCCATCAATGACTAAATTAGGGCGAAAACGCACCATTTCAATAGGTGTTCGCAGTGATTGATTTAAATGGTTTAATGAATTTTTAGAGGCAATTAAAAAGGGGAAACCATCTGAGAAACTCACTTGATCATGATCTTCTGCATACATTAAATCAACACCGCGCTTTGTTTTTGTTGGTAGATAAACTAAATGACAAGGTGTTTTTAAAAAGCAACTAAACCATGCGTCGGCTGTTTTTGAAATATGATGCGCTGAGCATGAATCTCCCCAAATGGAACTTTGCATAACTTCACCCAGCTCTGGTGTTAGCGATAAAATTAAATCGTCTTGCAGTGGCGCGCTAATAATTAAATGTGCAGGGGATATTTGTGTATGAATCAACGCCATGTCGGGTAATTTTCGCTGGCTGAGGAATTGTCCATTTTCATCAATTAACATCCACTGTCGATCATATTTTAGTCCGGTGCTGACGACATCCCATTTATCAACTCGAAAGCCGCCGAGTGATTTAACAGGATAAATAAAGAGGTCACTTAATATTCGTGTTGTCATGATAGTTTAGTTAGGTGCAGGTTTTGAGTGCAACAATAAGTTGTCGATAATTGTTTAAATCAGAAATAAGTGCATCTTTTGGGATTATTCGATAAAACGTGATGCCATTTAATTGATAATGCAAAAAAATAATCTGTCTGGTAATAACCGTTGAAGGCAAAATCTCGATGGTATTTTGAGTCTCGGCAGTCGAAACTTGCCAGTTTGCATCGTCATTATAAAAAAGTTGCCATGCTGTTTGTGATTTAAAATAGTGCCAACCATGCAACATGACCAATACAGCAAGAATACTTTGCGTGAAGAACGTCAGTGCGTTCATAAAACAAGCCAGTAACGCCAAGCTATAAAGGCATCGAATTAAAATACTAAAATGCCGTGAGGGAATAATGTACCAATGATAGGTCATTCGTGACTATTTTGCTGCGCTAGTTATACTGCAATTGGTGAGTTGTTGCTTGAAAAGCTCGGCTCGTTGCGCCACTTTTCCAGATACTCCCATCAGCCATGGTTTTTGAAGATAACTCTTGTTTTGAAATCCACTGTGACCTTCATGGTAGGCTAAATATAAATTTTTCGTATCCGTTTTGGGAATGCCTAATTTTTTGTAACTGGTGTTTGAATACCATCCGACAAAATCACAGGCATCAGAAAAATTATCGCGTTGCGCATAAGTATTTCCTGTTTTATGCTGATAATCACGCCAGGTTTCATCTTTTGATTGTGGATATCCATAAGCACTGCTTGCACTAAACCATGGAATAAACCCGAATAATGTTCCATTTGGCGGTTGTGCATCTGAAACAAAATGTGACTCTTGGTGCATAATTGCCATTTGAACCGGTACTGGGACTCCCCATTTTTTATACGCATTCACACTTGCTTGATACCACTGCGTTTTTTCTTTAAATACCGCGCATAAATTTTCCGTATTTCTTGGCGTTACCGCGTCGCGTGGCATAAACAGGCTGCATGCACTCAGTAAATACATCGGTAAACATAAAACGAAAAACGAAATTTTGGCCATGAAATTTTGCGTATTAGAGAATATAAAAGGACAGTTCATTAAAACCGAAAGCATGCTTTGGGCGCAATACTGCTAAAATAACACTTTCTTAAAATTTATTGTTTAAAAATTTATTTATGAGCACAACTCCTGCAGATATTTTACAAACCATCCTTGCCAAAAAAGAAGAAGAAGTGGCGCGTCGTCGCGTTCAAACGCCTATTGAACTCCTCCAAGATATTGCCACAGGCATTGAAAAACCGCGTGGTTTTTATGCTGCCATGCAACGCAAAGTTATTGATAAACAACCGGCCATTATTGCCGAAATTAAAAAAGCCTCTCCAAGTCAGGGGGTTATTCGTGAAGATTTTCAACCTGTGAATATTGGGCAAGATTATGCAATGAATGGAGCAACTTGCCTTTCTATTTTAACAGATAAAACGTTTTTTCAAGGGTCTGAAGCGTATTTGCAAATGGTTCATGACCGAGTGCCATTGCCGGTGTTGCGTAAAGATTTCATGATTGATGCTTATCAAATCTATGAATCACGCTCACTGGGTGCGGATTGTATTTTATTAATTGTGGCTGCGCTTGATGATGCAAAATTGCATGAACTGGCTAATTTAGCCGCGCAACTGGGCATGGATGTTTTGGTTGAAGTGCATAGCGCAGAAGAGCTGACTCGTGCGTTGACGCTAGAAACCAAATTGATTGGTATTAACAATCGCAATTTGCGGACTTTTGAAACCAATCTACAAATGACACTGGATTTAAAAGAGTCCATTCCAAGTGATCGATTGATCATTACCGAAAGCGGTATTCATACGCGTGATAATGTGGAATTGATGTTATCAAATGAGGTCTACGGATTTTTAGTAGGGGAAGCGTTTATGCGCGTTGAGCATCCAGGACAGAAAATGCGTGAATTATTTGCGCGTGTGTAAAGCTTGACTATAAAAAAACATCCCCGCCTAAATTTAAGTGGGGATGCCGTTAAATTCATACATAAGTTGCCACCCCTCACAGCATTCTTATCCCGAGTGCAGCTCAAGTTAGTGTAGAATCCTAATTCCGACATGTATAAAGGTTATTCTTATGATAAATACAATCACTACAACTTGTTTAGATTGTAGATTATCGGATTTATGTTTGCCGCATGGGCTTGATATTAGTGAAATTGAAACATTAGAAATTATTATTACAAAAAATCGTTTATTACAAACAGGGGAAACCTTGTATGCTAAAAATGATCAATGCTTGAGCTTATTTGCGGTGAAATCGGGGTCTTTTCGTCGATTTATTAGTAATGAACAAGGTGATGAACAAACCATGGGATTTTATCTACCCAGCGAAATCATGGGGCTTGACGCTCTTTTTGAGGGAAAATTTGGCTATCATGTGAGCGCACTTGAAACAAGTTCAGTTTGTGAGTTGCCATTATCGCAGTTAAATGAACTTTGCATTCAAATACCCAGTCTACAACACCAGTTAAAGCGAATTTTAAGTAAAGAAATAGGGGATATACATCAGCAATTAACTATTTTAGGAAATACATCAGCCAAAGCGAAAATGGCGATGTTTTTGTTAATGCTTTCAAAGCGATATGCGTCGTTAGGGTATTCTAATACCACGTTTAATTTAAGTATGCGCCGTCAAGATATTGGTAATTTTTTAGGTCTGAGCAATGAAAGTATCAGTCGTCAACTCACCGCGCTCAGTAAAGAAAAAATTATTACTGTAAATCAACGCGCCATTCATATTCTTGATCTCAATTTATTGCAATTAGCTATTGTTCCCGAATCAATACAATGCGAGAAACATTCTCAAAACCATACACGGGCAAAATTACTGCCCGTGTAATTAAGTTGAGGCGTTTTCTAGTTCGCAGAACTTACGGTTGAGCTGCTAGTACTTGGTTTGCTAGGTCCTTTACCTGCTTCACCACACGCTGTCAATGCAGCAACTGTCATCACAAATAATACGATTTGGCTTAAAGTTTTCATAATTTTCCCATCAATAATTTTGTGTGTTATGCAGTTGAAACCAATTAAAATCGAGTCTCAAACTAACAAGTGTTAACCTTTTTTAAGGCTGACGCATTGTGTCATAGGTAAATAACAGTCACATTGATTTGAATCAAGAAAACATCAACTAAATCGGAAACTAAATCGGATGGTTGATTTAATTATTGGTTAATATGAATTAGCCAGCCAGCATCACCTAAACAACTATTATTGGATTGAGCTGAAATGGCAATCCTTGCGTAAACATCTTTGAGTGGGGAAGGTAATTTACCACTGATTTTGAATGTTCCGTTATTTTCAGGGGTAATTTTCAGGGTGGTTGCTAACTCTTTTACAGTCACAACAATGGAATTACTTGCTGTATTTTCAGAGGCGATAAAGGAAAAATCAGATCCAGCTGCCACTTCACTATGTTCAGCGGGTGTGAAATCGGTGAATTTAGGTTTGGCGCAGGCACTTGAGCTACTGCTACTCCCATACGCCCATAAATTTGTACTAAGAGCCATTAATATCAAAAATCCAATGTGTTTAGAGTGTTTCATAACGCTACCTTTTTTATTGTTTTATTGGGTTGACAAGCGTCTTAATTATGAACGTAAATAAATCAAATGTCGCGATAAATAACGACTCGAACTTTCAATAAATTGCGCGATATTCGCTTTCTAAACATACGCGCGGTGATTAGTGGCGCAAAAGGATCAATTTGCAGGAGATAGGGGCAATAAATTTTACTGTTTTTGTTAGTTAATGAATTTTTTTGTTTGCATATAAGTCATTTGACGTATTGTGATGGTTTAAGAATTTATAGATACTATAGACGAAAAGGTTTTTTTTGTGTTTTTATAGTTGGTTTGAACTCTAAGCTCTCATTGTCTCCTATGCAATGAGGGCTTTTTTTATGTTTAGCTGAAAATTGAATTCACTTGCGGCACTTGAGAGAGGTAGCATTATCAATTCTAAAATGAGATTTGTTGGTATTTTAAGGTTTTGGCGCTAGATTGTCGGCTGCGGGCCCTCTGTCACCTTTAGGCCCTGTATCGCCTTTGGGGCCAATATTACCCTTAGGTCCACTATCACCTTTGATACCTTGCTCTCCTTTAGGGCCAGTATCGCCTTTAGGTCCACTATCGCCCTTGATACCTTGATCTCCTTTAGGACCAATATCGCCTTTAGGTCCCACATCACCTTTAACACCTTGCTCGCCTTTTGCACCTGGATCACCTTTAGGCCCAGTATCTCCTTTAAGACCAATATCCCCTTTAAGACCATCATTGCCCACCATTCCTTTCTCACCTTTAGCTCCTGCATCGCCTCTTGATCCTTGAAGACCTTTATTGCCTTTACTGCCTGGATCACCTTTAATACCAGCATCACCTTTCGTGCCTTTATCGCCCTCAGTACCTTGAAGACCTTGATCCCCTTTAAGACCGAGATCGCCGATAGATCCAGGATCCCCTTTAATACCTGCGATACCTGTTTCACCTTTGGTGCCTTGAGCACCTTGAGCGCCTTGAGCGCCTGGGAGTCCTAAATCTCCCTTGAGACCTTGAATACCTTCAATACCTGGGTCACCGGTAATCCCTGTGGCGCCACGATTACCTTTAAGGCCAGGTGCGCCGGGCATGCCTTGAGCGCCTTTGAAGACTAAATCTCCTTTAGGTCTAGGGGGACCCGCGAGGCTATCGTTTGCTACGATTCTGTTTACCCAGCCATAAATCAGTTTCAATAGACGATCATTGTCATTTGAATATGGGTGTCCTTCATTCTCAATTTTGACCTGTCGGTAATTACTATTTTTCTTGCCTGCTAATTGGCGAGCACCTGCGCTATGAACCACTTCAGGGAAATCTAATTCTGCATAGATATCTAGTACGGGTAAATTAAATTGCGAGATAAAGGGCAGGGGGTTAATGTTTTCAGTGACCGGTAAACTGATAAGTATGAGTCCGTCAGCATGAATTGATTTATCTTCAAGGGCGTAAGTTGACATTAAAGCCCCTAAGCCATAACCCGCAATAACTATTTTGTCGGCATTTTCAGATTGGGCAAATTTAATCGCGGCAATGAGTCGCTGCTTAGCCTCTGGAAATAAATCGTAATAATCATCGGTAGATGCGCTGGGTTCGCGCAGTGGCATTTGAAGTGAGAGAGAGGCCCAGCGATGATTGGGTAAAAAATGACGTAGTTTTTCGATGACTAATTCTTGATTGGGGTTGCCACCAATATCATGCAAAAGAATGACAAAGCTTGGATGCGCTGGTGAGGAGGAATTGAGGTATAAACTTAAAAATTTTTTTTCGGGTGTTTGCAGCCAAATCACTTTGCCTACGTTGACGGTTTTTTGAATATCTATTGCGATGGCGGCTTCACGTTTCTCATCACTCGCAATACATGGCAATGCGCCAAAAAGACAAAGTGTCAAACTGACTTGTGCTAATCTGCTAAGAATCATAACGAGGAAGTCCCTGTGATTTATTACTAATGCGTTTTTAAATTAGGTCAATTATAGAGTCTTTATTTTAAATGTGCAGATTACAACGTCATCACAATGTATATAACCACTCTAAAATTCTAAAATCATTAAGTATCTGCCATTGACTTCACTGACGACTTTGAAGTGCCAGCGTTCAAACCGTTTTTTGTGCTTGGTGCTGACAAGGCATCTGCCATGAGGGAATATGTCCTTCATCCATTGAATTCGAGCGGCTTCAAGGCCTGAGCCTATGCCTTTGCTGCGATGTTCTTCAGCTACTGCCATCATATAGAGGATACAGGTATCTGACGCCCAATCCGCAGATTTTATTCCGCCAACACCAATAAGCTTGCCATCCGCATTATTATAGGCTCCAAAAAAAACCTTATAAAAAGGAGGTGTGTCAACAATATCTATTTCAGAAAATAATCTACTTTTTTCGTATCGTTCTGATTCATTAGGGCAATTAGAACACAGTAAATTAACTGCCTCAGCTATAGCAAACGAGGATCTTTCTAGGGGACGAATGGTGTATGTATTCATTAAAAAAATTTCATGTTATAGATGACAACATCATACCTAACTAATTGTTAAAAATCACTACAGCAATCGTTTGAAACACAGTATTTCCTTAAAAAATGTGTAAATTCTCTATAACGGATAGTTAACGAAGCCAGTTTTTCAAGCAATACGCCATTTTTTTGAATTTAATTAAGATTTTTATCTTGAAATCACCCATATGGATGATGAGTAAAGTAAACGATTTATTTATACTGAGGTTAATGGCGTTAGAGGCTATATGTATTCTGAGGTGTGCTACTTGGAAATTATTACATATTAGAGCTAAACGCATTATTTCATTGGTATTTCTGAATGCGCAATGGATAGAGATGACGTTAATTGACAAATTTAGTAGCGAGTTTTACTACCATGATCAAATCAGAACTTATTTCTGCTATATCAAAGCGGAAGCCTAATTTAGCGAATAGAGTGGTTGAAACGGCTGTCAATCAAATCCTCAAACAAATGACGGATGGGTTGGCGCAGGGTGAAAATATTGAAATACGGGGTTTTGGGACATTTTCACTGCGATGTCGAGAAGCTCAAATTGGACGAAATCCTAAAACCGGTGAGTCAGTTCAAATAGCTAAAAGACATGTGATTCATTTCAAAACAGCCAAAGACTTGAAGTCACGGGTTAATCAACTGGCGAATCAGTATTTAATTCAAAAGTAGTATGGTGTATTTGCAGTGAATGTGAATTTAAGTATTTGGAGGAGCAAAGTTTAATTCAATGCGATTGCCGGCAGGGTCATTGAAAAAAAGTTGAATCTGCCCCGTGCTTGGAACTTCTGAGTGTTGATAGGGAATACCCTTAGCAATTAAGCGTGATTCAATGCTTTTAAAATCATCACATGAAAAAGCAATGTGATCAAAGGTGGTTACTATATGACATTCACGAATTTCATCTGGTGCTGTTTGCGAAAGGTGAAGTACATCTTTTTCTCCAGCGTATAGCCAATATCCACTGCTTTTTAGGGGTGGGCGCATTCCCATTTCAAGGCCCACGATATCACAATAAAAATGGCGAAGTATTTCAACTAATTCGCTATTTGCACGTAGGTTATAATGATCAATTCGTAGCACGGACATAAGAGTACTTTATAATTTGTATGCGCCTAGTTATTTACTAAGCGCAAAATTGAAAAGAATTTATTGGAATTGTAAGCGAACTTTGCGGCCTTCTTTAATCACTGCCATCAAATCTATTTTCACTTTAGCTAAATAGGCATTCACTTCTTCTTCGCTTTCTAGAAAGTTTCTACCCTTTGGCTTAATGTTTACGGTTCGAATTAATTTTGGCGGTGGCGCATTTTCTTGGTTTTGGTAGCCAATAGGTGTGGTATCGATAATTTCTTTTTTGGTGCCAAATAGTCCGCGTTTGTATTTCTTTTCTTCTGTATTTGTTTTAGTTTCCCCAGTTTTACTTTTGGAGGAAGAACTCGATCCGGCGCCCATTAAACATTCTGGTGGAATGGTGACGTTAGATTCACATGTGCCATTATTCATAGAGGAACGCACACAGTCCCAATAACGTTGCCTAATGGCGCCACAGGTATCTGCGTTTGAGATACTGGGTATACTCACTAAAAATAAAATACCTAAAAGTAGCAAGGCTTTTAAATTCGATTGATCTTTATTATTCATTTGGCTCTCCTTTTGCTCGGAAAAATAACAATAACTTAAAGGTTGTATTCTAATAAAAAAATAAAGTTATCGTCAAAATTATACCAGTATCAATTCATTTCATTTACACAATTGTGCAAATGAATCTGCGAGAGCGGTGGTTAATTAATGCTTAAAACAGGCAAATTTGAGGTAGTTGATTTTAAGTTCCTCGTAGCTACCATCCTCTTTTTTCCCTAAAAAAACGGGATGGTCAGTTTTCGGTCGAAAAATACATTCATTTTGGGGAGAAAGCTGAATTTCTGAGTTTTGATAAACACGCCTAATTTTGTTAAATATTTTGCCATCTTCATGTTTTAGCGCAAACACTTTATGGGCAGCTAGTTTTCCAAATCGAGGCGCTATATTACCTAGCATATCGTAGGCATAGCCATAAATGTCACCGTTGGCGAAGTATTCCGCATTAGCTGGTTTCGCATTGAAAAAGATTAATAAGCAAAGCATCATGATACGTTTCATTGTCTATTCTCGCTAACATTGTGGAACAGTTTTCCTGTTATAACCTTAAAAGTACAATTAGCACTCTAGTCATTGAAAATAGTTACGTCATCACTCATTTGAGGGATAAGCTTTTATTGTGAACCTATAAAAAAATGTTGATATCAGATTAGACGCTTGTTTTTGTCCTTGTTGCTTTAAGAAGTCAATTTATTTAAAAACGCGTTTGTCGTCCTTAGAGTACCTTTGAATAGCAATGAATTTCAAAGTACCAGTAATTTTATGCTTGAAAAATTATGTCATGCTGACTAATTCAAGACGTGAAGATCCTGTTACAACTGACGGCATAATTTATGGGTAAATATAAAAGTATTGCAAAAAATCGGTCTAAAACATCAATTATGGGTCAATGATTGCCGTTATTTCAATCTGAAGTTATTGATGAATACCTAAATGGCGTAGGCTTTGGTTATTCTCTGCGCCAGCGTGTACTCCCGTCAGGCGAATCTTCTAAAATGATGTTTTGAGCTTTGAGTTCATCTCGAATTTGATCCGCTAACGCCCAATTTTTGGCTACTTTAGCCTCAATTCGCGCTTGAATTTGCATTTCAATCGCGGCGTCACTGTCGGATTCTCCTTGCAGAAAACTATCGGGATTCTCTTGCAGTAATCCAAGAAAACTGGCTAGATATTTTAATGTGGTTGCCAATGCAGGTGACTTTGTTTTGTTCAGCTCACGCGCGAGGTCAAATAAAACAGACAAGGCAACGGGCGTATTAAAATCATCATTCATTGCCTGCTCAAAGCGGTGTTTGTATTCATCTTCGATAGCTGATTGGATAATTTCTACATCGCGTAGTGCGGTATAAAGACGCGTTAAACCTGCCGCTGCATCGTTTAGTGATTCATCAGCATAATTGAGCGGACTGCGATAATGACTCGATAAAATAAAGAAACGAATAATTTCAGGGCGATACGCCTTTAACACTTCACGCACAGTGAAAAAATTGCCCAATGATTTAGACATTTTTTCTTCGTTAATGCGCACAAAACCGTTGTGCATCCAAAGATTGACGAATTTTTCTCCCGTTGCGCCTTCAGACTGCGCAATTTCATTTTCATGATGAGGGAATTGCAAATCCATGCCGCCACCGTGAATATCAAAATGATTACCTAAGCAACATGTTGCCATCGCAGAGCATTCAATATGCCAACCGGGACGACCATTTCCCCATGGCGATTCCCATGACGGCTCATCAGCTTTGGCCATTTTCCATAAGACAAAATCCATTGGATTACGTTTTGCTAAATCAACATCCACCCGCTCGCCTGCTTGGAGATCATCGATATTTTTACCTGATAATTTACCGTAATCTTTGAATTTTTCAACAGCATAAAAGACATCGCCATTAGTGCCAACGTAGGCAAAATCCCGCTCGATGAGCGTTTGAATCATCGCAATAATATCGGCAATAGAGGAGGTTGCACGCGGTTCTCTGTCAGGGGGAAGAACAAATAACGCATGTTCATCTTCGTGCATGGCATCAATAAAACGCTCCGTTAGGACATGAAAATCTTCTCCGTTTTCGTTGGCGCGGTGAATAATTTTATCGTCAATATCGGTAATATTGCGCACATAGATCACCTCATAATCCAAATAACGTAAATAGCGGGTGACCGTATCAAACACCACCATCACGCGTGCGTGACCGACATGGCAATAATCGTAAACGGTCATGCCGCACACATACAAACCAACTTTACCGGCGACGCGTGGCGTGAATGTTTCTTTAGAGCGTGTGAGCGTGTTATATATTTTCAGCATGTGTATTTGTATGGAAGACATTTAAATGTAAAAGATAACGCAATTTAACAAGCGTAGACTTCTATTTCAAGTGAAAACCGCCTAAAATTCATTTCTTCAAAAACAATCATAAGGAAACAAATGCGTAAATTTTTACTTTCACTGTTGTTTCTTTTTACAGTAACAACTTCTTTTGCAACGGAAAATAAAATGTCAAACGAGCATCCAAAAGTTAAATTAACGACATCACTTGGCGATATCGTCATTCAACTTAATCATGAAAAAGCCCCTATCAGTAGCGAAAACTTTTTAACGTATGTGAACGAAGGCTTCTACAATGGCACTATTTTTCATCGTGTGATTAAAGATTTTATGGCGCAAGGGGGCGGTTTTGATACCAGTTTCAAGCAAAAAGCAACTCATGCCGAAATTCAAAATGAAGCCGATAATGGCTTGAAAAATACACGCGGCTCAATTGCGATGGCAAGAACCAATATGCCACACTCCGCGTCAGCACAATTCTTTATCAACTACAAAGATAATAGCTTTTTAAATCATTCAGGTAAAAATGCCAGTGGCTGGGGTTATGCGGTATTTGGTGAGGTGATTGAGGGCATGGACATTGTCGACAAAATGGCAACAGAGCCTACCGGTTCGCGCAACGGTTACCAAGACGTTCCTAAAACCGATATCGTAATTGAAAAAGCGGAATTGATTCAATAATTAAGGATTTAACCATGAAATTAACACAAAAATTCGCTTCATTTTTTAAAATAGTATTTTTAGGGCTTGCCATGACGTCATCTGCACATTCTGCAACAGCGGAAGAAAATAAAACGGCTGGAATCACTTTTTTAGCTGAAAACGCGAAAAAACCGAATATGGTCACGACGCCAAGTGGCTTGCAATATGAAGTTTTAATTAAAGGCAAAGGCTCAAAAAATCCAAGCGCAACCGATATGGTTGAAGTGCATTATGCGGGCAGAACCTTGGACGGTCATGAGTTTGATAGCTCATACAAACGCGGTACCTCAACATCGTTTCCATTAAATCGCGTCATTAAAGGCTGGACAGAAGGCGTGCAATTAATGACGGAAGGCTCAAAATACCGTTTTTATATTCCGTCTGATTTGGCTTATGGTTCAACGGGTGCGGGTCGTGATATTGGTCCTAATGCAGCGTTAATTTTTGACGTTGAACTTATTAAAATAAATTAACTATAGACTCAAAATGATCGGTGAAAAGTGATGTCATTGTTATTTTTCACCGTATTTTTTTGATCTGCTCGCCTATGATTCTATTCATTTCAGATTTACATTTGTCTTTTGACAAACCCCAAATTACACGTCATTTCATTCATTTTCTCCAAACAAAAGCGCGTCAAGCCAGTTCCGTTTATATTTTAGGCGATTTATTTGATGCGTGGGTGGGGGATGATGATTTTACGGCGACCAGCGCGAAAGTTCGCCGCGAATTAAAACAATTAACAGATACCGGTGTGAATGTGTATTTGCAGCGCGGTAATCGTGATTTTCTTATCAGTGAGCGCTTTGCGCGTGGCACGGGAGTTGTTTTACTTGATGACTACACCGTAATTGAGCTGGAAGGTCAGCGCACATTGCTCACGCATGGCGATTTACTTTGTAGTGATGACTTGGCGTATCAAGCTTTTCGCGTGAAATCGCGCACGCAAGCGTGGCAACAAAATGTGCTATCTAAACCCTTGTGGCTACGTTTGCTTGCGGCTCGATGGTATCGTTTACGCAGTTTTTGGTACAAATTTAACAGGTCTAGTGACATTATGGACGTCAATCAAATGACCGTTAATAAAATAATGGCGCAATATGACTGCTTGCAACTAATTCATGGACACACTCACCGCGCCGGAAAGCATGACTTTATGCTTAATGGGGCAAAGGCAACGCGATTTGTTTTAGCGGAATGGAGTCATCATGGTGGGAGTGTGTTGAGTTTTGGAGAAACGAGTGAGTAAACGAAAATCCGGCCTGAATGTTCACGGGATTATTTTGCTCGATAAACGCCTGGGGGTGTCGTCAAATAAAGCGCTTCAAGAAGTTCGACGTTTGTTTAACGCCAATAAAGCCGGGCATACAGGCAGTTTAGATCCCCTTGCGACAGGACTTTTACCGTTATGTTTTGGTGAAGCAACCAAAGTATCCGCGTTAATGCTTGATGATGACAAGCGTTATCAAGTCACCATGAAATTAGGTGTGATGACCGATACTGGTGATGCTGAAGGGCAGATCATTGAAACAAAACCCGTCCCCGCACTTTCAAGTGAACAAATTCAGTGTTGCCTTGAAAAATTCATTGGAGTGCAAGCGCAGGTGCCGCCTATGTATTCGGCGTTAAAGCTTAATGGTAAAAAGTTATATGAATTAGCGCGAGAAGGCATTACCGTTGAGCGCGAACCCCGCCAAATTACCATCTACGAATTGCAGTTACTCAAAGCGACAGTCGATACATTAACGCTCGATGTTGCTTGTTCAAAAGGAACCTATATTCGCTCACTCGCTGAAGATATTGGACATGATTTAGGATGCGGCGCCACGGTGACCGCTTTACGGCGCTCGCAAGCGGGGCAGTTTTTGTTGAAAGATGCCAAAACAATTGAGCAATTAAGCGCTCTTGCACATGACGAATTACATGCAAATCTAATTGCTTGCGATAAACCATTGGAAAACCTACCCGCTGTTCATTTATCCGAGCAGCAAGCCAAAGCCATTTCATACGGTCAAGATATTGATATCGATGACCAAAAAAGGGAAAGCGATTATCGACTTTATGCCGACGGTCTATTTTTAGGGTTGGGGGAATACGGAATAAATGGTAAACTACACCCGAAAAAATTGTTCAATCTGAATGATTAGGCGCAAGCAATAAACTTCGCCTCATACCTTGGGTTTCTACACCCTATCGTGGAAACTTTTTATTTTATTTTAATCTTAGGGATTATTGATTTTATGCCATTTACCGCAGAACAAAAAAAAGCCGTTGTTGAAGCGTATCGTTTAACCGAAACTGACACCGGATCACCTGAAGTTCAAGTTGCTTTATTAACCGCCCATATTCAACATTTAGCACCCCATTTTGCCGCACACAAAAAAGATAACCACTCACGTCGTGGCTTATTGCGTATGGTTAACCAACGTCGCAAATTGCTTGATTATTTGAAAAATAAAGATAGCGCACGTTATCGCTCGCTTATTGAACGTTTAGGTTTGCGTAAATAAAACCGTAAAAGAAAACGGCACGGATTGTGCCGTTTTTGCTTTACATCTCATGGAATGAACTTATTTTTACATTACCCTTCAAACACAGGAAACCTCATAGTGAACCCTATTAGGAAAGAATTTCAGTACGGCGATCAAAAAGTTACGCTAGAAACAGGTGAAGTTGCGCGTCAAGCGAGCGGCGCTGTCATTATTGATGTTAACGGTACCTCTTTACTCGTTACCGTCGTTGGTAAAAAAGAGCCATCAAGCGGCGATTTTTTTCCCTTAACCGTTAATTATCAAGAAAAAGCATACGCTGCAGGTAAAATTCCAGGTGGATTTTTCAAACGCGAAGGTCGCCCATCTGAACAAGAAACGTTAATTTCTCGCTTAATTGATCGTCCCATTCGTCCTTTATTTCCTGAAGGCTACACCAATGAAGTGCAAATTATTGCCACCGTGGTGTCACTTAATCCTGATGTTGATACAGAAATTCCTGCTTTACTTGGCGCATCTGCGGCATTGGCTATTTCGGGCTTGCCTTTTAATGGCCCACTTGGCGCTGCGCGTGTTGGCTATAAAGATGGACAATATTTACTCAATGCATCCCCTGATGCGCTAAAAGAATCTGATTTAATTTTAGTCGTGGCAGGAACAGCGCATGCCGTGTTGATGGTAGAGTCTGAGGCAAAATGTTTGTCTGAAGAAGTGATGCTTGGCGCGGTTCTTTTTGGTCATGAGCAAATGCAAACCGCTATTCAGGCGATTACTGAATTTGCGGCACTTGCCAATTGCGCTCCTGTTGAGTGGACAGCCCCTGATGCCAATCATGAATTGAATCGCGCTGTTAGTAGTGAAATTGAAGCGGCCGTCAAAGATGCTTACTCTATTCCTGAGAAATTGATTCGCCAAGAAAAGCTCAAAGAAATTCGCACTGCCATTATTGAAAAATTGACTGCTGATGACCAGTTCGCAGAGTCGGCCATTAAAACGGTGATTGAGCAATTAGAATATGACGTTGTACGTGGTGCTATTTTAAACGAAGGCAAACGTATTGATGGTCGTCCACTTGATCAAGTTCGCCAAATAAGTATTCGTACAGGTGTCTTGCCAAGAACGCATGGATCAGCCCTGTTTACCCGTGGTGAAACTCAAGCGTTAGTGGTGGCAACACTCGGTACGGCGCGGGATGCACAAATTATTGATGCACTTGCAGGTGAATATAAAGAGCCGTTTATGTTGCACTACAACTTCCCTCCCTACAGCGTAGGGGAAACAGGATTTGTGGGTTCACCAAAACGTCGCGAAATCGGTCATGGTCGTTTAGCGAAACGCGGCGTATTAGCCGTCTTGCCAAATATGGAAGAGTTTCCTTACTCGATTCGTGTTGTATCTGAAATTACCGAGTCTAATGGTTCGAGTTCCATGGCGTCAGTTTGCGGCAGTAGCTTAGCGTTAATGGATGCAGGCGTTCCTCTGAGCGCACCTGTTGCAGGTATTGCGATGGGGCTTATTAAAGAAGGCGATAAATTTGCCGTGCTTTCTGACATCATGGGCGATGAAGATCACTTGGGCGATATGGATTTCAAAGTGGCAGGTTCACTTGAAGGGATTACTGCGCTTCAAATGGATATTAAAATCGACGGCATTACCGCTGAAATTATGAAAGCCGCTCTCGCACAAGCGAAAGTTGGGCGTTTGCACATTTTAGGTGAAATGAACAAAGCGCTTGCGGTTTCTCGTGATGAAATGTCAGATTTTGCGCCACGTATTATTACGTTTAAAATTGATCCAAGTAAAATTCGTGAAGTTATTGGCAAAGGTGGTGCCACTATTCGTAGCATTACTGAGCAAACCGGTGCAAGTATTGATTTAACCGATGACGGTATCGTCAAAGTGGCCTCCGTTGATAAAGCGGCTGGCGAAGAAGCGCGTCGTTTAATTGAAGAAATTACTGCGGAAGTTGAAGTGGGTAAAATTTATGAAGGCAAAGTGGTTCGTCTTATGGACTTTGGCGCTTTCGTGACAATTTTACCAGGTAAAGACGGTTTAGTGCATATTTCACAAATTTCAGATGAGCGTGTTGAAAAAGTCAGTGAGCGCTTAAATGAAGGTGATGTTGTGAAAGTAAAAGTCTTAGAAATTGACCGTCAAGGTCGCGTTAGACTGAGCATTAAAGAAGCCATTAAAGAGCTTGAAGAGCAACAAAGCGCATAATCGCTGTTTTTACGTCACTAAAAAAAAGCCCTGTGAATATTTATGGGGCTTTTTTTATGGGCGCAATTTCAGCTCGCGTCTCCAGTGTTCCATTCAAACGCTCAATTGGTGTATTGGAGAAAACTACATTTGATCCATACTCAACAAAATGTGAAACCTTATATAAAGTTTAATGTCATTTGCTTTGCCGTTATTTAAAATTTATGTCAAATAAATTGCCGTGATTCCCGTTGCACTTAAGGCGGCAAAAAGCCATAATTGTTTGTTTGTTTGTTTGTTTGTTTGTCTATAAATTATTTGACTATTTTTAAATAACTGATATTTTTAATTAAGTTTATTTTGCATTAATTCTAAATTCCGATTTTTGTGAGATAAATTCAACACATTTATTTCAATTATTGTTTAAGCGGATGCAATATTAAATGTCGGAAAAAATTTCTTCAAAAAATGTATATCAACTGGTTTATGCGAGTAAAGTGGTAGCGGGTTTTTCAGAAAAAGATTTAGTTGATATATTACGCTCTTCACGTAAAAATAATAAAAACCTATTAATAACCGGCGCATTGGTCTACAACAAAGGCTATTTTTTGCAAATGTTGGAAGGCGAGCGTGAAGCTGTTGAGGCCTTATTTAACGTTATAGCACAAGACGCACGCCATGAAAAAACAAATTGTTTCTTTAGAGGTGAAGTTCAAAATCGCATTTTTCCTGATTGGTATATGGGATTTTTTCAGCATGAAGTCGATGAAAACTTAGTTTTATCTGACTTAGTCAATCTTTACGATTCAAAGCATCCTGCCAGTCAATTCTTTGTTGAAAAATTATTAGAAGTGCAGGGCAAACTTCAAATTCATCAGTCTACTGCTGACGCAAATAACCTAAGTGAATTAAACTGGTTTATTGAGGAAATATGCTCGCCCAGCATGCGTTTAATGTTTGATATGATGCATAATCCGAAATTAGCCATTTATATTTTACGTTTAAAACTGGGGTTAGATAGCTTATCTGTTGGTGTGATTATTTGTGATTTAGAGCGTAATATCGCCTATATTAATCATAGTGCTGTGACTATATTAAGCAATGCAGAAAATGATATTCGAACTGACCTGCCTGATTTTGATGTGGATAATCTAATTGGAAAAAATATTGATTTATTCCACAAGTATCCAGCGCATCAAATCAACATACTCGACAAGTTAACCAATACAACGGAATATGTCACCACGATAGGTGGACATTTACTGTTAATTAAAACCACAGCCATTATGGATGAATTTAAACAACGTATTGGTTTTATGGCTGAAATTGATGATATAACGGTTAGAGAACAAAATAAAATTGATTTAGAAATTTCAATTGAAAAGAATGTTTTGCTCCATAATCAAGTTGTACAAATGCAAAAAATTGAGAGTATTAGCCGTTTAACGTCAGGTGTTGCACACGACTTTAATAATCTGTTGATGGTTATTTCGGGATATAACGAAATGATCAAATTTTCGGCTGAAGATGTGCTTTTAGAAAGTATCAGTAGAGAGCAGGTGAGTGCGGAATTAATTGAAAATTCGAAACAAATTCAAGCCGCTGGTGGAAAAGCGGCAAGTCTGATTGAAAAAATGTTGCTTTATTGCAGACGTGACGGAAAAAACGATGTTTTAAATCCGGTTGTGGATTTAAATAAAGTGCTACAAGAAAATTTGAAAATGTTGCGTAGCA
>JBDLTP010000066.1:0-2603 GCA_039805765.1 Pseudomonadota bacterium
TTTTACTTCAATGTGCTTTTCATAACTGATCATTTGATAACTTGCCCTGAGAAATAGTTAGGTTTCCATTATCTCATTTCAACTCATTAAATCGGGATATTATTTTTGACTGTATCCTTACAATGAAATCCACCGAGGTATGCAGCCTTCATCGACAACATGTGTACGACTTAATTTTGCTGGATTTGCAAATGCCTGAAATGGATGGTTTTGCTGTCATGGAAGAACTCAAACAAATCGAAAATGACGGTTATTTACCTGTATTAGTGATTACAGCGCAGCCAGATCAAAAATTACGCGCGTTAAGAGCCGGTGCAGAAGATTTCATTAGTAAACCTTTTGAAATTGCAGAAGTGTTAGTACGTGTTCATAATATGTTGAAAATTCGTTTATTAAATAAAGAGCTTCGTCACTATAACGAGGTGTTAGAGCAACGTGTGCGTGAAAGAACAGCAGATTTGAAAGAGGGGTACCAGGAAACGATTTTTACGATGACAAGAGCCGCTGAACATAAAGACGAAGATACCGGCGCACATGTTCAGCGCATTAGTTATTATAGTCGGGTACTTTCTTAAGCCTTAGGCATGGATGAGGAATTTATCGAAACGATTTTTTTTGCCAGTCCCATGCACGATATTGGAAAAATAGGCGTCCCCGATCACGTTTTGCTTAAACCCAGTAGTCTTGTCGATGGCGAATTGGAACTGATGCAGGAACACGCTGCGATGGGTGCTAAAATTCTCGGAGATAGCAAATCGCCCTATCTCAAAATGGGCGCAGAAATCGCACTCAATCATCATGAGAAATGGGATGGTACAGGATATCCCTATGGTAAAAAGGGCGATGAAATTCCGCTTGCATCGCGAATTATGTGCATTTGTGATATATACGATGCCCTACGCAGTAAACGCCCCTACAAACCAGCCTTTGACCATCAAAGAACGATTGAAATCGTTATTCACGGAGATTCACGCACGCAACCCAATCATTTTGATCCGTTAATTCTCAATGCTTTCAAGTTAAACCATCAATTATTTTGTGAAATATTTGATGAATATTAAGCATAGTTTTTTATGAGAAATTTAAAGCGCCATAATCCATTTTTAATTATCTAATTGTAATTTAAGTTCAGTTTTAATTGCAAATATTAGACGCACCAGTCAAAGGACAGTCGTTCATAACCAAGCCGAAACTACAGTAAAAACTACAGTGGTTCATAATTCGGCAGACTACTCAATACTTAATGCTTCATCATTTAATAACATTTTTGGAAATAGCTCTATTGGAATTGCTGGCTTAATATTTACACTAACTTAATTTCTTTTTCATAAAAATCGATAGTGAATTGACTAAGCGAGAAGAAGCGCGCGAGGTTCATGGATTAAAAACTGAAATACAAAGTTTAGAGCGCGAATTATTACGTAAAGACAGGGCTTTAGCAGAAGCGACAGCACTGCTTGTTTTACAAAAAAAGTTCCGAGCGCTCTTGGGGGGAGAGGAAAAATGACTCCTCATGAAGAGCGCAAGCAAGTCATTAGTTTAGTCAATGAATCGATGCTAGCGGGGGCACGGCAGTTACAGGTTTGTGAGATTATAGGTTTAAGTGAGCGAACCTTGCAACGCTGGCAGACGGGTGATGAGATACAGAGTGATAAACGCCCCCAGCGAGATTATCAGCCAGCAAACAAGCTCACAGACTGTGAGCGAGCACACGTGTTGGCCGTGGCAAATTCTGAGGAATATGGACATTTGCCGCCCAGTCAAATTGTGCCAAGACTAGCAGATCAAGGACATTACCTCGCATCTGAATCGACTTTCTATCGTCTACTGCGAGCTGCAAATCAGTTGACGCATCGTCGTTGTGAACATCCTGCAAAATCACGCACTAAGCCACGTGCTATCTGCGCGACAGCACCTAATCAACTTTATAGTTGGGATATCACCTACTTGCCCTCTACGTGCCGTGGACGGTTTTTCTATCTCTATCTGTTTATGGATATTTTTAGTCGAAAAATTGTCGGGTGGCAAGTGCATGAAGAAGAAAGTAGTGCTTTAGCTAGCGAGTTAGTGCGTGATGTGTGCTTGCGTGAGAAGATACTGCCAAATCAGCTCATACTTCACTCGGATAATGGCAGTCCCATGAAAGGCTCAACGATGTTAGCCACACTGCAACAACTGGGCGTAATGCCTTCACTAAGCCGACCTGCAGTAAGTAATGATAATCCTTACTCCGAATCCCTTTTTAAAACATTAAAATATCGACCACACTATCCACTCACGCCTTTTGACAGCGTCCTAGAGGCGCGGACTTGGACAGCTAATCTTGTGGAATGGTATAACAATGAACATCGTCATAGTGCGATAAAATTTGTCACTCCTGCCCAACGTCATGCAGGATTAGATGAAGATATCCTATTGAATCGACAGGCAGTTTATGAAAAAGCGCGTGACCAAAACCCACAACGCTGGAGTAATGATCCTCGCAATTGGGAGCGTGTTCAATTCGTTGACCTAAATCCCGATACGACTAACGTACACCAAAAATTAAACCTTAAGGAGGAAATTCAGCATAAAATGGCTGCCTAGAATTTTACGTCGAGGCG
>JBDLTP010000067.1:0-107408 GCA_039805765.1 Pseudomonadota bacterium
GCCATCTTAGCTTTCTAATCGCTTCATAGCATTGCGCTTCGCTGACTAACTCTTTGATTGTTACAAGTGTATTTTCCATTCGTCCAGTTTAACAAAAAGACCTTGGAATCCATATAGAGCCTTTATTATTAGTCACAATGTTAAGATATGGCATGATGTTATCGTAAACATCTCATATCGTAACATTGAATCCGAATATTAATTATCAATTTTTAACCTAATAGGTTAAAAAACGTACTCCACATTACAAATCATCTGCCATTAAACGTTTAATCGAAGCACGTTATGTGCGTTCTACTACAATGGCCTTCACCAATGCTGCTGCATTGAGTTTAAAACATGTTTTTGGGACATCTCAATACTTATTCACTAGCATTGAAAATATTGGTAATCCTAGTGGATAAGCATAGAGGATATTTTTAATGCTGAACTAACTATACGCGCCACCGTTAAAAATAGTCCTCTAATAAAATAGGGCAGTATTTGCTATAATGCCTTGATTAAAAAGGTAAAATAGTATGGTGTCCTAACGATGATTTTCAATGTCATCATATAATTACCCCCACTATTCACCGTTGATTTGGATTATGCAGGTCATGTATTACAAGGGGTTTCCCAGTATCCCCGTTATTCCCATATTAAAATACAATATTAGAGAATTTAATAATATTCGTTATTCATTATTATTTTTCTAAATAACAGTGATTAAAAAAATAATTAATGGGAATAGTGGGGAAGCTCTTTAAATACAAGCCTTGTAGCCTCCCCACTTTTCATTTTAAAGTGGGGAGGCTGGGGATTTATGTCCAATCACCGAAATTTGTAGTGCTATCAAGATTCGAAACGTCCTTTACATACTCATTGTCGGCATTATCATTAGGTATCAGAATAGTGTAAAGTTTATTCGTTCTTCCATGAATTTGATGCGATTTTTTATTGCGATTGCTGTCATGAAGCAACCATTTCTCTTTTTTTAATATGCTGATGGCACAACGCAAATCATAGCCCTTCAATGCCTCAATAAATGCAGCATCATTAAACATATATTGTATTTGATGATTAGCCGATTTTTTGTATCCGGCTAAATTAGTAATGTATCGGTCAGGATTATCTAATACATCAAGAAATCTACTATTAGAATGCATATCTATAAAATTCTTTACTGCTTGTAAAACCTGCGTGGTCTCAATATCAGTATTTTGAAACCCATTATTCAACTTCCACTGTATGAAGCACTCCACTGCCGACATAAATGCCTGCCTTGTTTTCCATCCAGTCACGCCATAATCAGTTGCTAATTCCCCCGCCAAGGCAACAATACCAAATGAATTAAGTGCTCTTCTATCTTGACGCGTTAAAACAATATTGTGTTTAGCCACCTCATATTTCATTTCGTCGACAATGAAATTCAATAATTTGGGATAGTTCTCTTGAGATGAAATTAATACTTCTATCCATGTTGTGCCTGCAATTCCAAAGTATTTTTGAGAAAATGAACTTAAATGGCTTGTTAATGATTCTCCTGATTCCATGTCATGTAAATGATTAAATGCACCATGTTTACCAAACAGCGGAATATTCAATAAACGTAAAAACTGCCCCGCGTTAATGCCTTTTTCACCATATCCCATCGCATGAGTTTCAATTGATTTTTCACCGTTACTCAACACACATATCTGCCATTTTTTTGTTTCACGTGCATCACCAGTTTTAGTTGCACGTGAACGGCCATTTCCATTCATCAACATGTAAATAACATCGCCGAGTTCTTTTCCGTTTACCTGTGATATTTCATCTAAAACTAAAACACTATCATTATGCAATTCTGCTACTGATTCTAAACCATTGCTAGTGGCTCTCCAGTTTTTCATAAAATCGGAGTGATTCCCAAAAACGGATGATGAAACATGTGATATGGTGGACTTCCCTTGACTTGAGCCACCATAGATGTGAAATCCGATACCCATCGGATGCCCACACAACTTAAGTAATGCACCAGAAAATCCCACGCAAACGGAGAACATTAGCAGTGGATTTCCCATGCAGTAACGACTGATGTTTTGCTGCCAATCCTCTAAACTACCTGATATTGAGTAAGGATTAGACGCATTAAAGCCTTCATTTTGATAGAAAACTTCTTGCACACCTAACGTTTGATGGGGTAATACATAACTATTGTTATACCATCCTACCTTATTAGTTATTTCAACAGTGGGCAAATTTTCTCTTGTATTAATATAATTAATAACATGATTAAAGCTGTTATTATCAATGAACAAGCCGTTATCTACCAACATTCTATGTGCAGCACCGCCCTTATCGATTAAAGTTGCCATAGGGATATAACATTTATTCATATCACCACGGGTATTTTTAAATTTCAAATATCTGCCAAAATTTCTATTACAGTTATTATGGGTCATAGCTTCAACTGATAGATAGCCGCATATTCGTGTAGAAATCTGATGACCATTCTTTTCTTGATGGTAGTAAACCCCATTTTCAGATAATTCATATTCATTTTTAAAATAGGAATTTAGTTCTTTAGTGCTTAACTTGCGATTTGTTAAAGATTGATATTTATCTTTTACACTATCAAGTAGATGAGCATAGCTGTCAATTTTGATAGTTTCATCATTTTTAGCCTTCTCTAAAATATCAAGCAATGTATCTGAATCTGAACAATTATTGATTTTGTTAGATATTTGTAATTTCCTAACGTCATTGGAACGTTTAATGATGCTTGCAATTGTCAACGGGTTAGCAATCTGATTCTCAAAGGTTGACCATTTCGTTTCACAGTCCCCGATATTATAGCTTGTACTACGTGATGACCATTCCTTCCATAGAGAAAGGCCATTTACGGTATCATAATTATGCAGACACATACCGATATTTATCCAGTCATTGTAGTCATCATAATCATGAATATCATCAAGGTATGATTTTAATTGTTCAATACTGATATTCGTATGATTGCTTGAAGACACATTAACTTGCTTCATATGGTTTGATATCGCATTGTTGCTACTTGAAGGCTTCTTATTATCATTGGACTGTTGTTGATTCAAACCAGTTATTTTAGAAAGACTCCATCCATTAGGTAACTCTGATTTTAAGTCAGCTATCCAATCTGCAATGTCTGAAAATGACAGTTTACATAGCTCATGAAGAGGGGTATTGAGAGGATTTCTTTTACTAATCCACTCATAATTATTTCCACTAGGGTGCTTTCCAAATCCAATAAATTGCTGACCATACCCTAAAATTTCAATAATATGCTTTTCATTAGTAGGCGATTTTAAATGTACCACTATTTTTGTAATAATTTGTCCATCAGCACATTTAAACAAAAATAAATGTTTAGGTGTCATTCCGACCCTAGTTGGTAAATTTTTACCAAATTTTCTTATTATACTTCCCCCAATGGCAATAGCACATTCTTCGTCTGTAATGTCAACATCAATAGCAAGTAGTTTATCACTGATAAGAATTCCAATATTTTTGTGAGGGTGTAGTTCCTTCCATTCTTCATCATTTTTTGCTGTCGTCCAATTACTAATGACTGGCACTTTACCGTTGCATGGCAAAATCGTGTAATTATTCGCATCAAGTGTATCAAAATATTGTTTAATCATTTTTCTAATCCTATGTTTTTAAAAGGCATTAGTGCCAATTTGTTATTAAGGCCCATCATTTAAATTATTAATAATGAGGCTCACCTTTTTATAAGCTGGTATTTTCACGAATGCTCAGTAAATCACTTAGATATTGATTCAACCCAAGCTCTAGTGATTCACTTAGAACATCATCAAATCCAACATATTTTTTATCTTGAAAATACTTTGCATGTTGAATATCAACAATCAAGCTCAAATAGTCTTTGATATTGATATTCCATTGAGATGAAGGTTTTACTTTCTCACTGTCAAAATACTTATAGAATTCATCTCTAGTAATTTCTGTGTATTCATATTCTTCTAACATTGCTTCATCCCTCTCATCCAAATGGTTGCTAACCATTCCTCAATCTCATCACTTATCCAAAACGAAGAGGCTCCGATTTTCTTTGGTGGGGGAAACCCTTTTTGTGAAATTAGTTTATAGATATATGAACGTGATAATTGCGTCATTGTTTGTACGTCAGACAATCTGAGTAATTGCATAAATATTTCCTTTATAAAAATGAATCGATACATCTATTTATATATTTTGTATAGCTATGTATAAAAGTGAATCCATATGAATGCGTATAGACAACTTGATATGTAAGAAACATAAGAATATAAAAAAAAGCCTACTCCCTTACGGGAGTAGGCTTTTATAGGATTTGATAGAATAAACAAAGGATGATGACAATGCTGACCATATTTTTAATGGTTATACTGTATTTATAACTTTAAGATATGGTTTACTATTTTCTCTTTGTATAAAAACAAAAAATCAACGAGTGAACGTTGATTTCTATAATGTAATATGAATACGTGGTGATATTTTGATAATTGCCTGTTATCGTTTAATTCATGAATGTAATGTTACTGTTAATCAATAATGTCTTTATTCAAAGTCGTCAGCTTAAAATATTACGTTACACCTAGGGCCTTGAATGCCGCATCTACAGGGTCAGAATAAAAACTGGTTTGGAATTTACCAAATAACTCACCAGGCACACTTGGAATATCGGTCACACTCGACATTGGTAATAATATGCGTTTTGCTCCTGCATCAAAGGCCACTTGAAGGCTCTCAGCCAAATTACGAACTTGAACTATCGTCCCACCTAAACTCATATCACCGAGTATCACCATTTGGGCTTGAATTGGCTTACCTAATGTCACTGAGCATAAAGCAATAAAACTAATCAATGTCAGTGCATTAGGGGCGCCTGTATGCTGAAGTTCCACTAAGTGAATGTGAAAATCAAAATCACCACTTTTAATAGATGCACTGACACGTGAAGCATTAGCTTTAAAATAATCGAATGCAATCTTCACTGATTCACGCGGAGCCATACCTGAAATATTGATTTTTCCAGTTCCGCTAATCGCTTGTATTTCTAAACGATATACACCAGGCATTTCTGAACTACCCATGCTGATGGTATGAGACACACCAGCTTGTAATTGCATATCAGGAATTAACGAACCTCCTGACTGCTCCGGCACCGAAATGAACCGTTCCAGATTTTCTTCTAAGTCGATATAGCTAAAATGCACATCGTAAAATTCCATCCCCCCAATTTTCTTGAGCTGTTCTTTGATACGTCGTCGAGTTTCAAGTGCATATTCAAGGCATTGACGAACAATTTCTTTATCAAACTCACCATGTGGACACATTAATTTCAGGAGACCCGAAGTGGTTCGGCGAACTGCAATCGTATCGCGTTGATTGAGATTATTGCCAAGCTTAAACCATTTATCAATTGCATCCGCAAAATTGTATTTACGCATTTCTCGCAAAAATTCAGCAAGATAATCCACTATCATGCCATATTGATTTGTGAAAAACTCAGGGCGCATTTTGGAAATTTCCCAACCCGGCACGTACGCATGAAAACGGTCAAAAAAAGCACTATCTATCATCACATCTGGAAACGGTGCTAATAAATGCGATGTCTTGACCATCGATTCAACACTTTGATTAATGTTGCCAATAAACACCATAGAAGCATTAGCATTAATGGATTCACGTCCACGACTAAATGAACCTGAAGCCATATAGTCTTTCATGATTTGAATACCGTCTTTATCTTTGAAATTAATTCCCGCTACTTCATCAAACGCCACCACATCCCACAAACCCACCAAACCCACTTTGCGAGCACCCATGTTATAGAACAAATTGGCCACCGTTGTTTGACCACCAGACACTAAAATGCTGTTAGGGCTAATTTCTTTGTAGATATGGCTTTTTCCCGTGCCTCTTGGCCCTAGTTCACAATAATTGTAGTTGTTTTCAACTAACGGAATCATACGAGTGAGAAGATGCCATTTTTCACGTGTTTTGAAAAAAGAGGGTTCCATGCCTGTCGCACGTAGCAAACTATCAAGCCACTGTTCATGGGTAAATTGCTTACAGCTTTCAAACAAATGCGACATATCCATATTTGGCATTTGTATCGGCTTTAATTCGGTAATGAAAAAAGGTGAGCCTTTTTGATTTTCTTCAAAGCGATAGACCACCGTCACAATACACCAAATGCCACCCACTAAGAGTTTTTCAAAATCTTTGATAAAACGGTCAGAAATTTCAGCGTTTTTCACCCCTAAATTCGCAAGTAAAGCCTCGTAAACATCACGTTTCTCATTGAGCTTGACTGTCACTTTATCGATAACTTTATAGCTGCCATGCTCTCTAATCTTGGACTTTACTTTTTCTGCTTCATCAGGGCGAACGTAGTTATCCGCTAATATTCGTTTCACATTAACAAGGCCAGCCTGAATGGTTGCATCGTCATCACTGGCGCAATACATCCCAAGTAAATACTCCAATACATACACTGGAACATTGGCACCTTCTTTGATGAGTTTTGTTAAATCTTTACGGACAACCTTTCCGGCAAAATAGGTGGTTAACAAAACATCTAAATTATTTTCCGGTTCGTCAGGAATTTTATCCAGTATCGTCATTTTCTATCCTAAAAATCGTTACTAAAAGATAAATCCACTTTGAGTGTCTCGCGCAGGATTTCCACCTTTGTTTTTGCATCACGAACCACTAAGTAATAATCTTTGTTACGGTCATAATTACCCGATAGAACGGTGAGTAATACAGAACGTTTACGTTCATCAATCAAGTTTGAAGAACTATCAAACGTAAGGGTTTGCTCATTGCTAATAGGTACATCCCCGTCTCGCAACGAAATAATCACGGTTCTAGGTAAAATACGCTCAGATATTGCTTCACCCTGAATAAACTCAAAACGCTGCGTATTGGTGACCACGCGATTATATGAACCGAGTAAATTAATCGACACTTCTTTTGTTTTGGATGATTCACTTTCGCTTAAACGAATAGATATAACGGGAATGACGATTTCCTGTGGCATCGCGCCACCATGCACGAATCTCGCGCCACCTGAAAAATGAAAACGATTCACACCTTTTGGAATCCAAAAATCCAAGCTTTCATCTGCATTGGTAAGCGCTGTGAGTGAAGTATTTCCGCGCCATACTTTTTCATGGTCACCAAGCTGCTGTCCGAGTAAATACCGTTTTTTTGAATGTAATGCCCCTTCAGGTTTTTCACCTATAGACGATTTATCTGGTTCATCCAATGCAGATTCTTGATATAGAAATCCGTGGTCAGCCGTCACAATAATTTGAGACGCTAAATTGTTATTGGCAATAAAACTTATCAACTGTGATAGTTCAACAATAGTGTCTGCTACAGCCTCAAATGTTTTGGTTTCAGAGCCTTGTTTATCACCGATTAAATCAATGCGGTCATGGTAAACATAAACTAACGAATGCTGACGGGCAAATTCGCGCCCACTCTCTTTACCCATAGCCAGCAAATCCTCTGCTTTGATAGCCGCACCGGATTGCTGCGCTAAATGTGCATGACGTTGTTCCATGGATGACACTGGCTTGTTATCTGCCATCACATCTAAATTAGTAGCACTGATTCTATAGGCTAAAGTTTTATGTGGTAGAAGAGACGCCATTCCTAAACGCGTATAGCTAGGCAACACACCCAGCATTGAAGATAATGTTGATTTAAACCGATTCTTACGATTTATCTCATCGCTCAACTCCTGCGCCACTTCATAGCGCATCGCATCCGATAAAATCACAAAAACACGTTTCGCATTACCCTTAAGCAACGGGGCAACATGCGACACAAAAAAGTCATATTGATTGGTGACTTCTGCTATTTTCCATGTTGCTAATAAATTAGATTCACCTTCTAAGACATTGGCCCATGCCATCGACAATTGCGGCATAAACCATCCAGAATAATTGTCTTCAATACGCTGCTTTAAATCATGAAGGATTTTCCATCCCATCGGCTCGACGTATTCAGTTGCTCTGTGAAAATGTCGATAGGATTGGTCAAATAAAAACAACTCATCTTGATAGAGGTTAAAACCTTGCTTCGCATTTTTAAAACTAATGCCATCATGATACTTTTCTTTTAATTGTAAAAAGACAATCGCCGCTTCAAGCGCGTCATAACTGGCGCTCAGCGCTCGATTATTATCATTGTTACTTGCGAGCATCTTATTTGCCCAATGCCCATCACGACGCCTTGCTATTAAAATACTAATGGCATCCATCGTCATTCCCGCGCCACTCAGAATACGGTCTTTTAAATCGCTGATAATGCGACGTTCAACCGTTTCAAATGTCATTACCTCAGATAAGTCGTCCCCTGAAAAACCGGTTAAATGATTTTCAAGACCTAAAGCTTGTGCCACTTTATTTGTGATTAAATTGTAATCCGAATAGAACGTTAAATCTGAACGCCAGCGTGAAACAAATACGGCTGCATTAGCGGCCAAATTACGTTCCTCTAAGACAAAATGTTGCAGTGCATTGGGTGCATCACCATTTAGGGAATAAACAAAGTCCGTTACTAACAGTGTGAATAAAAGGTCACGCACACTTGGTTCGTTTTCATCATAACCAAATTGTCTTTTGGCTAATTGCCAAAAAGCACCTTCTAAGTCATTACTAACAATATCTTGCCAAAATTTCGGCAATGAGTCGAAATCAACGTCCTCTTCAACAATCATGCTTGCCGATAAACGCAGTAAAATAGAAAACAACTCAGGTTGGTCTGCTCGAGTGAGTACCGCGAGCATTTTGCAATCAAGTTGCTGAGCCGTATCAGTGGGAGAAATAAAACGTTTCAGACGTTCAGTTCGCTCCTTAGAGCGAAAAAATTTGGCTCGGGTCTTTAAATAATCCACTAAGCTTTGCGAAACCAGCCCCAAATCATCCAGTAAAATAGATGTTGAGTCTGCTTTGAATGATTTACCTTGCAATCGAATATCGAGAAGCCAATCCACTATTTTTTCAGGTTGCGGTTTTGTGCTGTAAAATAATCGACGTTGTTGTGGCTCACGTTCAATCCTTATCTTTAGCTCAAGTGCAGCCGTTTCATCTAAATAAACAAGCTCTACATCGTTTGGTATAAAAGATTTTAGGTCGGTTAAAAATTCACTATCAACATCATGCCAGAAAATACTATTATGCGTTTCAAACAATGTATCTAGTGATTGTGTTATTCGTTGTGAGCTCAAACCTTATTTCTCCTCAACATAGACGCGTTTTAACCAATCAACGAGCTCGGCATAAGGGCTGCTGCCGGCATCCAATAAATTGTTTTTTGAATGTGCTGCCCAATATAATCCATGCCCAGGTTGTTCTTGCCAAGCTAACCACGTAGCCACTTCAGCTTTACTTCTATGAATAGGTTTGAATTTTTTAGGGTCTAGGGAATCAATAACAGTTTTGACTTGGGTCAATAAGATTTGTTCATTAGGATGAATAGAAGCTTTAATCCAATCTTCAAGCATGCCCTCATTTTCATTGTCAGGCATTATCCAAAGACCTATACTCGGTAAGCCATCACTGTTTTTGTAAAAAAAACCATTTGACTTCTCTACAACGAGCATATATTCAAACGATTCAATGATTTTCGAAATACGCTCAATAGTCTTTTGACAATTGCTATGTGGAAGACTATCCGCATCTACAATAATAGCCAATTTTTTTAATACTGCATCTTCATCAGATAACTGGGCAATCAAATCAGGTAAAAGATTGCAAATACCACCTTTGCTATTATGTGTGCCGCCTAAATCTCTAGGAAGTCCGACTTTAACCTGGACAGTTAAATTTAAAGTTTTTAAGAATTCATCAAAAAAAATTTTATCTGTATCACCTTCAACTAATAATATGTTTTTAGACACTATCTAACCTCCACATCACTTTGAGTTAGATTATTTAGAGACTGCTTATCAAATACAGTCGCAATGATTTGGCCACGACTACTCAATTTCGCACTTCTGCCCATTCTAAAAAGAACGCCTTCACTATTTTCAAAACTTGTAGCAACCTTTGAAAAACTCTCAATACAATCCCAACTGTGTGTTGTTGCAAAAATTTGAATATCCAATTTCTGTGCCATTTCAAACAGCAACTTCCACACTTTTTCTTGAACACTGTAATGCAAGCCATTTTCAAACTCATCAATAAGTAAGAATCCCCCTCTTGCTGAAAAAAGTTTGAGCATTAATTGCAATACACGCAATACCCCATCACCAAGACTGTTTAATGGTATAGGCTTTAGTTCATTAGCCAACTTTACTTTTCCAACGCGACTAAATGAATGCGCATCATTGGTTTCATTACGCACAAAATTTAAATCTTCAAACTCAGGAGAAATAATACGCATTGCCTCTTTAACCGTGGTTTCATTTTCAGTCAGCGCGATATTATCCCAATCGTTTGCCAATTCATTGATTGAAATAAATTGAGTAGGAATAATATTGCACGGTGTCAAATTAACCAAACTTAAAATCCCTCTATTTCCCGAACGTGGGTCATTAAGCAAGATGGGGGGGTATTTTATATCACCCTTGCTAACTGATATTGCTAGAATTATCTGCCCATTTGAATGATTAATTTCGGATTTAGAAATGGGTTGCCGATGAATAACAATTCTCTTTTTCCCTATCTCATCAAAAATAACTTCTTCAGATTCCATTAAGTAAACGTATTTAATTTTTAATCGACTATCGCTTTTAGAGTTACTCCCAATTTCTATAATCTTTTCTTCATCTATTGGCAGATGTCTACCTGTAAAAAAATGCTGAAAAGGGATTTCTGTTTCAATAGTTGTTTCACGTCCTTCTTTTAAAAGTGCTTTTTCATCATGAGAAATAGCAATTAAGTCTAAAATGTCGGGTGATGCGTTACGTGCATAAATTCGCAACGCCTCCAACACCGAACTCTTACCAGAATTATTTTTACCGACAATTAAATTTACACGCCCTAGCTTTGAAACTTCGAAATCTTCTAACGCTCTAAAATTTTTAATTTTTAATGAATCAAGCATTTTGTTTTCCTAGGGTTATCAAACCATCGTGAAATTTTTTAGCACTTGCACAATTTGGGTGTTTAGCCGCTCTTTCTATTGAAAATTCATAATGTTTCATCATGAATTTGGCAAAATTCGGCTTATTTTTGCCTGTGCCTTTTTTGTCTAATGCTGCCGCTAATGCTTTCAATCTATCCCAAGGCAAATCCTCGGTTTTTTCAGGTTCATCCTCATAAAATGAATCAACTTTTAACCATTTCTTCATTGCATCACTATCTGCTAAAAACCATGCTTCAAAAGCTTTTACTGATATAAAAACGTGATTTGTATATTCTGAGCCAATGCGATTGCGAACCAATATTTCGTCAGGTTCACGCTCCAAATCAGTAAGGATGACAATATGCTGCGCGTTTGCATATTGTAATAGCTCAACCATTGGTTTGATATTTTGGGGTAATAAATTGCCACCCCCTTTTGCATTTACAACCGGTGAGCAAATTTCTATACCTTGCATATTCGCCCAATTTTTAAAGTTATCGGATTCAATAAAAATTTTTTCGCAGTCACCTTCCACAATAAACCCGATTTTTACCATGGCAATCCACCATTAAAAAAATTCATTAACCATGCTTTATCAAGATTCAAGTCTCCTAAGTCACCACAATTTTTTGCGGCATTTTTAGCATCCGTTTTGCCATCCTCTTTATTGACAAGCCAAAGTTCTTGCGGTTTAGATGCTCTAACGACCGATTCACTGTGTGATGTTACAAAGACAGGATGCTCAATCGAAGCGTTTTCACGCATTAATTGAACTAACTCTCCAATTGCTTGGGGATGTATACCACGTTCAGGTTCTTCAATAATCGTTAAACCTTTGCTTTTGGAACGGCTTAAAACAGCCGTCATAATACATAATGCGTAAATAGTACCATCTGACACCAAACTCGCGGGAAATTGCGCTTTTGTGCCTTCTTCTTTGAATTTAATAAATGTCTTATTGTCTAATCGTTGTTGCTTAGTCGTTATTTTTTCCATGCTAGGAACAATTAACGTCATCCAATCTATGATTTGTGTTCTAAAATCATCGTTTTTTTCAAGTGTTGCCAGCATAGTGGCAACATTATGGCCGTGTGAATGTAATCCACTAGCGTCGGTACTTGACGAATCGGGTTCTTTTGCCCCCAACGGGTCAAAACGAAAAATTTTGATGTTTGTTAAAAAATCATAAATCGGGATATATCTTAAAAACACCAGCGCAGATAAATCATCAGGTATTGGCAACTGGCTTTTACCACCCAAATCATTATGGATTATTGGTGCATTATCTTTTTTTCTTTCCAATACTACACGTCTATCTTGCCCAATATGAAGATGCTCTTCCAAAAATGGAATTAAATCATTCATATAATGTACTTTTAACTCGTATAAAATGCTTAACTCATCAATAGCTAAATCAATCTTAAACTCAAAAGTTCGCGCCTTTTTACCCCTTAATTTATAACAATGAATTGAATGGAAGCCATTAAATTTTCTTATTGCTTTTGTGGCTCCCATCTCAATAATCGCACTGACAAAAGCCAACGCATCGGCCAGATTGCTTTTTCCTGCACCGTTTGCACCTGCAAATACGCTGTAGGGTGTAACGTCTTCTAATAAAAGATTGGCTATGCTTTTAAAACCACTAATCTCAATTCGTTTAATCCTCACTCGCGCCCCCAGTCACCGCTTTTACCTCAGCGAGCAAATCCCCAAACTTGCCGTAATTCACTTTTACACCATCATCTAAATCCAGTTGAATACGCATATCGGCATAATGGCGTAGCTTTTCATCAAACGCAGCGAGTTCAATTTTCTTTTTATTGAACCGCTCAATCTCTTTGCCAATTTTGTTTTTGCTGGTGGTTGAGCTGGCATCAAGGTCTTTTTCAAGCATCTCAATGCGATTTTGCAATTTACCCATCAATGGCACAACATAGTTATTACGCATTCTGGCGAGAGTGCTTTCATTGTAGCGGTGCAAATACACCAATGCTTGAAATGCACCTTGTTTGCCACTGGAAAAATGCCAATAAATCGGACGTTTCTTGTAGGTTTGCAAATGGTCTTTATAGAAATTATTCGCTAAATAACGACGCAACGTTTCATCCGCTGTTTCACTTCCCTTTTGTCCGATACTTTCAGCCAGCCACGTTTTATTAGTTTCACTATTTTGCTTGCCCCAAACCGTCTGCAAAAATTCATCTAATCTATGCGTAGCATCATCTTCAAACCAAAACTCATCTGTGATTGGCACAATGCCATCATCATCTGCGCCAAAAGACTGATAACGTGCTAGGTCAAAATCCACATTCCCCGCATGCGCATAAATCAAGCCCGCTTCGTCCAAACTGTAACGCCCCATCATGCAGCCAATCGCATACGAAATCAGTCGAGCACTGTCTTTTTCAAGGTCAGCGCGAACCAACGTAATTTGCTCTTCTGGCACATCGGGCGTCAATTCATCTTGCAAGCCGTAGGCTTCGATGAATAAACGGTTGTTTTCTTCTTCGAGGCGTTTCATCTCATCGAAGGCGGCGCGGTTTTGCGTTTGCCATTGCTCAAAAGCGGCTTTTAAGGTGGGTTGTTTTTGGCGAATCAGCGGGTTTTCGGTGAAATCCCATGAGGTTTCGTAATTATTCCAGTCGGTTTTTGCAAGACTAACAGCCGTTTTAATATCGCTATTTTCTTTAGGTTCAACAAATGGCAGTTTTAAAATATATCCGCTATGAAAATCCAAAGTGGGTGATATTGCTTTTAATAGTTTGTTGACTACATTTGAATTCATTAAACCAAGAACTATATGTTTATTTTCATCATTTAAAACAAATAATCCCTGTCCTTTATCAGCAAATATCATTCCTTCGTCATAAATCCTCATGCTTATACTTGAAGAGCTAAGCGCCGACCATGTTATTCCTGCGCGAAAATAATAAGTTTGATTTTTAGCAACAAAGTCTGGTGTTTTGAGATAAGTGTATTTTCTCAAAATGTTGTCTTTTATTTCTTCTCCATCATTTTCCCAATTTACGACAAAATCTTGATTTCCGTACCATTTACGAAATGCACCGCCCTTGTTGTAAGGAAACCATTTAAAACCAGATTTTTGAGCTTCTGAACTGTTTGCGAATCCAAAACCAATGCGGTTTATATCAATTTCATGCCATAAACGTAAAAATCGGTCATTGTCTGTTGTAGCTAAACCTTGTCTGGCATCTGCAACTTCACTTAATGCGGGACTATTTTCAAAAATATCTCGAACTTTATCACCGACCCAATAAGCCACAGGACTACCTGAAATTTTCTTGAAATCATCTTGAACGGTTTTATCAAAACGATTTTGACCAGAAAGCAAAGCAGTTTGTTTTTGTTCTTCGTTGCCATCGACTAAACGAAAAAACGCAGGTTTGTAACCGCTAAAATAATCACCATGAAAAACAAACGCGGTGGTTTGTACGACTTCGCCCGAAATTTCGCTGAACGCTCTGGCGCCTAAATGCGCCATTGTGTTGAGTGTTTTTTGGCTCAATAACTTTTCACGCATGGCTTCATAAGACGATAAAAACATCCAGCTTTGCATGGTGACTTGAGCATTAAAACCCGACGCTTTGCACCAACCAAAACCGCGCTCGATAAACATGGCAAACAAATCGGATTTGCTATCGGGAAAGTGTTTTTTGGCAAATTCTTTAAGGGCTGGATTCATGCCTTTGCCACCCATATACGGCGGATTGGCAACAACGGCATCAAATTGCATCGCTAAAATTTGGGCTTGCTCTACGAGTGGCAATAAATTCATTGCATCGAGTTTTGAGAGCAAATCACCTTGTTGGCTTGTTTCGCGCAGATGCGCTTCCATCGCGGGGAGCTGCGCGGCTAAATTAGCTGGAATTTGAATCAGCGAACCGAAAGTTTTGGCGTGTTTAAATAGTTCGATTAACTGCGTATAAAACGGTTCTAAGGTGCTATTTTCTGTGGGGGGTTCCCAGTCGCCACTTTCAACCAACGCAAGAATATTGAGTTTGGGTGGATTTTCAAGAATGCGTCGGTCATCAGCTCGCGCTTTCATGAGGAGCGCAAAACCCGCAAGTTGAGCCGCACGGTCGTCGATGTCCAAGCCATAAAGATTCTTCTCTAAAATCAATCGGGGAATATCACGCAAACGATAGCCACGCTCTAAATAGATATCTTTTAAAATATCGTAAGCTTCAACCAAAATGTGACCACTACCACACGCAGGGTCTAGGATTTTTAGGGTTTCGGGGTTTAGCATGGGTATTCCAATATTTGTAAAATAGGGTTCAATCAAAGCAAGAAATTAAATCGTGTATCCTGAGCAATTATTAGCTCGTCACTGAAACTACGAAGGATGTAAATCTTCATACTTCAAGATTGTTTAGTGTATTAACATCTTCTAATACACATTCATCTGTCATTAAAAAACCTTGATTAAAATGTTCTTCCAAACGGTATCGAAAGGCATCTGAACTTAACCCTGCAATATGCGCTGCCCTAGCAAAACTGATTTTACGTGCATGGTATAAACTAGCGGCTAAAAAAAATTCAGCAGCTTGATGTCCAAATGGTTGCAATACTTCATCAAACTCGGGATGAATGTTTAATAACATTTTATTATTCAAACCAAGTAATTTTGTTTCCTGTCGCACGTTCATAAAGTGTTTCAGGTGAAATATCAAAACCGCATGACCACGCTAATGTTGGCCAGCTATCAAGATAAAAATTTTTAAATTCGTTTATGTTTTTTAGCGGTGCGGCAATGGTGTATCGCTCGATAATATCAAGCAAATCCACAACACCTTCTTCACCTGTATTGAATTTGAGTTTAATTCGATAATCACTTTGATAATTAGCTTCAGATACAAAAATCATCTTACCCCCTAAACTAATGGCGTTAACTTATGAAACTCTTTTGAATCCCACATCGTCATTAATTTACTTTGATGTAATTCAGCCCATTCTTCAACTAAACCACGTACTTTAGCGGGTAAGTGACCATTCATGACATTAAGAGTTTGAATATTAATAACAGCTCTATATTCATTGTAGCGAACATGAAAATGCGGTGGATTATGCTCATCAAAATACATACTGATAATAATCCCAAGAAAACGGCAAATTTCAGGCATTTCAATTACTCCGTTTCAGCAAGACGGTTTTTAATTAACGACTCTAACTGCGCTTGAACTTCAGGCGTTTGCTCTGCTGGCTCAATGTAATATGCCCATTGCTGCTTGAGGTTTGAATCTGGATTTGCCATAGACCATAACCGCCCAACACTGTTTTGAACAAGGTATTTTACAATCCAGTTTGGTGTAAATAATTGCGTGGCCGCTGGAATATCTTCACTTTTAACCACTTTACCAATCACTGTATCTTTTTTCTCGCTGATATAAAACTGATACAGCCAACCAATGATTTCAATTTCTTGCCAATCTTCTTCAGGAATAGCCGCTACTAATTTAGCCACCACTGAATCAGTCAATAACAAGTTATCTGGCAATAATAATTCTGTTTCATCGTCGATTTTTTCAAACAAGAAAGGCATTGAATTCGACAATGTGTTGCACTGAGCAATCAGCATTAACCGATAAAGTTCACCGTCTTTATCACCAGCTAATTTCATATCGATGACTTCAGCGGCTTTTAAATCCACTAAATCGCCATTTTGGGCGATATCAGCGGCATGAATGAGAATGTCGGGTTGATTACCATCACGACTTGAAAGCGCACGATAGCCATGGGGCAAATAGTCGTGAATCTCCATATACCGCAACGCCGCAAAACGGTTAAACCATGTGTAAGCTACATTTTCAATCGTTTGTGAAAAGCCATCTTTTTGAATACGAGCATTTAATTTATCACGTTTTTGACCAAAATTTAGGGTATACGCTTGCCCGTCAATCACAATGGATTCGCCACTTTTTTGAGCAGTTGAGATGCCTTTTTCGGTGATACCAATACGCAGTGCACGAGCCGTCACAGCAGCAATAAAATCTTGACGTGCTTGTGGCGCGTAGGCTTTAAGTAGAGCTTTATTCATGATTATCCTTAATGATTATTCAATACGGGCTTTTTTGCCTTCTTTTAACACAGCAAGCAGTTGAAGTTTTAACTTATCAAGATACGCATCAACATCTTCCTCCGTTTCCAAATACGTTTTCATTCCGACCATTTTCGCGCGAACAACACCTGTACTTTTGACCGTCACCGGTTTCACGCCTGAAGACGTGCCAGTTGGCGTAGGTGGTGGTGCTATTTTTTGCGCGGAAGCAATTTTATCCATGGCCTCATCAAGCTGAACACTGGCTTGCTGCGCCATATAACGAATCTTTGGAATACTGTTTAATTCAGCAATCATAAGCTTTTGTTGTTGCAATGGATATAATGCCTTATTACGCAAATCCGCCTCAGCACTTACTCCATCAAGTGCCAATTCAACTTCTTCAATTTTTTTATCAAGTTCAGCTAATGCAAAGCCACGTTCTTGATTAGAAAGGACATCATTTACATTTTCAACACTAGCAAGCAACCCGTCAATACGGTTAACCACACCGTAGGGATTGGGGTTATCTCGAATGCTCTGCAGCTCTTTAAGTGCGTTGGCTGCTTGTGGGTTTTCCTTTAGGATTTCACGGTTATCTTCAAATTTGCTGAGTGCATTTAACATACGTTGCCACGTCGTAACCTGCGTAGTATAAAAACTGCTTATATCATGAATATCCTCAGCTAAATCGCGCCACTCTTCCCGAGCTGAGATGAGTGATTGAATGTATTCATAACTATCCCGAATGGCTAATTGCTTTTTAATGCGAGAGATGGCACTTTCGATAGCCGATTTTGCAGGATAATATTGACGTGAAGATTTATCCTGATAGCCATTCAATTCTTGCTGCCAATCCAAAAAACTCTCACGACTATCTGCAATCAATCCATCTTCATCTTCTTTGGGTAATTTAGAAAATAAATCACGATGTAACTCACGAGCCTGTTTAATGGAATGGCTATCAGCCGTTTTTCGTTTGAGTATGGAGACACGTTTAAAATGCACTGATTTTGTTAATAGCTCAATCGCCCCCCGTGGCTCAATATAAACGCCATCACTAATGAGTTTAATTTCACCCGCCATAAATAAACGCGCCACCAGTAATGTGATTTCAGATTCAGGTTTCCATCCAAAAGGAATAGCCGTAAAACGGTCTACTACATCCGATAACAACACTCGTGATTCACTGGCTGAGAGTGTGAGGAACTGACGCATTTCATTTAACGCGAGTGGATTAATCTCGACCGTGTTTGCATCTAATGACCGTTGTATATCATCTGAATTCAAGACGGATTTAATTTCAGAAATCGTATCAGGACAGCGGTGCTTTAGCAGAGAAAGTTTTGAATACGTATTAGTAATTAAATAATTCCCCAGCGCTTCAAATACATTCACAGCAGTAGAGGCAGCGTTGATTTCTGGCTCATGCCCTAAGGCATAAAAATCACCGCCTAAAATCATTTGTTCTAGCTGATTAACTAAACGTTTTTTTCGTTCCCGATTCTCATCTTTGCGGTCGGTTAAAATCCGTTTTAATGAAGGCGTTGCTCCATCAGCTTTTGGGCTGCCTACATATTTTTCAATCTGCGAATATAACGTGAGCTCTTCATAAAGCCTAGGCCCTTCCGCCATGCGAATCATAGCGCGACCTTTTGCTTCGTGGCTGCGCATGATACAAACCGACTCTGAGGCGGTTCTTTCGTAGTCTTCACTTAGTGGTGAGAGTATCTCCAAAATCAATGCATTGTCACTGACTGTTCTATAAGGTGAACCATCCAAGAAACGATTAAACTCATAATCTGATTTAGTATCACGATGACGAACTTTGTTTTGACTTCTTAAGATTTCCTCAAAAATGATATCCGCTAAAAGTCGCCCGCGTTCGGCTTGCGAGACGTTTTCATGGCTAATTTCTCTGGCAATATCGCGCTCTTCATTGGTGAGAAAGAACCACAAATCACCGTTACGATTTACCAATTGCTGACGCTCTAAACGAACAAGTGATTCTTGAATGCGTTGTTTTAAAATGACTCTATCCGCATCAATTTCATCCACGCATAAGGTTGCCAAATTATCCACATTCGGCTTAATAGTTTCAGGAATATATCGAATTAAAAAAAGTGCTTTGAGAAGTTTGCAGTCGTATGATTCAAGTGCATCATTATCCGGTGCTTGGTCAATTGACCGTTTTACTGCACTATCGATAAAACTCTCAATAGATGGGTAAAAATCGTAGAGTGGAATTAGTGCACTGGTAGGTCTGTTGAAATTTTGTACAGCCGCTGATTGAAAAGCATCAAGTAAAGAACGCTCACCACGCGATAAATGTCTGCCAGTTGCACCCACTTTTCGAATTGACTCAAATATTTTCTGTAGCAACTGAAATTGATAAGGTGCAAATGGATAATAAGCGACAAATTCAGCCGCATCTCTATAACCACGTAAATTTACGCCATCCCCCATAAAGGAGAGTTGATTATTAAGAATATCGCCTTTTTCTGCAAAGGTATCACGCAAAACAATATGGGCTTGTTCGGTCTTGGAAAGCAATCGCTCACCAATCACTTCATCGGTATTTGAACTGGCTAGTGATAAACGGGTGTGAAATCGAGCTTGAATTTTAGAAAAATCTTGTGATTTTGCTTTATTGGTTTCGCCAATAGCAGCATCAATATCTTCTTGGCTAGTGACAATGACCCATGCTTGTCCACGACAAAGCGTGCCAAGTTGCTCCACAATAGTTTGCAAACTGAGCATGAGTTTGGTGTTATCACCAATAAATTGCCCTACTTCATCCACGAGAAAAATCACCCGATGATTTGCAGGTTGTGTTTTTAAATAATCACGTATTAATTTTGCAAAACTTTCAATACTCAAGCTGAAGCTATCACGGGCATTATCGAAATATTGGCTGGCCGATTCATTGCTCATACCCAGTGACTGAGAGAGTGCTGCGACGATTTCATCACGCAGAAAATCGACTGCATCGCGCTCCACAACCCAATCATTACCGTGTATTAACTTAAAAGCCTCTTTGAATTTATCATACGCATTTTTTGAAACGAGGTGTCTTTCCATTTCTGCAATATGGGCAGCATCACCGCATAAACCGAGCTTTTCATTAAATACCCGCAAAAAGACTTGCAGAATGGCATCGCGCTCAGATTTGGCATCTGCCTTAGCATCAATATTAAATAGCATCACATCGGCTGTGCCCCTGACAGCACGTTGGATATCAGCTAAGAGCATGGGGTCTTTAATTTTTTGCTGGTCAAAAAAATCAATCGCGTGTTTATGTTCACCTGTTTGAGTATTAATCGCTTCAATATTTTCTAATAAATAAGAAAGTATCTTAATATAGTGTGACTTACCTGAGCCAAAGAAACCTGAAACCCAAACGCCCATTCGCGCAGTAATCGTCGAATCATTGGCCTTTTCTTGAGCTGCTAAATAGGCATCAAAGAATTTGCGAAAATAGTCACTTAACTGCTTAGTCACCACATATTCTTCTAATTCCTGCCAGATACTCTCATTATCCATCTGGTCAGCTTTAATGACACCATTAATAGGTCGGTCAATGGGTTTTATGAATAGGTGTTTAATTTCCATGCGTTTCTCTTTTTAGGCTTTTATCGTCAATGATTATTCTGAAGGGACTAATCTGAAAGCACGATAATAATGGTCTTCTGATAATTGATTAAATAGACGTAGTGAGTAACCATCATAACTACCGGGATAAAACATCAGTAGTGGGATGCTCTCCATTAAAGGATGGAGTGCAGAAAGTAAGGTATGGGTTCTTATCATGGGATAAACACTTCCAACACCATGTAAAATCAACACATCTAATTCATCAAGATTGAGATGTGAAACAAGTTTATGCGCCAGTTTATCTTCTTTAAGTAAAGGTCTCAGAGCATTCAACACAGCTTCATCTCCTTTGCTTTTTTGCATCTCTATCACTTTTTCAAGTAAATTGCGCTCATTGAGCAACTCAATCACCACCGTAAATAAGTTAATGGCTTCTACATGAATAAGGGGTTGTGATTTTGCCAAGTTGGGCAAAATGGTCACCTGTAAAAAATCACGCATTTCCATTTCACGTTCAGGCGGATAATCAAAAATCCAAAACCCAATTTCATTTCCAAGACCTTTGCTATTCAAAAAGTCACTTGAACTCAGTTTAGGTATAATTTGATTCAAACGCTCGTCAAAGGTCAGCGCCATTAAGCTCGCTCCAAAAGTGTTACTAAATACTGTTCATCGTGGGACTGTAAATAGTGTTTTACATCTGGATGAAGTGATTGAGGCGTAATTTTCATTGTTCTGCTATTCTCAATATATTTGGTTTCAGCCAAAATGCGTCGAATAACTTGAAACAGTTTGGTCTGTGTGGATTCTGACCATTCTAAAACAGACTTATCCCTATGAATACAATCCAAGACAAAATTATCCCAGTCACCTGTTAACAATGCTAAGTCCATCTGACGTTGGCGCATGATATAGACATCAGCAATAAAATCACATAGAAGCTGACTGTGCTTGATAGCAGCAACGAGCAAGAGTTGAATAGATACTTCTTGTTCACGATTAGCAATCATATCCATAGCTTTGCTATCTAAGGTACCTAATCGGTCTTTAATTAATCTCGCTTGCCTAAGCGCAGTTGATGGCGTCTTTTTTTGAAGTATATTTTCTTCAATCAAAGCTTGTTTCCATTGCTGTTCATTAGGACTATTAAGCAAAAAAGCCGCTAATCGACGGCTTTCTAGGGGCATTAATGCTCCAGCAGAGATTTCGGCTTTATATCCCATTATGCTATTTCCTTAATTATGTCTGGAATAATTTTTATCGAATCTTATATGATTTGGATTGAGAATGGTAATTCACTGTAAATTGGAGATTTAAAAATGAATTTTGTGGGGGCTATAGGGGAGGGTATCAAGGGCCACCCGCCTTAATATAAATCCACTCCATTTAGTTCAGGGTTTTCATTGTAATAAACAGTTTAAAGCTTTATTAATCTACTAAAATAGAAGTTGCGTGTTGACAGCATGCGCGAAAGATGGCCTCAAGCTTGATAGCAATTTTTGATAGCATGAATAGTGGTGAGTCGCTGTAGTTGGATGTAACCAAAAATCGAAGCAAACAAATAATTCTTGGTTGCTTGCTTTCCGGGTACTTCAAAGTTTTCGATACTATAAACCTGTTTAATGGCACGATAATATTATTCAATTTGCCAATGTTTAGCGTGTTCACTGTTAAATTCAGCACGATAAATTCGGCAAACTTTTCTTCGTCAGGTAAGTAAACGACATAATTACGCAACTGGTCTTTTAGCTGTGTGCTAAATAGATGATTTTTACCCTAATTAAAACTGGGAATATGCCTGATGGTTTAAAATAACCATTTTGATATTTTTGATGCTGACAAGGATGGTGATATTTGGCGACACTTTGAGAATCATTAGTTTTTATGGTTCTTAAAAGTGGAGGGAAGTTAGGAATGAAAGAATGTATTTTTTATATGTTCTAACGATTGTATTTTTTATGTTATAATTTAAAAATAATAAAATACATTTAATCGTTCTAGCGTATTTTTAATTCTTTGTTAAAACAAGCTGTACATTTTTTAAATGTAGTAACTATGTCAGTAACTATGATAGCTCTAGTTATTAGTTTTATGTAAATCAATGGGTTGGGTGGCTTTTTAAGTACGGCCATCGTACCAACTAAGCATTTTAATAGTAAATCTATGTAAAACTGCACAATATATAGAAGCCCGCAAGTGTTAAACTTAGCGGGTTTTTTATTGTACGTAATTGAATATAAATAGGGAAAATAATGTGACGTTTTTAATCGCTGCATTTTTCTTTTATACTGGTATCCTAAAATTAAACAAAGGAGTTTTTATGGAAAAGCCGTTCATCCTACATATGTTAACCACTGCAAAGAATTTAAGTCCATTTGATGTCAATATGGCGATGGATGCTGGGTGGGTTTCTGCGATGTCTTACACTAATATTGAGGCTAGCGAAGTGCAAGGTTTAGTGCAGGATGCTATTTTTTCACGTAGTGCAAAGAATTTAAAGCGCACCAGTATTTTTATTGGCGGACGAGATACCAAGCAAGCGATGGATATGCTGAAAATTGCGAAACGTTCAATGATCCCCCCTTTTGAAGTTTCAGTTTTTGCGGACCCAAGTGGCGCCTTCACAACAGCTGCGGCAATGGTGGCGGCAGTTGAGTTCCATTTGTTATCAAAATTCAATACGACGTTAGAAGGCAAAAACATTTTAGCTTTAGCTGGAACAGGGCCTGTTGGTCAGGCAGCAGCGGTTATTGCGGCGAAAGCAGGGGCGAATGTTCGCATTATTGGTCGTCAATTAGATAAAGCGCAACATGCTGCGGATTTATGCAATAACGAGTTTGGCGAAGGTAAGACAAATATTCAAGCTGGTGCTGATGCGGATAAGGCGCAGTATATAAATGATACGGATATTGTCTTTGCAACTGGTGCTGCCGGTATTGAATTGCTAAGTGTGGAATTAATTGCAAGTGCACCTCAATTAAAAGTCGCTGCTGACGTGAATGCGGTACCGCCTGCAGGTATTGCAGGAATTAGTGCAATGGATGATGGTAAATTAATTGAAGGCTCCGTAAATGGTGCGGTTGGTGTGGGTGCGCTTGCTATTGGTAATGTGAAATACCAGACTCAAAATTTATTATTAAAACGCATGATACAAAGCGATAAGCCACTATATTTACATTTCGAGCATGCTTTTGAAGTAGCGAGAGAATACATGAAAACAACGCATTATAAATAGTATTTGTCTAAACAGAGCAAAAAAGGAACTAATATATGAAACGCAGTATTCTGCATATGCTCGATCCGATGCCAAATAATAGTCCTTTTGATATTAACATGGCTTTAGATGCTGGCTTTGATGTTTTAATGCCATACAGCAATGTTAAATTAGAAAGTGTGCATGGTTTAACGCAAGATGCTATTTTTTCACGTAGTATGGCGGGCGTGAAGCGCACAGGCCTGTTTATTGGTGGGCGAAACTTAGGGTTGGCTATCGATATGTTTAATGCCGCTAAACAAGCGATGATTCCCCCGTTTGCGGTTTCAGTTTTTGCTGATCCAAGTGGTGCGTTTACGACAGCTGCGGCATTAGTTGCTTGTGTGGAAAAAGAGTTGCGCATTAAACATGGCAAAGAGCTTAAAGACTGTAAAGCGATGGTGTTAGGTGGTACAGGCCCCGTCGGAATTGCAACGGGTATTATCGCGTCATTAGCAGGGGCGCATACGACCATTGTAGACCATCTTTACTTGGAAACCGCGCAAGAAGTGGGTCTGCAATACAATCGCCGTTTTGGCTGTGATTTACATGCGGCTGTAGCCGGTACTGATAGAGAAAAAATTGACGTGCTTAGTGATGTTGATTTAGTTTTTTGTACCGCTAAAGCGGGTATTCAAGTTCTAAACGCAAAAGTAATTAAAGAACTCACTCAACTTAAAGTGGCTGGTGATGTTAATGCCGTTCCACCTTTGGGGATTGAGGGAATTAAGCGTGAAGATAATGGCGCACCTTTAATTTGTGCTGAAAAGTGCAATGCGTTTGCAGTTGGCGCGTTGGCTGTTGGGGATATAAAATATCATGTGCAACATGATTTATTGGTTTCCATGCTTGAAACAGAACATCCCGTTTACTTGGATTTTCGTGATGCGTTTAAAACTGCGCAGAAAATTTTAGCTTAAACGTCTATTTTCGGATTACGTTGAGCGACGTAATCCGAAGTCATTGCTCTAATATTGCTTAAAATCTTCTGTTGCATTGATTAACGCATCAATCATTTCATCGCCTTGAGCAATATGTCCTGCAGTAGGTAAGATAACCAATTTGGCTTGAGGGAGTGCTTGGTTTAGTTTCCATGCAGATTCAATAGGGCACATTAAGTCGGCTCGTCCATGAATTAGCGTGATGGGGAGATGCGTTAATTTATTGCAATGTTCGAGTAATTCATTTTCCTTTAGAAAATAATCATTTTTGGCGTAATGAAGCTCCATGCGCACTTGTTTAATGGTGTTTTCGCAAGGGTGTTCATCGCTTTCTTGGTATAAATTCCCAAGTGCCACTTGCCCTCCCCATGATTGCCAAGCTTTTGCGACTCGTCGAATGGCGAGATCATCTTTTCCCCATAGCACAGTTATTAAGTCGGCTAAGAGGTTTTGTGTTCGCAAATTATGAGGAATACTTGCGGATAATGCTTGCCAACTTTCAGGGTAAATAGAGGCGACGCCACGCTCACTTGAAAACCATATCATGTCTTGGTTTCGGGCTAAAAAACTACCTCTTAAAATGATTGCGCGAACGTGTTCAACATGTTTTTGTGCATAGGCTAATGCTAATGTGGCACCCCAAGAGCCGCCAAATAAAATCCAATTCTCTACATGAAGTCGTTTGCGGATAGTTTCGATATCTGACAGTAGATCAGGAAGCGTGTTGTCTTCTAATTCGCCAAAGGGCAATGAGCGACCGCTTCCACGTTGGTCGAATAAAATAATGTGGTAATGCGACGGATCAAAAAATCGACGGTGATCAGGCTTGCATCCAGAGCAGGGTCCACCGTGCAAAAAAATGATAGGCACACCGCTGGGATTGCCGCATTCTTCGACGTAAACAGAATGATTTTTTGTCTTTAAAAAGAAATGATTGAAGGGTTCAATTGCAGGAAAAAGGCTTTTCATAAACGAAAATATAAAGTAAAAAGCATAACCATAACTCTTATAGATCTATCACGCCAGTTTTTATAATACGAAGGCAATCCACGATTGCGATAAAATCCTATATAATGTTCGATTTATTACCATTGCCGTTTCCGCAGGTCATTTTTAAGCGCTTGCTTTTTTGTTAAATAACGGCGTTTATACTTTGGAGACATTGAATGAATCAGGATTTGAAAACGTATCTCGCCAATTGCCAGATGCGTGTTGAGGCGGCATTAACGCAACGTTTGCCCGCTGAAAATATCTTGCCCAATAAATTACATCAGGCCATGCGCTATAGTGTTTTAAATGGCGGAAAGCGGATGCGTCCAATGTTAACCTATGCAACAGGCAGTGTTTTAGGGATTTCACCTGACGCATTAGATGCGGTTGCCTGCGCGGTAGAATGCATCCATGTATATTCGCTGATTCATGATGATTTACCAGCGATGGACGATGATGATCTCCGTCGCGGAAAGCCTACGTGTCATATTGCTTTTGACGAAGCGACAGCAATTCTTGCCGGAGATGGTCTTCAAGCCTTAGCATTTGAATTACTTGCGCATGACGAAAGTATTCAAGTAGGGGCGCAAAATAGGTTGCAAATGATTACGTCGCTTGCGCGCGCCAGTGGTTCACTTGGGATGGTTGGTGGTCAAGCTATTGATTTAGAGTCGGTTGGTCAAGTGCTTACGTTGCCAGAACTTGAAAATATGCATATACATAAAACAGGTGCATTAATTCGTGCGAGTGTGATTTTAGCAACGCTTTCCAAAGAAGGCGCTGATGAAGAGGCGGTTAAGCGACTTGATAATTACGCCAAATGTATTGGCTTATCTTTTCAAGTGAAAGATGATATTCTCGATGAAGAAAGTGATACGTCAACATTAGGCAAAACGCAAGGTAAGGATAAAGATAATAATAAGCCCACATATCCTGCATTACTTGGACTCTCAGGCGCTAAACAAAAAGCGCAGGAATTACACGAAAAAGCTATTGAAAATCTCGCTTATTTCGGTGCGCAGGCGGATGTGCTGCGTAATCTTTCTCTCTACATTATTCAACGTGACCACTAATTTAACTGCCAATTACGTCGCCGCATTTAAGGAATTCAAACAATTATGACCCATTCAACGCCATACCCATTACTCGATAATATCAACGATCCAGCGGATGTAAGGCAACTTCCTAAAGAGCAACTTAAAGCGCTTAGTAAAGAAGTGCGCAATTTCTTGACTGAATCGGTCAGTGTTTCGGGCGGGCATTTCGCCGCGGGTTTGGGGACGGTTGAGCTGACGGTTGCGTTGCATTATGTATTTGATACGCCAAGTGATAAGTTGGTTTGGGATGTTGGGCATCAAGCGTATCCCCATAAAATTTTGACAGGTCGTAAATCACGTATGACAACCATTCGCTCAAAAGAGGGGGTGTCTGCATTTCCAACGCGGAGCGAAAGTGAACATGATGCCTTTGGTGTTGGGCATTCAAGTACTTCAATTAGTGCTGCGCTGGGGATGGCAATTGCGGCAGGCCTCAAAGGCGAAGATCGTCAAATGGTCGCTATTATTGGTGATGGGAGTATTACTGGTGGTATGGCATACGAGGCGATGAATCATGCCGGCGCTATCGATGCTAATTTACTGGTTATTTTAAATGACAATGATATGTCCATTTCACCTCCTGTTGGTGCGATGAGTAATTATTTGACAAAAATTTTATCGAGTCGTATTTATTCTTCTATGCGTGAGGAAAGTAAAAAAGTGCTGAGTAAAATGCCAACAATGTGGGAACTTGCACGGCGCACTGAAGAGCATATTAAAGGCATGGTTATCCCTGGAACGTTATTTGAAGAATTAGGGTTTAATTATATTGGTCCAATCGATGGGCATGATATTGATATGCTGGTCTTGACCCTGGAAAATTTGAAGCATATTTCAGGCCCGCGCTTTTTGCACGTTGTGACTAAAAAGGGTAAGGGCTATCTCCCCGCTGAAAAAGATCCGCTTGGATACCATGGTGTACCTGCGTTTGATCATAAACTCGATTATTTGCCCAAAGCGCCGCCTTCACATCCAACGTATACAGAAGTATTCGGGCAATGGCTCTGCGATATGGCGGCGAAGGATTCGCGTTTACTGGGAATTACCCCAGCTATGCGAGAAGGCTCTGGGCTAGTGAAATTTTCTCAGCAATTCCCTGATCGCTATTTTGACGTCGCTATCGCAGAGCAACATGCAGTGACGCTTGCCGCGGGGCAGGCTTGTGAAGGTGCAAAACCTGTTGTTGCCATTTATTCAACGTTCTTGCAACGTGCTTATGATCAATTAATTCATGATGTTGCTCTGCAAAATTTAGATGTGCTTTTTGCGCTTGATCGCGCTGGATTAGTCGGGCCTGATGGCCCAACGCATGCGGGAAGTTTTGATTATAGCTATTTGCGTTGCATTCCTAATATGGTGTTAATGGCGCCTGCTGATGAAAATGAATGTCGTCAAATGTTGACAACAGGTTTCTTATATAACGGTCCAGCTGCAGTTCGCTACCCACGAGGTAAAGGTGCTGGAAGTGCGGTTGATAATGCATTGACTTCGCTGGAAATCGGTAAAGCCAGTATTATTCATACGGGGAGTCGAATTGCCTTTTTGGCGTGGGGTAGTATGGTGATTCCTGCATTAGCTGTTGGGAAACAACTGGCTGCGACAGTTGTAAATATGCGTTTTATTAAACCCATAGATGACGCGTTGCTTTTAGAGCTTGCGAAAACACATGATGTTTTTGTGACCGTGGAAGAAAATGTGTTAGCGGGTGGCGTGGGTAGCGCCGTCAACGATTTTCTACAGGCGAATAAAATTCTCATGCCCGTTTTAAATCTAGGGTTGCCTGATTATTTTGTTGAACAAGGCACGCGCGAAGAATGTTTGGCGCAATGTGGTCTCGATACGCAGGGTATTTTGGCAAGTGTTGAGGCATTTTGCGCGTAAATGATGACGCAGGAAAAATCTCATACCCCAATGATGCAGCAGTATTTACGCGTCAAAGCCGAGCACCCAGATACGCTCGTGTTTTACCGGATGGGGGATTTTTATGAATTATTTTTTGATGATGCCAAAAAAGCAGTTCAACTGCTCAATATAACACTCACTAGTCGAGGTCAATCAAATGGTGAGCCTATTCCTATGGCGGGAGTTCCGCATCATGCTGCGGAAGGGTATATTGCGAAGCTTTTGAGGGCAGGGGAATCAGTCGCACTTTGTGAGCAAATTGGTGATCCTGCTACAAGTAAAGGGCCTGTCGAGCGTAAAGTGGTTCGAATTGTAACGCCGGCTACCGTAACTGATGATGCGCTACTTGATGAGCGGCAAGACAATTTGCTTGTTGCAATTTGCTGGCTAAAAGGCCAATACGGTATTGCGAGTTTAGATGTGACTAGCGGCCGTTTTTTACTGCAGCAAGTGGAAAGTGAGGACGAACTAATCAATGAAGTAGCACGGTTAAATCCTGCTGAATTATTATTTAGCGAAGATTTTGCACTTTCTCAAATTCTAAAGCAACGTCACGGTTTGTGTCGTCGCCCTGCATGGCATTTTGAAGCGGATAGTGCGCGTGAGCGCTTACTTGCGCAATTCAAAGCAACTGATTTATCCGGTTTTGGTTGTGAGAAATTGCTGATTGCGGTGTCTGCTGCGGGGGCTTTACTGCAATACATTAAAGATACTCAGCAAAGTGCGCTACCCCATATTCAAGGTGTTCGCGTTGAAAGCAGTGAGGATTGTATTTTGCTTGATGCGGCAAGTCGGCGGAATTTAGAGCTGGATACGCATCCCTCTGGAGAAATGAAATACACGCTTTTTGGTGTGCTTGACAGTACGGTGACGGCGATGGGTAGTCGATGTTTGCGTCGCTGGCTTAATCGACCGTTACGCAATCAATCAATTTTAAATCATCGTTATGCCAGTATTGCAAGTTTGCTTCATTTGCGACTTTATCAATCTACCCAACATCAGTTGCGCCACATTGGCGATATTGAACGAATCAGTTCACGTATTGCGCTTAAAACAGCGCGTCCAAGAGATTTAATTGTACTGCGTGACAGTCTTGCGGCGCTGCCTGCATTGCAACAACTGCTCTTAGCACAAGATAATCCCCAGTTATTAAAATTAAGTCAACTGATCAATTTGCAACCCGACACGGTTGAATTGCTTTATCGCGCAGTGATTGATAATCCTCCGGTTTTGATTCGTGATGGGGGAGTCATTGCGAGTGGCTATCATCAAGAACTTGATGAGTTGCGCAATTTGAGCCAAAACGCTGATCAGTTTCTGTTAGATATAGAACAGCGTGAGCGCATAGCAACAGGCATTAATTCGCTCAAAGTGAGTTACAATCGAATTCATGGCTATTACATTGAAATTTCGCATTTACACTCACAAAAAATTCCCGCACATTATCGGCGCAAACAAACGTTAAAAGGGGCGGAGCGCTATATCACCGAAGAGCTGAAACTTTTTGAAGATAAAGTATTGAGTGCGCGTGACAAAGCCCTGACATTTGAGAAATTTCTTTATGATCAATTGCTTGATATTGTTGCGCTTTCTGTGTCTGAACTTCAAAAATGCGCTGATGCGCTTGCTGAGATTGATGTATTAAGTTGTTTTGCGCAGCGAGCAGAAGCTTTAAATTTAACGAAACCAACGCTAATGGAAAAAACCGGGATTCATATTGAAGGCGGTCGGCATTTAGTGGTTGAGCAAATTGCTAAAACCCCTTTTGTGCCAAATGATTTAATCCTTTCCTCGCAGCGTCGAATGTTAATTATTACGGGGCCTAATGCGGGTGGGAAAAGTACGTTTATGCGCCAAACGGCTTTAATGGTGCTGATGGCGCATATTGGTTGTTATGTGCCTGCCAAAAATTTTGTTTGCGGTGAAATTGATAAAATTTTCACGCGGATTGGCGCGTCAGATGATTTGAGTAGTGGTCGCTCTACTTTTATGGTGGAAATGTCTGAAACAGCCAATATTTTACATAATGCCACGACCAAAAGTTTAATCTTAATTGACGAGATTGGTCGTGGAACGAGTACGTTTGATGGCTTATCTTTAGCGTGGGCGTGTGCGGATTATTTAGCGAAAGAAACAAAAGCGTATACCTTATTTGCAACGCATTATTTTGAATTGACCGCGCTATCTGATGAGCATCGAAGCATTCACAATGTGCATTTAGATGCTGTTGAGCATGGTGATACAATTATTTTTTTGCATGCTGTCAAAGAGGGGGCTGCAAGCCAGAGCTACGGTTTGCAAGTGGCATCGCTTGCGGGCGTTCCGCGTTGTGTGATTGAGAAAGCTAAAACCAAATTAGGTGAGCTTGAAATGCATGCCTACAGTGAGCAACAAGCTAAACGCGGTTCGGATCAAATTGATTTATTTATGTCACAGGCTGAAAATCCTGTTTTGGCCTTGCTTGAGGATGTGCGCGCCGACGATTTATCGCCTAAGCAAGCTTTAGAATTAGTTTACCGCCTAAAACAACTCGCTTAATTATGATGAAAACAGCTCAGTGGGTAGTGATTATCGGGTTGCTTGCGTTGACAGTCGGTATGAGTGTTCGCATGTATACGCAGTGGCAACTTGAAAAACAGCCACAAATACTTGTTGAATTTTCATTTCCGGATGAAAAGTCTACACTTCATTCGTCGAACGAATGGAAAGGTAAAATTTTAGTGCTCAATTTTTGGGCGACCTGGTGCCCATCGTGTTTGAAAGAAATTCCGTCTTTTATGATATTGCAATCCAAATATGGAAATGAAAAAGTACAATTTATAGGAATTGCACTCGATGATGTCGCAGCGGTGAAGGTATTTCAAGAAAAAACGAGCGTGAATTATCCTTTGCTCATTGCGGGTGATTGGGCTGGATTTGCGCTAGCAAAAAAAATGGGCAATATCATGAGTGCAATTCCCTATACGGTTGTGGTAAATTCTGCAGGAATGATTATTTATCGGCACATGGGAGAATTGTCGGCAAGTGAATTAAATTCAGTGGTTGAACCTTTGCTTTAATCTCACATTATTAACACTTATTTTAATTGGAAACAAAATGGCAACTTGGCTAGAAACTTGTGCAAAACAACTCACGCGCTTAGAAAAAACCTCGGTGTTATCGGATAAACTTGTGACATTGAGTAATAAGACTGGTGTTGATATATCGCCTGAATTGCAGCAAAAGCTTGAATATGAACATGCACGTTTAAATAGACAGCTTGAGAGATTGCGTGCCAATCGTTTTGAAGTAGCGGTAATTGGACTTGAAAAAGCCGGTAAAAGTGCGTTACTTAATGCATGGCTTGGGCAAGAAATTTTGCCTTCAGCACGGGAGCGTTGTACGTTTACCAGTACGGAAATTTGGTCAGCGCAAACCGAGCAAGATCAATTGCTCTCCATTCAATATTACAGTCGAGAAGAAATCGCAACACTTCAAAAGCAGCGTCAACTGGCTTTAGCGGGTCAATTACTTAGCGATAAAGAAAAAAAAGAAATTCAAGAAGATTACAACGATACTGAAAAAAATCTGAATGCTATTTATGAATTTACCAAACTCAAAAATGGCTTTAAACAAAGTTTTTTAGATATTGGTGAAATTAGCGAATTATTGCAGTCGGCTATTTTCAAAAATCGTGCTCAGTCACTTTCCATTAAACGCATTCAACTCAAAACGGTTCGTTTGCGCAGTGATCGTGACATAATTTTTCATGATGTGCCTGGGTTTAACTCGGGGATTTTAATGCATGCTGAGCAAGCGGTTGATCGTTTACGCAATTGCGATGCGATTATTTATGCGAAGGAAATGAAGCAACCGTCAATTACGGGGCCAGAAAAAGAAATGTTATTGGTTGCGGATGCCGAAGATCCGAGTTTGCGTGTGTCAGACAAAGTTTTTGTGGTGTTAACGCAAGCGGATGCGATGGACGATCAAATTGATTTTCGTGATACCTTCGCAAAACATAAAACTTTTTGGCCATCAGTGCCTGAGCGTCGCTTGTTACCTGTTTGTGCGCGATCGCATTTAGTTGAGTTTGGCATTCCAACGGAGGATACGCAACGTCGATCTAAAAGTGCGGATGATAAAAATAAATTAAAAAAACTGGGTATTCCCGATGGCATGAATGCGCTAAAAGATGCCGTTAATTTTTATATCGATAACGAACGCACAGGTGTTTTGCAAAAACGCTGTGATTCACTTGTCAATAATACACGTCAATTGGCAAATGAAATCTTAGGTAAACTTGAGCCTATTTATGGCACGATTGATGAGAATGATCGTCAAGAAGATGATTTGCTCGGTAAAGACTTCAATCAGTGGTGGGGGCGTGAATGGCAACGCATTAAAAAAGATTTTGATATGTGGTATGCACAAAGCATTCAAGGTCGTAAAGAAGCCGATGCGATTGGGGCTGAACATGAAGAATTAGCCGCCCTGCGCACAGCGTACGATCAGAAAATTGAAGCCTTACTTTCTAACCTAATTACCGCTCAACCGGAAGAATTAAAACGAATTTATACGGCAGGTGGAACGATTTCGATGCCGGATTCACGGGAAGGAAATTATAAAATTCGTGAAGAATTATTTAGAGAAATTCAAAAGAAATTTGAAACAGAATTAACAGATCAACTCGCGCAAGCCTTGCAAGCGTTAATTGATCAGATTGTTCAAAAAACACAGTCGCTACTTTGGGAAACCGAAGATGTACGTCGTAATTTGCTGCATTCGCATTTGGATGAAAGTATTGAACAAGCGCGTATACGTCATGGATTCCAAGTTTTATTTCTACGTTTTGGGCGCGTAGCCGTTGAAGCCTTTATTGCAAAGCCATTGCAGGGGCGTGATCGTTTGCTTAGTGAGCGCGCAGCTGAAATTAAAACGTTAGAAGCGTTCTATCAAGGTACCGATAAAACGAAACAAGAAGGGGGGTTGACGCATTATTTGCGTTATGGCTTGTGGGCAACCATCAATAAAACCGTTCCAGCAGGACGCTCACGCAACACAGCAAAAGCGGTTGTTGATGCCGTTTTATCTGAAGCGGTGGCTGTTCCTCCTGCAAAAGACATGGATAGATCACCCGAACCAAGTAATTTTGAGCAAGTGGTTGAAGAAATTAATGGTGATTTAGCCGCTTTGCAGGATTATTTAAAAAACAGTGTTTTCTACGCTGCGGGCTTTATTACCTATTGTAATCAAGAGTTAGAGCGGATTCGAAATCGGTTTAAAGAAATGGAAGATAATGATCGTCAATGGATTGGCATTATTCGCACAGCCGTTAAATATGAACGTAATCCGCTCATTCCCTACAATATTGCCCATACGCGTCGAGATTTTCAATTGCGTCGTGAACTTGCACTTGAATTGAAGGATGTTCGCAATACATACAGTAACGTGATTTAAACGATGAATGAAACACAAAATTGCATTGATATTACGCCTTTTTTAAATGAAGATCTTGGTAGTGGTGATATTACCGCTGCCATTATTTCTGCCAATCAAGATGCTACAGCTGAGTTATTGACGCGTGAGCCGATGGTTTTATGTGGGCGCGACTGGTTTGATGCGGTATTTAGGCATTTGGACAGCACGGTTTCAATTGAATGGCACGCTCTTGAAGGAGATTTTGTGGCATCGAATACAAAAATATGTACGCTTCAAGGAAATGCTCGGGGAATTTTGAGCGCAGAGCGCACGGCACTCAATTTATTGCAAACCTTATCAGCTACAGCAACACTGTCACGAGATTATGCAAAAGCGGTTGAAGGGACGCAATGTAAAGTACTTGATACACGAAAAACGATTCCGGGTCTGCGTCAAGCACAAAAATATGCAGTGCGTTGTGGGGGATGTTTTAATCACCGGATAGGTCTCTTTGATGGGGTGCTTATCAAGGAAAACCATATTTTTGCCGCAGGCTCTATTGAAAATGCGGTGAAAATGGCTCGCAATCAAAGTGCCGCGCCTGTTGAGGTTGAAGTTGAAAATTTAATGGAGCTTGAAGATGCGCTGAAAGCGAAACCTGATCGTATTATGCTTGATAATTTTTCCTTGGACGAGTTACGCTCTGCGGTGGACGCCGTGGCGGGGGCAGTAGAACTTGAAGCGTCAGGCAATATTGACTTAACGACAATTCGAGCCGTTGCGCTAACTGGTGTTGACTACATTTCTATTGGCGCGTTGACCAAAAATGTACGCGCCATTGATTTATCGTTGCGAATTGCGCTGTAATCAAGAAAATTAGTCGCAATTTTTGAAATTGGAGTGAAGGCACTCGCGTGACATTTTTTGCGCTTTTTCGATTTGATCTGGTGAAAGTTGACTTAGGGCGGCTTCGCGTAATTCTGATGCAAGGGAGTAACCGTTTGTCGAGCTTAAATTAAACCATACATAAGCGTGGGCGTAATCTTGCGACGCGCCTTGTCCATAGGCATACATGACGCCTAAATTGTATTGTGCGAGGGCATTGTTTTTTTCAGCGGCAAGGCGATACCATGTCATGGCTTCTTTGTTGTTTTGAGCGACGCCTTGACCTTTTTCATACATATATCCTAAATTGGATTGGGCAAGGACGTGTTCTTGTTCTGCAGCAAGACGATACCAAGTAATCGCTTGTTTGTAGTCTTGCATTACCCCTTGTCCATTGCTGTAGAGTAATCCTAAATTATATTGCGCGGCTGCAACTCCTTGCTGAGCAGCCAGTGTGTACCATTTTACGGCCTCACTGATATCTTGCGGAATACCTTGTCCATTTTGATACATAAATCCCAAATTCGATTGTGCAATAGCGTGACCTTGTTGTGCAGCCAGTAAATACCATTTAACGGCTTCTTTTTCATCTTTTGGTACACCAAGTCCGTTGTCGTACATAAGGGCAAGGTTCGCTTGTGCTAACGAATGGCCTTTTTTGGCTGAAAGTAGCCACAGTTTCACGGCTTTTGCGAAGTCTTTGCTTTGATACGCAGACATGCCATTGCCAAAGTCATCTGCAAATGAGGTGGTGTGTAGGGAAAAAAAGAGAAATACCGCGACGACTAAATAACGCATAATGATCTCAATAGTGTAAAAAATTTTCGTCATTCTAACTGAAAAAAGCGCAATGTTCCGAAGAGTTGCGTATATTTTTTATTGTAAATTTAAAAGATAGAGTCAAACATAATGAATCCAAATTTAAAACACCTGCATCCGTATCCGTTTGAAAAATTGGCACATTTAAAAAAAGGAATTGAACCTCCCCACGATAAATTGCCCATTATGCTTTCAATTGGAGAGCCGGCGCATGCAACACCTGCGTTTATTAAAAAAACGCTTGTTGATAATTTAAATACCGTATCCAATTATCCGAGCACAAAGGGGATTGAGTCACTTCGCGAAACGATTGCAACTTGGCTCGAAAATCGTTTTGCGTGCAAAGTGAATCCAGAAACCCAGGTTTTACCGGTTAATGGCACACGTGAAGCGTTGTTTTCATTTGCGCAATGCGTCATAGATAATGCAGAAAACCCGATAGTGGTGATGCCTAATCCGTTTTATCAAATTTACGAAGGCGCGGCATTGCTTGCCGGTGCAGAACCCTATTTTTTAAATACTACGGAGCAAACACAGTATTTACCCGATTTTGATGCGGTATCACCCGATATTTGGCATCGATGTCAGCTACTTTATATCTGTTCACCCGCTAATCCAAGCGGCGCTGTAATGGGCGAAAATGAATTTAAAACAGTATTAGCATTAGCTGAGAAATATGATTTTATTATTGCATCAGACGAGTGTTATAGTGAATTGTATGATGACGAAAGCCACCCGCCTTTAGGGTTGCTCGAGGTGGCGCATAAAATGGGTAATGCCGATTTTAAACGTTGCGTGGTATTTCATAGTCTATCAAAGCGTTCGAATTGCGCGGGGTTGCGCTCTGGGTTTGTCGCAGGCGATGCGGAAATATTAGCGAATTATTTTAACTATCGAACCTATCACGGATGCGCTATGTCGTTGCCAGTGCAATATGCGAGTATTGATGCTTGGCGAGATGAATTTCATGTTATTGAAAATCGTCGTTTATACCGTGAAAAATTCACTGCATTTGTGAGCATTTTGCAGGATATTTGTGAGATTGAGAAGCCACCAGCTAGTTTTTATATTTGGCTGAAAACACCCGTTTCAGATACGCAATTTGCACGAATATTGTTTGAAAAACAAAATGTCACCGTGTTGCCAGGGAGTTTTTTATCGCGTGAGTTCGACGGGGTAGACCCTGCGAAAGATCATGTTCGTATTGCACTTGTTGCGTCACTTGATGAATGCATTGATGCGGCCAACCGTATTCGAGAAGTATTTATTTTTTTGAAAAGTCAACAGAGTGAAAAATAATGGCAAAAAGGATTTGCTTATTTTGCAATTCACTGAAAAACCTATATAATTAAAAATCTTTTACCGAGCATTTCGCTCTCTCCTTGCTTTACCATTTTATTAAATAGTGATGGAAGGCATTAACCAAAAGGAAACATAATGCGACACTACGAAATTGTCTTTTTAGTTCATCCTGACCAAAGTAGTCAGGTTCCTGCGATGATTGATCGCTACAAAGCGACAATTGAAGCCACTTCAGGCAAAATTCATCGTTTAGAGGATTGGGGGCGCAGAGCGCTTGCTTATCCAATTAAAAAGATTCACAAAGCTCACTACATTTTAATGAATGTTGAATGTGATCAAGTTGCTTTAGAAGAACTTGAAACGGGCTTCCGTTTTAATGACGCAATTTTGCGTAGCATGATTTTGTTGCAAACTGAAGCCATTACAGAACCTTCAATTATTGCAACATCGACAGCTGAAGAAAATAAAGCAGCTGAATTGCGTGCAAAAGATAACGCAGCACGTGAAGCTGCTGAAGCGTTAGCTGCTGCGGATCTCGATTTAGATGATGACGCAGATCATGACGATTTTGACGCAGATTTAGCAGAATAATCTCTTAATACTAAAACATTAATAACGGAAGTTACCATGGCACGCAACATTAGACGTAAAAAATTCTGCCGTTTTAGCGCAGAAAACGGTAGTCAAATTGATTATAAAGATTTGGGCTTACTGGGTGATTACATAACTGAAACAGGTAAAATCGTTCCCAGTCGTATTACCGGTACAGCAGCAAAATACCAAAGACAATTATGCACCGCAATTAAACGTGCACGTTTTATTGCCTTGTTGCCTTATTGCGACGCACATAAATAATTAAAAAATGGGATTCTTAGCAACCTATATCATGCGCGGACGTTGGCAGGCTGCTACAGCTGTCAGCGTGCTTGCGTTTTTGTCGTTGTTTATGCCTCCCATTAGTATCGTAAGCTCTGCCGCTTTGGCATTAGTTACCCTGAGGCGGGGTGCTTACGAAGGATTAACGGTTTTTGGGATTTCTTTAACGGGAATCACTGTATTGGGTGCGCTCCTGGGGAGTGTGTCGTTTACAGCGCTTTATGGCCTAGTTTTATGGTTGCCTATCTGGATTGTTGCTATTTTGCTTCGGGCAGGACGTAAACTATCGCTTGCTATTGAAAGTGCCGTGTTACTTGGTGGAATTAGTATTGTTATTTTTTATCTTTACAATCCGCAAGCAGCAAAAATGTGGCAGGAAATATTAACGCAAATGGCACCTGCAAATGCATCGGTTGACATGATGCAACCTAACTTAGATGCAGTTTCACATTACATGACAGGTATTGTTGTTGCAGGTACGGTGTTTGGCTGGATATTTGCCCTGTTTTTAGCTCGATGGTGGCAAGCTACGCTTTATAATCCAGGTGGTTTTCGCGCGGAGTATTTAGATCTTGCAACGTCACCACGATTGGCACTAGGGAGTATTGCACTCATAGGTATTGCTAGTTTAAGTTCAGGCGTCGTAGCTGAGGTAACGTGGAATTTAAGTATTCTGACGTTTGTACTGTATACCTTTGTTGGAACGGCTGTGGCACACCACATAATGAGTACGCTAAAACTATCCCGTTACGTGATTTTTGGCTTTTATATCACACTATTTTTGATCCCACATTTACTGATTCCAGTTGCATTAGTTGGTGTAAGTGATGCTTGGTGGAAATTGCGTGAAAAAATTGCGGCTAAAAAATATTAAAAAAAAACCGTTAATTACCTAACTTGTGCGCTAATATTTGGCGCGAAATTTTATAGAATAGATCACATGAGGATGTAAAGATGGAAGTAATTCTTCTTGAAAAGATTGCGAATTTAGGCAGTTTAGGCGATAAAGTTAGCATTAAAAATGGTTATGCAAGAAACTACTTAATTCCACAAGGTAAAGCGGTTGTTGCAACAGCGAAAAAAATCGCAGAATTTGAAGTTCGTCGTGCTGAATTAGAAAAAGCCGCAGCAGAAAAATTAGCAGTCGCTCAAAAACGTGCAGAAGCTTTAAGTAAATTAAGCATTACAATTGCACACAAAGCAGGCGACGAAGGTCGTTTATTTGGTTCAGTGGGTACACATGCAATCGCAGATGCAATTGTAAAAGCGGGCGTTGTTGTTGAAAAACAAGAAATACGTTTACCGCATGGCACGATTCGTCATTTAGGCGATTTTGATGTAGATATTCATTTACACACTGATGTTAACGCAAAAATTGCGATTAAAATCACCGCTGAGGCATAATTCACTTAGCACGAAGGGCGTGAAGTTAAACTTTGCGCCTAACGCTTGCCTTATGCGAAGATTTTATTCTTTACTCTTCTATATAATTACCCCTCTTATTGTGTTGCGTTTGTGGTGGAAGAGTCTTAAAAACCCAGCATACAGCGCGCGTTGGTCAGAGCGTTTTGGTTTTTATAACGCGCCGTATAAACAGAATGTTATTTGGTTTCACGCTGTGTCAGTAGGCGAGAGTGAAGCTTTATTTCCTTTGATTGCAATCATTAAATTACACCATCCCACCACGCCTCTCCTCATTACCACCACCACGCCTACCGGTTCCGCTCGAGTAAAATCAGTACTTGGCGAAAGTGTTGCTCATGTTTACTTGCCATACGATTTGCCTGATGTAGTTGAGCGGTTTTTTCGTGTATTTAAACCTAAAATAGCGGTGATTCTTGAGACGGAAATTTGGCCTAATCTTTACCGTGCGTGCTCGGATAAAAAAATTCCTTTGTATCTTGTGAATGCCTGTTTATCGGAAAAATCAGTACGTGGTTATCAAAAAATTTCATCACTTGTGATTCCTACGCTACATGCGGTAACAAAAATTGCCACGCAAACCGATGACGATAAATTCAATTTTATTAAAATTGGGGCGAACGCAAATCATATTGAAAATTTGGGTAATATAAAATTTGATGTAAGGGTTGAAGAGTCGGTTTTATTTCAAGGTAAGGCACTTAAAAAGACACATTTTGAAAATCGGTTTGTATTTTTAGCGGCAAGTACACATGAAGGCGAAGAAGAAGTCTTGCTGAAGTGTTATAAAACAATAAAAGAAAAAATTCCAAACTTAATTTTAGTTATTGCGCCTCGGCATCCTGAGCGCTTTAACCATGTAGCAATAATTGCGAAAAAAGCCCAATTAAATTGTGTGACGCACACTTCTCGAAAGGTCTGTGAGAGTGCAGTAGACGTATTTTTAATTGATACATTAGGGGAATTAAAATCATTCTACGCTAGTGCTGATGTTGCTTTTGTGGGAGGGAGTTTTGTGCCAGTAGGGGGGCATAATTTACTGGAACCTGCTGCTGTTGGGGTACCTATTTTAGTTGGGGCTGAAGTTAAAAATATCGCCTTGGTTGTCGAAAAATTATTATCGGCGCAAGCCGTCATTCAATGTGAAAGTGTTGCAGAACTCCAAACAAAAATTGTTGAACTTTATCATCAGCCGCAATTGAGAAATAAGTTAATTTCCAATGCAAAACACGTTGTCGCGCAAAATCAAGGCGCAACACAGCGAATTTATCATTTATTAAACCTTGAATCTGTCACATAAAAACTATGACTCAAAAACTTTACATTCAAACTAATGGTTGTCAAATGAATGAATACGACTCGGATAAAATGCGAGATGTACTTCATGCTTCTCACGGGTTTGAACTAACGGATGATCCCAAATTAGCGGATGTATTGTTGCTTAACACTTGCTCCATTCGTGAAAAAGCACAAGAAAAAGTATTTTCTGCTTTGGGTAAATGGCGAAAAATCAAAGATAAACGCCCTGATGTGATTATTGGTGTCGGTGGTTGCGTAGCCAGTCAAGAAGGCGCGGCAATTCAAAAGCGAGCGCCTTTTGTTGATATGGTTTTTGGTCCTCAGACACTACACCGTTTGCCTCAATTACTCAATGAGGTGCGCCAACAACATAAACCTGTTGTGGATATTTCGTTTCCTGAAATTGAAAAATTTGATAATTTACCTGAAGCTAAAGCGGATGGCGTGAAAGCGTTTGTTTCGGTTATGGAGGGGTGCAGTAAATACTGTACTTATTGCGTGGTGCCTTATACTCGCGGTGAAGAAATTAGTCGTCCACTTGACGATGTGCTCGCTGAAATTCGGGTTTTAGCTAAACAAGGTGTGCGTGAAATCAATTTGCTGGGGCAAAATGTGAATGCGTATCGAGGGGAAATGGCAGAGGGGGACATTGCTGATTTTGCCTTTTTATTACACGCCGTTGCCGCGCTTGAGGGCATTGATCGACTACGTTTTACCACATCTCATCCCATGGAATTTACCGATGGTTTAATTGATGCCTTTGCTGAAATTCCACAACTTGTAAATCATCTGCATTTACCTGTGCAGAGTGGCTGTAATACGATTTTACAGAAGATGAAACGTGGCCACGTTATTGATGATTATAAAGAAATTATCCGCAAATTACGTGAAGTGCGGCCAACGATTAGTGTATCGTCTGATTTCATTATTGGTTTTCCAGGTGAAACAGATGCCGAATTTGAAGAAACCATGGATTTCATCAATGAAATCGGTTTTGATTTTTCGTTTAGTTTTATCTACAGCGCAAGACCTGGAACGCCAGCAGCGGAGTTTGCTGATGATGTGCCTATGGATGTCAAAAAATTACGCCTTGAGCGATTTCAAAATCGTATCAATGAAATGACGGCAACTATTTCAGAAAGTATGGTTGGCAGCACGCAAACTGTCTTAGTAGAAGGGCAGTCAAAGAAAAATTCACTTCAGTTGCAAGGACGTACTGAAAATAATCGCGTAGTGAATTTCATTGGACATCCACGTCTAACAGGGCAATTTGTGGATGTTGTCATTACCGAAGCAATGCCAAATTCATTGCGAGGTCGCATGATTGATCTTGTGCCAACAGTGAGCGGACTATGAGTTCACAAGATTTAGTTTTATTCCCAGATGAAAATGACCGTCTAGTTAACTTTTGCGGTCAATATGATGAACACTTGCGTCACTTGGAAAAACGCTTAGGGATTACCATTGCAAATCGTGGCAATCATTTTCAGCTGAGCGGTGATGAAAATATTCTCAAGTCATGTGGCGAGTTGATGCAAGCTTTATATGTGTTGACCGAAAAAGAATATATTACGCCGGAAATGGTGCATCTAGCCGTACAGGAAGCAGGAATTGAAGTTGTTGTCCTCGAAAGTGAGCCGCCCGTTATTGCGCCAGTAGTGATTAAAACTAAACATGGCTTAATTAAAGGTCGTGGTGCAAACCAAAAAGGTTATTTGCAACAAATTATGACGCATGATGTCAACTTTGGCATTGGTCCTGCGGGAACGGGTAAAACTTATTTAGCAGTCGCTTGCGCAGTACATGCGCTACAAACCGAGCAAGTGAGAAAAATTATTCTGGTACGACCGGCAGTTGAAGCGGGTGAGAAATTGGGCTTTCTTCCCGGTGATATGGCGCAGAAAGTCGATCCGTATTTGCGTCCTCTCTATGACGCACTTCATGAAATGTTAGGGCTTGAGCGTGTAGAAAAACTCATTGAAAAAGGAGTCATTGAAGTCGCGCCTTTGGCTTTTATGCGTGGTCGCACATTAAACAATGCGTTTATTATTCTCGACGAGGCGCAAAATACCACGCTCGAGCAAATCAAAATGTTCTTAACGCGCCTTGGGTTTGGGTCTACTGCCGTGATTACAGGCGATATTACCCAAATTGATTTACCCAATGAAAAAATGTCTGGGCTACGTCATGTATTGAAGATTTTGCAAAAAGTGGATGGCATAAGTTTTACTTTTTTCACTGTACGTGATGTGGTTCGTCATCCGTTAGTTCAGCGTATTGTTGAAGCGTATGAATCATTTGAAAAAGAACAAAATGAAAAACCACTTCCATGAATATCATCGAGATTCAACGTATTTCAACTTGCGCAAACGTGCCTGATGACGCGCAAATTGAGCTATGGGCGAATGTTGCTTTGCATGGTTTGACGGATAGTATTGAAATGGTGATTCGCATTGTGGATGAAGACGAATCGGCTCTGCTCAATGAAACTTATCGCCACAAATCAGGGGCGACGAATGTGCTGAGTTTTCCTTTTGATGTTCCTGAGGGAATTGAACTTAATTTACTGGGTGATTTAGTGATTTGTGCTCCTGTTTTGGCACAGGAAGCGCAGGGGCAAAATAAAACAATCATGGCACATTGGGCACATATTATTATTCACGGTACGCTACATTTACTTGGCTATGATCACATTGATGATGCAGACGCAAAAGAAATGGAAGAAAAAGAAATTGCTTTATTAAAAACTTTATCTATTTCCAATCCTTACGACGATAATTCAACTCTATGAACGACGACTATCCCCCCGCAACGCCACAAAGAACGTGGCTTGATAAAATTAGCCATTTACTGACTGGTGATCCTCAAGATTTAGATGATTTAGTGGAAATTTTGCGTGAGGCACGCACAAGAAGTTTGCTTGATAGTGATGCGCTGTCAATGATTGAAGGTGTTCTTCAAGTATCGCAAATGCGAGTGCGTGATATTATGATTCCACGCGTGCAAATGGTGGTGTTACCCAAAGAAGCGACTTTAGAGAGTATTTTACCCTTAGTGGCTGAATCAGGTCATTCACGTTATCCCGTTATTGATGGTGATAAAAGTAAAGTCATAGGGGTACTTCTTGCCAAAGATTTGCTGGTTCGCATGATTGAAAATAAAGCCTTACTGGTTCAAGATATTATGCGCTCGGTGAGCATTGTGCCTGAGAGTAAGCGGCTTAATGTGCTCTTGAAAGAATCACGTACTAACGGTAATCACATGGCGGTGGTGGTAGACGAATATGGCCAGGCGGCAGGACTTGTCACTATTGAAGATGTACTCGAGCAAATTGTTGGTGATATTGAAGATGAGCATGATGATCATGATGATGAGAATTATGTCTTTCAGCGTAGTGAAAGTGAATATATGCTAAAAGCGCTAATGCCAATGGACGAGTTCGATGACTATTTCAACACACAACTCGCTACTGATGAGTACGACACCATAGGTGGCTTTTTAGTAAGTCAACTAGAGCACATGCCTCAAAAAGGTGAGCGTTTAGAAGTTGATGATTGGAATTTTGAAGTCATTAAAGCGGACAATCGCCGCATCTATTTAATTAAATTAAAACGCATAAAATAAGGTTAAAAGTAAATTGCATTATTACATTTTTGAGAATACCCCGACATGAATACGCCTAATCCATCAGATCAATTGATAACATTGAATTTAATCAATCGTGGTTTAAAGCGATTTCTGCCTAATTCTCAAGCGCTTTCACTGGCTATTATTTTGCTGGTGAGTTTTGTATTTATTTATTCACTGGCGGATTTATTGATGCCGGTTTTTGTCTCAATTGGTTTGGCGTATCTTCTTGAAGGTATTGTGCGTAAACTTGAGCATTTAGATGTTCCTCGCCTTGGTGCAGTTGCTATTGTGTTTTCATTATTTTTAGCAAGTCTTGTCTTTTTACTCTTTTATCTCATCCCCATCATCTCACAGCAAGCTGTTGAATTAGCGCAACAAGTTCCTGATATTTTAAGTCACGCGCAAACAGGTATTATGCGTTTGCCTAAGCTTTATCCAAAATTGATTTCTGAAAGCAAAATTCAAGAAATTTTGCTTGTTGTGCAAAAGGAATTACTTAGCTATAGTCAAGGCTTACTGTCAGTGTCTGCGGCGTCAATAGTGGGTTTAATTAGCGCGATGATTTATTTATTTCTCGTGCCGATGATGATTTTCTTTTTACTCAAAGATAAAGCATTATTAATGTCATGGTTTATGGGGTTTTTACCTGCTGAACGCAATTTGAGTGTGCATGTTTGGCATGAAGTGGATATGCAAATAGGCAATTATGTTCGTGGAAAATTTGCAGAAGTATTTATTTTATCGCTAGTCAGTTACGTAACGTATGCTGTATTGGGTCTTAATTATGCCTTGCTACTTGCGGTGTTGATGGGCTTGCAAGTTATTTTACCTTACATTGGTGCTACGCTGGTGACCTTTCCGGTCTTGGGTGTTGCGTATTTTCAATGGGGGTTGAGTAATGATGATTTTATGGCTATTGTGATAGCTTATGCGATTATTCAAGCGGTAGATGGCGTGTTACTCGTGCCTCTGCTTTTCTCTGAAGCGGTGAATTTGCATGCGATTGCGATTATTGTCGCCATTTTATTTTTTGGTGGATTATGGGGTTTCTGGGGCGTTTTTCTTGCGATTCCCCTGGCAACGGTCGTTAAAGCAGTATTAACCTCCTGGCCTCGATTAGGTGAAAACACCTCAATTTAAAAAAACGATTTATTTAACTTGTATGCTAGAAGGTTCTCACCTACACTCAAAATTAACCTGTTAAATTTTATTGTATTTTTGACGTAGCGTGGAGAGCAGTTTATGAGTGAATTTAATCAATCACGTCGCCGTTTTTTAGGGCAGTCAGGATTAGGTCTTGTTGGGTTAACGACATTGCCAAGTCTTGCAAATGCAATGGAAAGTATGCGGATGGGTGGCATGGGCATGAGCGGAATGCATAGCTCAATGGGGAGTGAGGTGAATTATCCTAAGCTATCCCCAAACAAATCTAATCCTAATTTTCATCCAGATGTTGAACTCGATTTAGTCTGCAAGCCTATTGAAATAACAATTTTAAAAGGCGCACCTACAAAGGTTTTGCATTATCAAGCAACACGCATCAAAGGCCCTGAGGACACTGTAGTCGATATTCCTAATTCGTATTTAGGCTCTATGATTCGTCTGCAAAAAGGGCAGAAAGTTCGTATCAATTTTCATAACGCCCTGTCGCAGTCGAGTGTGGTGCATTGGCACGGTCTTCATGTTCCTCAAATGATGGATGGCCATCCTCAATATGTTATTGAAAGCGGTGAAACGCTGGTTTATGAATTTGAAGTGATGAATCGCGCGAATATGAATATGTATCATCCTCATCCTCATGGTGCGACGGCAAAACAAGTTTATTTTGGACTTGCAGGTGCTGTTATCGTGAATGACGATGAAGAAGCCGCTTTAGATTTACCCTCAGGTGAATATGAAGTGCCTCTTATTATTCAAGATAAACAATTTGATAGTGATAACCAATTAGTCTATTCGCCAACTATGCATCAGCGTATGGTAGGCGTGACGGGAGAAACTATTCTCGTTAATGGACAGGCGAATTTTCATTTAAATGTGGATAGTCGTGCTTATCGTTTGCGTGTGATGAATGGCTCAACTTCACGTATTTATAAACTGGCATGGGATGATGGCATGCCAATGACGATTATTGGGGTTGATGGTGGTTTACTCGAACAATCCGAAGTTAAACCTTATGTCATGCTTGCACCGGGTGAGCGCCTTGATGTTTGGGCGGATTTTAGTGCTCGCAACGAAGGGTCACAATTAACACTGAAAAGTTTAGCTTTTTCAGGTGTGATGCCAAAAATGGCGATGGGAATGAATCGCGGTAATTTAGCGGTTGGGAGTGAATATTCTATTTGCACAATGAAGGTCACGCGTAAAGTAAGTGAGAGCCATAAATTACCGATAAAACTTGCTAAGATTCATCGCTATGGAATTCATGAAACAGCCAATCCAAATAATCCACTGCCTATTAGTATTTCAGAATCGCCCATGTCAATGCTACTCAATGGTCGTGCTTATGAATTTAATCATCCGCTACCTTCTGAGCGCGTTAAAATGGGCAGTATCGTGCTTTTGGAAATTTTCCATGCACAGCGTGATATGCGAATGGGCGGTGGGATGGGCGCAATGACCATGCCGCATCCGATTCATCTACATGGTCAGCAGTTTGAAATTATGAGTCGCAGTATTTCAGGTGACACATCTGATTATGACACCGTAAGTGCAGGTTTTATTGATAGCGGTTTAAAAGATACGGTACTTGTAATGCCTAAGGAGCGTATTAAAATTATTAAACCGTTCCAAGATTATAAAGGCTTATATTTATATCATTGCCATAATTTAGAGCATGAAGATATGGGCATGATGCGTGAATTTTTAGTGGAGTAAGCGTTTCTTGATGACAACAACATTTCCAACAAGCCTTATTGATCGCTTTGGGCGAAAAGTAGATTATTTGCGTATTTCTATTACAGATAGATGTGATTTTCGGTGTGTGTATTGCATGGCTGAAGAGATGACTTTTTTGCCGCGTAACGAAATATTGAGTCTGGAGGAAATTTATCTACTCGCTAAAACCTTTGTTGAACTCGGTGTCAGCAAAATTCGAATTACGGGGGGGGAACCGCTCGTTCGCAAAGGCGCGTTAGATTTACTGCAAAACATTGGCGCGTTAGCGGGTTTACATGAATTAGTGATGACGACCAATGGTTCACAATTGCTCACCGCTGCGCCTATTTTGAAAGCAGCTAATGTTAAACGTATAAACATTAGTTTGGATACGCTTGATCCACAAAAGTTTAAAGCTATAACGCGCACTGGTGATTTACAGCAAGTGCTTAATGGGATTGACGCGGCAATCAATGCGGGTTTCGAGCGAATTAAATTAAACGCGGTGATTTTAAAAAATCGCAATCATAATGAAGTGAGTGATTTAGTGCAATTTGCGATTGAAAAAGAAATCGATATCAGTTTTATTGAAGAAATGCCGCTTGGCATTGTTGATAAGCATGATCGCGCTGAAGCATATTATTCAAGCGATTTGATTCGAGCTGATTTAGCAAAGCGTTTTACGCTAATTCAAAGTACGCAAAAAACGGGTGGGCCTTCGGATTATTATGTTATTCCCAATACGAAGACGCGGGTCGGATTTATTTCACCGCATAGTCACAATTTTTGTAGTACCTGTAATCGCGTGCGTTTAACCGTTGAAGGTCGTTTGCTTTTGTGCCTAGGCAACGAGCATTCAATTGATTTAAAAGAAATGATTCGCGCACCTGATGTCACCTCTGCAACCCTTAAACAAGCCATAATTGATGCAATGGAAATCAAACCCGAAAAGCATGAGTTTAACGTCAAAGAACAACCCGTTATTTTGCGTTATATGAATATGACCGGTGGATAGTATCCAGCGCATCTAATAGTCGATTGATATCGTCGACTTGATGAAGCGCAGATAGCGTAATGCGCAGACGCGCTTTTCCTTGCGGAACGGTGGGTGGACGAATCGCACTCACTAAAAATCCTGCTTCAATTAGCTGATCACTCATTTGCGACGCGTGAAAACTGTCGCCGACTAATAGCGGTTGAATTGGTGAATCCGAGGGCATTAATGGCAAATGTAATTGCGCGGCGCCTGTTTTAAATTGTGTGATCAGTGCGTGTAATTTTTCTCTACGCCAGGTTTCTTCAATGACAATTTTTAAGCTTGCTTTTGTGGCCTGCGCGATAGCAGGTGGTAGTGCTGTAGTGTAAATATAGGTGCGTGCCGATTGTATTAGGGTTTCGATGAGTGTCTCTGATCCTGCGATAAATGCGCCAAACGTGCCAAAGGCTTTACCGAGTGTTCCCATCAAAATGGGGACATCATCAGTGGTTAAATCCAATGCTTCAACGAGTCCGCCTCCCGTTTTACCTAAAACGCCCAGTCCATGCGCATCGTCAACCATCAACCACGCAGCATTTTCTCGCGCAATATCGCTGAGTGCTTTAAGATTCTCGACGTCACCATCCATACTAAATATGCCGTCGGTGACAATTAATTTCTCGCCTTCTGTTGCCGTACTCACTAAGTGTGAGAGTCGCGCTGTGTCGTTATGTGGATAGCGTTTGAATTTTGCACCTGAGAATAAGCCGCCATCAAGCAGTGAAGCATGATTTAATTTATCTTCAAAAATATGGTCACCGTGTTTACATAACGCGGTAATAGCGCCTAAATTGGCCATATAGCCTGTTGAAAACAGTAAACTGCGCTCACGCCCAGTAAAATCCGCTAACTCTTCTTCAAGTGAATGATGTGCATGTGAATGCCCACAAATTAAATGCGCACTGCCACTTCCTGCTCCGAACTCATCTGCGCCTTTTTGCAATGCGCGTATCACCGTTTCATTGACGGATAAACCTAAATAATCGTTGCTACAAAAATTGATGAGTGTTTTATCGCGAAAAGAGATGCGCGCATTTTTTTGATTATGCGTATTTTTTCGTGTGCGATACACCCCTTTTAATTGAAGCGTCTTGAGATAATTAACCAGTTTGTCAGTTGTCATTTTGAATTGGGTATCGGTTGTGTATTTTTAATGTGGTTCAAAACCACCATCAATGGGTGTTTTACACCCGCTTTCGAATGAAATTTTTAGCGGATAAGTGCTTAAAAAGTAGATTACGTGATGAATTATAACCGTTTTTTATATCTGGCACGTCAATAGCACTGTGTAAGTAAATTAAGTTTACTTTGGAGGTGAGATTTTGATGATAAATGACATAACGGTAGCGGTTCCTAAAACAGGTCTAGCAGGACTAGTCAATCACTGGCGCAGTGATTTGTTATCTGGTTTTTTAGTGTTTTTAATTGCTTTACCTCTTTGCCTTGGCATTTCGATGGCATCGGGTTTTCCGCCCTCTGCGGGAATTATTACCGCCATTATTGGTGGACTTGTCGTATCGCGTTGCAGTGGCTCATTTATTACGATTAATGGCCCTGCCGCAGGTTTAATTGTGGTAGTTTTAGATGCCGTGCAATCACTGGGGGAAGGTGATGCAATGGCGGGTTATCGCTATACCTTAGCGGCGATTGTTGTTGCTAGTGTGATTCAAATTTTGATGGGTATCTTTAAAGCAGGGCGATTGAGTTCATTTTTCCCTGCGTCGGTGGTACATGGGATGCTTGCTGCAATTGGTATTATTATCATGGCCAAGCAAATTCACGTTGTACTGGGCGTGACGCCTGAAAAAGGCAGTTTATTTTCCACTATCGGGCAAATTCCAAGTAGCTTTATGAATTTAAATCCTGAAATTGCCATTATTGGTGGCATGGGGCTGACCATTTTAATCATTTGGTCGCTACTTAAAAATAAATTCCTAAAAATGATTCCAGCGCCTTTAATTGTTGTATTAGTTGGTATTGGATTGGGATCTTTTTTTGATTTAAACCACGAGCATTTATATTTATTTTTGCCTGATGCGCATTTTCTGGCTCATCATGAAGCAACGATAGGTCCTAAATTTCTCGTCGCCATTTCAGACAATTTTGCTTCTAGTTTTAATTACCCTGATTTTTCAAAAGTGGTCACACCTGAATTTTGGGAAGCGGTCATTGCGATTGCATTAGTGGGTAGCTTGGAAAGTTTACTGAGTGCCATGGCGGTTGATAAACTGGATCCGTATCAACGTCACAGTAATTTGAATAAAGATTTAACGGCTGTTGGCGTGGGTAATTTAGTGGCAGGATCGATTGGCGGCTTGCCTATGATTGCAGAAATTGTGCGGAGTAGTGCAAACGTAAATAATGGCGCAAAAACCAGTTGGGCGAATTTCTTTCATGGCGCGTTCTTATTATTATTCGTCGTTTTCTTTCCTCGTCTAATTCATAGTATTCCGTTAGCCGCGCTCGCATCATTACTCGTTTTTACCGGTTTTCGTCTTGCATCACCTCGTGAATTTGCCAATGTGATGGGGGTTGGTAAAGAACAGTTATTTATTTTCATCGTAACGATTATCAGTGTCATTGCCACGGATTTACTCATTGGCGTGGCGATTGGTATTTTAGTGGAACTTTTAATACATGTGTTACATGGCGCTAAATTAAGTAATTTATTCAAAATACAGGTCACTCAAACAGTTCAATCAGATGGCGCTGTTTTAATTAAAATTCAAGGTGCCGCTATTTTTTCAAATTTCCTTTCCCTTAAAGAAACCTTAGCGGCTATGGAAAAAGGCAAAAGGATTATTTTTGAGTGCAGCGGTGTCACTTTAATTGATCATAGCGTCATGGAGTTCTTCCACGAATTTAAGCATGATTATGAATCTCAAGGTGGGAAATGTGAGTTGAGTGGTTTAGATCAACATGAGGCATTTTCTGATCATCCTCTTGCCGCACGTCGCCTTAAAATCCTTGAGGCTACCTAATGACTTTATGCCACACATTCAGTCGATGCCCGGTCATGCAACGGCTGTGAGCTTGAAATTCATGCGCTCAATAATCCCTTTTATGACGTAGAGCGTTTTGGGATTCATTGCGTGTCACCGCGCTACTTCGTACTTATGATGCCAAGCCTAATCCTAAATGGGGCATTGCAATGGGCGATTGTGCGAGCTGTGGTGGTGAATTTGGCACGTCTTATGCTTTATGCGGAGCTGTGAGCAATGTCATTCCTGTTGATATGACAATTAGTGGTTGCCCACCAACACCTCTTGTTTTACTCAAGAGTTTATTATCGTTGATGGAAAAATAAAAATGAAAAAGAAAGTTCTTAATGCTGTTTTCTTGGCAAGTTTGCTGATCCCTTGCGTCGCACATGCCAAAACAGTGGAAGATTTTCAAACTTGGGGAAATATCACCGCAACGGGTAGCTTAGGCGTTATTAGTCCCGATTTGCAAAAAATGAAATATTGGCTGGAAGGGCAGGGGCGTTTTGGCAATGATACGTCACAATTTTCTCAAGGTATGCTTCGTGCGGGTTTAGGCTACGCGGTGGCTGAAAAAGTCAGTGTGTGGCTGGGTTATGCGTTTATCCCCACAGATGAGCCTTTTGCAACAAAAGAATTTGATGAGCATCGTATTTGGCAACAAGTGCTTTGGAGCGATAAATTTGCAGGCGTGACGCTGACAAGTCGCAGTCGTTTTGAGCAGCGTTTTATGCAAACGGGCAGTGATGTCGGTTGGCGTTTTAGACAACTTTTTAAAGCCTCTGTGCCAGTGGCTTATGATTTTAGTTTAGTGGCCACTGATGAATATTTCGCCAATATCAATAAAACCAATTATGGCGCGGATGATGGTTTTGATCAAAACCGTGCATTTGCAGGTGTTGGTTACAACTTCAATCAAAATATCAAAACCGAAGTGGGCTATATGAATCAATATATTCGCAAAGCATCCGCGCCCGATCGTCAAGATCACATTTTATCAGTGAATTTGTATCTGAATTATTAAACCGCTCTCGTGTGTTTGATATAAAAGGGGACGCTTTGGCGTCCTTTTTTGTCGGTGCTATCTATTTTTATGGATAAAAAACTTTTTATTTATACATTAGCTTTTATAAAAAGACGATTTCTTGAATATTGGATGTCAACAGATGACGCAACGACTGGTTACAGACTGTACGGGTGGGTTTGAGTGAAATCGTTTGAGCGGGATTAATTTAATTTTTTATATACATCACCACGATTGCCAATAATAAACATAAATATCAGCAATTCATCTTCCTTAACAGTATAAATCATCCTGAATCCACCAACCGTTAACCTATAAAGTTCTTTGTGTCCGCCTAATTTCTTAATGTCCAACTGCTTGTGTATGTATGGACTTTCTCTTAGTAATGCAATTTTTTCATCAAATATATCTTTTTGATTCTGTGTGCATTTGTCATAAAACTTGCTCGCGTCCTTGTGCATTAATAGTCTGTATTTCATTGGTGTACTTTAATCGTATCCCAATCCACAAACTCGCTATAGTCGCCTTGCTCAATTTGCGTCATCATTGTTTGAATATGGGCTGATTCTTGTTGGCTCAAGCTATCATCGTCATTTAACACGCGACAGACATTTTGGGGGAGATTATTAATAAAATTCAAAAGAGTGTTGTAGCTGCTATCTTCAATTTCTAATAGAACGGTTTTCATTATTTTTCCATGTTGATTGTGCTTAGATATTTCAATATAACATACACTCTGCAATTGAGAGTGATGAAAGTTTTGATAAATGGCATAATGGGTAAGCAAAAATATCTTGTTTTCATATATCACCGTGTACTATTAAATCACTCTCGTGTGTTTGATATAAAAGGGGACGCTTTGGCGTCCTTTTTTGTTAATACCATTAATTTTTATTGACAAAAAAGCTAATTTTTAACAAATTGTCTTTTATAAAAAGACGATTTCTTGAATATTGGATGTCATGATGTCTACAATACACATTTTATTGAGTATCGCATCTAATTTGTTCTCCAATGCCAAGTCCTAATCGTCTACAAGTAGTAGTTACTGGTGGTAACTGTAACATTTGATTTTGGGGTTGTGCTGGTTTTGGCTGTAGTGATTCAGCAAATTTAAACCAGTTTTCTGCACTTTGAAGTGAGTTATTTCGTTTCTGTTCTGCTACTAAAGCTTCTTGTGCCGCTATAGACCTTTTTTGTAGTTCCAATGCTTCTGCTTGTTGACGACGTTGTACATCAGCTTGTCTTAATTCTTCAGCTCTTACAGATTGTTGATTTTGATATGCACGTAGTTCTATTTCTTCTTTTCTTTTTTGAGTGGCATCACTTTCCATTAAACGTAAAACACACTTTCCATTATCGGGTGTATGTATTTTAAAACCAATTTCGTCACATTGTTCTTTTAGAATCTCCATGTCCAATGCATAGCAATTAACATTCAGTAAAAATCCAATTAAGAATAGCGAAAATTTGTTTATAGTTTTCATTATAATAATCTCATTTCATCTCGTTTAATTTAAGAACACAATCTCCAAAGTCCTTAGTGCCTTTTTTAAAATCAAGAGCGATACATTTATTTTCAAATTCATCAAGTGGTACTCCACCTTGTTTTATTTTTTCGGCTTTTAATTTTGTTTTTTCTAATTCGGCATTCTTTTTTTCAATCTGTTGTGCGCTAATCAATTTCTGTTCCTCCTCCTGCTTAAACTTTTTCTTCAAGTTATTAAAGTCAAAAGTTAATGTATTACTTTTTTTTGTAAAATTAAATTCCGATTCATAAGTATTATCTTTATGTATGCAGTCTAAACAAAATATGTTGAGTGTGGTTTGTTTTGATAATTTTGAATTTAATATTGCAGATTTTAAATCTATTGTACTTTTATTTGTAATTGTAAATTCGTATTCTTTATCAAAACCAGATATAAGTATTTTGTGATTAGTTTCAGTATCTTTATATTTAGCTTTTCCAGTTTTTATTTTTATATGTTTTATCAATTTAGATTCTATTATTTCATTTTGAATACATCCTGTGTTTTTATAAATTTTTTGTTTAATTCTATTAATAACAGGTGCTGTATATTCTTCAGATATTTCTTTATTAATTATATTGATATGGAGTATCGATCCGTATAACTGTACTGATTTTATTCCACTAAAGATATATGATTCATAAAATATATCATGCATTAATGATGGTTCTTCGATTATTTTTATATCCCACCAGAAGTGTGAATTATTATCTTCAAACTGTGTGCAATTAGAGGAATAAAAGTTATCTTTTACATCCTTTTGTTTCTGATTAGGCGTGCACCCAATAATTACCATAACTATTATTAGTAGACTTAATAAATTAGTTATTTTGTTTTTATTAATTGGTATTATCATTTATTTTAATAATATTTATATTGAGTTCATTTAAAAAGTATTGATTTAATTTTTATACAAAGATCTTAAAGTTATGTTTTTATTAGTAGTTGATGGAAAATGTAGCCAACAATTGCCTTGAGTAACTTTAACTGAAAACAGCCTACAAGTGAAATTCTAATTTATGCTACAAAAAGGGGATTAACTCAAGAAAAATCGATATTTTAAAGAAGTATTGATTTTGAAAGGGAAACGAGAAGGCAGATTTTTATGAATTCCTTGTTTTTTATCCATGACACAAACTTCACCAAGCGTTTTAATTTCCCAGCCTGCTTTTATAACAACGCCTCCTGCTGTTTAAAAATCTGCACACCAACACGGTCGATGTGTTCAATTAACGCCCGATTTTTCAAGTCGCTGTAATTTTGCAAATCGACAGAATAAGGTAAATTGGAATCATCCAAATCGAGCAAGAGTTCTGAAATTAAAAAACGGTCGATGTTGTCACCAAATACCACTAAATCAATATCACTGCGCGGGTGAAAATTTCCTTTTGCGCGTGAACCATATAATTTGACGGCTTGAATTTTGGGATGTTTTTTAAAAATCTGCGTTAAAACGTCGAGTTGTTCGCTTGTTAAACCTGTTGAATTCATAAGTCATTCGCTTCCATCAGCAATGAAAAATACCATTCATCAAGCATCGGCAAATAAGCATCAGCAATGGATTGAATGACGGCTTCAAATTTAACTAAATCATAAGTGTGGCTCATTAAATTTCTATCACCAATCATTTTGAGCCAAGTATCTGGGTCATTGATATATTTTGCGGCGAAGGCTTGACGCACAACGGCTTTTGGTGAAATTTGGTCTAACACAATGCCGTCAAATTCCATTTTGTCTTTCAACACTTTCCACGCGAGTTCAAACGTGTATTCAAACCGTTGGATGATGCCCTCTTTTTCTAATTGCTTGAGTGAAAACACATCTTCTTCCATTGCTTCACGCAATAACGAAAGCGCACGACTGAAATTAGAAAAGCGTTGTTTCCAGCGGGTGTCTTGATTTTCGTTGCTCATAACAATCCTCGAATTTTGGTTAAAACGTCTGCGCTTTCAGCATCTAACGCCGCGATTTCGTCCATGATTTTAAACGGACTGCGATGGATGATTTCTTCACTACCGTCAGGATTTTTTACCGACAAATCAAACGTGGTTTTATCAATATCAGCGTCGACATAAGTATTTAATGAGCGTAATAAATCAAATACTAAAGTGACATTATAACCATTTACGCAATAAACGAGCGTTGATGTGGTTGCTGACATTAGATTATAAGTGAAGGTGAACTGGATTTAAAATACACATCAAAACGCAATAATTTCCCCGCAAAACTTTCGCTGGGTTTACCGCCAAGGGGGGGGGCATAATCGGGACTTTTGACGACAACACGTTTACTGGTTGCCGCGAATGCCGCTTCAAATAAGTGTTCTTTATCCAAATCGTCGCCAACGAGTTCGTGGAGAATGGTCATGGATTTTTTACTTAAGGCGGATTTTTTGCGTTTAGGCGGGAACATGGGGTCTAAATACACACAATCGGGCGCGGTGTCTAAGTTTTGCAAAACGTCAATGGCATTGCCGTGAAGTAGGCGAGGGGGAGCTAATTCCAGTTTTTGCACCCACGATTCATGGGTTAAACGTAAAAACGCATCAGCGATAAGTTGCGCCATAATGGGTGAACGCTCAATGCAGGTCATGTCATAACCCATGCGAAATAAACATAAACTGTCTTGCGCCCAACCGGTGGTGGCATCAACAACGGTTTTGGTTTTGCGCCCAATCGCCTTCGCAAACGCGCCTTCTTTGGGGGCAGGATAAGAGCGTTGCTCACCACTGCGCGGGGCAATATCAATACTTAAACCGCCTTTTTTGAGCAATTCACGATCCAGTAATTTTAATTCACCCTCACGCCATGTCAAAAAAAACGGAGTGTCGCCCAATGCAGAGGAATCGTTGAGTGAAACACCTAATTTTTCGGCAAGCAATTCAAATTGAGCAACATCACCTTGACCTTCAAATAAAATGGCGAGCTGTGAATGCAATGCCGACACGCGTTACTCGGTTGAAACGGCTTGTTGTTGATTTTTTAACGCGGCATCAAGCGTATGCCATGCGAGCGTTGCGCATTTGACGCGGGCAGGGAATTCACGCACACCTGCTAAAACGGCTAATTTTCCGACCGCTTCTAAATTGATATGCTCTTCTTTGCCGGTGGTCATTTCATGGAAAACGGTAAAGAGCTCTTCGGCTTGCGCTTGCGATTTTCCTTTGATAATTTCAGTCATCAACGACACGGACGCGGTGGAAATGGCGCAACCCGATCCTTGAAAACTCGCATCGATAATAATGTCACCATCGAGTTTCAAAAATAAGGTTAATTTATCGCCACAGAGCGGATTGAAACCGTCCACTTGTCTATCTGCATTTTCCATGACATGAAAATTGCGTGGATTTCGATTGTGATCAAAAATGACTTCTTGATATAACTCGCGTAAATCTTCAAACATTAGCCAAACATCTCGATTAAATTTTTAATGCCTGAAATTAACACATCAATTTCAGCTGTCGTGTTATACATGGCAAATGACGCGCGCGCCGTGGCAGGGACTTGATAAAATTCCATGACCGGCATAGCGCAGTGATGCCCCGCGCGAATCGCAATGCCTAAACTGTCAAGCATTGTACCAATATCGTGTGGATGAATGCGACCTAGTGTGAAAGATAAAATTGCGCCTTTCTCTTTGGCTTCACCAATAATTTTAAGTCCGTCAATTTGCAATGCTTGTTGCGTAGCATACGAAATCAGTGAGGCTTCATGATCGGCAATGGCTTGCATACCGATGGTGTTTAAATAATCCACCGCCGCGCCTAAACCAATAATTTCTGCAATCGCAGGTGTGCCCGCTTCAAATTTATAGGGTAAGCCAGCGTAGGTGCTTTTTTCAAAGCTCACGGTACGAATCATATCGCCTCCCCCTTGATAGGGTGGCATGGCTTCAAGAAGGGCTTGTTTGCCGTATAAAACGCCAACCCCTGATGGGCCATAGAGTTTGTGACCCGAAAATACATAAAAATCACAATCGAGCTTTTGCACATCGACCGCTGTATGCGGAATAGCTTGCGCCCCATCGAGCATGACGGGAATATTTTTCGCGTGTGCTAAGTCGATAATTTTTTCAACAGGGTTAAGTGTGCCGAGCGCGTTGGACATATGAACCACGGCCACCAATTTTGTTTTGGCGTTGAGTAATTGCTCAAATTCGTCCATGAGCAACTCACCGGCCACATTCATCGGAGCCACTTTTAAAATCGCGCCCGTTTGCTCACAAAGTATTTGCCAGGGCACAATGTTTGAGTGATGCTCCATGGCGGTAATGAGAATTTCATCACCTGCATAAATATTGGCTCTGCCGTAAGTTTGCGCGATTAAATTAACGGCTTCAGTCGCGCCACGCACAAAAATAATTTCTTTATCGCTTTCGGCATTGATAAATGTTTTAATTTTATGGCGAGCGCTTTCCATTTGATCGGTTGAGCGAACACTTAAGGTATGGACACCACGATGAACATTCGCATAATCGTGGCTGTAAAGTTTAACCATGCTATCAATTACCGCTTGCGGCTTTTGGCAACTGGCGGCATTATCTAAATAAACCAGCGGTTTATTGCGGATTTTTTCGTTTAAAATTGGAAAATCAGCTCGAATTTGTTCAATCGGATACGTCATATTAACGCTCTGCTCCTTCGGGAAAACGGGCTAATAATTGCGTGAAAACGCAATCGCGCAAACTCGGTACCGTGATTTTATCGACCATTTCATTGGCGAATGCAAACGTCAAAATATGTTTTGCGTGATCTTCGTCAATGCCGCGTGATTGCAAATAGAAAATGGATTTTTCATCTAGCTGTCCAACCGTCACGCCATGGGCGCATTTTACGTCGTCGGCATAAATTTCCAGTTGCGGCTTGGTGTCAATTTCAGCGTCGCTGGAAAGCAGTAAATTGCGATTATTCATCTGTGAATCGGTACGCTGTGCATCTTCGGCTACGACAATTCGGCCTTGAAAGACACCACGAGCGCGATTATTTAAAATCCCTTTGTAGTATTCACGACTCACGGCATCGGGTTTGGCGTGAACAATACGCGTCAGGTTATCTAAATGTTGACGATTAGCGCCCAGATAAAGACCGTTCAACTCACATTGCGCGCCGGTTTCTAAGTGACTCATAATTTCACTACGCGCCAGCACGCTACCGAGTGCAAAATTGTGATGGGTAAAACGCGCATTGTCGGCTTGCTGAATATAAGTACCGCCAAAATGATAGGCTTTGTCGCTGTCTTGTTGCACTTTGTAAAGCGTTAAATCTGCATTGTCATGCAAAAAAATCTCTAAAACACTGCTCGTCAAATACGCCTGATTTTCTACGCCAATGAACGTTTCAATCAGCGTTGCTACTGCATTGTTTTGCAATATCACCACATGACGTGTCGCTGACATGGCTTCTTGCGTGGCGAAATGGATAATTTGTAGCGGCTGATCTAACTGACTATTTTCATTGACGCAAACAAAAACGCCATCGCTAAAATGCGCATTGGTGAAATGGGTAAAACCGTGTGGCGCTCGAATAGCTTGATTAAATACAGGGGCAAGCAATGTTTCGTGATGCGTTGCGGCCTCGTTGATTGCGCACACGGTGATACTTTCAGGCAATGTGGATAATGACGCCTGAAAAAAACCATCGACAAAGACGCAGTGATAGCAATCCTTTAGCGTAAAAGTGGCTAAGCGATGTTTAGCATGATCATCGAGTTTTTCACTTTGACTAGCTAACGCAAATTGTTTTTTCTCAATGGCGGACACATTGGTATAACGCCAATCTTCTAGTCGTTGCGAGGGGAAACCGGATTGTTCAAATTGCGCTAAAGTGTTATGTCTAAAGTCGCTGAGCCATGACATGTCTGTTTTCATGCTTGCTCCAACCAACCATAACCTTTTTCTTCAAGCTCAAACGCGAGTTCTGCGCCACCAGATTTGACGATTTTGCCATCCGCTAGAACGTGAACAAAATCGGGTTTAATGTAATCGAGTAAACGCTGATAATGCGTGACCATAATAAACGCGCGATTTTCTGAGCGTAGCGCATTCACCCCATCAGCCACAATACGAAGTGCGTCAATATCAAGACCCGAATCGGTTTCATCTAAAATACACAATTGCGGCTCAAGCATCGCCATTTGCAAAATTTCATTACGTTTTTTCTCACCACCCGAAAACCCTTCATTCACAGCACGGTATAAAAATTTTTCATCCATATCGAGCGCTTTGGTTTTACTTTTGACGAGAGTGAGAAAATCCATCGCGTCCACTTCGCTTAGGCCTTTATGCTTGCGAATGGCGTTAAGCGCCGCTTTAAGTAAATACACATTGGTGACGCCAGCAATTTCAACAGGATACTGAAACGCTAAAAAGACACCTTCTCGTGCTCGAATTTCAGCGGGCATGTCGAGTAAATCTTTATCGTTATACGTGACGCTACCGCCCGTGACCTCATAACCTGATTTGCCTGAGAGAACGTGTGAAAGCGTGCTTTTTCCCGCACCATTTGGCCCCATAATCGCGTGAATTTCACCTGCTTTCACATGGAGGTTTAAACCTTTGAGAATTTCTTTGGTACCAACATTGACGGTTAAATCTTTAATTTTTAGCATGTGTATGTGTATTCCAAAATAAAACGTATTTTTTAATGATAATTGGCGAAATTAGCCAACACTACCTTCTAAACTTAGGCCAAGTAGCGCCTGTGCTTCAACGGCAAATTCCATAGGCAATTCTTTAAAGACTTGTTTGCAGAAGCCGTTCACAATCATCGATACCGCGTCTTCAGCGGACAGACCACGTTGCTGACAGAAAAACAATTGATCTTCGCTGATTTTAGACGTTGTGGCTTCATGTTCAATTTGCGCGGTAGGTTGTTTGACCTCAACGTATGGGAAGGTATGCGCACCGCATTTATCACCGACGAGGAGTGAATCGCATTGTGTGTAGTTTCGTGCATTTTCAGCGCTTTTTAGGATTTTAACGAGTCCGCGATAGGTATTTTGCGCTCTGCCGGCTGATATTCCTTTGGAAATAATGGTGCTTTTGGTGTTTTTTCCAATATGAATCATCTTAGTGCCCGTATCGGCTTGCTGCAAATTGTTGGTCACAGCAACAGAGTAAAATTCACCTACTGAATTATCACCCGTTAAAACACAGCTAGGGTATTTCCAGGTAATGGCTGAACCGGTTTCCACTTGCGTCCATGATACTTTTGAGTTTTCGCCGCGACAATCGGCGCGTTTGGTCACAAAGTTATAAATACCGCCTTTGCCTTCTTTATCACCAGGATACCAATTTTGCACGGTTGAATATTTAATTTGCGCATCTTTGAGTGTGACGAGTTCAACCACCGCCGCATGAAGCTGATTTTCATCACGCTGTGGCGCAGAGCAGCCTTCGAGATACGATACATAACTGCCTTCATCAGCAATAATCAATGTCCGCTCAAATTGTCCTGTGTTACTTGCGTTAATTCTAAAATACGTTGACAGCTCCATCGGGCAACGCACGCCTTTAGGAATATAAACAAACGAGCCATCGGTAAAGACCGCTGAATTTAATGCCGCAAAAAAGTTATCGCCAACAGGCACAACGGAACTCAAATATTGCTTAATAAGTTCTGGATGTTCGCGAATGGCTTCTGAAATAGGGCAGAAAATGACGCCTACTTCGTGTAATTTACTTTTAAACGTCGTCGCCACAGACACGCTGTCAAAGACCGCATCAACAGCAATACCGGCTAATTGTTCTTGCTCGGCTAGTGGAATACCCAATTTTTTATAGGCTTCCAAAATTTCGGGATCAATTTCATCTAAACTTTTTGGTGCATTGTCTTTGGATTTGGGCGCAGAGTAGTAACTAATTTCTTGGTAATCAATCGGCTCAATATTGAGTTGCGCCCAATCAGGTGAGGGCATCGTTTGCCAATGGCGAAAGGCTTTTAGCCGATATTCGAGCATAAATTCGGGCTCGTTTTTCACTTTTGATAATTTCGCAATGACCTCTTCATTTAAGCCAACAGGAAAGGTATCTGCTTGAATGTCAGTGATGAAGCCTTGTTTGTAATCTTGATTCAGTAAATTATTTATTTCGTCGTTATTTGCAGACATAGGAGAATTTTTCTCAGCAGTAAATTATGAGAGCTATTTTAGAGCGAATTAATTTCGTAGTAAAGAAGTGGGTTTTTTTATTTATGATTACGGTCAAGAGGATTCTAAAATATCAACGCGTGGAGTGACACCACAAACCAGTGTGTAGGGAATGGTATCGGCATACGCCGCAATCGTTTCAACTGACAAGTGCTCTCCCCATAACGTGACGCTGTCCCCGGCTTTCGCGCATGAATTGGCGCCTAAATCCACTGTAATCATATCCATCGAAACACGTCCAACGAGTGGCACTAATAACCCATTGATAAGCACAGGTGTTCCATTTTTGGCGTAACGTGGATATCCATCACCATAACCAATGGCAATCACGCCAATTTTTGTGGCATGTGAGCTTTGCCATGAACCGTTATACCCTACCGTTTCGCCAGCATCTACATCACGAACCGCAATTAAGCGTGAATGCAGACTCATCAGCGGTTTTAAACCTAAATCAATGCCCGATATTTCTGCAAATGGTGAAATACCATAAAGCATAATTCCTGCTCGAACCCAATCAGTTTGCGCGGCTTTCCACGCTAAAATGCCCGCAGAGTTTGCCATGCTTTTTTCACCGCAATAGTCAACGGTTAAAGCATTAAATAAGGTAATTTGCTCAAGGGTTTTTGGATCATGTTTGTCATCCGCATTGGCGAAATGCGTCATGAAATTAAGGGGTTTTTTGACTGCGGCGCTGTGGGTTAATTCCTCATACACTGCGGCTATTTCATGTGGTTTAAAACCAAGTCGATTCATTCCCGTATCGATTTTTACCCATGCAGTAAGTAATTCGGGTGCCGTGTGTGAGTTTAAAATGGCTAATTGATGTGCACCGTGTATGGACGCTTCAAGTTGATAATGACATAAGTCATTGAGTTCCTCAATATGCGTAAAGCCTTCTAGCACCAAAATACGCACTTTAATGCCCGCTTTACGCAAACGGACACCTTCTTGCACTCTCGCTACGGCAAACCCGTCAACAAAGGGCTCAAGTGCGTGAGCAACGCGTTGCAGACCATGTCCATAGGCGTTCGCTTTAATCACCGCCATAATTTTTGCCTTTGGCGCAGCTAAACGCACTTGCGCAACATTGTGCGCAATAGCATCTAAATGTATGACAGCGTAGGTGGTACGAATCATAATGCCCGTGTGTTTACTTTAAAGCAGGGGTTACGTGCGGCTCAATTAACTGATACATCAACTGGTGCATACGCGGACTACCAGCAATTAAATTGCCCGAGGTTAAGTAATTATCATTAAAGGAAAAATCAGTGGCAACACCGCCGGCTTCTTTAACAAGTAAAATCCCCGCCGCCATATCCCACTCTTTTAATTCAATTTCCCAAAAAGCATCAAGTCGACCCGCAGCTAAATAGGCTAAATCCAGCGCGGCTGAACCAGCGCGACGAATGCCCGCAGAATCAAGTGTAATCGCGCGGAACATGGCTAAATACGCATCTAGATGCTGAGGAACTTTAAAGGGAAAGCCGGTGCCAATTAACGCACCTTTCATACTTGATAAACCAGTGACGCGAAGACGACGATTATTGAGCATCGCGCCACCACCGCGTTTTGCGGTAAATAATTCATCACGTAGCGGATCGTAAACCACGCCGATTTCAAGTCGGTTTTTGTATTTGAGCGCAATAGACACCGCATATTGTGGAAAACCATGAATAAAATTGGTCGTGCCGTCGAGGGGATCGATTACCCAAACAAAATCATTGCCCGCGTGTTCACCACTTTCTTCAGCAAGAATACTGTGTTCGGGATAAGCGGCTTTGATAATCGATATAATTTCTTTCTCAGCAAGTCGGTCAATTTCAGTGGCAAAGTCATTTTTACCTTTTGAGTTAACGGCGAGATGAGAAGCCTTGTCTGCTGAGCGAAGAATGATTTCGCCTGCGCTGCGTGCTGCACGAACAGCAATATTTAGCATGGGTTGCATAGTGATTTACAATTTTTAAATGAGCGGATAAAGATCAATAGTTTAGCAAATATTTTGCTAAACTTAGTGCTTTTTTCACTTTATGGACATTTGTTTTGCTTGATAATATCAAAATTGTATTAGTTGAAACCTCGCATGCAGGAAATATTGGCGCGGTAGCGCGGGCAATGAAGAATATGATGCTTGTGAATTTGTGTTTGGTGTCACCGAAATTTTTCCCGCATGCGGATGCCACGGCGCGGGCAGCAGGCGCAGATGATATTTTAGCGCGGGCGCAAGTTGTTCAAAGCCTTCAAGAAGCCATTGCTGATTGCACACTTGTTATCGGGGCTAGTGCGCGAAGCCGAACCATTAGTTGGCCTGAGATCACGCCACGAGACTGTGCGCAAACGGTTATGGAGCAACATCCTGATAGCAAAGTGGCCATTATTTTTGGACGTGAAAATTCAGGTTTAAAAAATGAAGAACTCGATTTGTGTCGTTTTCTGCTACACATTCCTTGTAACCCAAATTACAGCTCACTCAACATTGCCGCCGCTGTTCAGGTGATTGCGTATGAATTATTTGTCGCATCGCAGGGAAATTTACCGCCACGCAAACCGGTGGGCGATGAGGATGAGCAAGTCTTGGCTAACGCAGAGCAAATGGAACTGTTTTATACGCATTTAGCGCAGGCGCTTAGTGATATTGGTTTTGTGCAAGATGAAAAATCCAAATCCATTTTGCGCCGTCTACGACGCTTATATAACCGTGCGCAGCTTTACAGTAAAGAAGTGGATATTTTGCGTGGCATTTTACGTTTGTCACAAGGGCATAAAAGTCAGTTAAAACGCGAAAATAACGAGCGTTAAGGATGCAAATTCATTTAATTACCGTTGGCACAAAAATGCCGTCTTGGGTAAAACAAGGTTATGAAGACTATGCAAAGCGTTTGCCGCGTGATTTTGAATTGGTGCTAAAAGAAATTCCAGCGGGTAAACGCGGCAAAAATAGCGATGTGGCGCGAATTGTCAAAGAGGAGGGTGAGCGTATGCTGGCGGCTATTCCGAGTGGTAGTCATTTGGTTACGCTCGATTTAGGCGGTAAATTGTGGAATACAGAAGAATTAGCGCAGTCGCTTGAGCGTTGGCAAGTGAATACGCAGCACGTTTGTTTACTTGTTGGCGGCCCAGAAGGGCTGGCAGAGGAGGTCAAGCAACGGGCGCGTGAATCATGGTGTTTGTCGAATTTAACGTTTCCACATCCACTGGTGCGTATCGTGGTGGCGGAACAAATTTATCGCGCGTGGAGTATTTTGCAAAATCATCCGTATCATCGATAAAAAAGGTATCTGTATGTCGGATTATTTTGGTGATATCCGACACACAGTTTTTAAACGTTTACAATTCGCGTGTTGCACTGAATGTAATATCAGGATAACGCTCTTGTGCAAGTTGCAGATTAACGCGACTATTCGCAACGTAAACTAAATATCCACCACCATCTTCTGCTAAATTATCAAAGGCTTTACGCTTAAATTCTTCGAGTTTTAAAGGATTATCCGAGCTTACCCAGCGCACAGTTGAAATGGCGACGGCATCGTAAACACATTCAACGCTATACTCACTTTTCAATCGAAACGCGGTCACGTCAAATTGCAATACCCCTACCGCGCCTAAAATAAGGTCATTATTTTTTAATGGGCGAAATAGCTGCGTTGCACCTTCTTCGGTTAATTGAATTAAGCCTTTTTGCAACGCTTTTGCGCGGAGCGGATCTTTTAGGACGACGCGACGAAATAATTCTGGTGCGAAATACGGAATACCGCCATATTTAAGAGTTTCGCCTTGTGTAAAGGTGTCGCCAACTTGAATGGTGCCGTGATTGTGCATGCCGATGATATCGCCCGCGTAGGCCTCTTCAACGGCGTTTCTGGTGGCAGCTTGAAACGTTATCGCATTAGCAATTTGAATACTTTTACCTAAACGCACGTGGTGAACTTTCATGCCTTTATCAAATTTACCCGAGCAGACGCGCAAAAATGCCACGCGATCTCGATGCGAGGGATCCATGTTGGCTTGCACTTTAAAAACAAATCCCGTGAACTTTTCTTCACTGGGTAGCACTTCACGTTGCAAAGCTGCCCGCGGCAAAGGCGAGGGCGCATATTCGGCAAAGGCGTCGAGTAATTCTAAAATACCAAAATTATTCACCGCAGAACCAAAGAAAACAGGCGTTAATGTGCCCGCTAAATAGGCCTCTAAATCAAATTCATGGCTAGCACCTTTGACGAGTTCGATTTCATCGCGCAATTCTTGCGCTTGATCGCCGAGGAGTTCATCTAATTTCGGATTTTCAAGGCCTTTAATGACTTCAGCTTCTGCAATTTTTCCGCCATGTTGAGCGCTAAATAGATGCACTTCATCTTTGTAGAGATGATAAACGCCTTTAAAGCGTTTTCCCATGCCAATGGGCCATGTCATGGGAGCGCAGGCAATTTTTAAAACATTTTCAACTTCATCAAGTAACTCAATGGGTTCGCGGCCTTCACGGTCAAGTTTGTTTATAAACGTTAAAATCGGCGTGGTGCGAAGACGGCAGACTTCCATTAAATTGATCGTGCGCTCTTCAACGCCTTTAGCGACGTCAATAATCATTAACGCGGAATCCACCGCTGTTAACGTGCGATAAGTATCCTCAGAAAAGTCTTCGTGTCCGGGGGTGTCGAGTAGGTTTATGACACAATCTTTATGTTCAAATTGCATCACAGAGGTGGTGACAGAAATACCGCGCTCTTTTTCCATTTCCATCCAGTCTGAGGTGGCATGCCGCGCTGCTTTGCGGCCTTTGACTGAGCCGGCTAACTGAATTGCACCGCCGAAAAGTAACAATTTTTCGGTAACGGTGGTTTTTCCCGCGTCAGGATGAGAAATAATCGCAAAGGTGCGACGGCGTTGTAATTCACTGAGATGTGGTGACATTGCAAAACTCGGTAATAGAAAATAAGAATGAAAAAAGTGTTGAGTATGGCAATTTTTAACGTAAAAATCAGCTTTTTGCACATAATTTTTCAAACACGATTCATTTTTAGCTGAATTTTTATGTCATCAAACAGTCACAAATGGATTGTTACAATGTCATATTATTTCCATGGAAATGTCTTTCATGTTTTTGCTATCATTGAAATTGATGATATTGGGCTGTTTTATGGAATGACATTTTGTAATTTTTAGTTCCTTTTAATTCCTTAATATCTTGATTTGGGGTGATGTTAACGCTATGCCTAATTTTATAATACTCGTTGTCGAAGACGAAGACGCCATTCGTGAAATGTTACTGGTTGTGCTTGAGCAGGCGGGTTTTACTGTTCACGCTGCAGCCAACACGACCGATGCGCAACGGTTTTTAGATAATACACTTCCCGATTTAATTCTTCTTGATTGGATGCTTCCAAACGTAAGTGGCGTAGAATGGGCGAGACGTTTGCGTAAAGAGCCTGCTTATCAAGAATTGCCTATAATTTTATTGACCGCGCGCGGTGAAGAAGAAGATAAAATTCGTGGTTTTGGTTGTGGCGTTGATGATTACATGACAAAACCATTTTCACCGCGTGAGCTGGTAGCAAGGCTGCGTGCTGTGCTTCGTCGAAGCAGTAAACATCAGTGGTCACCACAAGTGATTGTAGGAGATTTGATTTTGGATACAGAGCAGCATCGTTTGATGATAGGTGAGATGCTTGTTGATGTGAGTCCAACTGAATTTCGTTTAATGCAGTTTTTTATGACGCACCCAGATAAAGTATTTAATCGAACTCAGTTGCTCGATCAAGTTTGGGGTCGGAGTGTATACATTGAAGAGCGCACGGTGGATGTCCATATTCGCCGATTGCGAAAAATATTAGAAGCTTATGGTCGTGAAGACTTAGTACAGACGGTACGCGGCTTTGGCTACCGTTTTTCCATGAATCAGTGACGAGAATATGAATGGCAATTTGGCAACGTGAAATACTCACTTTTACACTTCTTTTCTTTGCGGTGTGTATTATTGGGTTATTTACAAAATTATTCTTGCCGTTGCTTTTTGGGTTACTTGTTTTTACGTTGTATCGACACCTGTATGAAATCAATCGCTTAGAAAAATGGCTACGTACGGGAGCTCAAGGTAATTATCCCAAAAGTAGCGGTGTATGGGAGGAAATTTACTATCATGTCTACCGCATAAGAAAAAATAATAAACGCCGAAAAAAGAAATTAGGCAAAATGATTGATCAGTTTCGGCAATCAACTGAGGCGCTACCTGATGCCGCGGTTGTTATTAATGTTTCTGATGAAATAGAGTGGGCAAATAAAGCTGCCCGTGAAATTTTAGGGTTGCGTCCAGCCGATAAAGGGCAACGTGTTCAAAACTTAATCCGCTTTCCTGAATTTATTCATTATTTAAAATCTAAGCAATATGATGAGCCCGTCATATTATCTTCCCCCCTCAATGACAAAATGACACTGGCTGTGCGCATTATTAATTATGGCGCAGGTTTGCGTTTGCTTTTAGCGCAAGATGTCACGCAGTTAAAGCAAATGGAGCGAATGCGTAAAGATTTTGTGGCGAATGTGTCGCATGAGTTGCGTACACCTCTTACAGTGATGCGCGGCTATCTTGAAACGCTGCAAGACATGAATGAAGAAATGTCGCCTTTATTCACGCATTCAATAAATAATATGCTTGGGCAAACTGACAGAATGCAACATTTGGTCGATGATTTGTTGCTGTTGGCTCGCCTTGAAACGAAAAGTAAAAAACATGAAATTGTCGATATTCCTGCCCTGCTCATGCAAATATGCAATGAAAACGAAGCTTCTTTTAATGCCGGGCGAATTGAATTAATTCTCGATTCTCAAGCTATGTTGCTTTGCGAAGAACACGAATTACACAGCGCGTTTACAAATTTACTGAGCAATGCGCTTAAATATTCATTTGAAGATACGCAAGTGAAAATACGCTGGCATCAATCAGACAATGCTTTATTGCTGGATGTGATTGATGAGGGGGAGGGGATAGGCAGTGGCGATATATCTCGCGTCACCGAGCGGTTTTATCGTGTTGAAGCTAAGCGTGTGCATAAAATAAATGGTACGGGTTTAGGTTTAGCGATTGTGAAACATGTTTTAATGCGGCATGATGCACAGCTGATCATTCGGAGTGAATTAGGAAAAGGCAGTTGTTTTCAGTGTGTGTTTCCACTTAAACGATTAGCACTAAAAAAATAATATTCACACGAAGATAGTGGTTTAATACAATTTTTTGAGGAGGATGTGATGAAAGATAAAATAAAGAAATTATTTAACTACTTTTTAATTGGCATTTTTGCGGTCATTCCGATTGCCGTCATAATTAAAATTCTATTTTTCGTGAAAGACTTACTCGCAGACATGGTGCGATTTGTTTACGGTTACGCTGATAGTACGCTTTATACCGTGCTATTTTTAGGGCTTAGTTGCGTAGTGCTAATCTCAATTGGCTATAAGTTAGTTGAAGAGGGGCGTTTTTGGGTAATTGCTGCCATTGATTTTATTATGGATAGAATCCCCTTTTTAAGTACAATTTATCGCGTACTTAAAAAAGTGATTAGTATGTTTTCCTCGCAAAATCAAACGGTTGCTAAAGAAGTGGTGTACGTGGAATATCCAAAGGAAGGAATTTGGGTGCCAGCTTATGTGACTAATCGTGCAGCGGATAAATATGTGTTATTTATTCCAACGTCACCTAATCCAACATCAGGTTTTACCGTTATTGTGAGCAAGGATAAAGTCCTTGAATCAGCAATGAATATTGAAGAAGCAACCAGTTTTATCGTCAGTGTAGGCGTTGACTACGACAAAGTTTCAGAGCTTTCAAAATTGCCTTAAACTAGCTTTTTAAAAAAATCCAATAAAAAAAAGGCGCAACACCTGTTGCGCCTTTTTGGTGTGTGAAATTTACTTATTTAATTAAACTTAATAAAACACCAGCGGCCACTGCTGAGCCAATAACACCCGCTACATTGGGTCCCATCGCATGCATCAATAAGAAATTGTGTGGATTGCTTTCAAGGCCAATTTTATTAGCTACTCGCGCAGCCATAGGAACGGCGGATACACCCGCGGCGCCAATTAACGGATTAATGGGTGTATCACTAAACCGATTCATTATTTTTGCCATGATGACCCCTGAAGCAGTGCCAATGGCAAAAGCCACTGCACCAAGTGCTAAAATGCCAAGGGTTTTTAATTGCAAAAACGCTTCCGCGCTCAATTTTGAGCCTACCGCCAAGCCTAAAAAGATGGTGACAATGTTAATTAATTCATTCTGCGCAGTTTGACTTAAACGATCAACAACGCCACAAGAATTCATTAAATTCCCCAACGCAAACATCCCAACCAAAGGCGTTGAGGAAGGTAGGAGTAAAATGGATAATAATAATAAAACTAACGGGAAAAAAATCTTTTCCGTTTTACTTACGTGACGCAATTGTTGCATTTCAATTTTGCGTTCTGCTTCGGTAGTCAGCGCGCGCATAATGGGTGGCTGAATTAATGGCACCAGTGCCATATAGGAATAGGCAGCAACGGCAATGGCCCCCAGTAAATCGGGAGCGAGTTTTGAGGCAACGTAAATAGCTGTTGGACCATCTGCGCCGCCGATAATCCCAATTGCGGCCGCATCCTTTAAAGTAAACTCCAAGCCAGGAACCGCATTTAAGGCAAGTGCGCCAAGCAGTGAAGCAAAAATTCCAAACTGCGCAGCGGCGCCTAAAAGCAAGGTTTTTGGATTGGCAAGCATGGGGCCAAAGTCAGTCATCGCGCCCACGCCCATAAAGATAAGCAGGGGGAAAATTCCAAGTTTAATGCCGTAATATAGAAAATAAAGTAATCCCCCTTCCTGTGAAATACCTGCCACTGGAATATTGCTTAAAATCGCACCAAAGCCAATAGGTAATAATAATAAGGGTTCAAAACCTTTTTTTATGGCTAAAAATAACAACAAAAAACCAATGAGCATCATAAAAACTTGCCCAGCAGTGAAGTTATAAATACCGGTGCTTTGCCATAATGAAATTAAATTTTCCATAAATAACCTTTATAACGTAATTAATACACTGCCACTACTGACAGCATTCCCTTCTTTAACATGAACTGAGCTGACAACCCCCGCAAATTTTGAGCGAATTTCAGTTTCCATTTTCATTGCCTCCATCAAAATAACAATCTCTCCTTCCTGTACTTCACTTCCCGCGTTAACTAATACTTTTAAAATGGTGCCCGCCATTGGCGAGTCAATGGTTGCACCACTGCCTGCAATTGCCGCTAATGGGGCAGCATGGGCAGCACTCGCTACGGGTTGAATTGACAATGCACTGCCCCCTGGGCCGACAGCAACGTTAAAATTTTTGCCGTCAACATTGACCGTGTAGGTTTCAATGGCACTGTCTTTTTGGGACGCGTTGTCGGCAGCAAATTGCTCTGCATTGGGTTTGGGCTCAAACGCACCTGGATTGTTGCGGTTTGCTAAGAATTTCCAACCGACTTGAGCAAATAAGCCATTAATTAAGGCATCTTCTTCGATATTGCCAGAGAGGGTTACCTTTTCAATTTGTGCTTTTTCTTGAACGTCAGCAATGAGTTTGTCCATTTCAGCGTCAATTAAATCAGCTGGGCGACACGTAATGGCTTGAGTGCCGTTTAAGACTTTTTCTTGCAGTTCTGCATTCACGGGAGCGGGTGTGATACCGTATTCGCCTTTTAAAATTGCAGCGGTTTCTTTTGCAATCGATTTGTAGCGCTCGCCGTTCATAACGTTCATGACCGCCTGCGTGCCAACGATTTGAGATGTCGGTGTGACAAGTGGAATAAACCCCAAATCTTCTCGCACGCGAGGAATTTCTTTTAATACTTCATCAAACTTATCTGATGCGCCTTGTTCTTTGAGTTGACTTTCCATGTTCGTCAGCATACCACCGGGAACTTGTGAAATTAAGATTCGACCGTCTACTCCTTTCAATCCGCCTTCAAATTGCGCATATTTTTTACGCATATCACGGAAATAATGGGCAATATCCTCGAGTTTTAGAAGATCTAAACCGGTATCCCGTTTCTCACCTTCTAAACTGGCGACTATAGACTCTGTGGGGCTATGGCCATAAGTCATGCTCAGTGACGAAATAGCCGTGTCTACGTTATCAACGCCAGCTTCAATGGCTTTAATGAGCGTTGCAACGCTTAAACCCGTTGTTGCATGGCAATGAAGATGAATGGGAATTTTGGTGCTTTTTTTAAGTTTTGATACCAACTCAAATGCTTCATAAGGCTTAAGCAGTCCTGCCATATCCTTAATGCAGATGGAGTCGGCTCCCATGTCTTCAATGGTTTTACCTAAATTTATCCATGCTTTAATGTTATGCACGGGGCTTGTTGTATAAGACATTGTGCCTTGAGCATGTTTTCCTGTATGTTTGACTGCAGTGATTGCGCGTTCAATATTGCGCATATCATTCATAGCATCAAAAATCCGAAAGACATCAATCCCATTGATTGCGCATCGTTCAATGAACTTATCCACAACATCGTCAGCATAATGGCGGTAACCCAATAAATTTTGCCCACGCAACAGCATTTGTTGCGGTGTTTTTGGCATGGCTGCCTTCAATGCCCGCAATCTATCCCAAGGGTCTTCGCCTAAATAACGAATACACGCATCAAATGTTGCACCGCCCCAAGATTCAATGGACCAGTAACCAATTTCATCGAGTTGTGCACAAATAGGCAGCATGTCTTCTGTGCGCACACGGGTGGCCAAAATGGATTGATGTGCGTCGCGCAAAACAACTTCGGTGATGCCTAATTTTTGTGTATTCATAGCCATTTTTGTATATCTCCTAAATGCTCGCAGTTTTGAATAAAAAACTGGTTTGCTTTTTTATTGGCAAGGTGAAAAAGGTCTTGGTAGTTTTAATAATATAAAAAAATAATTTTTTTAATGTCGAGCAATTAATGCGTGCTTCGATATTGATGCACTGCCGCAGTAATTGCCGCGATATAATGCTTGTTTGTTTCTGCGTTTGTGGCAATAGGCGCCGTGTTGTTTGATGGGACTTCTTCTGGTAAATAACGCGTGATAAGTACTGACATAGCGTTAATCACTACAACTAGCATAGCTAAAAATAAAAATACGATGACCATGCCCGCAAACATTAATTCAAGGCCGCTATTTATAAGTTCAGTCATAATTTCTCACTAAGGTAAAATATTAGAATGTGTGCATTGTATTATATTTTTTTCAAAGAATTGTAGTAATTGCTAGTATAATTAATAAAATCGCGTCTCAAATTAAGTATTGTATCGTTTGTTTTATGTAAAATCGTTACGCTGTCTAATTTGACGCTTATGGCGTTTCAATATATTATTAGCTAATGCAAAATCGACTGCCTGAAATCATTGAGCCACTAAATCTTGCCGATAAACGCGGTGAATTACATGGTCAATTACCGCTTAATTCTTTAATTCGTCTAAATGAGCTGTTAGTGAACAACGACGGCGTTGTTGACGTTAATTTATGTTTTGGACGCGAAGGAAGAACCCCGTATATCGAAGGTAGCTTAGAAACGACGCTGTTTCTAGTTTGTCAGAAATGTTTGCAGGGGGTCGAATTTAAAGTCAATAATGCGGTTAAATTGGGTATTGCCACCAAATTTGAGTATGTAGAACGATTACCTTCGGATTACGAGCCCTTGCTTGTCGAAGAAGAAACGTTTCTGTTAAGTAAGCTTGTTGAAGATGAATTATTGCTCAGCCTACCTGATTACCCTAAGCATGAATACGATTGTATGGTGGAAGGGGTTGCCAAAGAAGTTGTCAGTGCGTTCGATGAAATTGCACCCGAAAGACCTAATCCTTTTTCCGTTTTAGCCCATTTAAAAAAATTTACTGGAGAATCCTAATGGCAGTACAAAAGAGTAAAGTAACACGTTCAAGACGTGGTCAACGTCGTTCACATGACGCATTAACAGCAAAAACATTGTCAACAGATAAAATTACAGGTGAAGTGCATTTACGTCACCACGTAACGCCAGATGGCTACTTTAAAGGTCGTCAAATTGTTCGTTCAAGCGCTGTTGACGTAGATTAATTCGTTTAATTTTTGAGCGAGATATTGTGCCGAATCAGTTAAATCTGATTCGGCTTCTTTTTAAGTACAGTGGAGCAATGAGTTAGCGTGAGTTTAACCATATCAATTGATGCTATGGGCGGTGATTTTGGACCCAGTGTGACGGTTCCTGCTGCTTTGGCTTGCCTCAAAGAAAACTCAGCTTTAGCGCTTATTTTGGTAGGTGATGAAGCAGTGCTTGAGCCGTTACTCGTACAGGCGTTTCCTGTTTACGGCAATCGGCTACACATTCAGCATGCCTCACAACAGGTAGATATGGATGAGCCGCCTTCAAAAGCCCTTAAGAATAAAAAAGACTCCTCTATGCGTGTGGCCATTAATCTTGTTCATCAAGGTCGTGCCGATGCGTGTGTGAGTGCAGGAAATACCGGTGCGCTGATGGCGACTGCGCGATTTGTGCTTAAAATGCTCAATGGCATTGATCGACCCGCCATTATTTCCACGTTGCCTTCTATTTATGGTCATACGCACATGATGGATTTAGGCGCTAACGTTGACTGTACGGCGGAGCATTTGTTTCAATTTGCTGTCATGGGCAATGAGTTGGTGAAAGCGATTGAAAATATCGACAGTCCACGAATTGGTCTTTTGAATATTGGTGAAGAGGCGATGAAAGGCAATGAGCAAGTGAAAACGGCGGCTAAATTGCTCGAAAACTCAACACTTAACTATATTGGCTATGTGGAAGGTAACTCCATTAACGCAGGCAATACAAAAGTGGATTTGATTGTCTGTGATGGCTTTGTTGGGAATGTTTCGCTAAAGTCTATTGAAGGTGCCGCAAAAATGATTGGCACGACCCTAAAACAAGCTTTCTCTAAGAATTGGTTAACTAAATTAGCCGCAGTCGTTGCGTATCCTGTCCTAAAAAGTTTTAAACAACGTATTGATCCACGTTTATACAATGGCGCCAGTTTTTTGGGTTTACGAGGACTTGTGATTAAAAGTCACGGTGGCGCAGATGTCCTAGCGTTTAAAACAGCGATCAAATTGGCTGAAGTCGAAGTTCAGCAAGATGTTATTCAAAAAATTACGCAACAAGTTGAAGCTTCTCTCGCGCAACGGACTCTCTCATGACATGCTACAGTAAAATTATTGGTACAGGCGGTTATTTACCTAAAAATATCGTCACAAATCATCAGTTAGCTGAGAGCGTTGATACATCTGATGAGTGGATTTTTGAGCGTACAGGTATTCGTAGTCGTCGCATTGCAGGCGTAGAAGAAACGGCCTCAAGTATGGCGGAAATTGCTGCACGTCAAGCCATTGAAGTAGCGCAAATTGACGCAAAGGCAATTGATTTAATTATTGTCGCAACGGGAACGCCTGATAAAGTGTATCCCAGTACAGCGTGTTTATTGCAACATCGTTTAGGGATTAGCGGTGGGGTGGCTTTTGATATTCAAGCGGCATGTAGCGGTTCTATTTTTGCGTTAAGTATTGCTGATCAATACATTAAATCGGGTGCTGCAAAAACGGTACTTATCGTAGGTTCAGAAGTTTGCTCACGCATTGTTGATTGGACTGATCGCGGAACGTGTATTTTGTTTGGGGATGGTGCAGGCGCTTTATTGTTGCAAGCATCTGATGAAGTGGGTGTGCTATCAACGCACATTCATTCAGATGGGCAATATGATGATTTGCTCTATTGTCCAAATCCTCAAGCAATAGGCGATGAAGAGTCGCCTTTAGGTTATATTTCCATGCGCGGAAATGAAGTGTTTAAAGTAGCCGTGAATACGCTCGGTCGTATTGTGGATGAAACACTCGAGGCGCATCAAATGGATAAATCCGAAATTGATTGGTTGGTTCCACATCAAGCGAATATTCGTATTATCGCTGCAACGGCAAAAAAATTAAAAATGTCTATGGAGCAAGTTGTGGTAACGCTTGAAACGCAGGGTAATACGTCATCAGCGTCTGTTTTACTCGCATTCAATGAAGCAGTGCGTGATGGACGTATTAAACGCGGCCAAACTGTCTTGCTTGAAGCGTTTGGCGCTGGATTTACTTGGGGCTCCGCTCTTGTTCGTTATTGATTGATTTTTTAAATCCTCTTCTGTTACTTTCTTCATTTTCACAATAAATAAAATAAAAATGACTCAACAACAAAATTTGGCTTTCGTTTTCCCGGGACAAGGTTCGCAGTCTATGGGTATGCTAGACGATATTGCGAAAAGTTACCCTGAAGTGAAACTGACATTTGAGCGCGCCTCAGAAGCACTACAAAAAGATTTATGGGCTTTAGTGAGTGATAGCGCGTTAGAATCTGAATTAAATAAAACGCATAACACGCAACCAGCTATGCTAGCGGCAGGGATTGCGATTTGGAATGTTTGGGCTCAACACAGCTCAATTCGCCCAGCGTGGGTGGCAGGTCATAGTTTAGGTGAATACAGTGCGCTTGTTTGCGCAGGTGCTCTTGATTTTGAAGAGGCCATTAAATTAGTGGCTTTGCGTGGCGCGTTAATGCAAGAAGCGGTTCCTCACGGTGTAGGCGCGATGGCCGCTATTTTAGGGTTAGATGACAGCGTTGTTATTGAGGTTTGCGCGCAGGCGGCAGGAAATGACGTGGTGTCTGCGGTGAATTTTAATTCGCAAGGTCAAGTTGTTATTGCGGGTCACGCGCAGGCAGTTGAGCGTGCAATGGCTGGCGCAAAACAAGCAGGTGCAAAACGCGCTGTATTATTGCCCGTCAGCGTACCTTCACATTGCGCATTGATGCAATCGGCAGCAGATAAATTAGCGCAGACATTAGATACTATGACAATTCATGCACCCAATGCCACGTTAATTCATAACGTGGATGTACTTTCACATCAAACGCCTGAAGCGATTCGAACTGCATTAAAAGAGCAACTCTATAAACCCGTGCGTTGGGTAGATACCATTACGTTTATGGCAAATAACGGGGTGTCGCATTTTGTCGAATGTGGCGCGGGTAAAGTACTTATCGGTTTAAATAAACGTATTGTTAAAGAAGCTGAACATTACAGCGTTTATGATACACAAACATTAAATACACTTTTGGAGCAACTTAATGACTAAACAACTTGCTTTAGTAACGGGTGCAAGTCGCGGAATTGGTCGTGCTATTGCGGAGCGATTAGCACAAGATGGTTTTTTTGTTTTAGGTAGCGCAACCACGGAAAATGGTGCGGCGGCCATTTCTGCTTATTTAGGTGAAAATGGGAGAGGATTGGCGTTGGATGTCTCAGATGCTAGTTCTATTGATACCGTTATGAAAGCGATTGGTGATGAATTTGGTACACCGCATGTGCTTGTAAATAATGCGGGTATTACGCGCGATAACTTGCTTATGCGCATGAAAGACGATGAATGGGATGATATTATATCTACCAATTTGACGTCTGTTTTTCGTATGAGTAAAGCGGTTTTGCGCGGCATGATGAAAGCTAAAACGGGGCGAATTATTAATATTTCGTCCGTAGTCGGCTCCACAGGTAATGCAGGACAAGCTAATTACGCGGCGGCTAAAGCAGGTATGATTGGTTTCACTAAATCGATGGCAAAAGAAGTGGGATCGCGCAATATTACGGTCAACACAGTAGCCCCCGGATTTATTGATACAGACATGACAAAAGAATTAAGTGACGAGATTAAAAATGGCTTGCTTGCATCCATTCCGCTCGCACGTTTAGGACAAGCAACAGAGATTGCTCATGCGGTAAGTTTTTTAGCGTCTGAGGGCGCGGCATATATTACCGGTGAAACCCTGCATATAAACGGTGGTTTGTTTATGCCCTAGTAAGGGGACGGTGACCCGTGTTTCTTTAAAAAAGGACGCTGTGGTTCACTATAGTGTGACAACACGGCAATTTGCCGTATAATTCGCCCGTCTTCTGGCTTTGCTGGGACGGTATTTTTAGTAAAAACAACAACAATATCAAAACAAGTCATCATTTCATAACTTGTTTTGTTCGAGGATTAAAATTATGAGTAATATTGAAGAACGCGTTAAAAAAATTGTTTCTGAGCAATTAGGTGTGAAAGACGAAATTGCTACTGACGCGTCATTTGTTGATGATTTAGGCGCGGATTCTTTGGACACCGTTGAGCTAGTTATGGCTTTAGAAGAAGAATTCGAATGCGAAATTCCAGATGAAGAAGCTGAAAAAATAACCACCGTTCAGCAAGCAATTGATTACGTCACTTCTCATCTTTAAGTAGACGCGCGTGTGGATGGACATCGGGTTCATCCACTGCATTTTTATACGTCAATTTCATTTCTCAGTTAAATTTTTTACGGTACACAATAGTGAGTAAACGTCGAGTCGTCATCACAGGATTAGGGGCAGTTACGCCTTTAGCTAACACAGTCGCGCAAACTTGGGCCGGTATTCTTGAAGGCAAAAGCGGCATTAGTGCGATTGATTCTTTTGATATTTCCCCTTTTACGACAACTTTTGGTGGTGTTATCCGTGATTTGGATATTGGTCAGTATATTGCCGAAAAAGATGCAAAGCGTATGGATGGGTTTGTTCATTACGGTATAGCGGCAGGTTGTCAGGCGTTTGACGATTGTGGTCTTGTCGTCACGCAGGAAAACGCTGAGCGTATTGGTGTGGCCATTGGTTCAGGTATTGGCGGAATTACAGGTATTGAAGAATGTTATGCTACTTATGAAAAAGGGGGACCTCGTCGTATTTCTCCTTTTTTTGTACCGGGAAATATTATCAATATGATTTCGGGTAATTTATCGATTAAATATGGGCTAAAAGGGCCAAATTTTGCAATTGTTACCGCCTGTGCAACAGGTACGCATAATATTGGTGATGCAGCACGCTTAATTGCATACGGTGATGCGGATGTAATGATTGCGGGTGGTGCTGAGCGCTGTACAACGTCCCCTACAGCAATGGGCGGTTTTGCCTCGGCAAAAGCGCTATCACGTCGAAATGATGCGCCTCAGCAAGCGAGTCGTCCTTGGGATAAAGATCGTGATGGTTTTGTATTAAGTGATGGTGCGGGCGTCGTTGTTTTAGAGGAGCTTGAACACGCTAAAGCACGTGGTGCCAAAATTTATGCTGAGCTTGTCGGTTATGGCATGAGTGGGGATGCATATCATATTACAACGCCTTCAGAAGGCGGAGAGGGTGCGGCGCGTTGTATGCGAAATGCGTTGCGTGATGCTGGACTGAATGCTTTTGATGTAGATTATATCAATGCACATGGTACATCCACTCCGGCGGGTGATTTAGGTGAAACACAAGCCATGAAAGCGGCTTTAGGCGATCATGCATATAAGGTTGCAATCAGCTCAACAAAATCCATGATAGGTCATATGTTAGGTGCTGCAGGGGGGATTGAAGCAGTATTAACGGCATTGAGTATCCAAAATCAAGTTGCCCCTCCAACCATAAATTTAGAAAATCAAGATCCGTTGTGTGATTTGGATTATGTTCCAAATACGGCGCGGGAAATGAAAATTGATGTGGCAATGTCAAACTCGTTTGGGTTTGGTGGCACAAATGGCACGTTAGTTTTTAAACGTTACGCATAAAAAATTCTTAATAAAACCACGATTCTGCAAATGCTAGTCAATGGTGAAAGTCAAGACACTATTGCCATTATGGATCGTGGTTTACAATATGGCGATGGTTTATTTGAAACCATTGAAATCCAGTCTTCAAAACCTCTTTTTATAGAACAGCATCTTGCGCGTTTAGTGCTTGGGTGTCTGCGACTCTTAATTCCTCCGCCCGATTTAGTGTTGCTGCGCGATGAAATAGCTCAGTTAAGTGCTAACGCAGGTAGCGCAGTACTTAAAATAATCATTACGCGTGGTGAGGGTGGGCGAGGTTATCGACAGCCCGATCTAATAAAATCGACACGTATTCTCAGTCTACATCCATTTCCAAATTATCCTGAAAATTATTACAGTGAAGGTATCTCTGCGCGATTTTGTGAAACGCGTTTAGGACTCAATCCACTTCTCGCAGGCGTTAAGCATTTGAATCGTTTAGAGCAAGTTCTTGCGCGGGCAGAATGGCGGAATGATGAATTTCAAGAGGGATTGATGCTAAATATTGAGCAATATGTCATTGAGGGAACGATGACAAATTTATTTTATGCAAAACAGGGTGTTTTATATACAGCACCTATAATACATTGCGGAATTGCAGGGGTGATTCGTGCGTGGATAATGACGCAATATTTAGTTATAGAGGACTATTTTTCAATGGAAACGTTATTACAAGCGGATGAAATTTTTGTGTGTAATTCGATTATTGGAATTTGGGGAATACGCGAACTTGCGAATCGTCATTACGCTATCGGTAATATGACAAAAACTCTTCAACACGCGCTATTGTGCGAAAAACAAAAACAGGTCGTGTATGAAAATCTCTAAATCAGCTGGTTATGCGTTAATTGCACTGAGTTATTTAGGTGGTTGGGCGTGGATGAATTATGACGCGACTAAAACGGATGTTGCTATTACGCAAGAAACTATCACGATAGAAATCGAAAAGGGTGATTCATTTTCGAAATTAACCGATAAACTAATAGAGCAGCATGTAGCAATTAAACCATTTTGGTTTAAGGTGCTGGGCCTGACAAGTGGTGCAAAGAAAAAAATTAAAAAAGGTGAATACGAATTAAGCGTGGGTTTAACGGCACCTGAGATGATTTACCTTTTTGTGCAGGGTAAAACTAAACAGCATGCGATTACTTTTCCAGAAGGATTTAATTTTAAAGCGGTTCGCCAAACGTTAGATAGTAATCCCTTTGTTGAACATACTTTAAAAAGTGATCAAATTCACGATATAGTCAAGCAATTAGGCATAGCCCAGAATCATCCTGAAGGTGTATTTTTTCCGGATACTTATTTTTTTGAAAAACATACAACGGATGTTGCCATACTCAAACGCGCTTACACTAAAATGCAGCAAGTACTAGCACAAGAGTGGCAACAACGAGATGAAAACATCTCCTTAAAAACGGCATATCAAGCGTTAGTGTTAGCGTCAATTATTGAAAAAGAAACCGGTGCAATTGCGGAACGTGCAAAAATTTCGGGTGTATTCAACCGCCGCTTAGAACAAGATATGATGTTGCAATCCGATCCAACAGTAATTTATGGTATGGCTGATGATTATCGTGGTGATATAAAACGTAGCGATTTGCAAAACCCAACGCCCTACAATACCTATACATTCAGAGGGCTTCCTCCAACACCTATTGCCATGCCAGGGCAAGCTGCAATTCATGCCGCTTTGCACCCTGATGCGAGTGCTGCAATCTATTTCGTTGCTAATGGGGAGGGTAGTCATGTTTTCTCCTCTACATTAGAGGCGCACAACGCGGCAGTTAATTTGTATCAACGCCATAAAGCCGAGGAAAATTTATGAGTCGCGGAAAATTCATCACTTTTGAGGGGGGAGAGGGTGTAGGTAAATCGACGAATGTGGCGTTTGTTGAAAGTTATCTGCAAAGTAAAAATATTTCAGTGGTGGTGACGCGTGAACCGGGTGGAACAAAGCTCGCTGAAAAATTACGAGTATTGTTGCTCGACAAAAAAAGTGAAGCAATTACCGAAGAAGCCGAATTATTATTGATGTTCGCCGCGCGTTCGCAACATTTAAAGCATGTGATTGAGCCGGCTCTTGCCCGAGGTGACTGGGTGATTTGTGATCGGTTTACTGATGCGACGTATGCGTATCAAGGAGGGGGGCGCAATATGAAAATTAGCACAATTGAAGGGCTCGAAAATTTAATTCAAGGAAACTTGCGCCCAGATTTAACGCTATTACTTGATGCTCCCGTGAAAGTGGGAATGGAGCGCGCGGGAAAACGTGGTGCATTTGATCGCTTTGAATCGGAAACACTCCAGTTTTTTGAAGATGTGCGTCGAGCCTATTTACTGCAAGCAGAGCTCAATCCTAAACGCATAACGTTAATTAAAGCCAGCCAGCCACTTGCTGAAGTTCAGCAAGCAATTATCACTGTGTTAAGTCCGCTACTGCGATGAATTTATATCCCTGGCAACAAGAAAGTTGGGCGCAATTGCAAAATTATGTCGTGCAAAAGCGAGTGCCCCAAGCTTTATTGATTAATGGGACGTTAGGAATTGGAAAGCAACGGTTAGCGGAGCAATTTGCTTACGCGCTACTTTGTGAAAAACCGCAAATAGATGGCCTGAGTTGTGGTCAATGTAGTCGTTGCCTTTTAATCAAAGCGCAAACACATCCCGATTTGATGGTGATTGAACCAGAAGAGGATGCAAAAACAAAGAAACCCAAAACCTCAATTGGTATCGACCAAATTCGCACACTTATGGGGAAATTGAGTTTAAAACCACAGTTTGATCGCTATCGCGTTATTATGATTCAACCCGCTGACGCGCTCAATAATGCTGCTGCTAATGCATTTTTAAAATATTTAGAAGAGCCTACCGAGCGGACGGTGTTGGTTTTAGTGACACATCGAATGAATAAACTCCCTGCAACCATAAAAAGTCGCTGTCAAAAACTCACTTTACCTTTGCCGGATAAATCACAGATTCTGCCTTGGCTTGAAAAACAGTTAGCGGGTAATAACGCAGAAATTGTACTGAATTTGGCTCAAGGTGCGCCGCTACTTGCAATGCAATATGCAAGTGATGCGCATCTTGAGCAACGGCGAGATTGTTTTAATGCGTGGCTTTCCGTGGCTGCTCAGCAAAGTCACCCTGTTATAGTTGCAGAGCAATGGCTAAAACTGCCCGAAACCACGTTGCTTTTTTGGTTGAATTCTTGGGTGATTGATATCATGCGGTATCGTTATCAGTTAGCACCAAAGAATCTGTATCATATTGATTTTAAATTACCCCTAAGTGATCTTGCTCAGCGTATCAATGTCATTAAATTATATGATTTTTATGATTTACTGCTCCAAAGTCGTAGCCGCCTTGAAACGCCAATTAATAAACAAGCATTATGGGAAGAAATTCTCATTGCATGGGCGCTACTGAATCGAGAATAGCCGATGTTAACTGAATATGAAGAGCCAACGCTATTTTGGTCGATTAGCGATAAAAACAGTTTATATTCTTCCTATATGACTTTTGTTAAACATGGGGGGCTATTTATTCCCACGTTTGACCATTATCAGTTGGGGGATAAGGTGTTTCTCACGCTAAGTTTACTAACAGAAACGACGCCGTTCTATATTCACGGCAAAGTCGTTTGGATGACACCCAAACAGTCAGAAAGTTACCATACTTGCGGGATTGGTATTCAATTCACTGAGAAAGAGTACACGTTAAAAACCAAAATTGAAGCTTATCTTGCCACTATGCAAGACGTTGATTATCCAACCTATACGCTATAAAAAAGGAAACTTATGTTGATTGATTCGCATTGTCACCTCGATCGTTTAGATTTAGCGCCTTATGAAAATGATTTTGCTTGTTTAATGCATGATATTCGCGCGCAGCAAATTGAACATTTACTTTGTATCTCCATTGATTTAGAAGCCTATCCTGCCATGCGTGCGTTAGTAGATGCGTATGATGATATTTCAGTGACGGTTGGTGTGCATCCCAATGTGAATGACATTACAGCACCAACGGTGGAGAAATTAGTGGCGCTAGCACAAGAAAAAAAAGTTATTGGAATAGGTGAAACGGGACTGGATTACTTTCGAAGTGAAGGCGATTTAACGTGGCAGCGCGATCATTTTAGAGTCCATATTGAGGCTGCAAAAATAGTTAAAAAACCGCTCATTATTCATACGCGCGAAGCAAAAGAGGATACATTACGTATTTTGCGTGAAGAAAATGCCGGAGAAGTAGGCGGTATTATTCACTGTTTTACGGAAGATTGGGAGTTTGCAAAGCAAGCGCTGGATTTGAATTTTTACATTTCATTTTCAGGAATTGTCACCTTCAACAGCGCTAAATCAATTCAAGATGCGGCTAAAAAAATTCCAACTGAGCGTTTGTTAATTGAAACTGATTCACCTTATTTGTCACCAGTTCCTTTTAGAGGACGGCCTAATTACCCACAGTATGTGAAACATGTAGCACAATGCGTAGCTGATTTGCGAGGCATTTCGCTAAATTCACTTGCTGATATTTCAACACGCAATTTTTACACGCTTTTTAACCAATGATAATAATTACCCTGCGCTATTTTGCCAGTTTGCGTGAGCAGATAGGGCGATCACAAGAAACGCTGACACTTACTGATTCAATCACCGTTTTAGACGTTTGGCAAAAAGTACATCAGACGCCTCTGCCCGATAACACGCTCATTGCGGTAAATATGGAATATGTTGAGAGGATGCACTATATTTGTGATGGTGATGAGGTGGCTTTTTTTCCGCCCGTAACAGGAGGCTAACGTGACAATTAAAATTGTAGAAACGGTTTTTGAGCCCTTTCAGGAAATCCACGCGTTTCAAATGCAGTTAGCGTTAAATGGAAAATTTGGAGCGACGAGCATTTTTATTGGCACAATGCGGGATTTTAATGAAGGGGATCAAGTGCATGCAATGACACTTGAGCATTATGAGGGAATGACGCAAAAGCAATTGGAAAAAATTATTGAAATCGCAAAAGATAAATGGACGATTTTAGAGGCGTTAATTGTGCATCGCATAGGGGATATTTTACCAAGTGAACCCATTGTGCTTATTGCGATTTGGTCAGCGCATCGTGCAGACGCTTTTGATGCTTGTCAATATATCATGGAGGAGCTTAAAAGCAATGCGCCATTTTGGAAACGTGAAACACTAAATTCAAATCAGACGCGCTGGGTAGTTAAAAATACCGATTCAAGTGCAAATCAAAAATAATCAACTTGACGTTTATTTGAAAAAAAACGCATATTGACGTGATATCAATGCGCAATAACCATCAGTATTGCGAGTTAAATCAAGCACATTTTGTTGCAACTCAATAGTTTTACAAGTGCCTCAATAAAAAATCAATTTGTTTTGTGATGAGTCGAAAGTTGAAAACACAGGTGGTGAAAACTAAAATTTTTTTTTAGTTTTCACCACCTAAAAGATATTTTTTAAAATTCAGGTTTCGCTTCAGTGGCATTGTAGCGCGCGATACTTTCTAAAATTTCATGTTTCGCCTCGTCAATACCAAACCAGCCTTCAATTTTTACCCACTTACCTTCTTCTAAATCTTTATAGTGTTGGAAGAAATGTGCAATTTTAGCCAATTTATCCTCTGAAATATCTTCATAAGACGTGACTTTTTTATAGCAAGGGGTGAGTTTTTCTACTGGCACGGCAAGTATTTTTGCATCACTGCCTGCTTCATCTATCATTTTCAAGACGCCAATAGGACGGCAACGAATAACGCAGCCACTCAATAACGGCGCGGGGCTAATGACAAGCACATCCACTGGGTCACCGTCGTCAGAGAGACTGTGTGGAATATAGCCATAATTTGTTGGATATTGCATGGCGGTGCCCATAAATCGATCGACTGTAAGTGCACCTGTATCTTTATCAACTTCGTATTTTACAGGGTCGCTGTAGGCTGGGATTTCAATAATAACGTTAATATCGTGAGGCACATCTCTGCCTGATTGTACTTTCATAAATGACATAGTTTTCCTTTTAGGTTAATTTTATAAATGGTAGCATTATAGCAGATTTACATAAGGCTTTTTAACGAGGATACTTACGAATGCATGGAAGATTAGAAAAAATGGTCGTGCATCACGCAGATTTAGTGCGTTATGAATTAGTATTAAATGGCGATGTGATTGCGCTCAATCCGATGCTGGGCAAAACGATTACTCTTGAGCATACTGGGCGATTAGTTTGCGGGCACTGCCGTCAGTTCATGAAGAAAAGTTTCAATCAAGGATATTGTTATCCTTGTTTTGCGCGATTAGCGCAGTGTGACATGTGTATGATGAAACCTGAAACCTGCCATTACGATGCAGGCACTTGCCGCGAACCAATCTGGGCGGAGAGTTTTTGTTTTCAACCGCATTATGTCTATTTAGCGAATACAAGCGGTTTAAAAGTAGGGATTACGCGTTATACGCAGATTCCAACGCGCTGGATAGATCAAGGGGCAATTCAAGCGTTGCCTATTTTTAAGGTTAATTCGCGTCGGCTTTCTGGGCAAATTGAAAGTTTAATTGCGAGTCATGTCAGTGATAAAACACAGTGGCAACGTATGTTAAAACATCAAATTGAACCAGTAGATTTAATCGCTCAGCGTGATCGTTTAATTAAACTCTGTGAACAGGAATTAGCGATTTTAGCGCAACAAAATCTTGGGGGAATGGAGTTGCTCTCGCAAGAAAATATAGTGGATTTGCATTATCCTATTCCAACGCCACCTCTCAAAGTGACAGCTTTAAATTTGGATAAAACACCTACTATTTCCGGCGTTTTGCTAGGTATTAAAGGTCAATATTTGATTCTTGATCGAGGTGTTTTGAATGTCCGAAAATTTTCTGGCTATGAAATCAATTTTTCAACAACTTAGTCTCTAACAGGGCGTTTTTCGAGTTTACGTTGCAGTGAGCGCCGGTGCATGTTTAAGGCGCGCGCTGCAGCGGAAATATTGCCTTCATGTTGCATTAAAACCCGTTGAAGATGTTCCCATTCTAAACGTTTAACAGAAAGTGGTATATCACTAATCGTAGTAGAGGAATCCCCCTCGTTTTTATGTAGCGCAGCTAAAATTTCATCCGCATTTGCGGGTTTGGTTAAATAATGCGTTGCACCTAATTTAATGGCTTCAACAGCAGTTGCGATGCTAGCAAAACCGGTTAACATGACAATTCGTGTATTGTCATCGAGTGAAATCAATTTTTTAACCAGTTCAAGTCCTGATTCATAACCAATACGTAAATCAATCACAGCGTATTCAGGTAAATCCTGCTCAGCCATGATAATTCCCGTTGCAACATCATACGCAACGAGGACATCGTAATGACGTTTTTCTAAGGCATTTTTTAAAACGGAGCAGAATGTTTCATCATCATCTACTAATAATAATCGTGGGTTATCGGTCATTTAATATCTCTTTTTGTAATAAGGGTAGGATGATAGTAACTTGTGCACCACCTTCTTCGCGGTTAGTGAGTTGAATTTGTCCTCCTAGGCGTTGCAGCGTGGAATAACTTAGAAATAAACCAACACCTAATCCATGTTTTTGACTAATGACAGGTTGTTGTCCTGCAAATTCAATAATGCTATCTGGAAAGCCTTCTCCAGAATCACAAATCTTAAGGATGGCTGTCTGCGAATTCCATGAAGCGTGAAACTCAATACCCAATTCGGGTTTAGTTGCCTGAGCTGCGTTGTTTAAAATATTAATTATTGAATGCGTGAGTGTTCTTTCGGCAATGAGTTTTGCGTCTAAATGGACGTTGTTATCAATAAAGAAATTCAGTTTTGTGGTCACTGTGTGCGTACGCCATTGTTTGATCACATCGTCTAAATAGTCGCTAAGTAGCATGACGTTACCTGACTCCGCTCTCATCTCACCAGCAGAAGCCGACATCACAGAGAGTGCATCTTTGCAGCGTTGAATTTGATCTTGAATAATACTTACCTTTTCATACAAATCAGGGGAATTGCAATAACTGTAATCTTGTTTTAACTCGTGCGCAATAATGGCCATAGTCCCTAGTGGCGTGCTCATATCGTGCGCCGCACTAGCGGCTAGCGTGCCAAGCGCTACCACACGCTCATCACGCAACGCATTTTCGCGAGCTTCCGCTAAACTTCGCTCACGCGCTTTTAATGTTTTGGCGAGTTCTACAACGAAAAACGCGACTAATCCAGCACTAAACACAAAACCAAACCACATGCCAAAAATATGTAAATTGAAATAATTTTTATCATGTATTTCATGTGCTTGTTTGATTAGGTCTAATTGTTGTGACACATCAGAATAGTTTATTTTAGCATGACTTAAATGGGGGGCAATTGAGGGGAGGGGAATATTGTAGACCATAAGCATGGTGTACATTGATGTAGTTAAAATTACCATGTACCACGCATAACTGGGTGGTAGCATAATCGCGGTAATCATTAACGGTAATAAATATACCCAAATAATGGGATTAGACGCGCCACCCGTAGGAAATAATAATGCAGTAATGGCGATAACATCTAGTACGAGCTGGACAAATATTTCGATTGTGGTGACGGGCGTTTGATCTTGTAACCTTAGCCAAGTATAAATATTGACGGCTGCAATACTTGCGATAATCCACCACAATGCACGTTGGGGTAAATGAATTTGCAAACCATAAATTGAAACAAAAATTAAAAAAGTTTCACTAAACAGCATTAAATTCCGCAGTACAAACAGCCATTTTAAATTCTGACGTACAGATAATTCAGATTTTGAAGAAATATAAGAAAACACAAAGCCCCGCAACAGGTATTAAAAAATTGACATTGCGAATAGTGTAATGGTGATTTTAAAAATTAAACAGCCCTAATCCGCTCAATATGAGCGCCTGCGACAATTTGTCACATTTTATTTTGTATAGTTAGTTGCTAGAATGAACCAACTTTTGAAATTTCTTCACTATGTTTTTTTGTAGCTGATACAGAAAGTTGTGTTATATCCTTCCTAATACCTCAAGCGACTTTGTTTAAGTCGCTTTTTTTTGTTCTAAAATCCAGCGGCTTTAGATTCTGCTTCCGTTGCACCGGCGGTGTCCCCTTGCATTTCTTTTGAGTGTGCGATGAGTAACCAACTGTTTTTCTTGAGTGTATTATCTTTTCCGGCAAGAAGTGCAGATTTTTTGGCTAAATCTTCAGCTAAAACAGGTTTAGATTGTTTTAAACGAAGTACGGCTAGTTTATAAAACAATTCACCGTTTCGAGGTTCAATACGAATGGCTCGCTCAATTGCCGCCGCCGCCGATTCCATATCACCAGATTTACTATTTTGATTGGCTGTTGCTAATAACGCACTGACGGCTGGCGACATTGAGGTTGTGGATTCAGCAGGTTTGAATTCAGCGGGGGCTGGGGGGGGCGTGTGTGCTTCAAACTTTGGAATAATAGTTGTTGTTGGCGGCGGCGTTGGCATCAGCAAAGGTCTTGAAGGCGCTTGTACTTCAATGATTTTTGGAATGCCAGTGTCTGCTGAATGAATGGCACCGTCTACCGTCGTGTTGACATTAGATTTGATTGCCGTCAACGACTGTTCAATAGGTTCAACATGTTTCTCAATCGGTTCAATGACGGGGGTGTAATCTTGAATGGTCTGTACTTGAACAACGTCATCAACTTTAGAAGGCGCTACTGCAACAGGCGTAGCGGTTGTAGATTGAACCGGCGAATTGTAGGGATGTAAGCTACTGTATACGGGCGCTGGAGGCTGAGTGCCATTAAGTCCAGTGCAGCCTGTTGCAAGAAGTATAGGTAGGCAACTACTCAGTAAGATTATTTTTTTCATAGGTGTTTGCATGAGCGTAATATTAGAACAATTCAACATCGTTTTCTTCTATTAGTTGTCTTTGTGAAGATTCTTTGATGGTAAAGGCTTCTTCAATCGTTTTGCCTTCTAAAATGGCATCGAACATCACTTTTTCCGATTCCATTGTATAGCGCTCACGAATTTCCATTTGAAACTTGTGCCATTCAAAGGGATTATATAAACGATCTGGACTTTCAACTAAAGATGATAAACCTTTTAAATTCGATGTGACATGATGCAAGCTTTGTTGTAGCCGATCATAAAATTGAAAAGCGACAATTGACGTTTGAATTTTGTCGCTAGTTTCCATACAGCATTTGAGTGCTTCATTTCGATTAGGCGTATCTTCAAGCATTTCAAGATGATTATAAATTGTTTGCATGTGTTCAACAATGGAGGTGAATGCATCCGTTAATGTGTCAACTGAGGCATCAGCTCTATTGAGTAAATCATCAACTTGTCCTGCAGACAAATTCAGTAGTTTTGAGGTTTCACGCACTTGCGTCCAATCGAGGTCTGGCCTAAAAGAGCTAGAATTTTTTGCCATGCAATCTACCAAAATAAAAGGGTTTAAATAATACAATGAATAATAGGTTTTTTTTATTATCAATAATGTTAAGTAACCAACGCTAATTACTTAAAAATAATATATCAAAAAATCATATCATAATTGTATCAAATATCGTTAAAATCGTGTGTTTTAATGACTATGTATTTCAAGCCATGTTAATTCAGCTTGCGAAAATCCGGCGGCGAGTCGGAGTTCTTGATTAAATCCACTTTTTAACGCGCCTCCCTTGTAGTAAGTTAGTAATAATGTTTGATAGTGTTGTTCGCTTTCTAAATGTTGTGCATGACACAGAGTTTTAAACCATTTTGAACCCAATCCAACGTGACCAATTTCATCAGTTAAAATTCTCGTTAATATGGCCACAGCGTCATCATCGCCTAGTTGTTTAAACTTTTCAATCAGTGGGGGCGTGACGTCTAACCCATGTGCTTCCATGCAACGTGGAACGAGGGCTAAACGCACAAGGACATCGTGCGATGTATCTTGAGCCAAATCCCATAAGCCACTGTGCGCTGGCAATGAGCCATAATCAATTTGGGCTGTGTTTAGTCGAGCGCGTAGCAGTGAAAAATGTTGCGCTTCTTCATCGGCAACACTTAGCCAATTACGGTAGAATTCTTCAGGTAAGCCACGGAAACGGTAAATAAGATCCCAAGCAAGATAAATCGCTACAAATTCAACATGAGCAATAGCATGGAAAAATGCGGCGAGCCCTGCAGGTGTTGTTAGTTTTCGTCGGGGCATTTCACGCGGTGCAAGCAGAACTGGGCGGTCAGGAAATTTGACTTGGTCGATGGGGCGAACTATGTCGTTCGAATCAAATGTTAACACGCCTTCTTGGGCATAAAGTTGCGCTTCATGAGTTAAACTGAGTAAGTCGTCCAGGTCGCTTTCGTGTAAGCATTTTTGAGCGTAATGAAAAATATTTGGCACGGTTTAATAGTTTAAAATAAAAGCTTGAAGTAATTCGCCAGCATTTGCCATGCCGTGATGTAAGTTTTCTTCAATTTCAGCCATGGTGATTTCGCCTGCTGTTTTTCCTGCGCCCCAGTTTGCAATGACGGCAACACTTGCGTAGTTAAGACCAATTTCTTTGGCTAATGCCGCTTCGGGCATGCCAGTCATACCCACAAGATCACAGCCGTCACGTTCCATGCGAGTGATTTCTGCAGCAGATTCAAGTCGTGGACCTTGCGTGCTACCATACGTTCCAATTGGGCTGATTTTCAAATTCAATGTCGCGGCGCAATGAATTAATGCCGCACGCAATTTTTGGCAGTAGGGGTAACTGAAATCAATATGGGTGACATTCCCATCATTCCCATCAAAAAAAGTATGCTCACGCCCGTAAGTGTAGTCGATAATCTGATCTGGAATGGCAATCTGTGCGGGTTTCATATTGGCTGTGATTCCGCCAACCGCGGCAACGGCAATAATGTCTTGAACACCTAAATGTTTAAGCGCCCACAAGTTAGCTCGATAATTGATTTTATGCGGAGGAATCGTGTGCGGATTGCCGTGCCTTGCGAGAAATATAACTTGTTTTTGATGGATTTCACCAATGAGAAAATCGGCAGAGGGATTGCCGTAAGGGGTGCTGACAGTTTCACGATGCGTTATGTTGAGTGCGGCAAGTTGACCAAGTCCAGTACCGCCGATAATAGCTAATGTCGTCATGATTTTCCCTTATGATAATTTTAAAGGCGTATTAGAAATTTTTAGTGATTTGGGACTAGATGTGTTTTGATTATAATCCCAACCTTATTTTAAAACGAGACACATTGAATTGATATGACGAAGAACTTATTTATATTTATGCTTTTATTTTCAGTCAATGTGTTCGCAACACCCGTGAATATTAACACAGCCGATGCACAAAAAATTGCAGATGCGCTCAAAATGATTGGAGAAAAGAAAGCGCAGTCAATTATTGAATATCGTGTCAAAAATGGTCAATTTAAAAATGTGGACGATTTAAAAAAAGTGGCGGGTATTGGTGATAAAATCATCGAAAAAAACAAAGAAGATATTCTTTTTTCAGATTCACTTACCTCAATGACACCCACTAAGAAATAAAACGGTGTTCTAAAGCGACAACACCGTTTTGTCAGATATTTAACGCTTCATTGATTCGAAGAATTCACTGTTAGTTTTAAAATCTTTTAATTTACCAATCAGGAATTCTGATGCAGCCGTTTCATCCATCGGTTGCAGAATTTTGCGTAAAATCCATGTTTTTTGTAAAGTTTCGGCATCGACTAAATATTCTTCACGACGTGTACCAGAACGATTAATATTGATTGCAGGGTAAATGCGTTTTTCAGCAATTTTGCGATCAAGATGGAGTTCCATGTTGCCTGTGCCTTTGAACTCTTCAAAAATTACATCGTCCATTTTTGAGCCTGTATCCACAAGCGCTGTTGCAATAATGGTTAAACTTCCGCCTTCTTCAATATTTCGCGCAGCACCAAAAAAGCGTTTCGGTTTTTCAAGTGCGTTTGCATCAATCCCCCCCGTGAGAATTTTGCCTGAAGAAGGTACCACCGTATTGTAGGCGCGTGCTAAACGGGTAATTGAGTCAAGCAAAATGACGACATCGTGTTTATGCTCAACTAAACGACGTGCTTTTTCAATAACCATTTCAGCAACTTGAACGTGACGGGTTGCTGGCTCATCAAATGTACTGGAAATCACTTCACCGCGAACACAACGTTCCATTTCGGTCACTTCTTCAGGCCGCTCATCAATGAGTAAAACAATCAAATAACACTCTGGATTTCGCTCGGTAATGGCTTGCGCTAAACTTTGTAAAATCATTGTTTTCCCCGCTTTAGGTGGAGAAACAATTAAGCCGCGCTGACCTTTACCAATAGGGGCAATTAAATCGATCATTCGCCCCGTCAAATCTTCACTTGTGCCGTTGCCTTGTTCTAATACAAATCGTTGATGAGCAAATAGCGGTGTTAGATTAGAGAAAGTAATTTTATTTTTGGTGTTTTCGGGCGGTTCAAAATTAATTTGATCCACTTTTAACATCGCAAAATAGCGTTCATTATCTTTGGGTGGGCGAATTTTACCCGTAATGGTATCACCTGTTTTTAGCGAAAAACGGCGAATTTGACTTGGTGATACATAAATATCATCAGGGCCTGCAAGATACGAACAGCCCGGTGTACGTAAAAAACCAAAACCATCTTGAAGGATTTCCAAGACACCGTCACCGGAAATATCATCGCCTGCTTTTGCTTGTTTTTTCAAAATGGCGAAAATTAAGTCTTGTTTGCGAGATCTCGCGACATTTTCTAGGCCAAGAGATTCAGCAATTTCGATAACTTCACTGATTTGTTTTAGTTTTAGTTCGGTAAGATTCATAAAAGACAGCTCAAAAGAAAGGAAGCGTTAGGAAATAAATTCGCAACGGGGGATGTAAAAAGAAAATTAAAGAATATTAATGAAATGATATGCTTGAATACGCACGAGTGTGAGTTGGTGAATTATAACCTAATCAACCTTTATCGTCCAACCTAAATACACAATAAAATGTATGGTGAATATCGATATTGTGTTACATTTTAGGTTATTCATTGCGTAGATTAAAGGCTAATGCTGGTTGGTTTTTTGATAATTTTTGTTTGTTTATTATTGGGTTATCACTTTTTTTAAAATTACTGTAAAAATAATTACATGAACGAATTAGAGACTGTTTGGATTGTTGATGATGATAAATCCATTCGTTGGGTGATGGAAAAAGCCCTGCAAAAAGCGGCGATGACAACGCGCAGTTTCGTTAACGCGAACGAATTACTCCTTGCGCTTGAGCATGATGTTTTGCCGGATGTTTTAATTACTGATATTCGAATGTCAAGTATGAATGGATTGGAGTTACTTGAAAAAATTCAACTGACATATTCACAATTGCCAGTCATTGTCATGACGGCATATTCTGATTTAGACAGTGCAGTGGCTGCGTTTCACGGTGGCGCGTTTGACTACTTACCAAAGCCATTTGATATTCAAGAATTCGTTGATCTTGCGCGTCGAGCCTGTGTTCATTCAAAGCAGCAACGAAGCATTGCAGAAAATCCAGTTGCCATAAAATCCAGCGCTATGGCTGATATTATTGGTGAAGCGCCAGCTATGCAAGAGGTCTTTCGAGCTATTGGGCGACTTGCGCGCTCACAAATTACTGTGCTTATTAATGGTGAATCGGGTACGGGAAAAGAATTAGTGGCAAAAGCATTGCATCGACACAGTCCGCGCAGTGAGAAGCCATTTATTGCCCTTAACATGGCAGCTATCCCAAAAGATTTAATGGAGTCTGAGCTATTTGGTCATGAAAAAGGGGCTTTCACTGGGGCTGTTCAACGACGAGCAGGGCGGTTTGAGCAGGCGAATGGTGGAACTTTATTTTTAGACGAAATTGGTGATATGCCTGCTGAATTACAAACGCATTTATTGCGTGTTTTAGCAGATGGTGAATTTTATCCAGTTGGGGCGTATGCCTCGACAAAAGTTGATGTGCGAATTATTGCCGCCACGCATCAGAACCTAGAACTTCTCGTAGAACAAGGGCGTTTTCGCGAAGACTTATTTCATCGGCTTAATGTTATTCGTATCCATATTCCTCCGTTGAGGGATAGAAAAGAAGATATTCCTTTACTCTTGCAATATTTTCTTCAGCAAGCATCGACTGAACTGGATATGGAAGTGAAAATTTTAAAGCCGGACGCGCTTGCGCTACTGGTAACATTAGATTGGCGGGGAAATGTGCGGCAACTCGAAAATATGTGTCGCTGGTTTACTGTGATGGCATCAGGCAGAGAGATTCATCTGCATGATTTACCCCCAGAGCTTTTGGTAAATAGCGAAAAAACGTCATCGGGCGATGAATGGCAACATTTGCTGCGCCAAGAGATTGAGCAACATTTGCGTAATCAAACCGCTGAAATTGCCAAACATATTATTCCAGAAGTTGAACGAGTTTTAATTAAGGCGGCGCTAGACTTTACCGGGAATAAACGCCATGAAGCCGCAGTTTTACTGGGTTATGGTCGAAATACGTTAACGCGAAAAGTGAATGAGTTAAACATTGACGTGATGGATTAAATAAAAAATGTATCCTGTCACACGCGCTTTAAAGATAGTGTGATACCATTCAGCGCATTTTTAAAAGAGGATTTTTTATGCAAGCAACAGTGAAATGGGTTGATGGCATGATGTTTTTGGGTGAATCAGGCAGCGGACATACGGTTGTAATGGATGGGCCACCTGATCATGGTGGGCGTAATATGGGCATACGCCCCATGGAAATGCTGTTACTTGGTATGGGCGGATGTTCATCTTTTGATGTGGTGCAGATTTTACAAAAAGGTCGAAGTGATTTAGTAAGTTGCGTTGCGAGGTTAAGCGCTGAGCGTGTTGAGGCTATTCCAAGTGTGTTTAGTAAAATTCATATTCATTTTGTGATTAGTGGACGTGATTTAAAGAGTGCCGCAGTTGAACGTGCTGTCAAACTATCGGCAGAAAAATATTGTTCTGCGTCAATTATGTTGACAAATGCAGGGGTGGAAATTACCCATGATTTTGAAGTTATCGAGGTTTAAATAAGTTGAAAACGAAATTACAATTACACGGCTTTAACAATTTAACAAAGTCGTTAAGTTTTAACATTTATGATATTTGTTATGCGCCAGCCGAGCAACAACAGGCCTATATTGAGTATATTGATGAAGCGTATAACGCAGATAAATTAACGCAAATTCTAAAAAATGTGGCGGATATTATCGGTGCGCAAGTATTAAATATCGCTCGCCAAGATTACGATCCTCAAGGCGCAAGTGTCACCATGTTAATTTCGGAAGGCGACTCGCCACCACCGCCAAACATGAATAGTCAGTCGCCTGGTCCCCTATTGTCTGAAACCGTGCTGGCGCACTTAGATAAAAGTCATATTACCGTTCACACTTATCCAGAAAGTCATCCAGACAATGGTATTAGTACATTTAGAGCGGACATTGATGTATCGACGTGTGGGAAAATTTCGCCGCTCAAAGCGTTAAATTATCTGATTCACAGTTTTGAATCAGATGTCGTCACGATGGATTATCGTGTGCGGGGTTTTACACGTGACGTTTCAGGTAAAAAACATTATATCGATCACGATATTACCTCCATTCAAAATTACATTGCTTTAGATACACAAAACAGTTATCAAATGATTGATGTTAACGTGTATCAAGAAAATATTTTTCACACCAAAATGATGCTTAAAAATAGTGCGTTAGAAAATTATTTATTTGAAAAAGAATGTAATTTAACCACTGAACAAAAAATAGCCATCGAGAAAAAAGTGGATAAAGAAGTGACCGAAATTTTCTATGGTCGCAACTACCGTCAACAAGAATAAAGGTATTATTCAAGTCAACGGTTAGAGCATAACTTCTTAACTTTAAGAGGCTTTAGCCGTTTTGAGTTGCCGTGCTAATAACACCATTGGGTGGATTAGAGCGATATTCATATTTTTTTCCCGAAGTCCAGCTGCGATATGAAGTACACAGCCAATGTTTGAGCTAACTACATAATCTGTTGGTTGAGAGGATGTCGTGTCGAGCAATTCATCTAAGAGTGTTTGAGCCATTTTCTCATGACGTAGACTATAACTCCCCGCTGCACCGCAACATTGCGTCGTTTCAGGTAGGGTTATTAGTGTAATTTGAGGGATTTGTTGCAATAATTTAGCGACACTTTTTTCGGTGCGCAATCCGTTTTTTAGTGAACAAGGTGAATGTAGTGTTACGGTTGCGTTAAGTGGCTCAAGCAGTTTGCTTAAATCAATGTCTTTTTGTATTAAGAAATGGCTAATATCCATGACTTTTGATGAAAATTCTGCTGTATTGTATTCACCTAAAGTACTGCCACACCCACTAGCGATACTGATAATGGCTTGTAAACTTGGCTGTGAAAATGCGCTTATATTTTGTATCGCTAAATATTCTGACATATTTTGATCTCCCTCATGTAAAGCTAACGCACCACAACAGGTCTGATGTTGAGGTATATGCACGTTAAATCCTACACAAGTCAAAATATCAATGGTGCTAAAAACGGTTTCACTGTCTGCTAATTCCCCCATGCATCCCACAAATAAGCCAACATCACCTTTTATTTCTTTGTTCTCAGAAGTTTTAGCAGGGTAGTAGGTTTGCAATATAGGCGCTTTTTGCGCAGGTGGTATTAGGCGTTCTAATGTTTTTAAACCAAATAATGTGGGAATATGTAATGTACGAGCGATTTTTTGAATAGGGTGTTTTTGATAAAAATTCAGAGTTTGTCTCAAAATATGTAACGATTTTTTATGTTGAACGATATTTTTGAGTAACCGTGCAGTCAAAGGCGGTTTTTTATCTTCATGCACTTCAGCACGAAAATCATCAATGAACTTTCCATAGGGCACAACAGCCGGGCAAGCTTTTTCACAGGCGCGGCAAAGCAGGCAGCTATCGATGTGATTAAGTAAATTTGGTGACAGGGGTAATTGCTCATTTGACCATGCTTGAATTAATGCGATACGCCCTCTTGGCGATTCGTTTTCGTTTTGCGTATGGGTGTAGGTTGGGCAATGTGGAAGACATAATCCGCATTTTACGCAACTATCAGCAACAGCCAATAATTTTTGTTTGTTAGTTTGATTCATTTTGTGTTTCCAACTGAGTTAAAGAATCAACAATATTATGGTATTCAGTGATTTTTGGACGATATAAAAATATACCTAATCCTGCTACGCTACTTAAAATATAAAGTGTGTTCACACTATCCCCCAGCAAGAACATCATGGCGCCAAAGCCACCAATGAGTAGCATAATACTTTGCGAAATAGTCACTGTTAATGTGTATCGCGCACTTGCAAGTTTGGATAGATTTTGGATTGGTTTTAAGGGAGGCATAGTTTGGTTTAAACGCAAAAAAATGTACCGTAGTAAGTTGGCTATGGGTAACAGTAAAATAGCGCTAATATAACATCCAGTTCGCCATAAAATAAGGTCTTCAGGAGAGAAGGACGGGTGTTGCCAGTGGATGTTTTTTAGAGATAAAAACAAAGACATGCAAAGTAAAATAACGACCGTGCTCGTTATAATCCAAGCAAAAAATAATGGTTGCTGTGTGGAGAAAGAAATGGATTTCAAATGGTAAACTCGTGATAAATTCAAACTGAATAGGCCTATTTTATGCGCTAATTTATCGGGCGTAAATTTTTCATGCAATTTTAAATTTATGGATGTGAATAAAATACGTTTGCAGTTCACTAATTCCTGCTGTTTTGTGCCTTGTATGTTGTTAAAAGTGCTGTAATAATGAAGCTATTATAGTAAAAATATGGGTTGAATTTTATGTTTGAAGTGGGTTTTTCAGAATTGCTGATGGTTGGACTCGTCAGTTTACTTGTTATCGGGCCAGAACGGTTGCCTAAAGTGGCGAGAGTAGTGGGTTTTTGGATTGGTAAAATGCAGCAGATGGTGACGAGTGTTAAACTTGAAATTAGCCAGGAATTGCATGCGGAAGAAATTCGTCAACTGTTGAAAGAAAATGAAACTATGTATAAATTAGACGACAAAATCGCTGAAAATACGCTTGCAGATACAGCGACACATACGCAATCACCAGCAAAATCTAAACCATTGCAATCTCATGAATAACAGCTCTTCTTTTACGGCTGATTTGCCATTCATTTCACATTTAATTGAGTTACGTAATCGCTTGATGCGTATTGTTATTTTTATTGCGTGTATTGCTTTGCCGCTTTCGATTTATGCCAATGAAATTTATGCATTATTAGCACAGCCATTAATGGCGCATTTGCCGCAAAATAGTACGATGATTGCAACAAATGTTACGTCACCTTTTATGACGCCTTTCAAATTGTCGCTGGTTACGGCTGTTTTTATTTCGATGCCGTATGTACTGTATCAATTTTGGGGCTTTTTGGCGCCAGCACTTTATCGCAATGAACAGCGCACTATTTTTCCATTGCTGGTTGCAAGTACGATTTTATTTTATTGTGGTGTAGCGTTTGCTTATTTTGTGGTTGCGCCTTTAGTACTTGCTTTTTTTACTGCCGCAGCACCTACAGGTGTTACGGTTATGACGGACATTGAAGCCTATTTGGATTTTGTGTTGACCTTGTTTTTTGCGTTTGGACTGTGTTTTGAAGTGCCTATTTTTACAATTGTTGCGGTTTGGTCAGGTTTTACAACGATTGAAAGTTTAGTAGATAAACGCCCTTATGTGATTGTGGGTGCTTTTATTGTAGGGATGTTTTTAACGCCACCGGATGTGCTTTCTCAAACACTGCTTGCTGTGCCTATGTGGTTGTTGTTTGAGGTAGGATTATTGTTTGCACGCCTCAAAATAAAGCATTCCCCTGACGATAGTGTTAGTGATAGCGCGAAGGTCATTGCCGCTCCGTTAAACACGAATAAACGCCGTCGAAAATCCAAGAAGTAAATTAGTCAATTAGGTTGTATTATGAAGAAGATTATGTTTCTAATTGCTTGTTATCTTGTTATTGCAGGATGTGGTGAAAAAGAAAAGACAGAGCCTATCGAACGTGTCACGGTGATGATTGAAAAAAGAGATAAACTTGCTTACGTCACTGGAGAGGATTTACCATTCACAGGCATGTTTGAAGGGTATTATCGAACGGGGTATAAAAAGGCTGAAATCCACTTTAAAAACGGTAAACAAGAGGGAGTCGCAAAACTTTGGCATGAAAACGGACAGTTGAGTAATGAAGCAAATTTTAGAAATGGTAAGTTAGATGGTTTATCAACGGAGTGGCTGAAAAATGGCAAAAAAAGCAAAGAACGTTTTTTTAATGATGGTAAATTAATTGCCACGATGGAATAAACGATAATGAATGACTTTATTAAACTAAATATTGCTGTTTTAACGATTTCAGATACGCGAAATGACACCAATGATATATCGGGCGATACGCTAGTTGAGAAAATTCAACAAGCAGGACATAAGGTAATAGAAAAAAAAATCGTGACTGATAATATATATCGGATTCGGGCGGTTATTTCGCAGTGGATTGTGGATGAGCAAATCAATGTAATTGTTACAACAGGTGGAACGGGGGTCACTGGTCGAGATGGGACACCTGAAGCGATTACCCCACTTTTAGATAAAGTTCTGGATGGTTTTGGTGAAATATTTCGCTGGCTTTCCTATGCGGATATACAGACGTCAACTATTCAGTCGCGGGCTATTTCGGGTGTTGCGAATGGTACCTACATTTTTTGTTTGCCTGGATCCTCAAGTGCGTGTCGCATGGCCTGGGATTCTTTGATACAAGCACAACTTGATTCACGAACACGTCCGTGTAATTTGGTTCAACTTATGCCTCGGCTTTTGGAAAAATAATTATGCCTTCAGTTTTTTTATTTCTCGGTACAACTTTTGCGTTTTTGGGTGTTGTTCTTGGCGCTTTTGGTGCTCACTTACTTAAAACAATGATGACGCCCGAATTACTTGCTGTTTATCAAACGGGGGTGACATATCAAATGTGGCATGCTTTTGGATTGATTGCTATTGCACTTATGCAGCAATATGATTCAGAATCTTTGTTGCTTAAGTGGGCGGGTTCGTTGATGTTTTTAGGTATTGTTTTGTTTTCAGGAAGTTTGTATTTGCTTGCTGTACTGGATGTGCCAGAGTTGGGTAAAATTACACCAATTGGCGGTGTGAGTTTTTTAATCTCGTGGTCATTATTGGTAATTTTTTCAGGAAAAAAACAGACACGTCAACGCTATAAATCATCGCGGTATTAAAATTTAGGATAATAAAATATGGAACTTGATACATTAACCAATCAAGTGATTGGGTTAGCCGGTATTGCACAATCCGTTGCATTAGTACATGAATTGGCAACAACTGGTAAAGTGGATTCACAAGGGCTTGAAACGGCGGTCATTTGCTTGCTCAAAACCGAATCGGATAGCATCCTCGATATTTATGGCAACGACTTATCCAATCTGAAAATAGGGCTTAATCATTTAAAAAGCCAATTAACGGGTTATGAAATTGCTTATCCAGATCAAGCGCGTTACGCGGCATCACTCGTTTTTTTAGAACAGCAATTGAGTGAGACTCCGTCAATGCTAAAAACTATTTCAGTTGGGCTTGATCGAGCTAAATCACAGACTGAGCATTTTAGTTTAACGCATGAAAATGTGTTGGCAAATTTGGGTAATTTGTATTTACAGACGGTAAGTAAATTTCAGCCCCGTATTATGATTAACGGTGTGCCAGATTATTTATCGCGACCTGAGGTGGCCGATAAGATTCGCACTTGTTTACTTGCAGGCATTCGCAGTGCGATGCTTTGGAAGCAATGCGGTGGTAGACGTTGGAAATTTTTATTGTTTCGTAAAAAAACGGTGGTTGAAGTTGAGCGTTTACTGCAACAATTGTAAATGTCGCTTACGCCATTATGTATGACGACCATTAAAATGCAGTTAGAGACTGCGTGTGATATTTTAGCGCATCATTCAATGTCGGCGCGCCTTGATGCAGAAGTTTTGTTGGCATTTGTTTTAGGTAAAAATCGGAGTTATTTGCGTGCTTGGGATGATAAAAAGCTGGAAGTAAAATCACTAAAGCTATTTGCGGAGTTAGTGGATAAAAGACGTGAAGGTGTGCCTATTGCCTATTTGACCGGGCAGCGTGAATTTTGGTCACGGGAATTTAAAGTAGCGCCCGCTGTCTTGATTCCACGACCTGAAACGGAGTTATTAGTCGAGCTTTGCCTAGAGAGCCTTTCTTGTAGCCAAAAATACACGGTGTTAGACTTGGGGACGGGTTCGGGTGCAATTGCCATTACGTTGGCTGCTGAGCGTCCACTAATTGAAATGACAGCGATAGATAAAAGTCTCGATGCGCTTGAGATAGCAAAAGATAATGCGGTTCGACATAATTGCCAGCATATTGATTTTGTTTTTAGCGATTGGTTATCGGCGTTGTCGAGTGATTTGACATTTGATTTCATTTTGAGTAATCCCCCGTATATTGCCCAAGATGACGTGCATTTATCACAAGGCGATGTGCGTTTTGAGCCAATATCTGCTTTAGTTGCTACCGATAACGGTCTTGGCGATATTAAACGAATTGCAAACGATGCAAAAAAACATTTGCGTCCAGGTGGGCAGTTATGGTTTGAGCACGGTTATAATCAAGCGCAAGAAATACAAGCAATTTTAAACGCGTTAAATTATAACAATATTAAAACCCATTTTGATTTATCGGGTCAACCGCGTGTAACCATGGGCTTTATTTGAACTTTAAGTATAAAAAAGCGCCCGTTTAGATGGCTAAACGGGCGCTTTTTGCGTGAATGGCGTAAACGTTATTTAGATTTTGCTTTATTACGTTCTGTGACTTCTTTAATCACTTCTTCAGAAACGTTTTTAGGGCAAGGCAAATAATGTGAAAACTCCATTGAGAACTGGCCACGACCTGAGGTCATAGTACGCAAATCACCAATGTATCCAAACATTTCGCTCAAAGGCACTTCAGATTTGATACGAACGCCTGTTGCACCGGCATCTTGCGATTTAATCATGCCACGACGACGGTTTAAATCACCAATAACGTCACCAACATGATCCGATGGTGTGAACGTATCAACTGCCATAATCGGTTCAATTAATTGTGGTGATGCTTTTGGAATTGATTGGCGGAAAGCGGCTTTCGCAGCAATCTCAAACGCAATAGCGGATGAGTCAACCGCGTGGAAACCACCGTCAGTTAAATTGACTTTGAAATCAAGGCAAGGGAATCCGGCAAGTACACCTTTATCAAGCATGGATTTAAAGCCTTTTTCAACTGCTGGCCAGTATTCGCGAGGAACATTACCCCCCGTAACAGTTGATTCAAACACAAAACCTGAACCAGGCTCACCTGGCGTGATAATGTAGTTGATTTTACCGTATTGACCTGAACCACCTGATTGTTTTTTGTGGGTGTATTCGTCTTCTACTTCGCGTGTAATGGTTTCGCGGTAGGCGACTTGAGGTTTACCAACGATAACATCAACACCATGGGTACGGCGTAAAATATCCACTTTAATATCTAAGTGTAATTCGCCCATGCCTTTCAAAATTGTTTCGCCGCTGTCTTCATCTGTTTCAACGTGGAACGAAGGATCTTCTTGAATCATTTTACCAAGTGCAACGCCCATTTTTTCAGAAGCGCTTTTATCTTTTGGCGAAATAGCAAGCGAGATAACAGGTTCTGGGAACACCATAGGCTCTAGTGTTGCAGGGAATTTCGGGTCGCACAAAGTGTGACCAGTTTGCACGTTTTTCATACCTAAAACAGCAACGATATCGCCAGCTTGTGCAGATTCTAATTCAATACGTGAATCGGCATGCATTTCCACAATACGACCAATACGTTCGGTTTTGCCTGTAAACGTATTTAAAACGGCGGTACCTTTTTCTAATTTTCCTGAGTAAATACGCAAGAAAGTCAAAGCGCCAAAACGATCATCCATAATTTTGAACGCAAGAGCTCTCAATGGTTTATCTGCGTCAACAATAGCAAAATTGCCTGTAGCGTTACCATCTAAATCGACTTCTGGTTGTGGATTAACGTCAGTTGGGCAAGGTAAGTAGTCAATAACACCGTCTAATACTAATTGCACACCTTTGTTTTTGAATGATGAACCGCAGAAAGTTGGGAAAAAATCCATGTTCACGGTGCCTTTACGCAAACAACGTTTTAATGTTTCAATATCAGGTGAAATTTCGTCATCTAAGTATTTCTCATACACGTCATCGTCTTGATCAACAACATCTTCAACCAGTTTTTTACGCCATTCTTCAGCTTTTGCTTGCATATCTGCTGGAATTTCTTCGATGGTGTATTTCAATGGATCGCCAGATTCATCCCAAACCCAGGCTTTCATTGTTAGTAAGTCAACAACCCCTACAAATTGGTCTTCTGTTCCAATTGGCAATGTCATAACAACCGGTTTTGCCGCTAATACGTCTTCAACTTGTTTGACAACGCGGTAAAAATCAGCACCGATACGATCTAATTTGTTGACGTATATAACACGAGAAACTTTTGAATCGTTCGCGTAACGCCAATTAGTTTCTGATTGAGGCTCAACCCCGCCTGAACCACAGAATACACCAACACCACCGTCTAACACTTTTAAAGAACGGTAAACTTCGATTGTGAAGTCAACGTGACCTGGTGTGTCGATGATGTTAAAACGGTGATCTTTCCAAAAACAGGTGGTTGCCGCAGATTGGATAGTAATACCACGTTCTTGCTCTTGTTCCATAAAATCGGTAGTTGCAGCACCATCGTGAACTTCACCGATTTTGTGAATTTTACCGGTTAATTTCAAAATACGTTCGGTCGTGGTGGTTTTACCCGCGTCAACGTGAGCGAAAATACCGATGTTTCTATAAAGGGATAAATCTGTCATGTGTTTACTTACTCTAAAGGGAGATGAAAAGACTGGTTGAAAGTTCACTATTTTAACCTAAAAATAGGCAAATAAGATAAAAAACCGTTAAGTAGTTGAAAAAAATTAGGGTGTCAAGTGAGAAATTGGCTATTGAATACATTCAATTTACTTAACGTTTCGCCACTAAATTGAATGTCTGTGTGGCAGAAGCAATTGCTTGCTATGCAATGTTAAACATCAAATTTAGTTCTTCGTGTGTAATGACGTAAGGCGACATGAATCTTCAAGTCCCACGCCTTATAGTGGATTTGATTGGGATTAGCGGGAAACTTTCATGGTCGTGCATTTGTGTGCAAGGATGCCAAACTACGTTCAAATCACGTTGGGATAAAATTGAATTGTTCATTTTTACTTTTCACCATTGCTGCGTAGACTGATTATTTTCCAATTTTGTGAAATTGCAAAATCACGTAATTTTTCGTCAGGATCAACGGCAACAGGGAAATCTACCAATTTTAGTAGCGGCAAATCATTATGCGAATCGCTGTAAAAATAACTGCCTTCTAAGCTTTCATTGGTGAGTTTTAGCCATTCATTGAGTCTTGTCACTTTGCCTTCTTGAAAACAAGGAATACCCGTCACATTACCAGTGTATTTTCCATCAATCCATTCAGGCGTTGTCGCAATGAGGTGTTCAATGCCATAAAGCGCAACAATGGGTGAGGTGATAAACGAATTGGTTGCGGTAATTACAAGTAATGTGTCGCCTTGTGCTCGGTGTTTTTCGACCAATGCTTTTGCTTTGTCAAGTACAAGAGGTGTGATGATGGTATTAATGAAATCTTTACGCCAATTATGCAGTTGCTCGATAGGATGCGCCGCTAAGGGTGCGAGGGCAAAGTGGAGAAATGCCATCATATCGAGTGTACCATTTTGATAATCCTCATAAAATTGCGCATTGATATTATCGTAGACAAGGCGGTCAACAATGCCTTGGTCCACTAAAAATTTTCCCCATAAATAATCACTGTCGTCAGCAATTAACGTATTGTCTAAATCAAATATGGCTAAAGTCATGAATTGTTTTTATAAAAGTGGTTATAAAGAAGAGGAAGCTATGGCATCTCACGTTTTTTTATGGAACAATGCTGACATTATCGACAACCCGACCACACTGTTATTCTAACATAGGCTTAATTCAAAACAGTGTGCGGGCTAGCAAACAGGTTTTATTAACATGATAGACTCAAAAGGATACCGGCCCAATGTGGGTATCATCCTTTGCAATGACGAGGGTCGCGTGTTTTGGGCAAAACGAGTGGGTGTCAATTCATGGCAATTTCCGCAGGGCGGTATTAATCCAAATGAAGACCCAGAAACCGCGATGTATCGAGAATTGTGGGAAGAAACAGGCTTACAACAGCAACACGTACAACTTTTAGGACGCACACGTTATTGGCTGCGTTATCAGCTGCCAGAGCGTTATATACGTAAACATTCTTTGCCATTATGTATTGGACAAAAACAAATTTGGTTTATATTGCGTTTAATTACGCCTGAATCGAATGTGCGTTTTGACTACTGCGTCAACCCAGAGTTTGATGGTTGGCGATGGGTGGATTATTGGGAGCCACTTAAAGATGTGGTGTATTTCAAACGTAAGGTGTACCACAAAGCAATGAGTGAATTGGGCGAGATTCTGACCTTTGACAACGTACCAGTGAATCCAAGTGGATATTTAGCAAAAGCTAAAGAATGGTGGTAAAGATGGTAATAATCGATTTTTTACAGATAAAAAATCGATATTGCTTAATAGAATGTTTAATATTGCCTGTTTTATGTTACGATTAGCAGGTTTAACTGAATGAAATTAGGATGATTTTATTCTCAACGTACTAAATTAAGAAAGTAGATACTTAGCAGTTACATTAAGTAATGCAAATAAAAACGAGCTAAATCAATGACTAAACATTCTCAATCAAGCAATTCACAACCTTTGCTCTACAACGCAGATTTGTCGCAAGATAGTTGCGGTGTCGGGTTTATTACCCATAAGCGTAGTGTGCAAACCCATGACTTGTTGGCGAAATCACATGAGGCCTTATGTACGATTCCCCATCGCGGTGGGATGAGTGCTGAGGGTATTGGTGATGGCGCTGGTGTGAATATCGATTTGTCGCTAAAGTTTTTCCGTAAAATAACCAGTAACCCAACTTTGGAGTTAGGGGAATTTGGGGTGGCGAATTTCTTTTTTCCTGAAGATCATGCGCATTACGATTCTGCGGCAAATGAATTAGTTGAGCGTCATTTCAAGGAATTTGATTTACCCTTAATTTCACGACGCGTTATTCCTGTTGATAATTCAGTTATTAACGCCGCGGCGGTCAAAGCACAATTACCCATCGAGCAATTTATATTTGGGCGTCCGTCGCATTTGCAAAAGGCGACACATGATGAATTTGAAAAACATGTTCAACGCGCGTTAGTGACAATTGAACAAGAAGGTTTTAGCTGCACAGAATTAGCGGGCTTTTATCCTCTATCGATGAGTTCGCGTACGCAGGTATATAAAGGTCGCTTAAATTCGGGCGAAGTTATCCCTTATTTCACAGATTTGTATGACGTTGATCATGAAATTAGTACGTTATTTTTTCATACTCGTTTTT
>JBDLTP010000068.1:0-3264 GCA_039805765.1 Pseudomonadota bacterium
TGTTAAGATTGAATTTGTTAATTGAGCTGTGTAGTCACCTGAATATCCACCAACATTGATTACATCCCCTGTTAAACCAGTCAAATTCAAGGTTGCGGAAACGGTATTTTTATCTACTGTAGTAGTGAAGTGGTAGAGTAATCTGTTTGAAAACTATAGCCTTTCAGCTGAATTTCTTTCACAAAACGCAAGTTGACACTGCGTATGCTCAGATTTGCAATCAAAAAATATCATCAAAAATCATTATTTGCCTTAGCCAAAATTCCAATCATTTTAATTATCTACGCAAGCCAAGTTCATGAAATGCCTGACATTAGCTACTGTATAACAGGAAATATTTTCTTTGAATCACTTTCAGTTGAACGCACACTATTTTTTTTGACAATTTAAGAGGTGTGAAGAATGAAAATGCTATTAACCAAAAAAGGAGTGGATGAGCTGGTTTGCACGAGCGTGCATGGACGCGAATTAATACGCGATACGCAATGCAAGGGTTTGGGCGTTGAAGTGAGATCAACTGGCGGCAAAACGTATTATTATTTCTACAGGGACGCGCAAGGTAAACAGCGTAGTTATAAATTAGCCAATGCCGCTGCAATTTCGCCAAGTCAAGCGCGAATCTTGTGTGAGCGACTGCGAACAAAATTGACTATGGGTGAAGCAATTGATGAGCGTAAACAACCAAGCCAAGAGGCATTGACGCTAGAGCGCTTTTTTACTGAAAAGTATCTGCCCTACATTAGCAGCTACCGCAGAACCACTCATGCCGATATTTCGTTATACAAAAATCATGTGCGTCAGTTAGTTGGATTTGTCAAAATGAATGCAATCACGCATGAGCATATTTTAGCCATTATGAATGCAGCATCCGCTAAATTAGCAGATGGGACATGTAATCTATTGCTTGCGTTACTTCGTTATATGTTTAATTTAGCCATACGCTGGAAACTGGATGCTATAAAGGAAAATCCAACCGCTGGGTATAATATGAAAAAGCTCAACAACCATCGTGAACGCTTTTTAAGTGAAAAAGAAACGCAGCGCTTAATGCAATCCATTAATCATTCAATCAATCCCATGCTCAAATACATCATACCTATGTTGCTACTAACAGGTGCACGCAAACGTGAAGTGTTAGATGCGCGATGGGAAGAGATCAATATTGAAAAGCAATGTTGGCGTATTTCTAATAGCAAATCAGGCAGTGAGCGCTATGTCCCTTTAAGTGCAACCGTTGTCAGTTTGTTAGCGAAGATACCCAAAAAGGGCGACTACATTTTTGCTAATCCAAAAACAGCCAAACCTTATGTGTCCATTTATCGCAGCTGGGATGTAGTACGTCGTCATGCTGATTTAAAGGATGTGCGCATGCACGATCTGCGTCATAGCTTTGCCTCGTTTCTTGTTAATGCCGGATGCAGTTTGTATGAAGTGCAGAAATTACTCGGGCATTCAAATTCCGCTATGACGCAGCGCTACAGCCACTTAAGTCAAGCATCCTTAATGCGAGCAGTCAGTTGCGCTGAACCTTACTTGAAAGTGGATTGATTGTTTTTGGAATTGGCTGTTTTGGTTATGCGTCGTTTATTGATTCAAACTTGCTTTGTGCTGCATGACCGTTAATGGAGTAAGAGCTGGGATGCTGTATTGCTGATTTTTGCTATATGCAGCAATACAAGCAACCCAGCTGTTTTACAAAAAAAACACCTGTCAAACAGAAAGAGGTTTAGGTGTTGCGCGTTAAACCCGATGTGCAATATCACCTAAAAACATCAATCCATTTCACGTTAATTACCTGCAATACTGATTACTCTGCTTTGCTCTTAATCCATGTTGCTTTAGATAAAAGCGTCTGAGTGGACAACTAACTTAAATGATGCAACGGCAAAGAAAAACACGCAGCAATTGATTGGATTGGCATATTGGATTTCAATGAAAATATGGAAGCTAAGTAATAAGCAGCAGCTCACGCTGCATGCTACAAGCTAAGTTCATCACAAATCGCTTGCGCTCATTGCTCTTCACTTACGCTTGCCATGTTCTAATTCAAAGCAATAACAGAAATCATTTTTACTATATGTGTGTGAGTTTTTTATCTAAGTGATTAATATTATTACTATATGCCTGTGACTTTTTGAATTGGCTATTTTGATTTAGCGTCGTTTTATGGGTCAAACTTGCTGTGTGCTGCACGACCTTTAATGCAGCAAGAGCTGGGATGCTGTAATAACTGTTTTTTACTATATGCAGCAACGCAAACAACCCAGCAATTTTGAGGTGTATAGGTGCAAAATCACCACCGGAATTGTGAAAGTAATTGGTACTAAAAAAGTACGTAGCTAATTTTTTTGAGCTGTAGACCCATTTCGGCCTATAACAAGAATTTGAATTTTTTAACGTAGCAACTAAGCAGCAATTTCTTCATAAGAAAACGCCGGCATTTCTGCTCTGCTTTTGGCATGCTCCACAGTTATGCCGCATACATTTCCAAAAGCATCAATATCAAAAAGTGTGTTCTCATCAAAATCTTTCGTTTCAACAATTTCTGCTTGTCTGAATTCAATGTAAAGGGTATCTGTGTCTTGAAAATATTTAATTTTCATAATTTAAATGACCTATCAAAAAATGCGTTATGTATGGTTTCGCCATCTTCAAGTAAAACAACACGTAAATATCGTCCTTGTACTTCTTCAATTAAAGCCCAACGACGTATTCGTCCATCTTCTTGAATCACTTCTTTCGCTGGATGAGTGACGACGAATTCAATCCACTCCATTTTAATGGATTCTCTATCTTGACGTAACCGAGTGGATTGAAAGTATTGTGTAAATTGCATGTGTCTTTGTAATAGTATAAAAGTTGATTGTCTCACAAAGGATCATTATCAACCATCATATTTAATAAAATACGCAGCTAATTTTATTGAGCTGTAGACCCATTTCGGGACTAGCATTTATCGTAGCTATGCCTGTCTGCCTTGTTCGTCATCTTTATTTTTCGCTGTGTCATTTCTGGTGTTAACAGTGTCAAAAGGCTTGTTTGGCACTTGGCTGTTATTGTTATTCGTAGCCGGAGTAGCATTGCTGTTTGGGCGAATGGGTGTTGCAGATTTGGGTGCTGCAGCAGCTGGCGCTTTTAAATTCGTTTTGATGTAATGCAGAAGTTCTTTTGGTCCTAACGTTTTGACATGCGCTTGCTGCTGTTGGGTGAGCTTTTTAACTGGTGTAGTGGGTTTTTGAATAGCGGCTGGTTTTGGTGCAACTT
>JBDLTP010000069.1:0-18142 GCA_039805765.1 Pseudomonadota bacterium
GCGAGGGTCGGGGGTTCGATCCCCTCAGCACCCACCAGACTTTGGAGCGGTAGTTCAGTTGGTTAGAATACCGGCCTGTCACGCCGGTGGTCGCGGGTTCGAGTCCCGTCCGCTCCGCCAACACCTAAAAACCCCGAACCTTTGGTTCGGGGTTTTTTTTTGCTTACTTACAAAGAGTTATCGAGGTAGCTATTTTATGTTGACCAAAATTAGAGAAAAATCACAAGGCGCTTTTGCAGGTGTTATTTTGACCGTTATTTGTGTCCCATTCTTTTTATGGGGAATAAATAATTATATTAACGATGGTCAAGAAGCGCCTGTCGCCTCAGTTGGCAAAAAAGACTTTTATCAACGTGATGTGACAAAAGCGTATGAAAAATATCAACAAAGTTTGGGTGGACTCGCCACAGATGAGGAAAGTACCAAGCTTCAGGCGCTTAGAAAATTGATTAAAGATGAAGTCTTGTTGCAATACGTGCATCAAAAAGGTTTAACGGTAACAGAAGATGCCATTCGTGATTTTGTTCAATCGTTGCCGTATTTTCAGACGGATAATAAATTTGATGAGCAAAAATACAAGCAATTACTCGCCCAACAACGTATGTCATCAAGTGAATTTGTGGCTCAAATTAAAAATGCGTTAGTGATGGAACAATTCCAACAAAGTATTTTAGATAGTAGTTTTGCAACGCCTTATGATCTAGAACATTTTTTTAAAATTCAAAATCAAACGCGCGATGTTGAGTATGTGACGATACCCATATCGACGGCTACTACGGCCTTAAGTGATAGTGATATTAATGCGTATTATCAAGCGCATCAAACGCAGTATCAATTACCTGAGCAAATGGCAGTGGAATATATTGAATTGACGTTAGATGATATCGCAAAAACAATTGATGTAACCGATGAGAAACTTAACGCTTTTTATGATGAACAATCAGCGCAATATAGCACACCAGAGCGTCGTAAAATTAGCCATATTCTGTTTGAAGTAAACGATAAGCAAGATGATAAAACCGCGTTAGAAAAAGCCATGCAAGCGAAAGCACAACTAGAAACCAATGATTTTGCCAGTGTAGCACAAGCGTTTTCAGATGATAAATTGACCGGTAAGGCGGGTGGCGACTTAGGTTTATTTAATGCGGGTGTCATGGATAAAGAGTTTGACAGTGCGGCTACTGCACTCAAACAGGGTGACGTGTCAGCGCCTGTGAAATCGTCTTTTGGGTATCATTTGATTAAAGTGACTGAATTATCGCCAGCGCAAGTAAAGCCATTTGAAAGCGTAAAAGTGCAGTTGACAAAAGCGTATCAAAAATCACAAGCTGAAAATGCGTTTTATCAACAAGCGGAGTCGCTGACAGAAATCAGCTATCAAAACTCAGATAATTTAACTGTCGCTGCGGAGCAGTTAAATTTAACCGTGAAAAAAACGGGATTGTTTACTAAAGCCGCCGGTGAAGGAATAGCGGCTGATGATAAAATTCGCAGTGTGGCGTTTAGTGATGAAGTGATTAATGGCACAAATAGCACGCCTATTGAATTGGATGCGGAGCATTTAGTCGTATTGCGTGTGCTTGAGCATAAAGCGGCCGAAAATAAGCCTTTAGAGCAAGTTAAATCAGATGTGGTGACTGCGCTGCAAAAACAAAATGCGCAGCAACACGCTATTGATACAGCGAAAGAAATCAAGGTAAAAGTTGTAAGTGGTGAATCACTTTCGAAAGTGGCCGCTGATTATAAATTATCCGTACAAAAAACCGTGGGCTTAACGCGCATGAAAAAAGATTTTAATGTTGTACTCAATGAAGCCATTTTTAAAGCCGCAAAACCCGTTGCCGATAAACCGAGTATTTTCAGTGTGGCCTTGCCTTCGAATGAACAAGTGGTTGTTAGTTTGAGTAAAGTGCAAGATGGCGCAATGACGGAAGAAGATAAAAAACGCGCGGCCTTAGCCACTAAAAATATTGCTAAAGCGATTGGTGATAGTGAATTCAACGCGTTAATCAATACACTGGAACAAAAAGCCGATATCGAAGTGAATTTACCTAATTCGTCAGCGGCGCAGTAAATTGCCTTAGCTTATAAAAAAACCTTGATTCGATTAAATTCGTATCAAGGTTTTTTTATTTTAATCAGCCTTCAAAAACAACAGTGCATCAATATCGTTGTCTTGGCGTGGAGGATCAATGGCGGTATCTAAAATAAAGACGCGTTCATTGGGAACACCGCCGGTTTGAACAATGTATTTTGCAATTGACCTTGCACGAGCAGCCGCAAGTTTGGTTAACCGTTTTGGTTCAACGGGTAGGCTTTGTAATAAGGTTTCTTTTGCCACACTGTAAAAATCTCCCAATTCAGGTTGCACCAATTCAAGCGATCCAAAGAATGAGCGTTTCACGAATTGAGGGAATTTTTCTTTAAACTCTTGTGCCAGCAAACGTTGTGTATCGGCTTCATCAAGTTCCACATATTCAGGGCGAATTTTTCGATTTTCTTTACGATTAATTTCTTCTGCCTTGAGCGTTTTAAGGCGATCGGTTAAAACATCTTCGCGCAATACATTCCAATCTTGCGATTGAAAAGCGGTGGCTTTGATTTCCAGTTTTAACACAGTGCGGTCTTTCAATACTTTTGCAATACTATCGAGTTTTGGTTTTTGCCATTCTGAGAGCTCAGCTTGTCCTGGTGCGAATTGAACGGCACTTAAATCCTCATCTGTTTCGAGCAAGTTTGCAATGGATTGAAATGGTGAACTAATAGTTTTTGTTAAAATATTCAGCACAGCATCACCGATAACGCCACCTAAATCGAATTGGGGATCGTTAAGCGAGCCGGTGATGGGCACGTTTAAATTGATAATGCCGTTCACATCTTTGAGGAGTGTGATGGCTAAATTAAACGGCGCATCGATGGCGTGCGGATTGTCAATTTGTTCACCAAGTTCAAACTGTTCAATTAACAAATTATTATCTGCGGTGAGTTCACCATTTTTGACGTTATAGTTGACGCCAAGAGACATTTTCCCTTTTTCCACTTTGTAACCAAAAAACTCCGCCATATAAGCAGACACCAAGGGGAGTGGCATCCCTTTGAAACTCAACGTAGCATTGTAATCGCCTATATAAGGCTGGATTTTTCCTTTGATATCGACCGGCGCGAGATCGTACGCATTTCCTTTTAGTGTGACGTTAATGGTGGATTCGTGATTAGATGAAATGCCTGATGCGCCTCCTTCAAGTCCTTTAATTTCGGCTGAAAAGGGCAATATCATCGATAAATCTGAAAAAGAAGATGCGCCATTTGAAATGCGGACTTTATCGAGTTGAAAATGAAAATCAGATGATGTTTTAGCGGTCTTTTTATCGCTATTTTCAGTTTGTTTTGTGGTAGCCGATTCAATAAGCATATCGGAAAAATTAAGTCTTTTATCTTTTCCAATAATAATTCGTGCATACGGTTTTTCGAGTAATAAAGAAGAGGCGATAAAGCGTTGCGCGAGTAAATCAGCTTTAATATTTTTTAAGCTCAAATTATCCCATTTGATTAAATCTTTATTTTGTACTTGATCGCGTGTGATTAAACGCGCAATACCGCTATTTCCTTTAAATTTAACGGCTAATTCGCCTTGTTCACCTTGCGCAACATCAAGGCTGCCATCTAAATTAAATACGCCTTTAATTACGTCAATATGCGCAAATTGATCGACATACGATTGAAATTTATCTAAACCAATAGATGTGACTTCAATCTCAGATTGTGTACTGAATGGATTCAGTGCTGCATTGCCTTTTATATGCACTGAGCCACCGCTGTTGACCCCTGTATTTAATTCAAACGGTAAGATACTGCCTTTATCTGTATTGATATTGGTGGCTTTTAGAGAAATTGGCTTGATGCTAATGGAAAGAGGTTTTGATAAGGATTTATCTTCAAATGTCGCACTAAAATTTGTGAAATCGATTGAATCAATTTTAACGCCCCAAAAAGCGTCGCTTGTGGTGTTATCGTTTTGCTTTTCACTATTAACTTGCGCGTCATCTTCAGGGAGCAGTGTTTGATAATTTAGCTCACCTTGCGAGTTTAGCCATGCACGAAAATCAGCGTTGCTGGCTTGGAGGCTTGCAATCGATAAGACTTGCTTGTTGAAATCAATAAACAGTTTGTTAAAAGTGGCTTCTGGCAACTTAAACAGCAGGGTGTTTTGCTTGGTATCAAAAAGTTCGGCATTTTGCCACGACACGTTGTCAGTTCGCAGTTGCATAGAATTAATATTAAATGCAAAGTGACTTAACGTAAGATTTTCTAACGAAAGCTGCATTTGATTTTGTGTATAGCGTGGATGATTCAATATTGCCGTTTTAAATTGAATCGTTTGCTGTGTGCTGTCATATTGGCCGTTATCTAAATCAAAATGCTCTAGTACAGCATGATTCAATGGGCGATTTTTATCTTGATAAACGATATTGTCTAAAACGAGATGCGCATCTTCAATAAAAAAAGCGGCTGATTTTTCATGAATGGCCACACGAAAATTCATCGCCAAATTGGCTATGCCACTAAAAGTGAGCGTTCCTTTTTCGGAGCAAAAGGGCAGAAGTGTGCTTAAAGGCAAGTTTGATAACGTTATTTTTCCAGTTGAACGCAAAGGCGTTAGGTAAAATTCACCTTCACTGATGAATTCGCCAGCTTGTTTATTGGTTGCACTTAAACGAAATAGTGCGGGCGTATCGTTTTTGGAGCTGACATGGGTTAATGAAATGTTGATTGGCGTTAGATCAATTTGCCCATTTTTCGCGGTAATATGACCGCCTGATAGAGTAAAATGTTTTATCAAAAAGGGAATGGGGGATGCTGCAATATTGTCAACTGAGAAGGGCTTGTCGTTTGTTTGTTCTTTTTCTTTTATTGGGTTAAATGGTAAAAATGGTTTCAAAAGTTCAATGTTTTCGACGACAAGGCTTCGTGTTGAAACAGATTCCAGAAAATCGATTTGAACAGTGAAAGACTCAAATTCAAAAACAGGCGATTGGTTTTGCGTTAGCGCAAATTGATGTAGTTCTAATTGCAACGCTAAGGGATTGAAGTTAACGTGTCCTAATGTTGCATTAAAGGGAGTATCTTCACTAATTAAGGCGGGAATTTTCTGTTGTAGCCAAATTGGAAATAAATAAGTACTAGTGCTTATATAAACACTCACTAATCCAACAGGAATTAACGCAACACGGACAAATTTCGGTAGTTTTATCACAAGGTAATCACGCTAACAAATCATGAATCAGCGTTTTTAATTTGATAGCTTGGCTCAGTTGCTGCAAGCGATTGGCAATAATGATGCTTTCTAGTTGATTTAAGGCGGTATTGAAATCGTCATTCACCACTAAATAATCAAACTCTCTGTAATGTGACATTTCCGCAACGGCATCTTGCATGCGTCGATTGATAATTTCCACAGAATCTTTGCCTCGTCCTTCAAGACGCTCACGCAGAATTTGTGTAGAGGGAGGAAGAATAAAAATGGAATAACTTTGAGGCATCAATTTACGCACTTGCTGTGCGCCTTGCCAATCAATTTCCAAAATGACGTCATCACCTTGGGTTAAATTTGCTTCGATCGTTTTTTGCGCGGTGCCATAAAAATTATCAAATACTTGCGCAGATTCTAAAAACGCGTTGTTTTGTTGCATGGCACGGAAATCGTCAACACTGACAAAGAAATAATCTTTGCCGTGAATTTCGCCTTCTCTACTCTGGCGCGTGGTGTGCGATACCGATACAATAAGGTTTTCAACGGTTGATATGAGTTTTTTTACTAAGCTGGTTTTCCCCGCGCCCGATGGTGCAGAAATAATATATAAATTACCGATAGTCGTCATTTTAGTGTTTGTTTTGAAAAGGGAAAGCAAAGAAAGGAAATTTAGCTCTATTTTAACAACCTTCTAATCAATAGTCAGTTTCATTCAAAAGGGAGTGTGAGGTGTCACTAAAAAGTTTCCAAAATCAAGCGCCAATAGTAGGCAATAATGTGTATATTGATGACAGCGCTGTTGTGATTGGCGCGGTGGTCTTGGGTGATGACGTATCGATTTGGCCCACAGCGGTGGTGCGCGGTGATGTTGAAAAAATTACGATTGGCCACAAGACAAACGTGCAAGATGGCGCGGTGTTGCATGTGTCGCATCAAGGAAAATTTTCTGAAAGAGGGCATCCGCTGTCCATTGGGACGAATGTGACGATTGGTCATCGTGCGGTGATTCATGGCTGTACGGTAGGTAATTATTGTTTAATTGGCATAGGCGCGATTATTATGGACGACGCTGTGCTTGAAGATTATGTCATGCTGGGGGCAGGTTCGCTTGTGCCGCCCAATAAACGACTTGAAAGTGGTTATTTATATGTTGGATCGCCCGCGAAACAAAGTCGCCCGCTCAGTGAGAGTGAAAAAGAATTTTTGCGCTACTCTGCGTCGCATTATGTGAGTTTAAAAAATCTGTATTTGGCGGAGTGCGGTATCGCTTGACAATAATGACTAATACAGGGGGGATGTTTGCGTCAAATGACTAAAGTAAAATTCACATAACACAACATCTGTTTAACTAATTTTTCGTAACCATTCATGCTAACGCAATATGATTTTTGTAAATTAAATCTGCGTTATGCACCGGATTTTGTTTATTGAGTGTCATTAGCGTTGTAATAGCTTCTTTTACTTCAAGCGTTAAGTCGGTAAAGTTTTCAGCTTCAAGCACAAGTCCATCAACGTCTTTGCTCGTTGCAACATAAACCTTTGCGTCTTCATCAAAAACAATATCTATGCTTACAATTAAATTAAATCCCAGTCTTGCAAATAATTCTGAAAATGGATAACCGATAGGGTAATTCATAATATCAATCTCTTTGTTTTAGGTGCTTTCATTATTTTCATCATCAATCAAAATGCCAGTGCTGTCAATATTTGACAAGCATTTTGCGAATACGGCAGAGTAGTCAAATAAGTGTAAAACCAGTTACATTTTTTAGATAACTATTCCCACTTCGCAGTCACTCTGAAAAATCTCACTTAAAGAATGGCTGGTTAAAAGGTGGAATTTTTATGTTGTATAATTAATTGAAATGTTGTTATAAAATATTATTTTTCAAAGCACTTAAATTTAATACGGTCGTCAGATATTATTAAGTTGTTCTTATCCTTCCAGGTTATATGGTAGCTTAGATTTCCATTTATTGTATCTAAAGTCGCTTCTACATTAAAATCTTTAAGTACTTTATTTTCTACATCTTTAGCGGGAAATATTATTTTTTCTCTTGATCTGTATAAAACATCATAAGACTCTGAAGTTTCTGAATACACTTTTTTTTGCTCTATTCTATACTTCAAAATTTGATCTGCATTATTTCCTCCTATGTAAAAGCATGATATTTCAGAAATTCTATTGTTCGCAGCTTTAGCTAATTTAGGAAATCTTTTTTTGCAGCTTTCCATAGCTAAAAATAATCGTCCGTCTGAAGAATCATTTTTAGTTTCATCTAACATGCACTCTTCATAAGTATCAGGTTGTAGCCAACCAGAATAAGCGTGATAAGGTGATAACAAGATAAGTATAAATAATAATTTAATAAGTGTTTTTAACATATTTTTATAATTAGTGATTTATATTAATTTTTAGATAATAGATTTAATAGTTTTACCTGAACTCTAACTGCAAAATATCAGTATGTAAAATTATTATTAATCCAATATTGAACATTGAGCTAAATTCTGATTCAATAAAAAAATTCTTTATTTACTCCTTATCACTCCATCAAAAAACGCTGTAGACCATATTGGATAATGGCTACAGCGTTTTACTAAATGCTGCTTAGCAGTGTTAGCTCATAAATAAGTTCAAACTTAATACGGGTTACCCGTATTAACTGTTGAAATTCCTATTAAGATTAACGCGCAATCAAAATAACCAAACAGGTCGTTGTCATAACGTCGTTGTTGTAACGTCAGAATCACTCATTTTAGCAATGGCAAAACTTCCGTTAATACTTTATTCATAATGGCAGGTTGGCCTTTTTCGTTGGGATGCAGGCCATCTGCTTGCATCATGGCTTTTGTTAGCGCAACATCTTCCATAATAAAGGGGACATACGCAGTATTTAACTCTTTGGCGAGCTGCGGATACATATCATAAAAAAGAGTGATGTAGCGATCACCATAATTAGGTGGAATCTTCATGCTTAATAAAACCACTTTTGCACCTGCTTGCTGGGCGCGCTGGATGATTTGCGTGAGATTGTTTTTAATTAACGAAGGTTGAAAACCCCGCAACCCATCATTTGCACCGAGCTCAAGAATAAAAATGTTTGGTTTAAAATCTAAGGCATGGTTTAATCGCGCAAGTCCACCCGTTGTGGTGTCACCGCTGATACTTTCATTATGGATGACATGCTGTGCACCATTTTCATTGAGCTTTTTTTCGAGAAGTGAAACCCAGCCCGCATTCACATCAATGCCATAACCTGCACTGATACTATCGCCTAAAACAACGATTGTTTTTGCATGGACGGTCATTGAAAGTAATCCCACACTCACCATAAATAAAAATTTCATCATGAATCATACGCCTTTAGTTGAAAATATTATTGTTACCGAAAATCTGAGTAAATCAGTCAAGACCTCCGATGGATTGCTAACTATCTTGTCATCGATTGATTTGATAATCAAATCGGGTGAAAGTATTGCCATTATCGGCGAATCTGGATCGGGTAAATCGACATTGATTAGTTTATTGGCGGGTCTCGATACGCCAAGCACTGGATCGATACATTTGAATGGTCAGTCACTGACTGCAATGCATGAAGATGGAAGGGCAAAAGTGCGCAGCGCGTTAATTGGTTTCGTGTTTCAATCTTTTCAATTATTACCTTCATTGACGGCACTTGAAAATGTCATGCTCCCTCTTGAGCTAAGTGGTGATAAAAATGCAAAATCAGCGGCAATCGCATTTCTGACCCGTGTAGGACTCGCGCATCGCTTATCGCATACACCAAAGCAACTTTCAGGCGGTGAGCAACAACGCGTTGCCTTAGCGAGAGCATTTGCAACCCATCCTGCCATTTTATTTGCGGATGAGCCAACAGGTAATTTAGACAGTAAAACGGGGGCGCACATTATTGATTTACTCTTTGAACTCAATATCGAAAATAACACCACGTTGATTTTAGTGACACATGATCGTGCATTAGCGGCGCGATGCGGACGCACCATTCAACTCGATGCAGGGCAGGTGAGCGCGTGACACATTTTCAATTTATAAGTCGTTTTTCGTTAGCCTTGCGTCTGCTTTGGCGTGATAGTCGCTCGGGTGAGCTGACAATTTTACTGGTTGCGTTGATCATTGCGGTGACAAGTTCGAGCGCGATTTCTATCTTCACTAACCGATTGCAATCTACCATGACCTCTCAGGCGGCAGAATTTTTAGCCGCTGATTTAGTGATTAAAAGTCCTGTGTTGATTTCTGAGTCGTGGATAACGCAAGCGCAAAAAACCAATTTAACGTCTGCACAAACCGTCGAATTTACCAGTGTTTTAATTGAACATGATGAATTATTACTCACCAGTGTTAAAGCGGTCAGTACACATTATCCCTTGCGCGGTGTTTTGAAAGTCAGTGATGCGTCAGATTCGTCACCTTTAATTAGTCAAACGCCCCCGCTGCAAGGCACAGCGTGGGTTGAAAAACGAGTCTTATCCGCATTGCATCTCAATCTAGGCGATTCCCTTGTCGTGGGTAAAAAAACGCTCATTATTACCAAAATATTGACGTATGAACCCGATAAACGAGGCGATTTTTACAGTTTTTCTCCTCGTGTGATGATTCATTTAGATGATTTGCCTTCGACAGGTGTGGTGCAACCGGGAAGTCGCGTGAGCTATTATTTTCAATTTGCAGGGGAAATACAGAATATAGATGCGTTCCATGATTGGCTTAAACCACAATTAAACCCGTCACAACGTATCATGGATATTCACAGCGATCGCCCAGAATTAGGCGGGGCTTTAGAGCGTGCACAACGATATTTAGGACTTTGTAGCATTGTTATCATGTTGATTTCGGGGGTGGCGATTGCGATGGCAACGCAGCGTTACACAGAGCGTCACTTCAATGCAACGGCTATTTTGCGTTGTTTTGGTTGTCGTCAAAATGACATTTTGTGGCTTTATGGCAGTCAATTTTTGGTCTTTGGATTATTGGCTAGTGCGGTGGGTTGTTTGCTTGGTTTATTCGCGCAAGAAGGTTTATTTTATTTATTAAAATCCCTTTTACCCCAGCAGGTTGTTGCGCCAACGCTTTTTGCTATTTTATTTGGATTTTTGATTGGCTTTGTCATGCTGATTGGATTTGCCTTGCCACCACTACTTCGATTAAAGCATGTGTCACCACTCCGTGTGCTACGTCGTGAATTGTCACCCATGCCCAGTAGTGCATGGATGGTTTATGGCTTTGCGATAGGATTGATCAGTTTTCTGATTTGGCAATACACCCAAGATTTGAAAATGACCGCGACGATTTTAGGCGGTGGTTTACTTGTTGGTGTGGTATTTGGGCTTTGTATTTATGGTTGTTTGCTATTGGGGCGACGGGGTTTACCGCATTTGAATTTGACGTGGCGTTTTGGTCTTCAGCATCTTTTGCAAAATAGCCGTGTGAGCGTTGGGCAGATAATGGCGTTTAGTTTAACTTTTGTTGCCATGATATTAAGTTTTACTGTGCGCACGAGTTTGCTGGATTCGTGGCAACAGCAACTTCCCCACAATGCGCCTAATCATTTTGCGTTGAATATTTTTCCATTAGAAAAAGACCAGTTTCAAGCAGATTTGCAAAACCAATCGATTTTAGCGAGTGCGTTTTATCCTATCGTGAGTGGTCGCTTAGTGGAAATTAATCAAACGCCTGTGCAAAAAATTGTCAGCAAAGATTCGCAAGGCGAAAATGCAATCAATCGTGAATTGAGTTTGACGTGGACTGGGATTTTGCCCGTTGATAATAAATTGGTTGAGGGTGAAGCGTGGCAAGAAAACCAGGCAGGCCTGGTCTCTGTAGAACAGAAATTAGCCAATAGTTTGCAGATTCATCTTGGTGATATGTTAACGTTTACGGTAGGAAGTGAGCAATTTACCGCGAAAGTGGCCAATATTCGCTCAGTAGAGTGGGAAACCATGAAACCGAATTTTTATATGATTTTTTCACCGCAAACACTTGAAAAATACCCGAGTACCTTTTTAACCAGCTTTTATTTACCTGAAAATCAAAAAGAAGCGTTAAACGCGTTAATCAAAAAATACCCCAGTACCACTATTTTAGAAGTTGAGGCTATTTTGCAGCAATTTAAAACCATTTTGACTCAATTAACAGCGGCAATTAATTATTTGCTTTATGCTGCGTTAATGGCTGGAGTGACGGTTTTATTTGCTGCGGTTTACGCGACGCTGGATTATCGCATTTATGAAGGGGCGCTAATGCGAAGTTTAGGGGCGTCGCGTCACTTTTTGCGTAAAACGCATTTGATTGAGTTTTGTTTTTTAGGGTTGATCTCAGGTGTGCTTGCGGTGGTGATGTCCGAAACGATACTCTATTTTCTCTATACCCGTGTCATGCACATCCATTATCAACCTAATTTTCTGTTATGGCTCATTGTGCCTTTATTAGGACTCTTTCTTGTTGGAATAACAGGTTTTTGGGGGGTGAGAAAAGTCGTGAATCAAGCACCCATGAAAATTTTGCGTGAGCAATAGGTTTTTATGCGCTTAATAATTGCTCCATCATCTGTTGTGCTTGACGCTCATACCCCGCACCAAATAAATTGACGTGATTGAGAATATGATAAAGATTGTAAAGTGTTTTGCGTGTTTGATAGCCCGCATCTAACGTCCAAACGCTATTGTATGCACTGTAAAAATCGACACCAAAACCACCGAATAATTCGGTCATTGCTAAATCAGTTTCTCTGTCACCAAAATAACAGGCTGGATCATAAATAAGGGGGCGCTGCTGCGTATCACATGCGATATTGCCGCCCCATAAATCACCATGCAGAAGTGATGGAGTGGGAGTGTAATGGGTAAAAAAATCGTCCACGCGAGCGCATAACTTTTCGCCTAAATGTTGAAGTTTTCCATTGTATCCATTTTCGGCCGCACGTCTTAACTGAAAGCCTAAGCGATGCTCTCGCCAAAATGTCGCCCAATCATAGGCGCGAGTATTGATTTGCGGCGTTGAGCCAATGGTGTTATCACGAATCCATCCAAAATAGGGCTGTTTTTGCTGATGTAAATGCGCTAATTGTTCCCCTAAGGTTCGCTGTGCTGTGGCGGTCATACGGGTGAATTCGATGTACTCAAGCACCAAAAAACTGGATTGATTCGCTTGGCCGAAAAGAATGGGGCGGGGCGTTCGAATTGTATTGGTGCTTGAAATCGCATTTAATCCCTCAAATTCGGCGGCGAACATTTCCAGTAAACTGGCACGATTGAGTTTGACGAAATAATGTTGTTTCGACCCTTGCAGTATAAAGGCGTTATTAATATCACCGCCTGCGACAGATTTTGTGGCGATGATGTCAAATTGGCTATCCGTTGCGGCGCTGATTTGCGCGGCGATGTCGTTGAAAGTTTGCTGGGTTATCATTCATTTTTGACCATACAGTGATTGTTTATGGGTGTTTTGCCTGTTTGTGCGGCGCGAAAATGAGAGTAAAATAATACATAAAATAACATCAATGTTTTGGCAAAACGAAGCAATTATTATTCTATAACTGAAAACATAAGCTTGGGTATTGACCGCTAAAGTGTTAATGAAGCCACGCGTTGTTGTCAACTGATTCGAGTTACTTTTAATCCGTGAATACTTATAAAATCAACGCCATCCCATTTGCCAGAGGTTCGCGTCTTTGAGCTGTTTCCAATCCATTTCAGTCATGCTTTTATCCATAACCGCTTCTAATTCACATCCAATAATTGTTTCATCGGGCGATAGAATGAGCTTTGTTACAATAAAATGTCGACGTTTTTTCGTGGGATGTAAAGCCGTCCATTTTGAAAGCATGAGTTTACGTGGGTTGATTTGGTTCATTTTGGCTCATCCAAGTATTTTTTACCCGTCAGTGTTAATCGATAACGTGCAAAAATACAGTAACATTTTTCCATCATCAGCAATAGAAAAGGCACATTTTCGATTATTTTAGCCAGAAAACGGTAATAAGGCAGACGTTTCCACACCAGCAAAAAACCCCGAACGCCTGAATGTAGTTGCGCTTTTTCGTCCATGACATGAATTCTATCCATGGCTTGTCGATACGTCAGTCCAGCATTTGCTAATGCCGTGGTATCTTGCGTAATATCTACCCACTCAATCTGTGCGTCTTTGTCGAGTTTTTTCATGGCATTTATCTCAACTTTGCACAAGGGGCATTCGCCATCGTGAAAACAGGTAATTTTTGACATAGTGATATTGCCTCTGTGTGGTGGCAAAAATGAAAATTAAGATAAATAGCACCGCCTACCGGACAGAAAAAGAGGGAAGATCTCAATCTAATAAAAACGGCGCTATTTATTTCCTACTATCTCCGTTGGTTATTCTAGCATAAGTTTTAATTTTGCAAAGCGGGGTTTAAAAAATTATCAGCAATGAATCTTTGAAACGATGGAGAATTGGTTTTATACTGAATTTTTTATTGTTGAGATGCGGAACTTCGTGTTTACTATTACGCAAGCCTATACATTTGAGGAAATTCTTAAAAAGTCACGTTTTATCGGCTTTATTGCGCCTTGTGAAAATGAACAAGCAGCGGTCGCTGAAGTAAAAAATCAGCATCTTCTGCATCCTCACGCTAATCATATTGCGTTTGCGTATCGAATCAAAACCGATAACGGTATTATTTACCGCTTCAATGATGCGGGTGAGCCTTCAGGCACTGCTGGCAAACCTATTTTTCAGCATCTTGAAGGTAAAAATATTATTAATACATTAGCGGTGGTGATTCGCTATTTTGGTGGAGTCAAACTTGGCGCTGGGGGATTAACACGCGCATATAGTCACGCAGTAAAGCAGGCTATTGAGCTGGCGATATTGCATCCTCATATCGAGATGACTACGCTCAACTTCACGCTTGATTATGAACAATTTCAATTGTTTGAATATGCATTAAAAAAAGTAGAGGGCAAAATTGTCGAACAAAATTTTGCGGGTCAAATTCAATTGACGGTAAAACTTCCCTATAAGGACATAATTGCGTTATCTTCTTTCCAGTAATTTTCGTTTTTTTTTACGTTTCACATTTCACGCGAGGTCGATCATGCAAAAAATACGTTTTGTCTCAGCAATTAAAAAAGGGGTTTTTATGTTGTCATTACTCACTGCTATGGGGTTTGCACACGCAGAGAAAGTCAGTGTGGGGCAGCAAGCTCCCCTGTTTACGCTTCACGCACAAGATGGCAGCACGCTTGATTTAGCGAGTCGCCAAGGAAAAGGCTGGACGGTGCTATATTTTTATCCTAAAGCCGGAACACCTGGATGTACCACGCAAGCCTGTGCGTTTCGAGATGCCATTAAAGTCATTCGAAATGAAAATGCCGATGTCTTTGGTATTAGCACAGATAATGTGGAAGATTTGCAAAAATTTCACAAAGAACATCAACTCACTTTCACGCTACTTTCTGATTCTGATGCCAAAGTCACAGAAGCGTATGGCGTGAAAATGCCCATTGTGGCCGTTGCAAAACGCTGGACATTTATTCTCGATCCCTCTTTAGTCATTCGTCAAATTGATGATGATGTTGATCCTGCGATGGATGCAATGCGCGTGGCGAAAGAATTGCAAAAACTTCAATCACAATAAGTACATGAAAATTTTAATTACAGGCGGTACGGGGCTGATTGGCTCGCATTTATGTGTGCAATTGCACCAATTAGGGCATGAACTCACTGTACTTAGTCGCAAACCAGAAACTGTCCCGACATTTTGCCAAGCCATTCCCTCACTCGATGAATGGCAACCTACGCAACATTTTGATGCAGTCATCAATTTAGCGGGGGAATCAATTGTCGACAAAGCTTGGACTGAGGCACGCAAAAAAGTATTGTGGGAAAGCCGTGTAGGTTTAACGCAATCAATTGTTGGCTGTATTGAAGCGGCAAATGCTAAGCCGAGTGTTTTTATTAGTGGTTCTGCCATTGGCTATTATGGCAATACGGGCGATAAAATTCTGGATGAAAGCGCACATGTGGGCAAAGATTTTGGAGCGCATCTTTGCGACGAGTGGGAAAAATCGGCCTTAGCGTCTAGTGTGCGTGTTTGTGTCTTGCGGACGGGTTTGGTGCTTGCGCCATCAGGTGGTTTTTTGAAAAAAATGCTCCCGACGTTTAAATTAGGCTTGGGCGGTAGCATGGGTTCGGGGATGCAGTGGATGAGTTGGATTCACATTGATGACTATGTTGCGGTGTTAATTGAGCTACTTACAAACTCCACTGCGCAAGGGGCATACAATATGACCGCTCCCCAACCGCTGACGAATCAATCCTTCACAGAGCATCTCGCCAAGGCGCTTAATCGACGTGTCTTTTTTTCAACGCCAGCATGGGTTTTGCAATTAATTTTAGGTGAACGTGCCGATTTGTTGCTTGGCGGGCAACGCGTATTTCCTGTGCGTGTTACAGATTTAGGTTATACGTTTAAATACCATGATTTAGACGATACCTTGCAAGCACTTTTCAGTAAAAAAAGTTAACTCTCAGAATGTATTTTAGTTTTCCCGCTTGAAAAAGCGTGGTTTTCCATTCAAAGCCACGCTTTAATTTTTACCTACCTACCTACCTGTTTATTACTTTATATCACTGTATTGCATAAGAAAATGCAGAAAAGTTGATGTTTCTCATTCCATTGATCTATTCAAAACGGCATTGCTTGATTTAAAAAGTGTGACCTATTTCACATAAAAATCCATTTTTAGGCGTTAACTTCACAAAAAAGCGTGAACTGCGTCACATTTTCAGATAAAGCATGTTTACTGAAAAATGATTCCGGTTACATTCCTACAAAATTAGTAAAAAATCGGTAAAAAATTGTGTGAATTTGAGTCAATTTTTTTCTATTTTTCCAAAAAAAATTTGAATGTCCGGCAAGTCAAAAGAGTTATTGCATTTTTTTAGTGTTATAGGCATTTGAAGTGCCATTCTCAATTCGAGAATGTGCAAATTGAGGGGGGGAGAATGGCAACAAACTATGAAGTAAAGCCAGTTTTAGAGGGCAAACAAGACTTAAGTTCAACGGTGCAGAATGCACTTAAACAGCTTATTTCAAATAGACCGGGTACTGCTGAGCTCCAAAAAGAGACGACTCCTGGAACGATTACTCCTGCAGATCTTAAGGGGGCAGGAATCAATATCGTTGATACAACCGGTGGGAAAATTGATTTAAGTAAAGTATCCACCAAAGATTTGCAAAATCTGTTAGTGATTAATGTGACGGGTAATCAACAGACCGATATCACCATTAAAAATAATAGTTTTCATGGTGCTATTGTGATGGGCGATGGTGATGGAATTCATCAAAATACGGTCAATCTTGTCACAAACAAACCAGTGGTTGTTGAAACCGGCAGAGGTAATGACAGTGTGACCACAGGAAGTGGCGCTGACAGTGTGGTGATTTCAGCAGGTAATGATACTGTGAAAACGGGTAGCGGTAATGATCGAGTTGAAATTAAGTCAGATTTTGTTGGTCAAGCTATCGTAGACGGTGGCAGTGGAATCAACACCTTAATCTTATCAGGCGTGGGTAAGATTTCCATTGATGCAAAAGGTAATTTTGTTGCGGATTTGGATAAACTGGGCTCTTCTGTCGGCTTTAAAAACTTCAAAGCTGTCGATTTAGGTGATGATCCAACTTTTGTTGATATTGCTAAATCGAAAGTATCTATGTCTTTTGCAAGCGGAATAGGTAATGACACGATTACGTTAGGGACAGGCAGTGACACGATTGTCTTGGCTGGTGGTAATGACATGATTAACACTGGGGCGGGTGTTGATATCGTTAAACTAGCGGCGAATTTCAAAGGCACGCTCACACTCGATGGCGGCGCAGGAAGTGACAAGCTCGATTTGAGTGCGTTGACGATTCAATCTGTTGTAAAAATTGATGCAACACATGTCAAAGTGACGCTCGATGATGGCTCTGTATTGAATGTGGCCAACATTGAGAATTTCATTTATGACGCTAATGGTGATTTATACGGCGGCTTAACAACAGTGGGGCTCAACACACTGGAAAAGTTGTTCTAACTTTTATCGTAAACTAAAACCACTTGCGCAGTGCCTAGGCGTATGTGGTTTTTATTAGGTCATGACATGCGAAATTTCAGAAAAATACACCTAGACGTTCATCTTCGGGAGGTAATCAACTTTTTTGAGGAAAATGATTTTGCTCGCGCAGAAAGAGCTCTCACAGAACTCATTAATGCATTAGATGACAAGCAATCCACATTGGCTTATCTCCTGCGTGCGCAATTATTCACACAAAAAAATGAGATGAATTTAGCGATCAATGATTTAAAAATAGCGTTCTCAAAGGCTATTTTTAATGTTGAGGTGCTCAGTGCCATGATTGAATTGAGCAAAACAGGGCATCCTCTTGCACTTGAATTATTAAATAATACGATTTCTATCTGGCTTTATTATCGCCCACAAGATTGTACGAATTCCATTTTGCTCGACGCATTAAAGGTGTCTACGCTAGACGCATTTGGCGTAATGAACTTAGATGCACAAGGCAGTGTATCAGGTTGGTTTTATTCGCCGGGTGAAAGAACAATTGTGATTGAAATTGATGCCGCCGTGATTTGCCATACTTGCAATGACACGCGCTTTTTTGATCAAATCCATAAAGAAATTTATGTATTTTCATTGAAATTACCTGAGCAATTTACCCATTGCCGAATTGGCATTTTAGGTAAAAAGAGTTTATGGGGATCGCCCTTAGGATCCAGTCAAAAATAACATCCCGAATTAGCAATGATTTAAAACGACACGATAATTCCATTTTGGAAGATGAGCATCAAAAGCAATGTCCGAGTTTTTAATGAAATCAATAGTAC
>JBDLTP010000070.1:0-24789 GCA_039805765.1 Pseudomonadota bacterium
ATTGAAGTGTTTTATAACCGAAAACGCCGGCATTCAGCTAATAATCAAATGTCGCCCGCTAACTTCGAATCTTTTCGAAATGTTGCTTAACTTTTCTGTCCTGTTTTCTGTTGACGGATCAAAGTCACTCCCGTGACGCCTGCAATAACATAGGTTTCAAGACTCAACCCGCTGGTTGCTGCGGTATTGTGTATTGCTTTATCTTGGATTGCAGTCACGGCATCTTGGATTGCATTCAGATTTTCTTGGACTGCGTTTAAGGCATTGGAGCTAGCAAGCTCGCCCGCTGTGGCCACGGCCTGTAATAAAACCTGGGTATTCACGCCACTACCGTTGTCCAGTGTGTCGGCAATCGCTTGCTGCACGGCGACTAAATTGCCTGCGGTCACCCCCGTGATGCCCAGCAGTCCAATCTGCGCCAAGGTAGGCGCTATGCCCCCATTGGCGCCCGTCATCACGGTATTCGCCGCATCCGCTAAAGCTTGGACTTGAAGCTCCGTGCTCACAGCCGTTGTAGCTAAACCGTCAATGACGTTGCCCAGCAATCCCAGTGCGTTGCCGGTAGGTGCACTTGTCACGCCAATGGTCGTGTACTGTGCCGTGGTGATGGCTGGATTAGTGTTTCCTGCAAGGCTGTCTGCGCTAGACAAAATAGCGTTGTAGTCGGTCACAATCGCTTGAATTAAAGCTGTGGAGCTAGTTTTACTGCCATCGACCAACACGCTGTCTAGCGCAGAGTTGATTGCAGCAAGATTGCTCGAGGTTACCCCCGTCACGCCTGCGGTGACGAAGGTAGAAACGCTCAGTCCGCTAGTGGCTGCAGTATTATTTATCGCTGCATTTTGGATTGCAGTTATAGCATTAGAGACAGTATTCTCGTGCGCTGTGGCCACGGCCTGCAATAACACCTGGGTATTCACGCCAGTACCATTGTCCGCTGTGGCCGCAATCGCTTGTTGCACTGCCACTAAGTTGCCAGCGGTCACACCTGTAATACCCAGCAGTCCAAGCTGCGCCAAGGTAGGCGGTGTGCCCCCATCGGCGCCTATCATCACGGCATTCGCCGCATCCGCTAAAGCTTGGACTTGAAGCTCCGTGCTCACAGCCGTTGTAGCTAAACCGTCAATGACATTGCCCAGCAATCCCAGTGCGTTGCTGGTAGGTGCACTTGTCACGCCAATGGTCGTGTACTGTGCCGTGTTGATGGCTGGATTAGTGTTTCCTGCAAGGCTGTCTGCGCTAGACAAAATAGCGTTGTAGTCGGTCACAATCGCTTGAATTAAGTCCGTAGTGCTGGTCTTGCCACCATCAACCAACACGCTGTCTAGCGCAGAGTTGATTGCAGCAAGGTTACTAGATGTCACCCCTGTCACGCCTGCGGTGATGTAAGTGGAAACGCTCAGTTCGCTAGTGGCTGCAGTGTTGTTTATCGCTGCATTTTGGATTGCAGTTATAGCATTAGAGACAGCATTCTCGTGCGCTGTAGCCACGCCCTGCAATAAAGCCTGGGTATTCACGCCAGTACCATTGTCCGCTGTGGCCGCAATCGCTTGTTGCACAGACACTAAGTTGCCAGCGGTCACACCTGTAATACCCAGCAGTCCGAGTTGCGCCAAGGTAGGCGCTATGCCCCCATTGGCGCCCGTCATCACGGCATTCGCCGCATCCGCCAAGGCTTGGACTTGAAGCTCCGTGCTCACAGCCGTTGCAGCTAAACCGTCAATGACGTTGCCGAGCAATCCCAGTGCGTTGCCGGTAGGCGCGCTTGTCACGCCAATGTTTGTGTACTGTGCCGTGGTGATGGCTGGGATAGTGTTTCCTGCAAGGCTGTCTGCGCTAGACAAAATAGCGTTGTAGTCAGTTACAATCGCTTGAATTAAGTCCGTAGTGCTGGTCTTGCCACCATCGACCAACACGCTGTCTAGCGCAGAGTTGATTGCAGCAAGATTGCTCAAGGTCACCCCTGTCACGCCTGCGGTGACGAAGGTGGAAACGCTCAGTCCGCTAGTGGTTGCGGTATTATTTATCGCTGCATCTTGGATTGCAGTCACGGCATTAGAGCCAGCAAGCTCACCCGCTGTAGCCACGGCCTGCAATAACGCCTGGGTATTCACGTCAGTGCCATTGTCCACTATGGCCGCAATCGCTTGCTGTACAGCCACTAAGTTGCCTGCCGTCACGCCCGTGATACCCAGCAGCTCAAGCTGCGCTAAGGTGGGCGGAGTGCCGCCAGCGGCGCCCGTCATCACAGCATTGGCCGCATCCGCCAAGGCTTGGACTTGAAGCTCGGTGCTCACAGCCGTTTTAGCTAAACCGTCAATGACGTTGCCGAGCAATCCCAGTGCGTTGCCGGTAGGCGCACTTGTGACGCCAATATTTGTGTACTGTGCCGTAGTGATGGCTGGGATAGTGTTTCCTGCAACACCGTCTGCGCTAGCCAAAATAGCGTTGTAATCCGTCACAATCGATTGTATTTGTGCGGTAGTGAGCGCTTGCGTGCCTGTAATTGCCACACTGTTTAAGGCACTATTTATTTCTGCAAGATTACTCGCTGTTACGCCATTGACTCCGGCTGCTACGTAAGTAGTCAGAGGTGTTGTGGTTGCGTTGGCTGTATTTGCCTGAGCCACTGCGCTAAGGGCATTAAGGGCAGCACCTAAAGCACCATGGGCAGTGTTGGCTAATACTTGAAAAGTGGGAGATAGTACTCCTTTACTACCCACAATAGTCAAGCCTTCGACCAGACTATTAATAGTAGCCTGAGTGTTGCCATTATTGGCGAAATCCATACCAGACAATCCGGACAATACCGCGCCATAATGTTCTGCGTTGCTATGATCACTAGAAGTAAATAGGACATTTGCCTGCCCTGTAATATCAATAGTTAAGATAATTGATGTGCCAAGCAAATCCGTCAAACCAAAAGCACTAGCCACAGCCTCATTGCTTTGATTAGCCATTGTTTCGGTTACCACGGTAGTACTCGCACCCGAATAATTTGCCCCTGCTTTAATTGCGGCAGCAGTAGTCAATGCGTTTATATTCAGGGTGACGGGGCTTGTGTTAACAACACCCACCGCCATTAAATTTGCAGTGAGATTAGTTGCAAGACCTGTAGTCTCATCAATATAATCAGCTGCCGCACCGCCATTACGTACCTTAGCGATAAAGGCACCGATATAACTTCCGATCTCAATACTAAAGGTACCGGCGGCACTTACTAAACTCGTACCTATTAAAGTAATACCATCGCCTTGGTATAAATCCACACTAAGATCATTACCGGCAATCACAGGCCCGCCCTGGACTCTTCCCGATACTGTATTGGACTGAGAAACTGGAGTCGCTTCAACCACACGGCTAGAATCACTCCCACCTAAAGCCACTCCAGCACCTACGCCACCCCCTATAACAGCTAAGCCAGTCGCTACCCACCAAGGATTAATCCCGGCTAATTGATCTAAAATTGGTGGACGGGGAATATAACTCAGTTCGTTGCCACTAATTTCTGCCAAAGTGTTGTGCAGGCCGCTGTCTCCAGGTGCCATGTTCATCAAAATATCATGATCACCATGTGCATACACTAGCGTCGTATCATCACCTAAGTCTGTGCCTAAGGTATTTTTTTCGCTAAGGTTATAATCTATACCGTCTCGGCCTGGCAAGGCTAGATCGCACCCAGCTTCTCCGGTTGCTTCGTTGTAATAATTACTTAAAGTTAGTTGTGTGCCATCGGCATATTTTAGCTGTAAATCGGCGCCGGCTCTTTTAACGATGACGTTATCGAGCAACTTGCTAACGCCCTCTTTCTGAATGATGATGCGATAATGTTCGCCAGCCTTGGCTTTAATAACATTGACCTGCCCTGCCTTTAAATCGACACTCGTAGTACCATTATTCAAAGATAAGTGATCAGTCACTTTAACGAAATTTTGGGGAGTAGCCATGAGTTAATATCCTTTATTTATGTAAGTAAGTTAGTAAGTAAATAAGTACTTATTTACTCAATTTATAATTATTAAAATTTTGTATTTATCGCTTAACGTTCATTCAATGCACCACCAAAAGCTTTGAAAAGCGGTTTGGCTAAATATTTCAATACCGAACGACTATCTGTGCGGATATCAACGGTGGCGGTCATGCCAGGTTTTAGGATCATCTTGGCAAATTTTGGATTGGCTTGAAGCTTATCTGGGCTGACTTTTACATTGACCCGATAGAAGGTATTGGCTTCACCTTTACTTCCGGTTTCGGTGAGCGTGTCCGAACTAATGTGCGTGACGCTGCCATTTAGGGTGCCAAACGTTGAGTAATCATAAGCATCAAGTTTAATGCTGACCGGCAACTCTAAGCTGAGCTGTCCGATATCGATGGGATTGACTTTGGTTTCAATAATCATGTCGCCTTCAGTAGGCGATATTTGCATCAGTTCATCCCCTGCTCGCAATACGCCACCGATGGTACTAATCTTTAGCGATTTAACGACACCCGTCACAGGGGAGTTGAGTTCGGTATGGCCTAAGATGCTTTGGCGTTCTTCTAGTTTGTAGTGATTCGAAGACTGTTCTTCTTCGATCTTAGTGGCTTCTATGCGGGCATCTTGTTTGTATTTATTTTGCGTAGCATTGATCTTACCCTTGATGTCAGCAACTTGGCGCTTGGTTCGCATCACTTCGAGTCGACTCGTATCACCGGTGATGATGAGATTCTCATTCATTTTTAGCTCTTCTTGCGCCATGATTAACCCTTCTTTTAAGGTGGCCAATTCTTCTTCTAAGCTAATTTTACGTTGCTCATACAGAGCTTTTTGCACAGTGATAAACTCTGGAAAGTCTTTGGCTTTATGTTTAAATATCAGAGGCTTTCCGCTTGCTTCGGCTTGTGCACGTTCCAAGGCGGCTGCTAGTGCGGCCGCCTTGGCGCGACTTTCTTCGTAGCTAGCATGGGAACGATCAGTTTCTAAGACAGCTAAATGTTGCCCAGCTCTTACGCTTTGCCCCTCTTCTACCAATATCTGGGACAATACGCCGCCATCAGCAGCTTGGATGATTTGAGTACGATCAATGGGTATGACTTGGCCTTGAGCCCTGACGCTTTGATCTATATCAAACAGCGCGGCCCAGAGTAAAAAGCCGCATAAACCCATCAGGAGTAATACAATCATGGAGGCTGCGCCCGTTTGACGATGTTGAGCGTTTATAATCACTTCATAGCCTCCTGGACGGTGACGGGCTGTAGTTGCGGCGTATTGAGTTGCTTTATCACTAAGGCCTTTGGACCATCCATAATGATCTGATGATTAGCAACAACGATGAGTCTATCCACAAGCTCTAGCATTTCGTTTTTGTGAGTGACTAAAACCAAGGTATCTTCAGGCTTTAGGCTTTGTTTGAATAACTGGGTAATTTGCATTTCTAAGTGACGATCCATAGATGCAGTGGGTTCGTCTAATAACCAGATGCTAGGCCCGCGCAAAAAAGCCCGCGTTAGATTAACCAGTTGACGTTGACCACCAGAAAGGCCAGTGCCGCCCTCAAAGATGTCTTGTTGTAAACCTTTAGGATGTTGACTAATGACCGCTTGCAGTAAGCCAGTCTTTCTAGCTGCATTCATAATCAAATCATCACCGGGATCTAATTGACCTAAGATCAAGTTTTCACGTAAAGTGCCTGAAAATAAACGGCCGTCTTGTTGTACATAACCTAGGTGCTCGGCTAACAAGGGCTTAGCCAGATGACAGAGATCGACATCATCCAATAAAATACGGCCTTCTTGGGGTTTGTACATGCCCGATAACAAACGTAACAAAGTGGTTTTACCAGCACCTACGGGGCCTAGTACACCTATTTTTTCACCAGGTTTAATTTGTAAGCCAGGCACCGATAAGGCCTTGTTGCCGTTATAACTTGCGACCACATTTTCAAAACGGTAGTGTCCACGAAGGCTTTCAATGACAATGGGATGCTCTTGACCATGATGATCATCTTGCAAACTCCACAAGCGATCTAAACCTTGCAAGGCGGCTTTGCTGTGCGCCCATTGCATTAATTGATTGGGGATCATCGCAACCGGGGCTAACACTCGACCCGATAAGATAGAACATGCAATTAAACTCCCCATGGTAAGCTCGCCTTTGCTCACCAGTAAGGCACCACATGCAACTAATAGAATGTATGACAATTGTTGAAAAGCGGCGGTCAAATGCTGTGAATGCTCACTGATATTGCGCATTTGCAATTCGAAGTCGCGAGCGTCATCGGTGGTTTTCATCCAACGCGATAACATACGCCAGCCGCCTTGACCGGACTTGATGGTTTCAGCACCTTCTACCGTTTCTACCAATAAGCCGGTTTTAAAGTTACTGGCGTTCATGGCTTTGCCGGCAAAATTTTCTAAGCGTTTGCGATAATACCAACCTATCACACAGGATAAGATAAAAAATATTAAGGGGATAACAGCTAATACACCGGCAATCAAGGCAATCAGAAGTGTAAAGATCAAGGCAAACGGCGCGTCAATCAATAAACTGGTGGTGATGCTGGTAAAAAAACCTCGAACGGTTTCATAGCCGCGCATTTGCCCAGCCAAGGCGCCAACACTTTGCGGTAACTGGTCTAAACGTATAGCTAAAAAACGTAGATATATCGTACGGGAAAGACGTTGATCAACTTTGTCTATTAGTTCTTCATAAATAGTGGTTCGTAGCCGTTTTGCCATGAGCTCGAACAGTACGGCCAATACCACCCCCAAAGTCAGCACTAACAAGGTTTGGGAGGCACCAGTAGGCACAACTCGATCATAAATCTGCATACTGTATAAAGAGGTAGTCAAAGCGATGACATTGATGATTACGCCGCCAATGACCGCCTCTAAGAGCAGTTTTCGATGTGCGAACACTTCTTGCCTTATCAGTTGATAAACCGGACTACTAGTGGCCACAAAAGGCTGGCTTAGTTTGAGTACCGCAAAATCATGCTCAGTGAATTCTGCATCGGCTTGTTCTTGCCAGCGACCTTCTTTTACATCCCACCATTCACTGACCCACTGACCTTGAGCATTTTTGCCTCGAAGAATTCCCCACTCGCCTAAACGATTTCCGCTGCGCACATAAATTAAGGCAGGGAGCGCTGCGGCATCAGGGGCGCGTAACCAACGCGGCCGTGGTAGTTGTAAATGTTCGCTGACAGTTTTTAATTGACCTTTAGCATTTTTGACATACTTTGTTATCGCGGACTCTGCAGCCTCTTGTAAAGCCAGCCTATCAACACTGTCATGCTGCAATTGGGCTAGGCGAATTAGGCTAGGATGTAAATTGAGGGTGTTATTAATGTCGATATGACTGTTTAAATCCAGCGCTATACTCATTGGCTCACTCTCTCAACTGACTGTACGCCTTGACTATAAATTTCAAGGCGCCAAGTGGAGGATAGTTGAGAAGACTGGGTATCGGCTATCTGCGTCCCTATGTTAATCAAATCACGTACAGCATTGAGGGTGTCTTGCCAGGTTCTTTTACCGGCCAAGAATTGGCGATCATATGATTTAAAAATGTCTTCCGAAGCTTGTTGTGATTGTTTAAGGACTTGCAAGCGAATTTCTGTGCTAGAAGCCAAACTAAAATCAGAAATCACTTGGGTATTAACCATCAGACTTTGCGTATCCACATCGGCTAAGGCGGCTTGATATTGTGCTTTAGCGCTATCGATTGCGGTTAGCGTAGAAAGTCCGGCTCCAAAGCTAGTGGTCACCCCCAGAAAGATACGCTGATCATTGCCCGCATTTTGATAGAAGATATTGCCAAATTGTTGCTCGGCACGCACATAGACTTGCGGCGACAGATTGGCTTGACTGGCATCAATCATCGCCAGTTGCACTTGGGCTTGCGCTTTGGATTTCTGGATAGTTGGATTTGCCAACATAGCCTGATCCAGTAAAACGGATAAATCGTATTTAACTGGCTTAGGCTCAGCAATACTTTCACTAAGTTGTTCATTACTCAGATGGCGATTTAGCAATTGTTCCAATTGACCAATAGCCGTATTCATTTGCGCCTTGGCCATAGCCGTATCGCCTGCCAGTGATTTCAATCGACTCACCACCAATACTAAATCACTCTCTGAAGACGCTCCCTCTTGGACTCTATGCTTAACCATGTCATTTAAGTGGACATAAGTCTGCATATTTTCGTTATAGAGCTGTATTTTTTGATAAGCCGCCAACCACTCGCTGTAGCTTTGCACAACCCTTGTTGCAATTTGCAATCGTGCTTCTTCTAGAGCCGCATTGCTTAATTCAACCCCCGCATTCGCTTTATTAAGTCCTGCCGTTAATTGTCCGCCCGTCCATATAGGTTGTTGCAAATCTAAAGTGACGGCAACTGGATCACCACTGTAAGATGGATCTGTTTTTGGATTGTTGTACTTGCTTTGTACATTTATAGAGGGCGTGGGGTAATACTGCCATTTGGCGGTTTCTACCGTCGCTTCTGCAGCGGCTTTTTGATTTTTCTGATTTCGTATAGCGGGATGTTCTTTTAGCGTATCGGTGATGAGTTGTTCTAAGCTGTCAGCATGAATGACAACGGGAAACAGTAGCACTAAAAAAAGCGCCCCTAATCGATATGAGCTTACAGATAAATTTGTACCCGCTGATAAGCTGATGCGACCTAAATGACCATAAAAGGATTTTGATGTATAGGGGGAATGTGTGCTGGCACCTTCCACAACATGGCATTCACTTTTGCTTGAGTCATCAAGTCCATCAGGACAAATATAAAAATTTTCAGCGTGTAAAACTTGGAGCATATTGAAGTCTCAGTTGTTCAATAATTTTTTCGTATTATTGTGTACATTTGAGGACGCAACAATCCTGCTATCGCAGGAGATACGGCTAACTTACCATAAAAAAATGTCGAATAATGATAATCCGTCAACAGAAATCAGACCGCAAAAGTGAAGCTACATTTCAAAAAGATTCGAAATTAACCGATTCTCTTAATCCTTATATCAATCAAAACTAACAATAAAAATTCTTGATTTTTAATTGGGTGTTATAACAAAATAGCACTATGCGTTGAAAAATTGCTGTCATTTTGGTGATAGCTTTATAAAGTCACCAAGAAATATTTACTTAATAATTCTTCAGGTTTAATTGTCCTTTGTTTAGAGTAGAAGAATGATGACCTTTCAAAAAAGTGACGCCCTTCCTTAAATAAACGGATTAATCATGTTAAGAATTCACCCCACTACGAAATCATTACATAAACTCATTTTTTGGAGTTTTCTGTATACGGCAAGTGCCATTGCAGATACTGATATTGCGATGGAAACGGATTTATTACCCACCATGACAATTAGTAGTCCCAATGTGACCACAGAGAATCTTAAAACTGAATTCAGATATTAATAATGTCTTGAAGAATGAAGCGGGCATTACGCTCAATCAAGGAAGCGGACATATGACCACCGCCTTGACTATTCGAGGCACAGGTGGCAATGGACAAGGCATGGTGACCTTAGATGGTGTTCCTTTATTTGGAAACTTTGCGGGTATGTTTTCGTTAAGTCACTATCCCCTAGACGCCTTCGATCAAGTTACTATCACACGCGGCAATAGCTTAAATCAAAGTAGTAGCCGAACACTAGGTGGTGCCATTCATTTGAAAACACGCCGTATGCAATCTGAAGACACTTTTTTGCATCTTGAAGGCGGGAGCTTTGATTCCGTGCGCGAAGCAGTAGGCAGTGGAATAACCACTGATGCGGGTAATTTTTCAGGTGTTGTTGGAAGAAGTGATGTATTTGACGGCATCAATCAAAGCCTCACTGGAAAAGAAGGCGACAATTTTGGCATGACCCATGCGTCTGGCAATTGGTTCAAAGATTTTGGTCGTGGCCGAATAGATGCGTCACTTTACTATGTGCGCAGTGATGAAGATATTGATGGCCCCGGCCTTGTCATGCAAAGACGCGCTATTGGTTGGGTTGATGACAAACGTGGCAGACTCGCTGACGAAACGTGGGTATCGCAATTGCGTGGTGAATACGACATTTCACCCATGTGGAAAAGTTCACTGCAATTCGGCTTTACGCAGGATCGACAAAAAATGATGGCAACTAATGTCAAGCCGTTTGCTATTAGTAACCAATTGTTCTTACTTGATTGGAAAAATACACATCAACTCCCCCTTGACGATCAAAACAAAAATAAAGCCATGCTTGCTTGGGGCGTCAACACACAGCATCAACAGACACTCAACATGCCCGCCTCACAAACCGTGATTAGTCCCAATGTTCATGGCGATATCACGTTGGGAAAGTGGACATGGAGCGCAGATGGTCGTTTTGATCAAGGCGATGTTTACGGTGATCACAACGTATTTTCAGCTGGCGTTAATCGTGAATTAATTCAACATATCACGCTTTTTGCGAATGGTGGTACAGGCTATCGTCAACCTGGCGTGAGTGAATTGATGAATCCATTGTTTGGCAATAAGAACCTAAAAGGCGAGAGTAATGCCGGAGGTGAAGTTGGCTTAATTTGGCGTCCACTCCCCGACAGTGAGCTTAAAATCAGTGGCTATCATCAAAATTACTACAATATGATTGTATTGATGTCAGGTAAAAATGGAATACTTCGAGGACAAAATGTACCCGAAGTAGAAGTTTGGGGCGCGGAGATGCAAGCGCGTCATCGTTGGTCATCTATCTTAGAAACTGGTTTTAATTACACTTATATGGATGCCATGAACTCACTCACGCATTTGCAAGTGGCTTCTCGCCCAGCCCAGCAAGGCGGCTTTTGGAGTGAAATTCAGATCATTGAACCTTTAAAACTGCGCGTTGATTTAAATGTGTATGGGGATTATTGGTATGATGGTGACAATAAATTAAAAGCCCCGGGTGCAACGCGTCTTAATGCTTTATTGAAATATCAATTGACCAAAAAAACAGAACTCTATGTGCGTGGTGAAAATATCACCGACGATAGAACACCTAGAATTCTGGATTTTAATTACAATGGTGCAGCCGTTTACGCGGGCTTTAGAACAGGTTTCTAACGGCCATTTTAATGAAAAAGAGTTGCTATCATTCCCTTGCATTAATTTTTTTTATAGGACTACAACTCTTTTCCATTCGTATTTTAGCGAGTGATGATTGCATTGACGTCAATCAACTCAAACAGTCGCCCATGTCTTTAACTGAGCGAGTGGGTTTTTTAGTCGATCCACATGGCGCTTTGACATTTAACGATATTGTTTCACCTAATATGGCCGGTCAATTTCAGCTTGATCAAAATTCCGCTGAAGCATTCAATTTTGGCTATTCCCGCTCTACCTATTGGTTTCGCCTTGTTCTTTGTAATACAAGTAGCATGCCCGTTGATCGAGTGTTTGAATTAGCTGATGCCAATGCGACAACGGTTATATTTTATTCACCACAAGATAAAGCGCATTATCAATCTGTAGAAACCGGATTGCGTCTACCTTATGCCACGAGGCCTTATGAAAATAGGTTTTTCATTTTCCCTATTACCCTGCCACCGACCAGTAAGCAAATTTTTTATATAAAATTACAGTCGATTCACCCCGTCATTATTCCCTTTAAACTTTGGACGCCTGCGCGTTTTCATCAACATGAACGCAATGACTACTTTGCTCAAGCGTTGTATTTTGGCATGGTCGTGTCGATGATTATATTTAATGCCCTTATTTTCACTGTATTGCGCGACACTATTTATTTGTATTATGTAGGATATGTTGCCTTTTTCGCGCTCTATATTGCGGCAATTACGGGGCTTGGAAAAGAATTTTTATGGACTGATTTGGCCAATGCGGATATTTTTGCTGCTGAATTGTGTGATTTTACGATTATATTTTTACTACTTTTCACAAGGCGAATGCTCAATACGAAAACGGTCATTCCTGCTGTTGACGTTATCATAAAAATCTATATTGCTGCCTATATTCTCCAATCAATTACAGGCTTTATTGATTTTGCCCTCGTTATCAACCGTTACGCAACGTTCATGCACTTAACGGTGGCATTACTGATTCTTATTACCTCTATTTTATGTACATTTAAAAGACAGCGTAACGCCTACTTTTTTCTATTCTCATTTTTCATGCTCTTTGTGGGGGCTATTTCCATGATTTTGCGTGTGCTTGGGATATTGCCAACCAATGAATTTACCGTGAGCGGCTTTCAATATGGTTCTGCATGGGAAATGCTGATTCTTGCGTTCGCCCTAGCTGATCGATTTAACTCCATTCGAAAAGAAAAAGAAAAAATACAAACTGATCTACTCCAAGCACAGCAACATCTGGTTGATAATTTAAAGGCTTCGGAGCATATCTTAGAGATACAAGTAAACGAACGTACCAACGAATTACAAATTCTTAATCAAACACTAAATCAAAAAGAAAATTACCTTCGGGAATTGATTGATAATTTCCCTTTTATGGTCTGGCTCAAAGACACACAAAGCCGTTTTCTTGCAGTGAATCGGGCGCTGGCTGGACATTATGGTGAGGCAAACACCGACAATTTATTGGGTAAAACAGATTTCGATTTCTCAGAAAACGACATAGCAAAACTCTATCGAGATGATGATTTGTGGGTTCAAAATACAAAGCAACCCAAAATAATAGAAGAAAAAATTTTCGATCATTTAGGCAATATGTCTTGGGTCGAAACGCTACGAGCGCCAATTTTAGATAAGCAAGGCGATGTGCTGGGCACTGTGGGTTTTTCACAAGATATATCTGCGCGAAAGCAATTTGAAGCGCAAACTGAGGCACTCAATCAGTCGAAAACGAATTTTTTTGCCAATATGTCCCATGAGATTCGAACACCAATGAACGGAATCATTGGACTATCGCGACTCGCATTAAAAAAAGACATTTCAGCAGAAGTGCAAAATTATTTGGAAAAAATTTACAGCACCTCAAATGAACTATTAACCATCATCAACAGTATTCTCGATTTTACAAAATTTGAATTCAATGGTTTTTCACTCGATAATACTTATTTTAATCTCAATAGTTTATTAGAAAATGTAGATGACTTGTTTGAGCATAACAAGCAAGATGATAATTCCACCTTTTTTAGCATTAATGTATCTGATGACGTCCCTTGCGATTTGATTGGGGATGCGACCAAATTACGGCAAGTTCTTATCAATTTACTCAGCAATGCCACAAAGTTTACCCTCCAAGGTGATATTCTCCTCACCATCACCGTAAAAAATCAAATACAAGATACAGTAGAGCTGAGATTTACGGTGCGCGATACGGGCATTGGTATGACGGATGATCAACTTGAGCGATTATTTCAACCTTTCTCACAAGCCGACAGCTCTATTACCCGTAATTATGGTGGTACAGGCCTTGGCTTAGTAATTTGCAAACAATTGGTCGAATTGATGGGCGGGCATATTCATGTTTCAAGCCGCTATGGTGAAGGCAGTACATTTGAATTTACCGTTCCGTTTACGATTGCTCCAAGTCAGGTGGCTTCAAATACTCGACTCAAACCGTTTTCTGCGCCACCCCAGTACGATTCTCATCGAATCTTATTAGTCGAAGATAATGAAATTAATCAAATCGTCGCTGAAGAGTTATTAACCTCAATGGGGTTCGTGGTTGAAATAGCCAATAATGGAAAAGAAGGGGTAGAACGCGCGTTAGCTGAACCCTTTGATCTGATATTTATGGATATTCAGATGCCTATCATGGATGGTTTTAGCGCAACGCAACGAATTCGAGCGGAATCATCATTACAAAATACGCCTATTATCGCTATGACCGCCCATGCAATGGAAGGCGACTTAGAGAAAAGTCTAGCGGCGGGCATGAATGCGCATCTCACCAAGCCCATTGATATGAGTGAATTAGTCACTGTTTTAAATCAGTGGTTTAACCACACGCAAAGCGAATCAATTGTCAATGCGCAAAACCTTGAAAAAAATACAGGTTTACCTGACTTTTTACCGCCCTTTGACTTGGTCACAGCACTTGCAATTTGCAATAATAATCCGACACTGCTATATAAACTATTATTGAGTTTCAGTACAAATTACAGTGAGATAGCCAATCAATTAACTACATATATTCAAGAAAACGATTTCATACCAGCCAAACATCTAACGCATTCCATTAATGGAGCGGCGGGGACATTGGGAGCACATGATTTAAAAAATGTCTCTGCCGCATTAGAATTAGCACTTCATTTAGAGGACACAGCAAATATTCATTCCTTGTTGCGTGATTTTACTGTTGAATTTAACCGCGCCATTAGCGCATCAGCATCATTATCTGCGTTAGAGCAACCGATAATGATGTCAAATTTAACCGAAAATGAATTAAAAGAGCGCTCAGAACACTTTAGACACGCCGTCTCAATGAATCATTTTAATGCGATTACGCTATTTACTGAACTTAAGCCGCACTTTCTGCGATGCAATGAACAAAAGAAGGTCGATGAATTAGAATCGTATCTTGAACGATTAAACTTCGATCAGGCGTTACGAATTCTTGAAAGCATGAATCATTCATACAAAAATGATCAAAATAATAGATAAACAAACTCTCATAAACAGAAAAAATAGATTTATAAAGCATGAAAATTAAGTGCTAACATAAAAATTTTACCATCAATAAAAAGTAATCATTTATCAATCAATTTCACCGTGTATATCTCAAAAACTAATGTTAAAATACATTCCCCCCAATTCACTTTTAACCATGTAGTGTAACTATTATGCAAACATACGTTCCACCTCCAGAAGAAATCGATGACATTCCAGTTCAGAAACAAAAATATATTGGACTCAAAGATCATGACATTCCGATAAAAGTTTTATTTACCGGTTATCTTTGTACCGTCGGTGTTGGCTATTTATTTGCGATTATTCAGATTTTATTCACACACGGCATGGCTGATGGAAAATTTGGCTTGTCGGTTGATGACATTGTGTACAGTTACTATGGCAATCGCTCAGGGACTGTGCTTGAAACGCAATTGAATGGTTCAATGAAAGATAAAGCAACCGACCAAGAGCGCTTTGATATCATTCAATGGGTGCGCGATGGTGCTGATAAAGACGACTATATTGATAATGGTATCAAAAAAATTATTGAAAACAACTGTGTAATGTGTCACAACAAAGACTCTGGCAGTCTTCCTGATTTCAATAAATTTGAAAACATTCTAGCTGTCAGTAAACAAGACCAAGGCGCAACGTTCTCCTCGCTAACGCGTATTTCCCATATTCACCTATTTGGGATCAGCTTTATTTTTATGTTTGTAGGCATTATTTTTAGTTTTGAAGAAACAACGTCCGTCAGATACAAATGTATTGCCATTGGTATGCCCTATGTGTTCCTCATTGCAGATATTTTATCGTGGTGGCTCACTAAACTGCATCCCATGTTCGCCTTGCTGGTCATTATTGCGGGTGTTGGGATGGGCGCCTCATTTGTTTATATGTGGATAATTTCAATGCTGGAAATGTGGCTTTATAAACCCGTTTTTGTGAGTGGTCTTGGCATGCACTATTTGCAGTGGCGTGATAGTTTAAGATCAGAAGCCCTTGGAAAAACAGTTGACTATATTGTTTGCTTGATTAAGAAAACAATTAATTTTTATTGTCACTATATTAAAGACAATGCCCTCCCTTTATTAAAAACGGCATGGGATTTTGTACTGAGTAAAATAAAAAAATAAGCGCATTTCTTTATTCAAGTCAATTCAAGTAAACGGGTTGCGTGACAGTGATTTCTTCAGTTGCTGTCGCGCTTTTATTTTTGTGATTTTTTAAATTATTATTGCAGAGGAAATACCGTTAATGAAATTTGCACTGCAAATTAACGCCAGTCCCTATCATTCATCGACGAGTTTTACAGCGTATCGCTTTGCTTGTGAAGTCATTGAACAAGAGCATGAAATATTTCGTATTTTTTTCTACCATGACGGCATTTATCATGCGATGAAAAGTGCTACCCCTCCCGATGATGAATTTTCAATTTTTAGCGCATGGCAAACACTCGCAAAGCAAAATGATATTGATTTAGTGGTTTGTATTTCTGCCGCACAGCGACGTGGATTAGTTGAAGAAAATGTTGCACAAGGATTTCGACTAGGTGGTCTTGGACAATTGCTTGAAGCCACATTGCTTGCTGACCGTTTCATCGTATTTGGTTAAACCATGATAAAAAAATATTTATTCGCATTGCAGAAACCCAGCTATAGCGGACTTTATGTGCAAGAAATAATCGATATTATTTTAACCACAGCCGCTTTTGAACAAGAAGTGAGCATTTTGCTTTTAGATGACGCTGTTTTTCATTTAAACAACAATCAAAATGCAATAAATAGCGCTTATAAAAATACAGCAACCCTTTTTTCTATTCTCCCAACCATGGACGTTAACGCTATTTTTGTTGAAACCCAATCTCTTCTTGAGCGTGGTCTATCTCAGAATGAATTGACTCTACCAGTTCAAGAAGTTTCGCGTAAAGAGGTTACAGCGTTTATGTCACAATTTGATCTGGTTTTCTCTGGCTAGAGCAATGATTTTGCCTGTAAATCAGCATGATAAGACGAGCGCACCATCGGCGCACTGGCCACTTGTTTAAATCCTAACTTTTTCGCTATTTCACCATAACGCTCAAATTGCGCTGGCGTCACATATTCTTCCACAGCAAGATGCGCTTTACTTGGCTGTAAATATTGTCCAAGTGTCAGCATTGAACACCCTGCCTTCAATAAATCTCGCATAACTTCTTCTACTTCCTCAGGTGTTTCACCAATGCCCAGCATTAAACCGGATTTTGTGGGAATAGTAGGTAATGCAAGACTAAATTGTCGAAATAAATCCAGCGAGCCTTCATAATCAGCACCAGGACGCGCTTTTGCATATAAACGCGGCACGGTTTCTAAATTGTGATTAAACACATCGCACGGAAAATTACGAAGAATGTCTAACGCTTTTTCAACACGACCACGAAAATCAGGTACCAACACTTCAATTTTTGTATTGGGTGCGATTTGACGAATTTCTCGAATACAGGCGGCAAAATGCCCCGCGCCACCATCCCTTAAATCATCACGATTCACGGAGGTAATTACCACATATTTCAATGCCAATTTATGCACAGCTTCAGCAAGTTGACGTGGCTCATTCTCATCAAGCGTTTGAGGTTTTCCATGCGCAACATCACAAAAAGGACAACGACGTGTGCATAAATCCCCCATAATCATAAACGTGGCAGTTCCATGTTGAAAACATTCCGCCAAATTGGGACACGCGGCTTCCTCACAAACGGAATGCAGTCCACTTTCACGCAGCAATTTTTTTACATTGGTAATTTCCTGCCCTGCCGATAATTTAACGCGTATCCAATCGGGTTTGCGTAAAGTAGTGTCTTTTTGCTCTACTTTAACAGGAATTCGCGCTAATTTTTCACTGCTGCGCTGATGAGTTTGGGGGGTATTGCGTGATGGTGCTTGATAATTTGTCATAATATCTTAATGAAATGGTCGGCAATTTGCTCGCAAAGCGTTTGCGTTGGCATAAAAACACCAAAATCTGCCACTTGTGTCATCTGTAAATTAGCATAGCCACAAGGATTGATAAACGTAAATGGTGTTAAATCTAAATGATTATTCAAACTTAATCCATGATAACAGCCATTTTGTTTAATGCGCAGTCCAATTGAGCCAATTTTTTTATTTTCAACATAAACACCTCGCGCATCGGCATTCGCTTTGGCGGAAATTTGGTAATCTGCTAGTGTTTGAATCATCGCATTTTCAAGTAAGGTCACTATTTGCTGACTATTGAGTTTCAAGCGTTTTAAATCAAGCAAAAAGTACACAATCGCTTGCCCTTGGGCATGATATGTGACTTGCCCGCCTCTATCGGTTTGCACAACAGCAATATCGCCCGTATTGAGTAAATGCTCACGTTTGCCATTTAAGCCAAGCGTATAAACTGGAAAATGCTCTGTTAACCAAATTTCATCGGGGGTATCGTAGGTACGTGTCTGCGTGAAGTGCTGCATAGCTCGCCAGACGTCCTCATAAATTGTCAACGATAAGGTTTTTTTAATCAAAATCTAAATCCGGCTCTAGTTAAATGACTAGTGATGAGTTTAAGTCCGTTCCAAAATAGTGCATTAAAGACGATTGTACGTTATTTTTGGTGCAAATTCGTTGCCTTTATCACATTCAATATAAATATATTTTTATGCCAAAGAACCACGTAGATTCTTTTTACCAATAAATTACATAAGGTTACTATCTATTGAAGCAGGCACTGTTTCAAGTAATCCCACTCAAAATTTGGCTGGCATAATCTTTGCGTTTTTATTATATCTACACTTGATTAGTTAAAAGGTATCAATGATGATTTGCTCCATGTCTATGCCCCGTTTTGGCGATAAAAAAAATTCTGATTTTTTTGAAGCGTATCTGCAACGCCTCTTAACTCAACGCGATTCAAGCGGCTTAACCGACATGATTGGCGGCATTGAAGCGTTCATGATAAGCGTTGAGCCTGGCAATTCGGTGGAATACATCACTGAACTCGCCCTAATGACACCCTATAATTATCTCGTCACACTCGATAGCGATAAACATTTAACACATGTTTTGCGCATTGATATGAATTCGCCTGATATTTTACTACGTGAAGTTAAATATGCGACGCATAATGATATCTTTCGCAGTCTAAATGATTTATATCCCGTTGGTGCAAAACGCCCGCATAGCCGCTATTTAGGCGAAATTTTGTTAACCACGCATCGCCACGACGTTGTTGCGCTTCAGCAAGAGCGCGAATTTCGTTTTTTCTCTATTGGCCAACTCGCTGATTTGGATTTACCGTTAAACGTCAGCATCTCAAAACCCTCGCCTTACACGCAAAATGTCGTAGGATATATGGAGCGCCCAGAAAATGGTATTCGGTTTTATCAACATGGCAACTGTGTCATTTTACCCTCAGCGCAAGCAGCCAACGATCGAGGAAAAGAAATGCAAACGCGCCTTTGCATTGGGGATTTATTAGGTCCGATTGATCATCTCGCCACGCGTGTTTACAGTCAAAATCGCGAACCAGCTATTTTAGAATACCTTGCCCTATCGAGTTATTATTACTGGGGAAGTTACGATATTACGGATCAAAATTCATCCACCAATGTCACCAAAAATACACGCCTTGATCCAGAATCAAAAAGTCCGGCTAAAGTTTTTACTGCCAATAATCATCCCTACTGCGTCAATCATCTCGATAAATTGCCTAGCCCAACGGAAACCTTTGTGCGAAATTATGGTCCTCGTATGCACCATATTGCGTTGGAAGTGAAAGATGGCAATCAACAGGGCAAAGAAAATATTGATGTCGTTGTGGACGCTATTACCGCGCAGGGTAAAGGTTTTTTACTGAATACGGTAGGCTCTAGAGAAGAGGGATTAAAACAAATTTTTTCCTCGGCGTCGGATTTTTCTTCATTAATTATTGAATACGTGCAGCGATTCGATGATTTCGAAGGTTTTTTCACCAAAGAAAACGTCGCTTCTCTGACCTACGCCGCCGGTCAAGACGAAGGCGTTTCAAACGAATTATAGCCATATTCAATTTTCGGGAGAATTTTATGACACAAAATCGTATATTTACATTAAGAGAAGATGCCAACATATTATGTGAAATTCCAGTATTGTCAGGCACTAATCGACCTGATGTACTCGATATCAATTTGCTTTATAGTCAAACCGGTTTTTTTACCTACGATCCGGGATTTCATTCCACGGCAAGTTGTAGCTCAACCATAACGTATGTCGATGATGAAATTGGCATGTTGTTTTATCGCGGATATGCCATTGATGAATTAGTTGAAAAGTGCAGTTTTTTAGAAATTAGCTGTTTACTACTTTATGGTGAGCTACCCACAGCTGACAAATTGCACGAATTTGAGCAAAAAATCACCACGCAAACACTCGTTCACGACCAATTAACGAATTTTTTCAAAGGGTTTCGACGTGATGCACACCCCATGGCGGTTATGGTGGGCGTTGTTGGGGCATTATCCGCCTTCTACCACGATGCGCTAGATATTAAATCCGCACAAGACCGAGAACTCAACGCCATAAGGTTAATTGCCAAAATGCCGACCATCGTGGCGATGTGCTACAAATACAGTGTTGGCTTACCTTTTATTTATGCGCAAAGCAAACTGAGTTACACTGAAAATTTCATGCGAATGTTATTTGCCACGCCTTGTGACGATTACATTCAAAATCCCGTTTTTGTTCGTGCGCTGGAAAAATTTCTCATTCTTCATGCCGACCATGAACAAAGCGCCTCCACGTCAACTGTACGCTTAGCCGGTTCTAGTGGGGCGAATCCTTATGCGTGCATTACAGCAGGTATTGCATGTCTATGGGGATCGGCTCACGGTGGCGCAAATGAAGCGGTTTTAAATACATTTAAAACCATTGGTGATGTTTCTCAAGTTCCTCGATTTATCGAAAAAGCCAAAGAGGACAGTGATCCCTTCAAATTAAATGGCGTTGGTCATCAGGTTTATAAAAATTACGATCCCCGCGCAAAAATCATGAAACAACTTTGTTATGAGGTTCTTGGTGAGCTGAATCAACTTGATGATCCCTTGTTTCAAGTCGCCCTTGAAGTGGAGCATGTTGTTCTAAACGATGCCTATTTTATTGACAAAGGCATGTACCCTAAAGTTGATTTTTATTCTGGCTTACTGCTTTATTCACTCGGTATTCCCGTCAATATGTTCACTGCCATTTTTGCAATGGGACGCGCAATTGGCTGGATTTCACATTGGGATGAAATGATTTCTGACCCGAATCAGCGAATTGGACGACCACGGCAACTTTACCGAGGGGCTCAAAAGCGCCATATATAAAGTGTTAAAGCGATAAACTCAGCATTAGGAGTGATTGTAATGGAAAAGCTCTGTTTACGATTTAAAGATATTTCAGTTAGTGAAAAAATGCTGTATTCACTTTTTTTATTTACAATTGGTATTGGGTATTTATTTGCACTAACGCACATGTATTACACACATCAAATGCGCGATGGGAAACCAGGCATGTCTGTTGATGACGTCGTTATTGCCTACTACGGCTCACAAGATCAGACGCGCCTAGGCTCCGCCATTAAAGGTGGGCCAATGGAATCGAATCTTAAATCCAGTGCGGATCGAGATACCATTCTTCGATGGTTAACAACGGATAAAACACCTAATGATTTTAAAACCACTGTTGCCCCGATTTTAAATCGGGATTGCGTAATATGCCACTCACCACAAATTAACCCAAGCTTACCGGATTTAACCCATTATGAAGGGGTCATGGAAGTTGCCTCATCAAAAGCCGCGCCACTTCCCGGACTTGTGAAAGTGTCGCATATTCATTTATTTGGAATTGCGTTTATTTTATTATTTGTGGGGCGTATTTTCATTTATTGCGAAATGAGTACATCCCTTAAACGTATCATTATCGTCATTCCCTTTATTTCGATGCTCATTGATACGCTTTCATGGTTTATTACACGAGGCAATCCCAGTTTTGCTTATGTCGTCATCGCATCAGGGGCGTTGATGGGAATCTCAATGGGTGCACAAATTTTAATTAGCCTTTATCAAATGTGGTTCGATCAAGGGAAAATGGTGTTTTTGGTATCGCAACAAATCATACTGGATAAATATCGCCATCGCGCCATTGACCTAACTAAAATTTTGACTGGGAGATGTTATGCGTATTTTTATCAATATGCACCTATCGTTTGGCGTGAAATAAAAATAGGCAGTGCGTATTTAACGAAAAAAACGTTAGACAGTATGAAAAGCTTCACACGTTAAGCTCATGAATTCGGTTAAAATATCAATCATCAGTTTTGACATTTACAGCAGGCTTTATGAAGCGTTTTTTCACTTATTTAATTTTAGTTATTTTACTTTCAGGTGCAGGCTGGGAAGCTTTTTCATGGATTCAAGAACGACAACATTACGAAAATACAGATAATGCTTATTTAAAAAGCAATAGCGTTCTCATTAGTGCGCGTGTAGAAGGCTATATTACGCAGCTCAATGTGGATGATAATCAAATAGTCAAAAAGGGTGATGTGATTGCCGTCATTGATGATCGTGATTACCAAGCCAAGTTAGTCCAAGCGCAGGCACGAGTATCTGAAGCACAAGCGTACAGTGATTTTTTGCGTGCCAACAAAAATACGCAACAATCATCTATCAGTAATGCCGATGCCGCAGTTTTAGCAATTGAAGCCAAAAAACAGCAAATCAACCAAGATGTCGCTCGATTTAGCGCTTTAATTGAAAAAGGCAGTGCTCCGCGCCAAACGCTCGATAAGTTGCAATCCGAATCGCAGCAAACGAGCGCAGAACTTCGTGGCTCACAAGCCGCCGTTGCCATGCAACAAAAGCAGTTGACAAGTTTTGAAAGTAATATAGCCCAATCACTCGCACGAATTAAACAAGCACAAGCGCAAGTTGAACTAGCCAAACTGGATCTTGAGTACACTCAAATTCTCGCGCCATCTGATGGTATCATTGGCCATCGAGGAGTTCAAATCGGTCAGTTTATTCGCCCTGGCCTGAACTTAGCGTATTTGGTTAGTCAAAATCCAATATGGGTTGAAGCAAATTTCAAAGAAACGCAATTAACCCACATGAAAATTGGGCAACCCGTAAAAATTCACGTAGATGCCTATCCTGATGCGATATTAACAGGTAAAGTCGATAGTTTTTCGCCCGCAAGTGGCTCAGAATATAGCCTACTGCCGCCAGAGAATGCCACAGGTAATTTCACCAAAATTGTGCGTCGTGTACCGGTTAAAATTGTATTCGATGAATCAGTTGACACCGCATTATTAAAATCGGGATTATCAGTCACGGTAAAAGTTCAAGTTAAAGCGTTATGACGCAAATCGGAACAAATGAGCGGGTTTTAACCACGGGCGAATGGATTGGCTTTTTTAGTATGGCTGTTGGTGTGTTTATGGCGGTACTGGATATTCAAATTGTTGCCAGTTCATTGCAGGAAATTCAAGCTGGTCTATCCGCAACGCAAGATGAAATTGCGTGGGTGCAAACATCCTATCTGATTGCGGAAGTGATTGTCATTCCACTGTCTGGATGGCTTGGACGCGTTTTTTCAACACGCTATTTATATGTACTCTCTGCTAGTGGCTTTACCTTAGCGAGTTTGGCGTGCGCCTTTGCTTGGAATTTGCCCTCCATGATTGTATTTCGCTGCATTCAAGGTTTTTTTGGTGGTGCGATGATTCCCATGACATTCACCATTATTTTTCTGCTCTTTCCGCCACGTTTACAACCCACGATGAGTATTGTGCTTGGGTTAATTGTCACTATGGCACCAACAATTGGCCCCGTTTTAGGGGGATACTTAACGAATTCTTATAATTGGCAACTCCTTTTTTTAGTTAACATTATTCCTGGTTTTATCGTCAGTTTTTTGGTATTTCGTTTTCTTGATATCGACAAACCTAATTGGGCGCTCCTGAAAAAAATTGATTTTTTTGGCATTGCGTTAATAGCCATTTTTTTAGGATCATTGCAATTCGTTCTTGAAGAAGGCTCTAAAAATCAGTGGTTTGAAGATAGAACCATCCTCATACTGACCATAATCGCCGTTATTAGTGGCACGGTGATGCTTTGGTGGGAGCTTGTTAACCCTCACCCAATTATTGATTTATACGCATTTAAAAATAGAAACTTTACTATTGGGTGTATTTATAGCTTTATTTTAGGCATTGGCCTTTACACCATTATTTATTTAACGCCTATTTATTTAGGCAGTATCAAAGGCTTAAACAGTTTACAAATTGGTTATTATTTAATGGTTGTTGGATTGTTCCAGCTAGTTTCTGCGTTTATCGCAGGACCGCTTGAAAAGAAAATCGATTTACGCGTCATGTTATGCTTGGGATTTGGCTTATTTGCGCTTGGCTCTTGGCTCAATGGGCAACTCACAGCTGAATCAGGTTACTGGGAATTTTTTATTCCACAAGCCATACGGGGTAGCGCGTTGATGCTGTGTTTTCTTCCCATTAATACACTCACACTCGGCTTGCTCCCCCTAGAAGAAGTCAAAAATGCAAGTGGACTTTATAATTTGATGCGTAATTTAGGCGGCGCGATTGGTCTTGCCGTGGCAAATACGTTAATTTTGTCGCTAAACAAAAGTCATTATTCACAATTGCGTGAATCCGTTAAATCAACGGATATCAATGTTCAAAATTTACTTTTTGGCATGGAGCAACAGCTTGACACCGCAATTATCGATAATCCACATACCGCTGCATTACTACAATTAAGTTCTCTTGCCTGGCGTGAAGCAGGTGTTATGACATTTAATAATTTATTTCAATACATTGCGTTGATCTTTTTTGGTGCACTTTTTATTGCGCCCTTCCTCAAAAAAGTAGGCGCCGAAAAATCAGCATCACTGCCGATGGAATAACATTATCGGCTATGCACGTTAGTTATAGCAAACCATCCATGACAATCAATTAGCAGAAAGACAAAATCCGACATTCCGCACCTATCAAAAGCAATTTTTGATTTAAAATGTAGTCCCCTGAAATTTACTAAAGGATTCGACTATAAAAACCTACAGCAGTTACAACTTGGATCATCTCGGCTTAATAGCAGGAATGGTTGATGAACTTGGATTAGAAGAACTTATCGATACGCTAATTCCACAAGATCAAGAACAGCGT
>JBDLTP010000071.1:0-23551 GCA_039805765.1 Pseudomonadota bacterium
ATTATCGAAATGCAACAAAAACAAATCGAAGCCCTACAAAAAAAGGGTAACGAAGCACCCGCTACGCAAGCAGAAAATGCTCAACCCAGTTCGCCTTCTCCAGCGGTTGCGGCAAACGAGGTTAAAAAATTGGAGCGCAAAACAGATGTATTAAGCCAAGAAGTGGAGAAATTGCTCACTAATTTATCTATTCCTGAAGAAGCCAAATACAAAAGTATGTACGGAATGGGACCGGCTGCCTCAAAAGTGTATCAAGTTGGTCAAGGCCTCTCAATTGGCGGTTATGGTGAAGCGAGTTATCGCAATATTGTGGGCGATAAAGGCGCGCTTAAAGATAGTGCGGATATGTATCGTATGATTTTGTACACGGGTTATAAATTCACCGATAAAATTATATTCAACAGTGAGCTTGAAATTGAACATGGCACAACAGGCCGCAATGGCGGTACGGTTGCCGTTGAATTTGCGGCTTTAGATTTTTTTATCGATCCCATGGCAAACGTCCGTGCGGGAATGGTTTTAACCCCCATGGGTTTTATCAATCAAATTCATGAGCCGCCGTTTTATTTTGGTAACAATCGCCCCGAAGTTGAACGGGTCATTATTCCAAGTACGTGGCGCGAGTTAGGCGTCGGATTATTTGGACAAATCACACCCGAATTGAGCTATACCGCATATGTCATGAATGGCATGGACGCGGCGAATTTTACATCAAAAGGTATTCGTGATGGACGACAATCTGGTGCCAACGCGCAAGCTGAAAATTTTGGTTATGTTGCACGTTTAGATTACACGCCAACCTATTTAACCGGCGTTACACTAGGTGGCTCTGCTTATTTAGGTAATTCAGCGCAAGACAAACTGTACGCGGGTCAAAATATCGATGCGTTCACGCAACTCTATGAAGGTCACATTCAATGGAAATACCGAGGCTTAGAGTTTCGCGCACTTGGCTCAGTGGGTCGTATAGGGGATGCCGTCATTTTGAGTGCAGCGAAAGGACAAACCATTGGATCAGAGAATTATGGTTGGTACACCGAAGTAGGTTACGATGTATTGCCACTTATTATGCCAAGTACCGATCAATATTTAGCGCCGTTTTTTCGGTATGAACAAATGGATTCGCTGGCGAAAGTGCCTAACGGACTGCCAGATAACGGCAGTTTAAATCGCCAAATTTATCAATTTGGTTTGCAATACAAACCCATTCCTAATGTAGTAATTAAAGCAGACTACAGGAACTTTGAAGCACAAAAAAGTATTGCGGCTGATGATGTCAATTTAGGCTTTGGGTTTATTTTCTAATATTCGCCTAAAACGCACTTCCTAAAAAGACGGTATTCTGCCAAATCAATTTGCCTAGACTTATCAAGGTATAAAGTGATTTGGCATATATCCGCTACACGCCCTAAAGCGTTTTGAGTGAAATGTCATTCATCATGAATTTAACGTCTTTTAAAGCGCATATACTCCTCTTCAATAATTAACTATAATAGGGACGTTTTAGAAAACGCGTGCAATGAATGGTGCTATAGCGCGTATTCACGCAAATACAACGTAAAAAATATTTTTCAACTCCGTAAAATGCGCAGGTCAAGACCTCCTGCTTTTTAAAAACCTATTTTTTCAAAACACTATCTTGCAAGCTTTTTTTCTAAATAATATAGGCACAAAGACGCATAATGAAAATAAACATCGCTTTATTTATTCTTTTTTTGAGTTTCACACAAAGTGCTGTTGCGCAAATTTTTTACAGCAAAACAGAGGCGTTTGAATTAGCCTTTGGTAAAGCGTCAATTGAAAATTTGTCCCTTTTTCCTGATGACGCAGAATCAGCCAAAATTGCGCAACTCGCTAAAATTAAACTGGCGTCAGGCTTATTTACGTTTTATGTGGGCAAAGATGGCGATAAAATTTTAGGTTACGCCGCCATTGAAAGTGAAACCGTGCGCACAAAACCTGAAACCATTATGATTATTCTTACGCCATCGGGTGAAGTGCGTGGCGTGCATTTACTCGCTTTTCATGAACCGGCAGAATATATGCCGCCAGAGCATTGGTTTGAGTCGCTCATCAACCGCGATATAGAAAATATGGATTTCAATAAAGGCGTTGACGCGGTCAGTGGCGCGACATTGAGTACACGCTCTGCGTTAAATAGCATCCGAAAAGTACAGGCATTTTATAATGTTATGGTGAAAAAATAATGCGTTATTTCGTCAATGGAGAACAACAGCGAAAACTGCTACTCAATGCGCTTGTGCTGATGTTTTTGGCTTATGTTTTCTTACTTGGAATTAGTAATGCCATGATGTATTTTAATCACATGGCATTAACTCCAGACTCTGTGAATACTTATTATCGCGGCAATGAAGAACTATTTATTCCGGCAAAAAGTTATGAGGGCATGCTTGAAGTGTTGCACTTTCATTTATTTGCCATGGGCATGCTTGCGGTCACTCTGACGCATTTAATGCTCATGACTGAATTTTCAACCACTTTAAAAATTTGGCTGAGCAGTTTAACGTTCTTTTCTGCGCTTGCTGATGAGCTGGCTGGCTGGTTTGTGCGTTTTTTGCATCCATTATTTGCCTATTTCAAAATAGGCGCGTTTCTCACTTTAGAACTCTCTCTATTTGCATTAACACTCATTGTCGCATGGTCATTAATGCGGGCTCGTGTTCATATTCTAAATAAATCAAGTGAATAGCATTTCATTTAAAATTTAAATGCGGTCATTAAGAATTAATTCACCTAATTGATGCCGCTTTTTCACATTCCTTCTCAGTCATCAGCACTCTCAAATCAAGCTTGAGTTGAAATACTGCGCTATTTAGTCGTTAGAGAGGGACGGTTATTGCATACAAAAATGCGATAAACCAGATTAAAACATCGATGAATCCAGTCATTTTATGGCGTTGTATTTCGCTATCGTCACTTAGCAAATTGATATAAATATTCTGTTTTAGTCTGCCACTATTGACATGAAACCTACTGACATGTCATATGGCTTGAAATAAAGTAAGGTATTGCCCGCTCAGACACGTTTGAATCCACTCTATAAGCAGGTATTTATCCTGCTTAACCATTTGACTATTCGAAAAAAACTGCTAATTTTAGCTATCTGTTTAATTTTCTTAAACTTCGTCATATCGAATCATATTCGTAAACAATTTTTATTTAAAAAAAGCAATCAACTCTATTTGCACGCCGCTGCTTCATTCTATGAATCATAAAATTTACAGGCAATATAGGAACAAAAAACAAAATATATTTAGAGTTAAGTCCCCAGTAAGAGGCCAAATAAAAGTGCGTTATTTGGACTCACATTTCCATAAAAGGTATAACGCATGACGAAAATATTAGTCATTGATGATGATGAACAAATGCGCAACGTATTGAAAAAATTGTTGACACATGAAGGCTATCAAGTATTTATAGCTGAAGATGGTATTGAAGGAATAAAAAGTTTTTATCAATATCATCCCGACTTAGTCATTACTGATATTATCATGCCAAAAAAGGATGGTATTGAAGTCATTATAGAATTAATCCAAGCCCATCCTAACTTGCCAATCATTGCCATTTCGGGTGGTCGACGTGCTGTGACCGCTGGCTTTAATTTGGATTCTGCTCAAATGTTAGGCGTAAGCGCGAGATTACTCAAACCCTTCACACATCAACAATTACTCAACGCAATTCAAGACGCGATTCAAATATAGCCGCTAAAAAACAGATGACTATCAATATCTAGGATTTAATAAAGACGCAAAAAAAAGGGTTCAGATTATGTCACCCCTTTAAAATTAGTTCACCCTATTTGAAAAAAACTAATCGAAATGAATTAATTCATAAGTCAGCTCAGGCTCACGCCCTGCTAGTAAATCCATAAGAAATGCCCAAAAGACATCTGCTGAAGGCGGGCATCCGGGAAGAAAATAATCAATTTTCACGACTTCATGTAGCGGATGGACTTTATCAAGTAATAAAGGTAATTCGATGTCACTTGGGATTTGTGGATTTTCTACGCCAATGCCATCCATATAGGCTTCATTTAAGCAATCTTCTAGGCTTATATGATTACGCATGGCAGGTAATCCGCCGTTAATAGCACAGGCGCCTACCGCGACGAGAATTTTACAATTTTTGCGAAACTCTCGCAGTACATGCACGTTCTCAGAATTACACACACCGCCCTCAATTAAACCAATATCACAATCATCGCTGCAATGTTCGATATCGGTGAGTGGTGAGCGGTCAAATTGAACGTGCTGCACCAAATCCACGAGTCGCTCATCTAAATCCAAAAACGACATGTGGCAACCAAAACATCCCGCTAATGACACCGTGGCCACTTTCACTTTTTTAGTTGTCATGTGTTTCTCCTTCACCATTAAGCGCAACCGCATCAATGTGCGCATGGTCATAAATACGTTGCCCAATAGGCACAGTATAGCCCGTTCGTTTAATTAAAATCGCGCCCGTTGGACAAATATGGGCGGCACAATCCTTCACGTCCAACTCAGAATCTTTGAGCAAACCACTTGGCGAATTCACCACCAGACGTTTATCGATACCCCGTCCGCTAATCGCAAAGACATTTTTGCCATCCACCTGCTCACTCGCCCGCACACATAATGTACAAAAAATACAGCGATTGTGATCAATCATCACATCAGGGTGTGACGCGTCCACTTGCCGATTTTCAAAAAAATGTGGGAAGTGGTTATCCGTCATATTTAAGTGATACGCCACGGCTTGCAGTTGGCAATTTCCCGTTTTTTCACATGATGGACAAAAATGATTTCCTTCAACAAATAACATTTGCGTAATTTTTTCTCGGTCATCGTTGAGTTCTTTGCTGACATTGATTACGTTTTGACCTTCTGTTGCGGGGAAAGTACAGGCAGAGCAATTTCGACCATTGACTTTTACCGTGCATAACTTACAGCTGCCATGTGGCGTAAATTTGGAATTATGGCATAAATGTGCAATATAGACGCCCGCAGCACTCGCGGCTTGCATAATTGTTTGCCCGTCTTCAAAGGGAATCGTTTTTCCATCAATCACAAAAGTTTTCATCATACTCAATTCTCCACTTGAGCTAAATGCGCCGCCGCATCATCACGATTTGCCATGCGTCTTGCCGTTTCAAGTGATTTATCTAAATCAAATCCGGGTTCATAGCTAATTTTTTTGAGCATCGCTTGATAAATTTCAGGGTAACGCTCCAGCGTGGATAAAACCGGATTTGCCGCCGTTTGCCCTAATCCGCAATGACTGTAGTTTTTAATCACCTGACACAATTCTTCAAGCGCGACAATATCACCGGCACTCCCGTGACCCTCTACAAGTTTATCGACTTGTTTTTTCAGTAGCGAGGTACCCACGCGACAAGGCGTACAAAATCCACAGCTTTCATGTGCAAAAAAATGACTGAAATTATGAACCACCTCTAAAATTGAGCGCGTATGATTGAAAATGATAAATGAGCCGCCCGTTGCCAAATCTTCAAAGGCAATTTTTCGCTCAAATTCATCATTAGAAATAAACTCGCCTGAAGGTCCACCTACTTGCACACCAAGGACCTCACTTGCGCCACAATCATCTAAAATCGTTTTGAGCGTCGACCCAAATGCGTATTCATAAATACCGGGGACTTTGCAATCTCCACTAATACTTAAGATTTTTGTGCCTTTCGATTTCACAGTCCCTTTATTGGCAAACCACGCGCCACCATGAACAGCAATATTGGCTGCCGCAAGATAAGTTTCAACATTATTGACGACCGTCGGTTTTCCTAAATACCCATGCGTAACGGGGTAAGGTGGACGATTACGCGGAATACCCGCTTTACCTTCAAGTGATTCAATTAACGCCGATTCTTCACCACAAATATACGCACCAGCACCTAAACAAATCTCGATATCAAAATCAACACCGTGTTGCAAAATATTGCATCCAAGTAAATTAGATGCCCGACGCGCTTCTAACACGGCTTCAAGTTTATCGAGCAGATACAAATATTCACCCCGCAAATAAAGAAAACCGTGCGTTGCCCCCACAATAACTGCGGCAACCGTCATGCCTTCAATTACGCTATCGGCATAAGCGCTAAGCAGCACACGATCTTTAAATGTCCCCGGCTCTCCCTCGTCTGCGTTGCAAATAATATAGCGTTGCGTTGCATCTTCTTCACGGCAAAATTTCCATTTCCACGCGGTGGTGTACCCTGCCCCCCCTCGCCCGCGTAGGCCTGATCGCTCAATTTCAGCTAATGTTTCACTCAGCCCCCGCCTCAACGTCGAGGCAATCGCTTGCCCATGCAGTGGTTTTTCATTGAGCAATAAATCCGACTTTACTATATTATCATCTACATGAAATAAATCAGCGTCCCACTGTACAAGCGGAATGTCACGATTTACATAATCGACAATTTGATCAATGCGCGGTTTCGTTAAACGCGTTAATGCATAGCCATTCACAAGACCAGCAGGGCCTTGATCGCAAAGACCTGTACATGAGGTATTATTTAAGCTCACCAGGCCATCAGCACGAACACAGCCAATATCGACTTTTAACTTTTGTGCAAAATATGACATTAAATCGGCTTTACCGAGCATCAAATCAGTAATCGAATCACTGATTAAAATAGTATATTTGCCACTTGATTGCGTATGAAAAAAACTATAAAACGCCACGACATTTTGAATATGTGTGCGTGGAAGCTGGAGTTGCTCAGCGAGTGTTTCAATCGCGTTTTCGGGAATATAAAAATAACGTTTTTGAATCGCATGGAGCATTTTCAACAATCGCGTCGATTGAAAATCATTTTCTTGCGCAAGCTGCAAAATAAAATTGTGCATAAAATAAACTCTCCCAATTTATTGGCGCAAATCTTTAATTGCTCGCACCAGCTCATCATTGCCAGCAATGGTTTCAAAATTAAATCCCAATTTATGAAGCATCGCCCGTGCAGGCTCATTTGAGCTGAGCATCTCCGCTTCAAAAAAAAGCATGCCCTTTTCTTTCGCAGATTGCATTAAAGTCCGCATTAATTTTGATCCAATCCCTAAATGCTGACAATCATCAGCCACGACCAGCGAAAACTCAACCGAATGCCCATCGGGATTAACACTGTAGCGTCCAACGCCAAGTTCATTAGGTAATGTTGGATCATCACTCACCGCAACAAAGGCCATTTCACGGTCATAATCAATTTGCGTGAAACGTACCAGCATTTCAGGGGTTAATTCTTGCAGGGCGCGATGATAGCGGAAATATTTGGTTTGCTCAGACAAACGACTCACAAAATCCGTTTCCATTTTCGCATCTTCTGGGCGAATAGGACGCACGATGACATTAATTCCACTTGGCGTTAAGTAATGCTGCGTTAATTCATGTGGATAGGGATGAATTGCCATGTGCGCGTATCGGCTTAATTGATGACTTCTTTGGGCTTTAATTCGTGCATCAACGGCAATCGCGCCATGTGCATCCACAATCAATGGATTAATATCCAACTCTAAAATTTCAGGCAATTCACTCACCATGTCTGAAATATTGAGCAAAACATCCACTAATGCTTTTTTATTTGCCGGTGGCAACTCACGGAAAGCGTTTAAATATTTTGCGGCTTTAGTTTTCGCAATCATTTGCTCAACCATGTATTCATTAAGCGGAGGGAGCGCCACGGCATTGTCTTTGAGGATTTCAACCATCGTCCCACCCAGGCCAAAACTAATCGCAGGACCAAACACCGGATCACGCACGACGCCAATCATCAACTCACGCCCACTGGCTGATTTAAACATCGTTTCCACGGTCATGCCTACTTCGTGAATATCGGGATATTTGCGTTTAATAGCTTGTTCCATTTCGGTGAAATTTCGTGAAATATCCTGCACACTATTAATGTTTAAGCGGACACCACCAATATCGGATTTATGACTAAACTCAGGCATATTGATTTTGAGTACAACGGGAAAACCTAAAGTTTGCGCAGCAATCATCGCGTCTTTTGCGCTGGATACTTTAACCGTTTGATTCACGGGAATATGAAATGACGCTAAAATGGCTTTTGCTTCTTGCGCAGTTAACACATCACGCCCTTCAGCAAGCACACGCTCGATAATCAAACGCGCACCGGTAACATCGGGCATGGCTTTTTCATCAGAAGGCAAGGGAATTTGCTTGAGCAAAATTTGATTTTGCGCATAATTAGCTAAAAAGCCAAACGCATCCACCGCCACTTCAGGTGTCGAAAAATGTGCAACACGGCTATTGGCAAATAACTCACGCCCTTCTTGAACTCGCGCCCCACCTGTCCACGCGGCAAGTACGGGTTTTTTAGTGTGTTTAGCACCTTCAATAATACATTTCGCCACTTGCGTGGGATCCGTCATCGCTTGCGGGGTTAAAATAACCAGTACGCCATCAATATTATCATCTTTTAAACAAATTTCGAGTGATTGCTGATAACGCTCTGATGTTGCATCACCCAAAATATCGACAGGATTTGCGTGTGACCAATGCACTGGCAGCACGGCGTTAAGTGCAGTTACACTTGCATCACTGAGCTCGGCCATTTTGATGCCAACGTCTTCAGCGCGATCGGTACTCATTACCCCCGGCCCACCGGCGTTAGTAATAATAGCAAGGCGATCTTCATTGATTACATAATTATTTGCAAGGACTCGCGCTGCTGAAAAGAGTTCCGTAATGCTATAGGCCCGCACCACCCCCGCACGCGCAATGGCGGCATCAAACACATTGTCACCGCCAACCATCGCGCCGGTGTGAGACATTGCCGCTTTAACCCCCGCTTCATGGCGACCTGATTTAATAAGAATAACCGGTTTCAAGCGCGCCGCTGCTTTGAGTCCACTTAAAAAACGTCGCGCATCACGAATACCCTCAACATACATCAAAATGCCCGTCGTTTTGGTATCCGTGGCAAGATAATCAAGCACTTCACCAAAATCAATATCCGCCGCGCCCCCCATCGACACAACCGTTGAAAAACCAATATCTTGCGATTTTGCCCAATCTAAAATAGCGGTACACACCGCGCCAGATTGTGAAAGAAGCGCTAAATTTCCTTCTTTCACCACGCCATCGCCAAACGTGGCATTCAAAAAGCCACTTGGACGCACAACACCTAAGCAATTTGGGCCAATAATACGAATACTATAGCGATGCGCAATATCAAGCACTTCCTGTTGAAGTTTTTTCCCTTCTTCACCAAGTTCACCAAACCCCGCCGTAATAATAATGACGCACTGCACCCCTTTTTCACCACATTGACGCATGACATTAGGCACAGAGGGCGCGGGGGTTGATATCACCACTAAATCCAGTTCTTCAGGAACCGCATGCAGGTCGGGATAGGCTTTGAGGCCTAAAATCTGCTCACGCTTGTTGTTAACCGGATAAAGTCCGCCCTGAAATTGCGCTTCTTGCATATTGAGCAAAATACGATACCCAACACTTTCTGGTCGTTCGGACGCACCGACAATCGCCACTGATTTTGGCGTGAAAAAATGATTTAAATAATGTGGTCCCATAAACAAACTCCAGAAATAATTAAGAATGATAATGACAGCATAGCAGTGTTTTGTTTCAGTTTCATTTTAGGCGCTAACGCACTAAAACACCATTGTGACACATCACGCAGGAAATAAAATAAACAACAATTAATTTACCAAATTTATTTTGTTTGCATGGATGTTTGCGTGAAACGATGAGGCAATGCTAGACTTTGAAATTACTATTCACTTCATTATTGATTTATTGCGCCGAGTATTTATATGTTTCGTCATTTCCCCCCTCAACACAACCTTCATCCGCACAGTAAAAGAGATTATTGGATTGCCGCTTTTACGTTTTTTTGTGTTGCTATATGCTTAATTACCGATGCCGATGCAACGATTGAAAAACAAAATGCACTAGGGGTGAGTGGTTGGGTATTTTTAACTGGTTGGCTACTGGGTGAAAATAAAGAAATCCGAGTCCAAGTGTTAATTGCTGTGCTCTTTGCAACAATCGGTGAACATTTCGCTTCGCCTTTTATGGGCGGATACACTTACCGTTTCCATAACGTTCCTGCTTACGTGCCTGCGGGTCATGGCATGGTTTATTTGACCGCTGTGGCACTGGGGCGTTCTGGTTTATTTGTGCGCTATGCACGTCACATTGCGTTACTGGTTGTGGTTGTTTGTGGCGCGTGGTCGCTTTGGGGAATTACGTTTGCTTCGCAAGGAGATTTTGTGGGGGCATTGCTGTTTGTTGTCTTTTTATTTTATTTATTTAAAGGACGCTCACCGCTGGTGTATTTAGCCGCCTTTTTCATTACAACATGGCTTGAATTAATTGGAACTGCTGTTGGCACATGGCATTGGGCTGAAATTGATCCCGTTCTAGGTTTGCCGCAAGGCAATCCTCCCAGTGGGGTTGCCGCGTGGTATTGCTTAGTTGACGCCGTTGCGATGGGCGGTTCAGCACCCGTCATCAATACAGTCAATCGCGCGCGTCACTTTTTATTGCAGAAACTAGCTTGATTTTATCAATACTACTAAAACAATTCTGCCTAAAGCAAAACATCACTGATTGAAACCACTACAGCGGATAATTTAACTTCAATACATCACCATTGACTGCCGGTTTTCCTGTTAAAGTGATAATCAACGTTATCGTAAAGCCTTCAGATGTATTAATATTGAGTCAACGACAAATTTAAATACAAAAAATCCCATTATTTTATTAAAATAATGGGATTGGAGAGGGGCAACACAATCAAAAAAACAATATGCGAAAACAAATTACTTAGATTTCAACTTAATTGGATCTAAAAAAATAACGGAAGCAAATAACATTACCATTAAGACAAATACGTCATCTGAAACTGAATTAATCACGTTAACAATCATCATCATCTCCCAAAAGCGTCGAAAAATAGAAACACCACCAACTTGACTCACACTATATACCTGTCATTATTTATGCACAATATACGCATTTATTGTTTAATAATTTCCTGATTAGCTATAAATATAAATACTTTTTTAAGTTAATATGGGAAAGTAATCTGTATTGACCTGCAACCGATTATTTGGAGACGTCCACCATGCCCTACATTAAACTCAGTACCAATGAGCAAATTACAGATAAACCAAAATTACTTCGTCAACTTTCACAAATTGCCGCCAAAGAAACCAGCAAACCCGAACTTTATGTGATGATTGAGTTGTCGGACAGGGTGTCGATGTTATTTGGCGGGAACGATTCGCCACTGGCGTATTTAGAATGCAAAAGTATTGGATTGACCGAAAAACAGGCAAAAGCCTTAAGTGCCTCACTTTGCACGCTCATTCACGAAGAACTGCAAATTTCTCCCGATCGAATGTATATTGAATTTCACAATGCGCCCGCTGCATTTTGGGGTTATAACGGCTCTACTTTTGGCTAGAAATGACGATCATCAAAAAAGGCGATTAAACAATCGCCTTTTTTGATGGCAAAAATCAAAATAAATTAATCTTGATAACCTAAACTCTGCAACGCGCGCTCATTATCCGACCAGCCTTTTTTCACTTTCACCCAAAGCTGAAGATAGACTTTTTGACCAATTAAACGCTCAATATCGAGTCGCGCATCGATGCCGATTTTCTTAAGCATATCGCCTTCTGTCCCGATAATGATGCTTTTTTGTGACATACGCTCAATCCAAATAATCGCGTATATTTTGCTGATATTTTCAAGTTCTTCGTATCTTTCAATTTCAACCGTTAATTCATAAGGCAACTCTGCCCCTAAACGACGCATCAATTTCTCACGAATAATCTCGCCCACGAGAAATCGCTCTGGGCGATCGGTAATTTGATCGGCTGGATAAATCAAATCCCCCTCAGGCAACAAATCCATAATCGATGCTTCAAGTTCATCCAAATGAATGCGTTTGAGCGCAGAAATCGGAAAAATAGCATGAAAAGGATAACGCGCCTGCGCAGCCGCAAAAAAAGCCAAGACTTTATCTTTATCGGTAATACGATCTACTTTATTAACCGCTAAAATAACGGGCAATCCAGCTTGCTTGAGTTTTTCAAAAATCACATCATCATATTCATGCCACGATAAACCATCAATGAGCCAAACAATGACATTCACGCCAAGTAGCGTCGTATCCGCAGTGCGATTGAGTTGACGATTTAATGCTTTTTTTTGCTCCGCATGCATACCGGGCGTATCCATATAAATGGCTTGCCCTGCCTCTGTGGTGTTAATTCCTAAAATGCGATGACGCGTGGTTTGTGGTTTACGCGAGGTGATGCTAATTTTTTGCTTGAGCAAATGGTTCATCAACGTTGATTTCCCCACATTTGGACGACCAATTAAGGCGACGTAACCACAATTCATAATATATTTTCCTTGGCTAATAATTCGAGAAGCACTTCTGCGGCGGCTTGCTCGGCGCCTTTTCGGGTGACACCGGCACCAATACTTGGCTCGGGGAGGAGTGAGATGGTGCATTTGACTTTAAATGTCTGCTCATGTGCAAGCCCCGACATAGTCAATAATTCATAATGGGGCAAGTCTAGTTTCTGAGCTTGCATGAGTTCTTGCAAGCGGGTTTTTGGATCTTTTTGACCATTATTTAATGATAAACTTTTTAATTTTTCGTCAAATAATTGTGCCACCCACACCTGACACGCCGCCATGCCTTGATCTTCAAATAAAGCAGCAATAATGGCTTCTAGCGCATCCGATAAAATCGAATCCCGACGAAAGCCGCCACTTTTTAACTCACCCGAACCCAGCAACAAATAATCACCAAGCTCATGTTTGCGGGCAAGTTCAGCCAGTGAGCGCTGATTAACAAGACTAGCTCTGAGGCGACTTAGCACACCTTCTGCCGCATGAGGAAACAGATTATATAATTGCTCGGCAATCACAAAACCTAAAATAGCATCGCCTAAAAATTCCAAACGCTCATTATTATGCGAACTTGCACTGCGATGTGTGAGCGCCGTGACAAATAATTGTGGATTATTAAACGCTAAACCTAATTTTCGACTTAATATCTCGGGCTTTCTTGTCACGCGTCGCCACTCACTTTACGAATATTACAAAAAATGTTTTTTTTCACCTAAATCCTAAACCTATTTTAAAATCGTCCCTAATCGCGCAAAATCAACGCCTTTATTTTGCCAATCCCAGCTCATCCAAATGAAAAAAGCTTTACCCACTAAATTTTCTTCTGGCACAAATCCCCAATAACGACTGTCATTACTGTTATCGCGATTGTCACCCATCATAAAATATTGACCCTGCGGGACGGTATACGTAAATTCGACTGTTGGCGCACCGTTACGAATTAAAATACGATGCTCAACGCCGGTTAAATTTTCCAAGAACTGCGCCGCGCCATTCATTTCAGCACTTTCACCCGCCCCTTGAAACTCGCCTAATGCACTTTCTGAAATGGGTTGATCATTGACCGTTAAATGCTTATCAACGTAAGAAATTTTATCATTTGGCAAGCCAATTAAACGTTTAATGTAATTGACTTCTGGATTTTTAGGATAACGAAAAACCACAATATCACCACGATGCGGTGAATCTAGCTCAATGACTTTTTTGTTAATTACCGGCAAACGAATCCCATAAATAAATTTATTGACGAGAATAAAATCGCCAACAAGTAGCGTAGGCATCATCGAACCCGAAGGAATACGAAACGGCTCTGCAATAAATGAGCGTAGCAAAAACACAATCAACACAACAGGAAAGAACGAATGGGCGTATTCCACCAGCACAGGTTCATTCTCAATGTCGTATGGCGTATTTTGACGCTTTAAATACCACGCATAGCCCCCCCAAATTGTCCCAGTAACTAGCGTTGCAACAAACAAAAAAAATGAAAAATCGAAATCCACAAAAATGCCCTCTGATTATTCTTTATTTAATTTTAAAACCGCTAAAAATGCTTCTTGCGGAATATCAACGTTACCGACTTGCTTCATCCGTTTTTTACCTGCTTTTTGTTTTTCAAGCAGTTTTTTCTTACGCGAAATATCACCGCCATAACATTTTGCTAAGACGTTTTTACTTAATGCCTTAACGGTTGATCGTGCAATAATTTTTGAACCAATTGCTGCTTGAATCGCAATTTCAAACATTTGACGTGGAATTAAATCTTTCATTTTTTCCACTAAATCACGCCCCCTTTTCACACTCAAATCATGATGCACAATACTTGACAGCGCATCGACTTTCTCTCCATTAATTAACACATCCAGCTTAACTAATGAAGCCACTTGAAAACGTAAGAATTCATAATCAAACGAGGCAAAACCACGACTAACAGATTTTAATCGATCAAAAAAATCCAGTACGACTTCATTGAGTGGCATTTCATAATGGAGCGATACTTGACGACCTACATATTGCATATCTTTCTGTACGCCGCGCTTTTCAATACATAGCGTAATCACGTTACCCACATACGCTTCCGGCACGAGAATATTTGCACGAATAATCGGTTCGCGAATCTCACTTATAGTGCCATTTTCCGGCAGTTTTGCGGGGTTGTCGACCATTAAAACATCACCTGTTTGGGTAATAACTTCATAAATTACCGTTGGCGCTGTGGTAATTAAATCCACATTGTATTCACGCTCAAGACGCTCTTGAACAATTTCCATGTGAAGCATACCAAGAAAACCACAACGAAAGCCAAAGCCTAAGGCTTGCGACGTTTCAGGTTCAAATTGCAGTGCAGCATCATTGAGGTTTAATTTATTTAATGCTTCACGCAATTCTTCATAATCGTCTGAGCTGACTGGATAAAGCCCGGCAAAAACCCGAGGTTGCACACGCTGAAACCCCGTCAATTGTTCTAATGCGGGTTTGTCGGGTGACGTCACAGTATCGCCTACGGGGGCGCCAAAAATATCTTTGATCCCCGCCACGAGAAAGCCCACTTCACCGGTATTTAACACGTCTTTTTCAACACGCTTAGGGGTGAATACGCCGACTTTTTCCGCTAAAAACGTTTTGCCCGTCGACATAATCATGATTTTTTGTTTACGCTTAATACTGCCGTTCATAATACGAACTAGCGAGACTACGCCTAAATAACTATCAAACCACGAATCAATAATCAACGCTTGCAATGGCGCATCTGCGTCACCCGAAGGGGGGGGGACTTTCAACACGAGTTGTTCTAAAACGTCTTTGACACCCAGACCCGTTTTAGCGCTAATCATCAACGCTTCGTCAGCGGGAATACCAATCACTTCTTCAATTTCAGTCATGACCCGCTCAGGTTCAGCGGAAGGCAAATCAATTTTATTTAAGACAGGCACCACTTCAAGGCCTTGCTCAATTGCCGTGTAACAATTCGCCACACTTTGCGCTTCAACGCCTTGTGCTGCATCCACCACCAGTAATGCGCCTTCGCAAGCGGCAAGAGAGCGTGAAACTTCGTAGGAAAAATCAACATGACCCGGTGTGTCAATAAAGTTCAACTGATAAATTTCACCATCAGCGGCTTTAAAATCGAGTGTCACACTTTGCGCTTTAATTGTAATCCCGCGCTCTTTTTCAATATCCATTGAATCAAGGACTTGTGCTGACATCTCACGATCGGATAAACCACCACATAATTGAATAAAACGATCAGCAAGCGTTGATTTGCCGTGATCAATGTGCGCGATAATGGAGAAATTTCTAATATGTTTTAAATCCACGGGGGTCTTTTTTTAAATTTGGCAGTAAAAAAATCGGACTAGCAAAACACGATTGCCTCGCTAATCCGTACTTAGGTCATACGCTATTCTATCAAACTCGCGGCAAGCACGAGTGATATTCTTTCGTTATAGAACCAGCGACACAATAAAAACAATCGCAAAAATAAATACAATCGTAAAAATGACGCCACCAATCACATAAGATGAAAAGGAGCCGTGCTGAAAATCACGTTCACGATTTTTATTGCTTTGCACGCCTATAGCAGCGGAGAGAATACTTTTCGCCACATCCAGAATTGTGGGTTTTGACATGAGATGAACCTCTTTATTTTTTAATTGATTTTCTCGGCAGGTAAACCAGCGAATTCAAATAATAATTCTAATTCTTTTGCCGTTAACTCATAAAATTTTTGCGTACGCAATTTTTCAGGCAGAACAATAGGCCCATAACGTACCCGAATAAGGCGACTTACCACGACATTCTGTGCTTCCCAAAGACGGCGTACTAAGCGATTTCGACCCTCACTCACCACGACGTGATACCATTTATTTACTCCCTCACCGCCCATGAAATAAATTTGGTCAAACTTGGCTTCCCCATCTTCAAGCGGCACGCCTTTTTTGAGAAGTTCGAGCTTTTCATCCGAAACCTCACCTAAAATGCGCACCGCATATTCACGCTCAACCTCCGTTGACGGGTGCATAAGTTTATTGGCCAAGTCCCCATTATTGGTCAACAAAAGTAAACCCGATGTGTTGACGTCAAGACGCCCCACTGAAATCCAGCGCGCGGTATCTAATTTAGGCATTTGTGCAAAAACGGTAGGACGCCCTTGTGGATCATGGCGCGTGACAATTTCACCGGTTGGTTTGTGATAAATCAAAACCCGTGTTGCTTGCTGGGCGAACTTATCCCAGTGCACCACGCGTTCATTTAACTGCAAATAATCACCGGCTTTTAAATGCGCACCATGCGCGGCAAGTACGCCGTTAATTTTCAGTCGCCCTTCATCAATCCATCGCTCAATTTCTCGTCTTGAGCCAAGACCACCACGCGAAAGTACTTTTTGTATCCGCTCACCAGCGCCTAAAACCGGCTCATCAGTCACACGCTTTGCTGAGGACTCATGTTTTTTAGCTGAACGCGGTTTTTCTTGTCGCTTTGGATGTTTAGCGGTAATTTTAGGTTTTCTATCGCGGGAGGCGAAAGGGTTTCGTTGCTTATTTTCCACGGTTTTCCTGTTAAAAAGGGAATAAAATGACTCTCGTCTAGTTTATAGGTGCATCAAATGTTAATTATTTATTGTCGCCACTCAGTTGAATGAAATACGGTGTAACGCGCAAATTTACGCGCTTTTTTATGCCGATGTTGCCATTTTTGCTTGACATGGTACGTCCAGAATTGTTTGACCACAAAATAGCCAACCGCCGCAGATGTCACCCCTAATATAAAACACCCCATCAAAAATGGTTGCCATACATCACCAAGCTCAGACAGCATCCCCGTGAGTGAAAAATCAAACCCGTCTGAGGCAGGCAAATTCATCGACCACAAGCCCACTTGATAGGCAAAATAAAACAATGGCGGCATCGTAATAGGATTCGTTAACCAAACAAGCGCAACAGATATAGGGATATTTGCTCTAAAATATATAGCGAAGCTTGCGGCAATTGCCATTTGACCTGGTGTTGGAACCCAAGCGCCAAACAATCCTACTGCAAACGCCATACAAATTGAACGACGATTGATGTGCCACAAATTAGGATCATGTAATTTTTGCCCTAAAAACTGTAAACTTTTATGACGTTTAATTACTTCTGGATCAGGAATAAATTTGTGTATCATTTTTTCAACCAATTCTTTCGCCATTGTCTTCTGTCCTCATTCATTATTATTCTTATTGCATGATCGGTCACGCTCTTGCTTTTTTATGTGGTGATTTTGCTTTACAACAATTCACGCAATTACCCACGTTTAGGTGGTTAGTTGCTATAGGTGCAATAGCTTGCATTATGGCACGATTGCGCTATTTTTATGGGCTATTTTTTCTACTCGGCTTTTTATGGTCAAGTGGTTTTGCACATTATCAATTAAGTGAGCAGCTCTCATCAAGTCTTGAAGGGGAGTTAGTTAAACTCACAGGGGAAATATCAAGCCTCCCAGATCAAAATACACAACGCGCCAATTTTGAATTGACCTTAACAGACAAGACGCTCAATTTGCCCCGTAAAATCCAGCTTGCATGGTATAAACCGTCCGCCATATTACATGCTGGCGAAATATGGACGTTTAGCGCAAAACTCAAGCGCAATCACAGTAATTTTAATTTGGGTAGTCAAGACTTTGAGCGTTGGCAATTTACACAAGGTATTGGCGCAAGTGGCACTGTTTCAGCGAATCCCACCCCCCTTCTCATTAAATCGCCCTCGATAATACACATTAATCAATGGCGTGAAACCATTGGCAATCAATTAACGGCTCGATATGGCAACACGCTGAGTGTTGCACTTCTCAAAGCGTTAACCATTGGCGATGATAATGGCCTTTCCCCTGCGCAATGGGATATTTTTCGCATTACCGGTACAACGCACTTAATTGTGATTTCAGGTTCTCACATTGCCCTGGTAGCGGGACTCATTTATTGGTTAACCTTAAAACTTTGCGCGCGCTTACCTATTTTTCGCTACTCACCCCCGCAAATCGCCGCCATAGCTAGCATTCTCACCGCGATAACCTATGCGAGTTTAGCTGGGTTTGTCATTCCCACTAAACGTGCTGTGATCATGCTTGGCATCGTCATGATTGCCGGATTTTATCAACGACAAATCAGCCATTTGCACAGTTTAGCACTGGCGATACTCGGCATTTTAATTCTCAATCCACTGGCTTTACTCTCCATTGGTTTTTGGTTATCTTTTTTAGCGGTTGTGCTAATTATGTATCGCGTTGATGGTCGATTAAAATCCAAATCAAATTGGCAAGCGGGCGTTGATATTCAGCTGAGCGTATCGATTGGCCTCTCCCCATTGATATTACTTTTTTTTCAACAAGTGTCCCTCATTTCACCACTAGTCAATTTTGTCGCGGTGCCTATTGTCGAATTATTTCTTGTCCCCTTTGCGCTCATTCTGGTACCGCTTGTCTTTGCTGCGCCATTGATAGCAGACACACTGTTCTTTTTACTCGATTCGCTTTTGACTTATTTTATGCAAGCCCTTGAGTGGTCATCAACGCTACCCTTTGCGACCTTCAATTATCCTCAGCCTAGTCATTTTGCGTTTGGACTGTCTTGCTTGGGATTACTTTGGTTATTTGCACCACGCGGTATCCCTAATCGCGCGTTAGGACTTATTTTAAATCTGCCGCTTATCTTTCCTACTGCAGCGAAATTGAATGAAGGTGAAGCGATTGTGACGTTGCTTGATGTGGGACAAGGTCTTTCTGTTAGCGTTAAAACGCAAAATCACTGGCTACTTTATGACACTGGAGCAAAATTTTTAGGAGGGGGTGATATGGGGAAAAATGTCATTTTACCTTTTCTGAATCATCAAAATGTTAAAAAACTCGATATGCTGGTGATTAGTCATGGTGATAATGATCATATTGGCGGCGCAGATACTCTTTTGAAAAATTTGCCCGTGGATCAGATTGTGACAAGCGTTCCCGACAAATTTGACGGTAAAAATGCTATTTATTGCCACGCACCACAAAGTTGGCAGTGGGACGGCGTATCATTTGACTTGCTATCACCGGTCGATAAATTTGATGATAGCAATAATAATTCGTGTGTATTAAAAATTCAAACGCCATCGGGTTCGGTTCTCCTAACGGGCGATATTGAAGCAAAAGCAGAGCAGTGGCTCTCAAGAAATGCCCCAGAGCAACTCCGCTCAACTATTCTCATCGCACCGCATCACGGCAGTAAAACCTCTTCCACGCAACCGTTCATCGACGCCATTCACCCAGACACGATTTTGATTCCAAACGGCTATCGCAATCAATTCAACCATCCAAGCAACGAAGTAATCGCGCGTTATCGCGATATGAACATTCCCTATCTCACCAGCGCAAACGATGGGGCAATCACCGTGTCACTTAAAAATAACCATTTCACGCTAAGCAATTTGCGTAGCACTGACGGAAAATATTGGAACTTTCACTCAGAAAATTAATGCGCGTTATTTGGGTAATTGCGTTTGCTGTAAAAATTTCTGCCTTGCCGTATTCGCATACGTAAACAAATCAATCAACGCTGCTTGATTATCGCTTTCAAGTAAGTGCTGCATTTGCGTTAATTGCGTTTTAAATGCCTCGAGCAGAGGTAATAATTCATTTTTATTGGCAAAACAAATCGCTTGCCACATAGCCGGATCACTTGATGCAATACGGGTAAAATCCCGAAAACCACCAGCGGCATAATGAAAAATATCTTCTTTTTCATCACGATGCCCGAGCATATTCACCAGCGCAAACGCCAACAAATGGGGCAGATGACTCGTTGCACCTAAAACGCTATCGTGTTGATTGACGTCCATAAAGGCTACAATCGCCCCCATTTTTTCCCAACATTGCGCCACATGGTGTAAATGGGTTTGCGAGGTATTGGGTAGCGGCGTGATAATTAACCGTTTGCCTAAAAATAAATCGTCCAAGGCGGCGCTCACACCACTTTTCTCCGCCCCAGCAACCGGATGCGCCAGAATGAAATTCGCTGGCATTTCACCAAATACGCTCATCGCCGCGTCCATGACACTGCCTTTTGTACTGCCCACATCAAAATACACGCAGTCACTTGTCCAAAACGGCTTAAGTAACTTTAAAATACCCTGGGTACTGGCCACCGGTATTGCCAACACCACGCAATCAACGCCATCAAGCGCACTGACGATATCCGTATAAAATTCATCAATCACGCCAAGTTGCTTAGCAAGTTGTAAATTTTCTACATCGTCAATACGCCCAAAACCGACAATACTTTGCGCCAAATGATGAATCCGCGCGGCTTTTGCAAATGAGCCGCCAATTAATCCGACGCCAATAACACATACTCGTTTAAACATCCGCTAATACATCCTTAAGCGCTTTTAAAAACGTCGCATTTTCTTGCTGTGTGCCAATACTAATACGCAAAAAAGTCGGCATTTCATAAACATCCACCGGACGCACAATGACGCCTTTGCGCAATAATTTGTCATAAACAGCTTTGCCGTCTTGCTTTAAATCCACCGATACAAAGTTTCCCGCAGACGGAATCCACGTTAAATTTAATTCAGCAAATCCCGCTGTCAGTTGCGCCATGCCAGCGGTATTGTTGGCTATTGTTCTTTGCAGGTAATCAGTATCGTCCAATGCCGCATGCGCCGCGGCGAGAGCAAGCGAGTTATTATTAAACGGTTGACGAACCCGATTGAGTAAATCCGCAATTGCAATGCTCGACAAACTGTAGCCTAAACGCAGTCCAGCTAAGCCGTAAGCTTTTGAGAAGGTACGTGTAATCACAAGATTAGGATAATGTTTAAGCCACGATACGGAATCAATGGTTTCACTTTGGCTGACAAATTCAAAATAGGCTTCATCAAGTACACAAATTACGTGAGAAGGCAACGCGGCAACAAATGCTTCAACATCACATTGAGCAAGTAGCGTCCCCGTTGGATTATTGGGATTGGCAATAAAAATAACGCGTGTTTGCGCAGTCACCCGCAAGAGCATCGCCTGTAAATCATGGCCATAATTCAATGCGGGCACGACCACCGCTTTTGCCCCTACCGCCTGCGTGACAATGGCATACACCGCAAACGCATGTTGCGAAAAAATGACTTCACATTCAGGGGTTAAAAACGCACGAGCCACGAGCTCTAACAGCTCATTAGACCCATTACCCAGTGTCACTTGATCTGCCTGTACCGAAAATTTTTCAGCCAGCGCCTGTTTTAAATGAAATCCACTGCCATCGGGATAAAGTGTTAAATCTGCCATGGCCGCTTCAATTGCCGCACGTGCTTTTTGCCCCATCCCTAACGGATTTTCATTAGAAGCCAATTTAACAATATTGGTAAGGCCCAGTTCCCGCTCTAACTCCTCAATGGGTTTACCTGCTTTATAGGGAATCAATTTTTGAACACCTGCCACAGCGAGGTCATAAACCGTATTTATTATCATTTTTAAACTTGCCCGTTGATTGAAAGTTGCGAAAAGTTTGACACATTTTACAATATAGCAACAATGCGTGTTACCTTGAAATTTTTTATTCTAAAAAAAAGACCCAAAATGACAACTCTTTACTACCAAGGTCAGCAAAAAGCGATTATTGAGCGCCCTTTATCGCAACTAGAAGGCGATTTTGGCGATATGCCGCCCATTTTAAAACGTATTTTTCTCGCGCGTGGCGTCATCTCGAGTACGCAACTCGATCGCAATTTAAATACACTGCCCTCACCTTGGCTGTTTTCGAATATGGAAACGATGGTCACGCTTTTAGTTGACGCGCTTGAGACTAAACAACGACTTTGCATTGTGGCCGATATTGATGCCGATGGCGCGACAAGCTGTGCGGTTGCCCTTAGAGGTCTGCGTCTACTAGGCGCTGCACAGGTCGATTTTGTGGTACCCAATCGCTTTGAGCACGCTTATGGGTTAAGTGTTGATATCGTAGAGCTTGCCGCGCAAAAAGACGCACAGGTTTTAATTACCGTTGATAATGGCATTAGTAGCCATGAAGGCGTCATGGCAGCAAAAGCGCGTGGTTTGCGCGTGCTAATTACCGACCATCATCTTCCTGCCAAAACACTGCCCGATGCAGATGCCATTGTGAACCCAAATTTAGTAGGCGATGCCTTTCCCTGCAAATCCATCGCGGGCGTGGGCGTTATTTTTTACGTTTTACTGGCTTTGCGCAGTCGCTTGCGTGAGCGTGGTTGGTTCACCACGCAGCAAATTCCCGAACCCAATTTAGCCCAACTCCTCGACTATGTTGCCCTTGGCACAGTGGCGGACGTTGTGTCACTTGACGCCGTGAATCGAACGCTAGTCCATCAGGGTTTACTTCGCATTCGAAGTGGAAACGTTCATGCGGGCATTTTAGCGCTCATTGAAGTCGCGGGTAAAAATGCAGCCACCTTGCAAGCCAGTGACTTTGGTTTTGGCGTGGCACCGCGTTTAAATGCAGCAGGACGCATTCAAGATATGTCGCTGGGCATTTTATGTTTACTTGAGGATGAGCCCGCAACTGCGCGGCAAATGGCGGCGCATTTAGATTTACTCAATACCGAGCGACGTGAAATTGAGCGTGAAATGAAGCAAGAAGCCATGAATCTGCTCAATGACACCTATGCGTTTGATAAAAAACATGCCGAATCAGGCGTTTGCCTTTATGATGAAAATTGGCATCAAGGCGTGATTGGTATTTTGGCGGCGAGAATTAAAGATCGCCTGCATCGCCCTGTCATCGCGTTTGCCAATGCAGGAGCCGATTTAGTAAAAGGGTCTGGACGCTCAATTGAAGGGGTGCATTTGCGTGACGTTTTGAGCGATATCGCTACCGAGCATCCTCATTTAATTCAGCAATTTGGCGGTCATGCCATGGCTGCTGGACTCAGTATGCACACGCACCACCTCCCCTCCTTTACTATTGCGTTTGATGAGGTTGTAAGTCGTCGTTTAGCGCAATTAGATTTGCAGCAAAAAATTCTTTCCGATGGCGAATTATCCGACGCGCAATTAAACCTTGATTTTGCGGATTTGTTGCATAATGTTGCCACATGGGGACAGCACTTCCCTGAACCGATTTTTCATGGTGTAT